>NZ_KB911775.1:0-755617 GCF_000383655.1 Streptomyces sp. 351MFTsu5.1 | reverse complement strand
CTCGCCGGCACCTACCGCACGCCCGAGGGTGTCACCTCGAACGTGATGGAACAGCTCGGCAAGGAGTGGGACGGCTGGGCCGCCCACGACGACACCTACGTCACCGACGGCGAGAACGTCGTCGTCCTGGCCCGCTACACCGCGACCAACAAGGCCACCGGCAAACCCATCGACGTCCGCGTCGCCCACCACTTCGTCGTACGCGGCGGACTCATCGTCCGCTTCGAACAGTTCGTCGACACCGCGCTCGTCCGCGACGCCATGAACCACTGAGTCGTACCGCACCCACCATGAGGCAGGAGACAGACATGTCCGCTGCGGACAACAAGGCACTCGTGACCGCCTTCTACGAGCAGGCGTTCAACGACTACCAGCCCGAGGAGGCCGCCGCCGCGCACCTCGGTGAGAGCTACACCCAGCACAACCCCGAGGCGCAGGACGGCCCGGGTGCCTTCGTCGGCTATGTGCACTGGCTGCGTGGGCAGTTCCCCGACCTGCGCCTGGACATCAAGCGCGTGGTCGCCGAAGGGGACCTGGTGGTCACCCACAGCAACCTGCACCTCAAGCCCGGCGACCGGGGCATGGCCGTCGCGGACTTCTGGCGCGTCGCCGACGGAAAGATCGTCGAGCACTGGGACGTGATCCAGGAGGTGCCCGAGAAGAGCGCCAACGACAACACCATGTTCTGACCTCCCCCCACAGCAGCACGGCGTCCCGGTACGGCACGGGCGTCGTACCGGGGCGCCGTGCTGCTGCGCTGCCGTGGTCCAGCTGCACTCCACAGACAACCGAACAGAACAGAACGGACAGAGAGGCTCCCCCACCATGACCAGCCTTCCCAGCCGACGCCGCCTGCTTGCCACCGGAGCGGGCGCCGCGCTCGGTCTCGGTGTCGCCGCTACCTCCGTCGCCCCCGCTCAGGCCGCCACCGGCCAAGCCTCCGCGGGGCGCGTGACGAAGGGCGGCGCCGAGGAGAAGCGGACTCTTGACGAGCTCTACCAGGCAGCCCTCGCGGAGGGCGGCAAGCTCGTGCTCTACGCCGGTGGTGACATCTCCAGCCAGGCGGACGGCATCCGCAACGGCTTCAAGAGCCAGTTCCCGGGCATCGACCTGACCGTGGTCGTCGACTACAGCAAGTTCCACGACGTCCGCGTCGACAACCAGTTCGCGACCGACACCCTGATACCCGACGTCGTACAGCTCCAGACCGTGCAGGACTTCGTGCGCTGGAAGGAGCAGGGCCGCCTGCTCGCCTACAAGCCGGCCGGCTTCTCCAAGCTCTACGCTCCCTTCAAGGACCCGCACGGCGCGTGGGTCGCCGTCCAGGTCAGCGCGTTCAGCTACATGTACGGCCCCGCAGCGGTCGGCTCCGACATCCCCAGCGGTCCCCTCGACCTGGCCGACCCCCGCTGGAAGGGGAAGATCGCCTCCTCGTACCCGCACGACGACGACGCGGTCCTCTACCTCTACACCCTCTACGTGCAGAAGTACGGCTGGGACTGGCTCGCTCGACTGGCCACCCAGAACCTTCAGTTCGCCCGCGGCAGCTACACCCCGAGCGCGGCCGTCTCCAGCGGCCAGAAGGCCATCGGCATCGGCGGCTCCGGCGCGCCGCTGTCCACCGGGCCGGTCAAGTGGGTGCTCCCTGACGGGTCGACGCCGTTCATGTCCTGGGGACAGCGGGCCGCGATCCTCAAGCAGGCCAAGAACCCCACCGCCGCCAAGCTGTACCTGAACTGGCGGCTCTCCGTCGAGCAGCAGAAGGCCGCCACCAACGGCTGGTCGGTCCGCACCGACGTCACCCCGCCGGCCGGGCTGAAGCCCGTCTGGGAGTACCCCAACGGCAACCTCGACGGCTTCCCCAAGTTCATGGCCGACCGCGCGGCGATCGAGCGCTGGAAGCAGACCTTCGCCCTGTACTTCGGTGAGGTCAAGGGCGACCCGAGCCCCGGCTGGCTCGGACTCCACCCGGGAGCCTGACCTCCGACCGGTGCCGCCGGCCCCGCGCTCCCGCGCGACGGGCCGGCGGCACCGGCCGTTCCCGGCGCGGGTCCGTACGGGCGGGCTTGCCTCGCGAAACCGATCGGTTTACGCTTTGTGAAACCGATCGGTTTCATTTCTGTGGAGGTTCAGCCATGACCGCTCTGAAGGGCGCCAACGTCTTCGTCACCGGCGGCAGCCGCGGAATCGGCAAGGCCCTGGTGGAGGAGCTGTACGCGCGCGGCGCCGGCAAGGTCTACGCCACGGCCCGCGACCCGCGTACCGTCACGCACCCGGACGCGGTCCCGGTGGCGCTGGAGGTCACCGACCCGGCGTCGGTGGCCGCGGCCGCCGCGCAGGCCGGTGATGTCACCGTGCTCGTCAACAACGCCGGCGCCTCGGTCGGCGCCTCCTTCCTCGACTCGCCGGTCGACGACGTGCGCCGGGAGTTCGAGACCAACTTCTACGGCCCGCTCCTGCTGGCCCGGGCCTTCGTGCCGGTCATCGAGCGCAACGGCGGCGGCCACCTCCTGAACGTGCATTCGGTGCTCTCCTGGATCGCGCTCGGCGGCTCGTACAGCGCCTCCAAGGCCGCCCTCTGGTCGCAGACCAACTCCCTGCGCCTGGAGCTCCAGCCGCGCGGCATCGCGGTCACCGGTCTGCACGTCGGCTACGTCGACACGGACCTCGCGTCCGGCGTCGACGCCCCCAAGTCCGACCCCCGTGTCGTGGCCGCGCTCGCCCTCGACGGCGTCGAGAGCGGGGCGTACGAGGTTCTCGCCGACGACATCTCGCGTCAGGTCAAGGCGGGGCTGGCGGGCGACCTGGAGGGTTTGTACGCGCAGCTCGCGAAGTGAAGTGGGGGCGTCCGGCGACGGGCGCTCGGTGTGTCGGTGCCTGGCCGGCTGCCCGGCGCACCGGGGTGACCGCCTGGCCGGCTGTCCGGATTCCTCAGCGCACGCCCGCCGCGTCGAGCAGGGTGGTCACGGTGGGCGTGACGAGCCCCGTCAGGGTGTCCGCCTGAATGCCCGCGCGGGCGCTCGCGCCGTCGAAGACCAGGCTGAGCTGACGGGCCAGCAGCTCGGGGTCGCTCGCGCCGCCCCGTTCGGCCTCGGCGCGGAAGAAGGCCGTCAGATCCGCCTTGACCTGGTGGGCCACGCGGCTCGCCGGGTGTCCCTGGTCCTTGAGTTCGACCTGCACGGCCAGGTACGGACAGCCGTAGAAGCCGGGCGTCGCCGCCTGCTTCTCCACCTGGGCGAAGACGTCCAGGATCCGCTCGCGCGGTGAACGGCCGTCGTCCGGCGCGGGCAGGAGGGTGGCCACGTAGCCGGCGGCTCGCTCCTTCAGGCTCTCCGCCAGGAGTTCGTCCTTGCTCCCGAACAGCTGGTACATGGAGCGCTTCGACACCCCGGCCGCCTTGCACAGCGCCTCGACACCGATGCTGACGCCGTTCTGGTAGGTGAGCGTGGCCGCCGCCTCCAGCAGCCGCTCCCTGGGACTCGGTTTCACTTCGGTGGTCATACCGCGAGGTTACCCGGATCGGGCGCAATGAAGACCGATCGGTTTCCGAGCTGCGCGCTGCCGCACCCGTGTCCGTAGCCGCGGGGCCCGCTTGCGTGAGGAAACCGATCGGTTTACGCTGTTGGAAACCGATCGGTTTCGTGCTGTCCGCTGAGACTGGCCGTTCCGGTGATCCCTTGATCCCTCACGCCCAAGGAGTCGGCGAGATGCCCAGCCGAGAGTCACGTCCCACGATTCACATCCCGGGGACCACCAGCCACGCGATCCCCCCGCGCGGCGGGCACGAGGGGCGGCTGCGTTACCTCAAGGCGGGCACCGGCGCCCCCCTGATCCTGCTGCACACCGTGCGGACCCAGGCCGAGCACTTCCGCGGGCTCGTTCCGCTGCTCGCGGACCGGTACACCGTGTACGCCCTCGACCTGCCCGGGATGGGCTACTCGGAGATCGTGCCCGGGGCGTCCTACGACGAGCCCGCGATGCGCGCGGGTGTCGAGCGGCTGCTGACCGGACTCGACCTGAGGGACGTGACCTTGCTCGGCGAGTCCATGGGCGCGGTGCTCGCCCTGACCGCGGCGGCCGATCTCCCCGAACGCGTCCGCCGGGTGGTCGCGGTCAACGCCTACGACTTCCGCGGCGGCATCGCCCGCTCAAGCCTCCTCGCCCGCGTGGTGGTCAGCGGTGTCCTCGCGCCCGGAGTGGGCCCCGTGATCGCCGGAGTGGAGCCCAGGCCGGCCCTGCGCGCGATCCTCCGGGGCGGCCTCGGTGACAGGAGCGCGCTGCGGGACGACTACGTGGACGAGCTCCTCCAGGTGGGCGCCCGCCCCGGCTACCCGGCCGTCGCCCGGGCCGTCTACCAGGCCCTGCCGAGCCTCATCGCGGCCCGCTCCCGCTACCCCGAGGTCAAGGCGCCCGTCCACCTCGTCTACGGCGAGAAGGACTGGTCCCGCCCCTCGGACCGGGAGGCCGACCGGCGACTGCTCCCGGCCGCCGACTTCACCCAGGTCCCCCGGGCCGGCCACTTCATCGCCCTCGAGCGCCCCGACGTACTGGCCGACCTGCTGAACGCGGCGTACTGACCCCCGCACCCACCCACTCGAGGAGCAGCGCGGGGCGGAGCCGTCCTGGGACCGGTGTGCCTCCCGGAAGGACCCGGCATGAAAGTCGCCGTGATCGGAGCCGGCGCGATCGGCGGCAACCTCGCCCGCCGACTCGGCGAGGCCGGGCACGACGTCCAGGTCGCCACCGCCCGCGGGCCCGAGACCGTCGCGCCCGAGGTGCTGGAGACCGGCGCCCGGGTCGTGGCCCTCCGGGACGCCGTCAGGGACAGGGACGCCGTCGTCCTGGCCATCCCCTTCGGGGCGGCGGGACAACTGGCCGGACTGTTCGCCTCCGTCCCCGCGAGGACCGTGGTCGTCGACACCTCCAACTACTATCCGCACCTCAGCGGCCGGATCGAGGCGGTGGAGGGCGGTGCCGTGGAGAGCGTCCACACCTCCGAGCTGCTCGGACGCCCCGTGGTCAAGGCCTGGAACGCCGCCCTGGCCGGAACCCGGCGGACCAAGGGGGTCCCGGCGGGCGCTCCGGGACGTATCGCCATCCCGGTCGCGGGCGATTCCGAGGAGGCGAAGCAGGTGGCCATGCGCCTGGTGGACGACACCGGATTCGACCCCTACGACGCGGGAGCCCCGACCGACTCCTGGCGGCAGCAGCCGATGGGCCCCGCCTACTGCACCGAGCTGACCCTGGACGAGCTGCCGGCCGCCCTGGCCGCGGCCGATCGCGCCCGGGACACGGCGGTCCGGGAGAGCCTGGGGGAGCGCTACGCCGCGCTCGGCCCGGACCCCGCCCTGGAGGACGTGGTCGGGATGAACCGCGCCGCCCACCGGTGACCCACACCTCCGGAACCCGGCCTTCCTGCCGGGCAAGTGGTCGCGGGGCCCTCGTATAGTGCGACGTGCTTCGACGACCCCCGGGAGGCCGACCGTATGAGGATCTCGCAGCGGGCTCGGTCCGTCGCGCCGTTCTACGCCATGGAGTTCGGCAAGCATGCCGCGGCGCTGGAGGCCGAGGGGCGGCACGTCGTCAAACTCAGCCTGGGGGAACCGGACTTCGGGGCGCCGCCGGCCGTGATCGAGGCGATGCGGGACGTCGTGGGCACCAGGCCCATGAGCTACACCGGGGCGCTCGGGCTGCCCGAACTGCGGCTCGCCATCGCGCGGTTCTACGCCGAACGGCACGGCGTCGACCTCGATCCGGCCCGGGTCGTCGTGACCGCCGGGGCGTCGGCCGCGCTGGTGCTGGGCGCCGCCGCGCTCGTCGATCCCGGGGACGAGGTCCTGATCGCCGACCCCTCCTACCCCTGCAACCGCCAGATCGCCGAGAGCTTCGGCGCCCGGGTCGGTCTCGTGCCGACCAGCGCGGAGTCGCGGTACCAGCTGGACACGGCCACCGTCCGGTCGTACTGGACCGACCGCACCCGCGGGATCATGGTCGCCAGCCCCTCCAACCCGACCGGCACCTCCGTACCGGCCGACGAGCTGGCCGCGATCTGCGCCTTCGCCCGGGAGCGGGACGCGTGGCGGATCGTCGACGAGATCTACCTCGACCTCGGCGACCACGACGAGCACGGGCGGCCGCCGCGCAGTGTGCTGTCGTACGACCCGGAAGCGGTCGTGATCAACAGCTTCTCCAAGTACTTCGGGATGACCGGCTGGCGGCTGGGCTGGTGCGTGGTGCCCGAGGCGCTGGTGCCGGCCCTGGAGCGGCTGGCCCAGAACTACATGATCTGCGCCTCCACCCCCGCCCAGCACGCCGCGCTCGCGTGCTTCACGCCCGAGTCGCTCGCCGTGTGCGAGGAGCGGCGGGCCGAGTTCGGGCGGCGGCGGGCCCTGGTGCTGGAGGGCCTCGCCCGGATCGGGCTGCCGGTGCCGGTGCCGCCCGACGGGGCGTTCTACGTCTACTTCGACGTCAGCGGCACCGGGCTCACCTCGTGGGAGTTCTGCGGACGGGCGCTGGAGGAGGCCCATGTCGCCCTCACCCCGGGCCGGGACTTCGGGATGGGCACCGCGGACACGCATGTACGGCTGTCCTACGCCGCCTCCGCCGAGGAACTGCGCGAGGGCATCGCGCGGCTGGGGAAGTTCCTGGCCACGCTCGCCTAGACGAGGCAGGGGCGTCCAGACGTGGCACAGGGGCCGGTCCACCAGGACCGGCCCCTGTTTCACTCAGTCGCTCAGACCAGGTCGAAGCGGTCCAGGTTCGAGACCTTGACCCACGCGTCGACGAAGTCCTTCACGAACTTCTCCTTGGCGTCGTCGCTCGCGTAGACCTCGGCGAGGGCGCGCAGCTCGGAGTTGGAGCCGAAGACCAGGTCGGCACGGGTGCCGGTCCACTTCAGCTTGCCGGTCTCGGCGTCCCGGCCCTCGAACGCCGTCTGGTCCTCCGAGGTGGACTTCCACGTCGTGCCCAGGTCGAGCAGGTTGACGAAGAAGTCGTTGCTCAGGACGCCCGGGCGGTCGGTGAAGACGCCGTGGGCGGTGCCCCCCTGGTTGGCGCCGAGGACGCGCAGACCACCGACGAGGACGGTCATCTCGGGGGCGCTCAGGGTGAGCAGGTTGGCGCGGTCGAGCAGCAGGTACTCGGCCGGCAGGCGGTTGCCCTTGCCGAGGTAGTTGCGGAAGCCGTCCGCGACCGGCTCGAGGGCGGCGAAGGACTCGACGTCGGTGTGCTCCTCGGTCGCGTCCACGCGGCCCGGGGTGAAGGGCACCTCCACCGCGACGCCGGCGTCCTTGGCCGCCTTCTCGACCGCCGCGGCACCCGCGAGGACGATCAGGTCGGCCAGCGAGACCTTCTTGGCGCCGGCGTTGAACTCGGCCTGCACGCCCTCCAGGACCCGCAGGACCTGCGCGAGCTGCTCGGGGTCGTTGACCTCCCAGCCGCGCTGCGGCTCCAGGCGGATGCGGGCGCCGTTGGCGCCGCCGCGCTTGTCGCTGCCGCGGAAGGTGGACGCCGAGGCCCACGCCGTGGAGACGAGCTGCGAGACCGTGAGGCCGGTCTCCAGGACCTTGGCCTTCAGGGCCGCGATGTCGGCGGCGTCGATGGCCTCGCCCTCGGCCTGCGGCAGCGGGTCCTGCCACAGCAGGGTCTCCGACGGGACCTCCGGGCCGAGGTACAGGGACTTCGGGCCCAGGTCACGGTGGGTCAGCTTGTACCAGGCACGGGCGAAGGCCTCCGCGAACTGGTCCGGGTTCTCGTGGAAGCGCTTGGAGATCTCGCCGTAGATCGGGTCGAAGCGCAGCGAGAGGTCCGTGGTGAGCATGGTGGGGAGCTTCTTGGAGTCGCTGTGGGCGTCGGGGATGATCGCCTGCGCGTCCTTGGCCACCCACTGGTTGGCACCCGCGGGGCTCTGGGTGAGCTCCCACTCGTAGCCGAAGAGGATGTCGAAGAAGTCGTTGCTCCACTGGGTGGGCTTGGTGGTCCAGGTGACCTCGAGACCGGAGGTGATGGCGTCGCCGCCCTTGCCGGTGCCGTAGGTGGACTTCCAGCCCAGGCCCTGCTCCTCCATGGAGGCGGCCTCGGGGTCGTTGCCGACCGCGTCGGCCGGGCCGGCGCCGTGGGTCTTGCCGAAGGTGTGACCACCGGCGATGAGGGCGACGGTCTCCTCGTCGTTCATCGCCATGCGGCGGAAGGTCTCACGGATGTCGCGGGCCGCGGCCAGCGGGTCCGGGTTGCCGTTGGGGCCCTCGGGGTTGACGTAGATGAGGCCCATCTGGACGGCGCCGAGCGGGTTCTCCAGCTCGCGGTCGCCGGTGTAGCGCTGGTCGTCAAGCCAGGTGGTCTCGGGACCCCAGTAGACGTCCTCGTCGGCCTCCCAGACGTCGGCGCGGCCGCCGCCGAAGCCGAAGGTCTCGAAGCCCATGGTCTCCAGGGCGACGTTACCGGTGAGGATCATGAGGTCGGCCCAGGAGATGGACTGGCCGTACTTCTTCTTCACCGGCCACAGCAGACGGCGGGCCTTGTCCAGGTTGCCGTTGTCCGGCCAGCTGTTCAGCGGCGCGAAGCGCTGCTGGCCACGACCGCCACCGCCGCGGCCGTCGCTGATGCGGTAGGTGCCGGCGCTGTGCCAGGCCATCCGGATCATCAGCGGGCCGTAGTTGCCGAAGTCGGCGGGCCACCAGTCCTGCGAGGTGGTGAGCACCTCGGCGATGTCCCGCTTCACGGCGTCCAGGTCGAGGGCCTGGAAGGCCTGGGCGTAGTCGAAGTCCGCGCCGAGCGGGTTCGCCACGACCGGGTCCTTGGCGAGGATCTTCAGGTTCAGTCGCTCCGGCCACCACTGGCGGTTGCCGCCGCCCTGGGTGGGGTGCGCGGCGCGCCCGTGCGCGACCGGGCAGCCACCGGTGCCCTCGGGCTTGGAGTCGGTGACGATTGCGTCGTGGTTCTCAGACATTTCAGTCCTTCCGAACTGGGTGGATCACGGTGCTGAAGTGAGCCCTTGGGTGGAACTGGCGGAACAGGCGGGGCACAGGCCCCAATAGATGACCTCGGCCTCGTCGATCGAGAAGCCGCGGTCGTCGGAAGCTGTCAGACAGGGCGCGTGACCGACGGCACAGTCGACGTCGACGACGGTCCCGCACGACCGGCAGACCAGGTGGTGGTGGTTGTCCCCGACCCGCCCCTCGAACCGGGCCGGGCTGCCCGGCGGCTCGATGCGGCGCACGAGACCCGCCGCGGTGAGCGAGTGCAGGGCCTCGTAGACGGCCTGGAGCGATATGTGGCCGAGGCGGTCGCGCACTCCTGTGGCGATCGCGTCGACGGGGAGGTGGTCACCGGCCCGAACGGTCTCGAGCAGTGCGACGCGCGCGGCCGTCACCCGCAGGCCGGCACCGCGCAGCTCGTCGGCGGTGTTCGGAAGCTGGGGGGCGGTCATGGGGACCAACCTACCCTCATAAACCTGAATGGTTCAAGAAATGGAACCGTTCCAGATCTGTGTCGTGTCGGATCCGGGCTCCGCGGCGCCCCGCAGACGCTCACAAGGCTTCCCCGTCGGCTGTGCGGGCGGTGTAACTCCTGGTGAACGGCTCGGGAGACATCTGCGTAATGGCCGTTTCGTACGGTCGACGGAGATCGAGTCGTCGAGCTCAGGAGGCGTGCCCGTGGTGCGGACGGTCTGCTCGTACTGCGGTGTGGGCTGTGGCCTGGTCCTCGACATCGGCATGGGCCCGGACGGCCGCCGTACGGTCCTGAAGGCCTCCGGCGACAAGGAGCATCCCGCCAACTTCGGCAAGCTCTGCACCAAGGGCGCGACCACCGCCGACCTGCTCGCCGCGCCCGGTCGGCTGACCACGGCCCTGGTACGGCCCGAGCGGGGCGAGGAGCCGGTGCCCGCGGCCGTCGGCACGGCGATCACCGAGACGGCCCGGCGACTGCGGGAGATCGTCGACGAGCACGGCCCCGACGCGGTCGCCCTCTATGTGTCCGGGCAGCTGAGCCTGGAGGCGCAGTACCTGGCCAACAAACTGGCCAAGGGCTTCCTGCGCACCAACCAGATCGAGTCGAACTCCCGGCTGTGCATGGCCAGCGCCGGCACCGGCTACAAGCTCTCCCTCGGCGCGGACGGCCCGCCCGGCTCGTACCAGGACTTCGAGAACGCCGACCTCTTCTTCGTCATCGGCTCCAACACGGCCGACTGCCACCCCATCCTCTTCCTGCGCATGATGGAGCGGGTCAAGGCCTCGGGCGCCAAGGTGATCGTCGTCGACCCGCGACGCACCGCCACCGCGGCCAAGGCCGACCTGTTCCTCCAGATCAGGCCGGGCACCGACCTCGCCCTCCTCAACGGCCTGCTGCACCTCCTGCACGCGAACGGCGACACCGACCCCGGCTTCATCGCCGCCCACACCGAGGGCTGGGAGGCGATGCCGGAGTTCCTCGCCGACTACCCGCCCGCCGCGGTGGCCGAGACGACCGGCCTCGCCGAGGAGGACATCCGGGAGGCCGCGCGGCTCATCGGGGCGGCCGGCGAGTGGATGAGCCTGTGGACCATGGGCCTCAACCAGTCCACGCACGGCACCTGGAACACCAACGCCCTGGTCAACCTCCACCTCGCGACCGGCGCGATCTGCCGCCCCGGCAGCGGCCCCTTCTCCCTCACCGGACAGCCCAACGCCATGGGCGGCCGCGAGATGGGCTACATGGGCCCCGGACTGCCCGGCCAGCGCTCCGTCCTCGTCGACGAGGAGCGGGCCTTCGTCGAGGACCTCTGGGAGCTGCCCCCGGACACCCTGCGCGCCGACGGCGTCGGCAAGGGCACCGTCGAGATGTTCCGGAAGATGGCCGACGGCGAGATCAAGGCCTGCTGGATCATCTGCACCAACCCGGTCGCCTCCGTCGCCGGCCGCCGCACCGTCATCGAGGGCCTGGAGGCCGCCGAGTTCGTCGTCACCCAGGACGTCTTCGCCGACACCGAGACCAACGCGTACGCCGACGTCGTGCTGCCCGGCGCGATGTGGACCGAGGGCGACGGCGTCTTCGTCAACAGCGAGCGCAACCTCACCCTGACCCCGGCCGTCGTGGACCCGCCCGGCGAGGCCATGGCGGACTGGCGGATCATCGCCGCCGTCGCCCGCGGGATGGGCTACGAAAAGGGCTTCTCCTACGACAGCGCCGAGCAGGTCTTCGAGGAGATCAAGCGGGCCTGGAACCCGAAGACCGGCTGGGATCTGCGCGGGGTCTCCTACGACCGGCTGCGCGAGACCCCGGTGCAGTGGCCCTCGGCGAGCGAGGACGGGCCCGACCGGAACCCGATCCGGTACGTGGGGGAGGACGGCACCCTCCGCTTCCCCACAGCGAGCGGGCGGGGTGTCTTCTTCGCCCGGCCGCACCTCCCGCCGGCCGAGATGCCGGACGACGACTACCCCTTCGTCCTGAACACCGGGCGGCTCCAGCACCAGTGGCACACGCTGACCAAGACGGCCAGGGTGGCGAAGCTGAACAAGCTCAACCCCGGGCCCTTCGTGGAACTGCATCCCGAGGACGCCGCGGCGCTGGGCGTGGCCGACGGCGACTCCGTCGAGGTGGCCTCCCGGCGCGGGCGGGCCGTGCTGCCCGCCGTCGTGACGGACCGGGTACGGCCCGGGTGCTGCTTCGCGCCCTTCCACTGGAACGACCTCTTCGGGGAGTACCTCAGCGTCAACGCGGTGACCAGCGACGCGGTCGATCCGCTGTCGTTCCAGCCGGAGTTCAAGGTGTGCGCGGTGTCGCTGACGAAGGTGGCGGTGCCGGTTGCTCTGCGGTCTCCGAGGGCCGGGGGCGCTTCTGCCGAGGTGACCGCGGTGGCTGGGGTGGCGGCGGTGGCTGCGGTGGCTGGGGATGCTTCCGTCGAGTCTGCGGCCGCATCCGTCTTCGGTCTCGCCCCCGCCCCGCCGCCCGTTCTCAGCGCGCAGGAACGCCTGTACCTGGTCGGATTCCTCGCCGGGATCCCGGCGGGATCGCCCGGGGTGCCGGTGCTGCCCCCCGACGCGCCCTTCAGCCCCGAGCACGCCTTGTGGGTCAACGGCACACTCGCCGGGATGTACTCCCGGGCGGCCGCCACACAGACAGCCACCACACAGCCCTCGACCGCACCCTCGTCCACCACGGACCTGCGCCGTGAGGTCGTCATCCTGTGGGCCTCGCAGACGGGGAACGCCGAGGAGTTCGCGGCCGCCACCGCCGAACGCCTCAGCACCGTCGGGCACAGCACCTCCCTGGTCGGCATGGACCAGGCCGACCTCGGCCGACTGCCGCCCTCCGCCGACCTGTTGCTGATCACCAGCACCTTCGGCGACGGCGACGCCCCCGACAACGGCAGCGGCTTCTGGGAGACCCTTGCCGACCCCGGCACCCCCCGCCTGGAGGGGCGCCGGTACGCGGTCCTGGCCTTCGGCGACTCGTCGTACGACGACTTCTGCGGCCACGGCCGCCGGCTCGACCAGCGCCTCGACGAACTGGGCGCACTGCGGCTCGCGCCCCGCACGGACTGCGAACCGGACTTCGAGGACGCGGCCCACGGCTGGCTGGACGAGGTCCTGACGGCACTTGCGGGACAGGACGGCGCTCCTCCGGAGGCAAGCGGTCTTCTCGCCGTGCCCGCCGCCGTGCCCTCCGCCCCGCCCGCCCCGGCCCCCGTCGCCCCGCGACCCCGCAAGCCCGCCCCCGTCCTCGCCCGTCTCACCGGCAACCGCCTCCTGAGCCTGCCCGGCGCCGGCAAGGAGGTCCGGCGGTTCACCTTCGACACCCGGGACAGCGAGACCCCGTTCCTGTACGACGCCGGCGACGCCCTCGGCATCCGGCCGCTCAACTCGGCGGACCTGGTCGAGGAGTGGCTCACGGTGACCGGCCTCGACGCGACGGCCGCCGTGGAGGTGAACGGCGTGGGCGAGGTCCCGCTCGGCGAGGCCCTCCTGCGGCACCTGGACATCACCAGGATCACCCCCGCCCTGCTCCGCTTCGTCGCCGAACGCACCCGTGACCCGCGGGAGTTGAAGAAGCTCCTGCGCCCCGACAACAACGACGAACTGGCCAAGTGGAACTGGGGGAGGCAGGCCGTCGACGTGATCACCGAGTACGGCGTGCAGGCCGCCCCGCAGGACTGGGCGCGCATCCTCGGACGCCTCCAGCCGCGGCTGTACTCCATCTCGTCCAGCCCCCTCACCGATCCGCACCTCGTCTCGCTCACCGTCTCCGTCGTGCGCTACGAGAACCTGCGCGGCAAGCCCCGCCAGGGCGTCTGCTCACCCTTCCTTGCCGACGCCGCCGCGGGCACCCCGGTGCCGGTGCACGTCCAGCGCGCCCCGCACTTCCGCCCGCCCGCCGATCCCGCCACGCCGATGGTCATGATCGGCCCCGGCACCGGCGTCGCCCCCTTCGTCGGCTTCCTGGAACAGCGCCGCGCCCTCGGCGGACGGGGCCCCACCTGGCTGTTCTTCGGCGAACAGCACCGGGCGACCGACTTCTACTACGAGGACGAGCTGGCCGCGTTCCTCGCCGACGGCACCCTCACCCGCCTGGACACCGCCTTCTCCCGTGACCAGCGCGCCAAGGTCTACGTCCAGGACCGGATGCGCGAGCACGGCCCGCTGCTGTGGTCCTGGCTCCAGGACGGCGCCCACTTCTACGTGTGCGGCGACGCCTCCCGCATGGCCAAGGACGTCGACCGGGCGCTGCGGGACATCGCGGCCCTGCACGGCGGCCTGGACGAGGCGGGCGCGGCGGCCTACGTGAAACAGCTCGCCGCCGACAAGCGGTATGTGCGGGACGTCTACTGACCGGACCGCCGGACGGGCCGTGGCACACACGTGGGAGTATCGGTCGCCATGAGGGCATCCCCTGCGGTCCGCAGCCTGCGCGCGGCGGTGTTCGCCGCGCTGTGCGTGCTGCTAGCCGCCGGGGGACACACCCTGGCCACCGGCATGACACCGCCGGTGTGGGCCCAGGCGATCGGGTTCCTGCCGGTGTTCGGGGCCGGCTGGCTGCTCGGCGGCCGGGAACGCCCGCTCGGAGCCATCGGCGCGGCAACCCTCACCTCCCAGGCCGGACTGCACCTGGCCTTCGGCGCGGCCGGCTCCCACGCCACGGCGACCCGGCAGGGCATGACCCCCCTGGCCATGCGGGGCATGCGGATGATCCACACCACCACCCCGCCGCCGCACGCCGTCACCCCGCACGCCACCGCCGCCCACCTCTGCGCCGCCGTCCTGCTGACCTGGTGGCTGCGGCGCGGCGAGGCCGCCCTGTGGTCGCTGCTGCGCCGCTCCGTCGCGCTGGTGCCGGGTCTCGCCGCCTGGTGGCAGGGCTACGGCGAGCCGGCCGCCCCGGACCCCGCGTGCCCGGCCCCCGACCACGGCACCCGCACGCCCCGCCGCCTCCTGCTCCGCCACACGGTCCACCGGCGCGGACCGCCCACGACGATCCCGTACGCGATCTGACACCTCTCTTCTCTCTTCCTCTGGTACGGAGATCCCTCACCCATGTCCCGAGCACACACCGCCCTGCGCCGCGCCGGCCTCGGCACCGCCCTCGCCGCCGCCGCGCTCCTGACCGCCGCCGGAGTCGCCTCCGCGCACGTCACCGTCCACCCCGACAGCTACGCCAAGGGCGCCACGGACGGCGTCATCGCCTTCCGCGTCCCCGACGAGAGCGACACCGCGAGCACCACGAAGGTCCAGCTGTTCCTGCCCACCGACCACCCGCTGCTCGGCGTGCTGGTCTCCCCGCACGACGGCTGGACCGCCACGGTCACGAACACCAAGCTCAAGACGCCGGTCAAGACCGACGACGGCACGATCACCGACGCGGTCTCCGAGATCACCTGGACCGGCGGCAAGGTCGTGCCGGGCCACTACGAGGACTTCGACGTCGCCTTCGGCCAGCTCCCCGACGACACCGCCGAGCTGACCTTCAAGACCCTCCAGACGTACTCCGACGGCAAAGTCGTCCGCTGGATCGAGGAGGCCGCCAAGGGCGACGAGGAACCGGAGAACCCGGCGCCCGTCCTCAAGCTCACGTCGGCCACCGCCTCCGGCACGGCGACCAGGAGCCCGGCCGCCACCCCGGCCACCACGAAGGCCTCGGCGAGCGACTCCACGGCACGCGGTCTCGGTGCCGCCGGACTCGTCGTGGGCGTGCTCGGCCTCGCGGCCGGGGCGTTCGCCGTCGTACGGAGCCGCGCCGTCAAGTGAGCAGTCACCTGTGGATTTCCGTACCCACAGGTGGTTCCCGGTGCCCGGATGGGAGGATGAGGCGCCATGACAGCAGGGTGGTGCTCCCGCACGCTACGGGCCGCGGTGTTCGCGGCCGTCTGCGTGCTGCTCGCCGCCCTGGGCCACGTCCTCATGTCCGGCGCCCACGTGCCCGGCTGGACGCTGGCCGCGGGCCTGGTCGTGACCGGGTGCGCGGGCTGGTCTCTGGCCGGCCGTGAACGCGGACTGCCCCTGATCGTCGCCGTCGCCGTCCTGGCCCAGACGGCCCTCCACACGGCCTTCTCCCTCGCGCAGCCCACTTCGGCGGCGCCGGACATGGGCGCGATGCACATGGAGTCCATGCACACGAGCGGCATGGACTCCATGGACACGGCTCAGTTGGGGGCCTCTTCCGGCGTCGGTGCCCTCGCGTACTGGCTGCCGTTCGGCATGTACGCCGCACACCTGCTCGCCGCGCTGGTCACCGGCCTCTGGCTGGCGTACGGCGAACGGGCCGTGTTCCGCATCCTGCGGGCCGTGGCCGGGCGGCTTGTCGCCCCGCTGCGGCTGCTGCTCGCCCTGCCCGCGACCCCGCACCGGCCGCGCGTGCGGATGCGCCGGGCCCGGTCTGAGCGGGCGCCGCGGCTTGTCCTTCTCGTCCACGCGATCACGCATCGCGGTCCGCCTCCGGGGACGGCTGTCGCCTGACGACAGCTGGTGACCCGGGGCCGCCCTGTGCGCCCTGGGCCTCGGTCGTCGGCCCCTGCCGGGCGCCGTACGGCCGCCTCCCTCACCGGAGAGCCGCGCACCCCTGTGCGCCCGAGCGCTCCGGATCACGGCTGACCCGAGAAGGACACCTGGTGATCACTTCCACGCTGCCTGCGCGTGCGCCTGCCTCCGCGCCTGCCTCTGCCTCTGCTTTTGTGCCTGCTCCCGCCCCCGACGACCTCCGCGCCCGGCGCGAGTCCGCCGACGCCTCCGCCACGGCCTGGGCGCTCGCCGCCCGCGCGGGCGACGCCGACGCCGTCGACCACTTCGTGCGCGCCCTGCACCGGGACGTGCTGCGCTATGTCTCCCACCTGTGCGGCGACCCCCAGGCCGTGGACGACCTGGCCCAGGACACGTTCCTGCGGGCGCTCGGCAGTCTGCACCGGTTCGAGGGGCGGTCCTCGGCGCGGGCCTGGGTGCTGTCCATCGCCCGCCGCGCGGTGGTCGACGGCTTCCGGCACGCGGCGGTGCGGCCCCGCCGGTACGACGGTGCCGACTGGCAGGCGGCGGCGGAGCGTGCGCAGCCTCGCGGTGTGCCGGGCTTCGAGGACGGGATAGCGCTGGTCGATCTGCTGGGGGCCTTGTCCGACGAGCGGCGGGAGGCGTTCGTGCTCACGCAGATGCTGGGGTTGTCGTACGAGGAGGCCGCTGCGGTGAGCGGGTGCCCGGTGGGGACGGTGCGGTCTCGCGTGGCGCGGGCCAGGGGGGTGCTGATGGAGCTGGTGGTCTGAGGCCCGTGGGCGGCTGCGGGTATACCGTGGCTGGTCGCGCCCACGCGGCGGTAGCCGCAAATTCAGCACAGCCCCGCGCCCCCGACCAACTCCGCTCACCGTTGCTTGCGCAGCAACCTGGCTGCCGTGCCCGCCGCCGCCAGGCCTGCCAAGCCTGCTCCGGCCAAAGTCAGTGCCCTCGTCCTCCCGCTCGGCGGTGCCGGCCTCGCCCCCGGGGCCACGCCGTACGCGCTGCCCGGGGCTCCCGGGATCGCGCTCGCCAGGAGTTCCGCCAGGTGGACCGCCTCGTGGCCGCCGCTGTCGAACTGGTGGATCTGGGTGCGGCAGCTGAAGCCGTCCGCCAGGACCACCGTCTCCGGGGGCTCCTCCCGCAGGCGCGGGAGGAGTACCCGCTCCGCACAGGCCTCGCTGACCTCCAGGTGGCCCGGCTCGAAGCCGAAGTTGCCGGCGAGGCCGCAGCAGCCGGAGTCCAGCTGCTCGGCGTCGACGCCGGCGCGCCGCAGGAGTTCCCGGTCGGCCTGCCAGTCCAGGACCGCGTGCTGGTGGCAGTGGACCTGGGCGAGGGCCTTCGCGGAGCGGTCCGGGACGTGCGGGGGCTCGTAGCCGGGGGAGTGCTCGGTGAGCAGTTCGGCGAGCGTCACCGTCCGGTCGCGCAGCCGCCGTACGTCCTGGTCGCCGGGGAACATCTCGGGAGCGTCCGAGCGGAACACCGCCGTGCAGCTGGGCTCCAGGCCCACCACCAGGCCGCCCGCCCGCACGTGCTCGGCGAGCGTGCGCACGGTCCGGCCCAACACCTTCTCCGCGGTCGCCAGTTGGCCGGTCGAGATCCAGGTCAGGCCGCAGCACAGCGGCTCCTCGGGGAGGATCACCCGCCAGCCCGCGTGCTCCATGAGGGTCACGGCCGCCCGGCCGATGTGCGGGTGGAAGTGGTTGGTGAAGGTGTCCGGCCACAGCAGGACGCTGCCGCGCGCCCCGTCGCCGCAGGGCTCGTGCCGGGCGAACCACTGCTGGAGGGTCTCCCCGGCGAACAGCGGTACCTCGCGGTTCTCCACCCCGGCGAGTGCCACGGCGGCCCTCGACAGCGGCGGGGTGTGCGTCAACGCGTTGACGAGCGGCCCGAGTCGGGCGCGTCCGACCAGGTGCGCGACGGCGGGCAGCCAGCCCATCGACAGGTGCGCGCGGGGCCTGCGCCACCACCGGCCCTCGTAGTGGTGGGAGAGGAACTCCGCCTTGTAGGTGGCCATGTCGACGTCCGCCGGGCAGTCCTTCTTGCAGCCCTTGCAGGCGAGACACAGGTCGAGGGCGTCCCGGACGGCCTCGGAGCGCCAGCCGTCCCGGACCGGGCTGTCACCGTGTCCGTCGAGCATCTCGAACAGCAGCCGGGCCCGTCCGCGCGTGGAGTGCTCCTCCTCGTGGGTGACCTGGTAGGACGGGCACATCACCGCGCCGCCGTCGGTGGTGTGCTGGCGGCATTTCCCCACCCCGACACAGCGGTTGGCCGCCTGGGCGAAGGACCCGCCGTCGTGCGGGAAGCGGAAGTGCAGCTCGCGGGGGTCGTACGGGGCCCACTCGCCGCCCAGCCGCAGGTTCTCGTCGAGCCGGTACGGCGCCACCACCTTGCCGGGGTTCATCCGGTCCAGCGGGTCGAAGACGGCCTTCAACTCACCGAAGGCGGTGACGAGTCGGTCCCCGAACATGCGGGGCAGCAGCTCGCCCCGGCTCTGTCCGTCGCCGTGCTCCCCGGACAGGGAGCCGCCGAACTCGACGACCAGGTCGGCGGCCCGCTCCATGAAGCGCCGGTAGGTGGCGACTCCCTCGGCGGAGTACAGGTCGAAGGGGATCCGGGTGTGCACGCAGCCGTGCCCGAAGTGGCCGTAGAGACTGGGCCCGGTGTCACTGAGGTAGCCGAACTCGTCGTACAGGCCCCGCAGTCGGCGCAGGTAGTCGCCGAGCCGTGCGGGCGGGACCGCGGAGTCCTCCCAGCCCTCGAAGGTGTCCGGGCGGCCCGGGATGTGCGCGGTGGCGCCGAGTCCGGCCTCGCGGACCTGCCACAACTCCTGCTCGTGGGCCGGGTCGTCGAGGAAGGCGACGTCCGGGTCGTGCTCGGAGTGGTGCAGGCCGTCGAGCATGCGGTGGGCGTTCCGGTCGGCCTCCTCGTGACTCTCCCCGCCGAACTGTGCCAGCAAGTAGGCGTTTCCGTGGGGGAGTTCGGCGCGTGCCTTGGGGTTGAGGCGCTTGATCCGCTCGTCCTCGATCAGCCGGGCGTCCAGGCCCTCCAGCGCGATCGGCTCGTACGGCAGGATGGCCGGGACGGCGTCGGCGGCCGACTCGATGTCGGGGAACCCGAGGACCACCAGGGTGCGTTCCCTGACGACCGGTACCAGTTCCAGCTCCGCGCGCAGCACCGTGACGAGGGTGGACTCGCTGCCCACCAGCAACCCGGCGACGTCGAAGCCGTGTTCCGGGAGCAGGGAGTCGAGGTTGTAGCCGGAGACCCGGCGCGGGATGTCCGGGAAGCGGGCGCGGACCTCGTCGCCGTAGGTGTCGCGCAGGGCCCGCAACCGCCGGTACACGGTGGCCCGCAGATCTCCCTGCCGTTCGATCTCGGCGTACTCCTCGTCGCTGGTCTCCCCGCACCAGAACCGGGTGCCGTCGTACAACTGCACTTCCAGGCGGGCGATGTTGTCGACGACCTTGCCGTACGCCTGCGCGGTGGCCCCGCAGGAGTTGTTGCCGATCATGCCGCCGACGGTGCAGTTGGCGTGGGTGGCCGGCTCGGGGCCGAACCGCAGCCCGGTCGGGGCGAGTTGCCGGTTGAGTTCGTCGAGGACGATGCCCGGCTGGACGACACAGGTGCGGGCGTCCTCGTCCACGGACTCCAGGCGGTCGCAGTACTTCGACCAGTCGATCACCACGGCGGTGTTGGTGCACTGGCCGGCCAGGCTGGTCCCGCCGCCCCGGGACAGTACCGGCGCGTCGTGCTCGCGGGCCACCGCCATCGCCTCCGCCGCCGCCTCCGGGGTACGGGGCACGACCACGCCGATCGGGGTCTGGCGGAAGTTCGAGGCGTCGGTCGAATAGGCGGCCCGGCTCCCGGCGTCGAAGCGGACCTCGCCGTCGACCCGCTCGCGCAGCGCGCTCTCCAGGGCGGTGGTGTCCGGAGGGGGCGCGTCGGGTCGCCGTACGACAGGAACGGGCAGGTCGGAGGTCGCCATGAACCCCTCCTTCGGTCGGGCGCGGGCACCGGCCGGGTACCCACGACCGCACCGGTGACTACTCCGGCTTCGCCTCCCCGGCGAGATCCGGCATCAGGGCGCACAGCGCCCCGCGCTGGTCGGGGCCCATGAACCGGTCCAGGGCCGCCCTGACCGTCTCGGCGAGGGTGCCGGACGCCTCCCCGAGGAGGATCCGGGCCTTCTCGGTGAGAGCCACCTTGACGCCCCGCTTGTCGCCGCAGACCGACTTGCGGGTGACGAGACCGACGTGCTGGAGGCAGGCGATCTGGTAGGTGAGGCGGGTCTTGGGGCGGCCCAGCAGCTCGGCGATCCGGGTCATGCGCTGACCCTCCCGGGGGCCCGTGGCCAGCAGGCACAGGACCAGGAACTCGTCGTGCGAGACGTCCAGCCGCTCCTTGACCACGCCCCGCAGTTCCTGCTCCACGGCTCCGGTCGCGGCCAGCATCAGCATCCAGGCGTGCAGCTCGGCGGGCAGGAGTCCGTCACCTGCGGCGGAGGGGCAGTCGGATTGGTCGGCCATGGATTCGAGTCTACCCGTTGTCCAAATTTGAATAATCGGCTAGCGTGCTGTCATCCAAATTTGGACTACCTGAGTGAGGAACGGACCATGACCGTCGCCGTCGAAACCGGAACCTGGCAGCTCGACCGGACCGCCACCACGGTCGCCCTGAAGCACAGGACGATGTGGGGTCTGGTCACGGTCAAGGGCGCTTTCGCCACCGTGGACGGTCAGGGCGAGGTACGGGCCGACGGGTCCGCCGTCGGCACCGTGACCCTCGACGCGGCCTCCCTCGACACCAAGAACGCCAAGCGCGACACGCACCTGCGCGGCACCGACTTCTTCGACGTCGACAACCACCCCGAGATCACCTTCGCGGTGCGCAGCGCCGAACTGCGCGACGGCGACCAGGTCCACGTGGTGGGCCAGCTGACCGTGCGCGGCATCAGCCGCCCCCAGTCGTTCACCGCCACGATCAGCGAGGCGAGCGCCGACGCGGTCACCCTGCGCGCCGAGTTCTCCGTCGACCGCGACCAGTTCGGCCTGGGCTGGAACCAGATGGGCATGATCCGCGGCCTGACCGCGGTCGACGCCACGCTCCGCTTCAAGCGGTCGGCAGCGTGAGGTAGGCGCTCGACAGCGTCTGCGGCGCCGAGGTGAAGACGCGCAGCCGGACCTGCTGGTGCCTGTGCGGCAGCGCGTACGTCCCGTCCGGCGGCCGCAGTTCGTAGACGGCCGTGGCGTGCGCGGGCAGCGTGGCCGGCCCCCGCAGCACCGTGAAGTACGGGTACATGCCCTGGCCCCGGGTCAGGGTGAAGTGGGGCGTGAGCGCCTCGCCCTCCGTGTTGGTCACCCGCAGCGTCAGCCGGGAGAGCGCCCGGGTGTCGTGCCGGACCCCGGCGAGCTCCAGGCGCAGGGGCGGCGAGCCGGTGACCGCCAGCGCCGCGCTCGCCAGCGCCGGGGTCAGCAGCAGCACGGCCGCGGCGATCCGCACGGGACGCCGGTTCGCCCCGCCGAGCCGCCGTGCGAACGGCTGCCAGGCCCCCGCGAACTCCGTCGCGGGCGCGGTCACCGCCGCCGCAAGCCACAGCGGGGTCATCATCAGGTAGTAGCCGTCCTGCGAACGCGTCGCCAGCCAGAACGCCAGCCACGGCAGCACGGTCGCCGCCGGACCGAGCCGGCGCACGAACAGCACCGACAGCGCCAGCAGACCGGCGAGCAGCAGCACGCTGGCGTACCCGTACCAGTCCAGCCGGTCGCTGCCGTTCGTGAGATACAGCGAGACGCCCACCAGGCCCTGGCCGTGCAGCACCGCTCCCTGGATCAGCGGCAGCGCGATCCCCTTCAGCCATGCGACCGGCTGGGTCACCACGAAGTACGCGTCGATCAGCAGCCATACGGCGCCGGCGACCCCGGCCAGCCGCAGCACCACCAGGCCCGCCGCCCGCGCCCCGAGCTCCCCGCGCCGCACGGCGTAGATCCCGGCCAGCAGGAACGGCGCGAGGAACCACGGCAACTGCTGCGCCGCGCACGCCGCCCCCAGACAGGCCGCCTGCGCCACCCCGGCGGGGCCCAGCCGCCCGCCCCGCCCGATCCGGGGCCAGCGCACCACCACCGGGATCATCAGAGCCAGCGCCAGGATCGCGGGATAGCCGAGCCGGCCGTACATCTCGATCATCGAGAACCCCAGGCACGCCATGGTCGCCGCCGAGCGCCAGGGCGTCGGCAGCAGCCACCACAGCACGACCGTGCCGACGAGCAGCGCGCCCGTGCTCATCGCGATGGCCGGCAGACTGCCGTGCCCGAGCCAGAGCAGGGGAGCGGTGAGCAGCGGAGCGAGCGGGGGATAGCCGTACGTGTAGTCGTAGCCGCCCGTGACGGTCGGGGTGAGCGCGATGCCCTTGCCGCCGAAGAGCCAGGGCCACGGACGGCCGTAGATCCCGTGCCCGGCCGCCAGGTCGCGCGCGGCCTGGGTGGTGAGGACGGACTCGTCGGAGCCCCGGTGGAACAGCGCGAACGTGCACAGGGCGAGCGTCAGGCCCGTCACCAGGACGCACAGGTCCACGCGGGCCAGGGACCGCCGGCCGCGCACCACCAGGGCCAGCGCGCCGCACACGAGGATCGAGGCGTAGCAGAGCGAGATGACCGCGGCCAGGGCGATCCGGTGGGTGGCCGCCTGGGTCCACACCTCGCGGGTGCCGATGAGGAGGCTGACGTCCGCGAGCAGGGTCAGGACGCGATGCCATTGCGCGGGGGGCTCAGGCTCGGCGGGCACCGCTGGCCGGGTGGCCCGGTCGGGTGCCGGCATCTGAGTATCTGCCAGGAACACGGCATCGGACGCTAATCGGGGCCGGTGAGGGGGGTGGGGCAGGAGGCCAAGAGTCCGGTGTGAGGCGGGTAAGACCCCTTTCGTCACGAAGAGTGAGGGCCTGCGGGGCCGCCGGGGCGGTCGCGGACCGTGTCGTTGTTGGGCCGGACGGGTGACTTGGCGTAAGAATTGGCTGGTGCAGGCAATGAAGGCGAGTCGGAGCGGGGGCAGCCGGTGAACAGGTACGACGTCACCGATGAACAGTGGGAGGGGCTCGCCCAGGTCGTTCCGCTGCGAGGGCGGGACGCCTGGCCGTCCGCGATCGACCACCGGGCCGTGCCGGAGGCCCCGACCGAGGCCCGCCGCCGTTTCGTCGTCCTGCGGATCAACGTCTTCGCGGACGCCCGCGAGGTCGCCGAGACGCTCATGGCCGGCATCCCGGTCCTCCTCGACCTCACCGGCGCGGAGACCGAGGTCGCCAAACGGGTCCTCGACTTCAGCACCGGTGTCGTCTTCGGCCTGGCCAGCGGAATGCACCGGGTGGACCGCAACGTGTTCCTGCTGACACCGGCCGGGACCGAGGTGACGGGGTTGATGGAGCAGGCAGGGGTGCCGGGGGTCTGACGGCCGGGTGGCTCCCGGTGGGGCTCACCGGTGCCCGCGGTGTGAAGCCGGCGGGGCCGTTCGCTCGATCGTAGGAAGGCCGTCGGGGAGGAACGGTTCCCCCCGTGGGCGGAGTCCTACGGTCCGGATATGCGTGTGTCCCCCACCTCCTCCGTCGTCCCGGCCCAGGCGGCCTCCCCGCTCGCGGAGTCGTCGCGCAGCGGTGAGCACCGCCCCGACCGGCCGTGTCTCACCGAACTCCGGCTCTCCGCGTACGCCGTGCACCGCCGCGCCGTCCTGCCGATCGGGCCGCTGACCCTGTTCGCCGGCCCCAGCGGAAGCGGCAAGACCCATGCGCTCCGGGCCTACGAGTCACTCGCGCGGCTCGGCGGCGGCGCGAGCCTCGTCGAGGCCTTCCCCGACCCCGGCGCCTGCGTCCCCGACCGGGCCCGCCCCGACACCCAGCACCGCCGCGGCTTCCGGATCGGCTGCACCGCGGACGGCCCCGAGGGACCCGTCCGCCTCGACGTCGCCGTCCAGGCCGAGCCCCAACTGCGCATCGTGGGCGAACGGTTGACCTCCGGCAGCCTCGTCCTCCTGGAGACCGCCCTGCGCGACCCGGCCCGCCGTGCCGTCCAGGCCGCCTGGCACACCGCCGGGACCGCCCCGGTCACCCGCGCCCCGCTCCCGGACGACCGGCTCGGCACCGCCCTGCTGCCGTTGCGGGTGGCCGGCAAGACGGACGGACAGCGACACGTCCTCGCGGCCGCCGAGCAGATGGTCGTCGCCCTGCGCTCCGTCTTCGGCTGCGACCCCCGCCCCGGACGCATGCGCCTGCCCGTCCCGACCGGCTCCGGACGGCTGCTCGGCGGCTGCGACAACCTCGCCGACGTCCTGTGGCGAACCCGCGCGGAATGCTCCCGGCGGCACGCCCAACTCGTCGCCGCGGTGCGCGCCGGATGCGCGGGACCCGTCGCCGACGTCCTCGCCGAGCCCCTGCTCACCGGGGCGGTGCGGGCGCTGCTCGACCGCGGGGACGGCGGCCGTACGGAGCTCGGGCGGCTGGGCGACGGCGAGTTGAGGTACCTCGCCCTCGCCCTCGTCCTGCTCACCGGGCCCGGTGTGCTGGAGGTCGACCCGGCCGGCGAGGTGCCGGCGGCCCTGCAGACGCTCACCGTGCTCGCCGACAACCTCGACCGCGGACTGGACGTACGGCAGCGGGCCGAACTGCTGCGGCTGGCCCTGCGGATGTGCGAGCGCGGACACATCCGGCTCGTCGGCGCGGTGAGCGACGCCTCGTGGGCCGTCGGGACGGACGGCGTCACAGTGGTACACCTGGAGCCGTGACCGAACCCCTCGACGTGGCGAAGCTCCAGCGCAGACTGGCCGAGTTCGCGGCCGCCCGCGACTGGCAGCCCTACCACACGCCCAAGAACCTCGTCGCCGCGCTCAGCGTGGAGGCCTCCGAACTGGTCGAGATCTTCCAGTGGTTGACGCCCGAGCAGTCGGCGCGGGTCATGGACGACCCCGACACCGCGCACCGCGTCACGGACGAGATCGCCGACGTGCTCGCGTATCTGCTCCAGCTGTGCGAGGTGCTCGGCGTCGACCCGCTGACCGCGCTCTCCGCGAAGATCGACCGGAACGAACGGCGCTTTCCCGCGCCCTGAGGGGCGGCCTGAGGAGCGACCTGAGGAGCGGCCCGCTCCTCTTTCACTCTCCGTGATGGAAAGTTGTACCGAAATCGATTCGTTGTCCGCAGATTTCCGCCTACCTCTGGCTTTTCGTTCCGAGCGACCTCACTCTGGGTAGTGAACAAGGGAGTTCGGGCGGACGTGCCGGGGGTACGTCGCGACAGACGGGGGCAGCCGATGGACGCGGTGCGGCTCATCGTGACGAGCAGGCGCGCCCTGGCCGGTGGCGGTGAGCCGCCCCAGGTCATGGCCGAGGTGTGGCAGGCGCAGGCCCTGGCCCAGGCCATAGGGAGTCGGCTCGCGGTCGCCGGACCGCCCGAACTCCGCGGTGAGGCACTCGGGTTGACCGAACTCGCGGGGCGCGGCTGCGGGGTCCTGGACCGCCCCGACATCGCCCTCGCGGAGCTGCGGGCCGCCCAGCTCACCGACCTCGGCGACGCCCGCCAGGCCCTGCACTACCTCGGGGGCCTCCTCGGCGAGGTCGGCATCGCCCTGGTCGGCCTCGCATGCGCGGCGGACGACGAGACGACGTACTGGCAGTGCATGGAGGCGATCGACGCGGCGGACGAGTCCCGGGACCGGGTGCTCCAGATGCTGCGAAGACTGGCGGACCGGGGGGAGGGGTTGCCTGAACGGGAGGCGGGGTGAGTCTTCGGCTGCGGGCCGGTGGGGGCTGGTCGCGCAGTTCCCCGCGCCCCTAAAAGCTCGTGGGTACAGCTTGGCGGGGTGGCCTGTACCCACTCAGGGGCGCGGAGCGCGACCAGCCATGACACACCCGCAGCCGAGAGACATAGGACCTCGGCCAGCCTCCTCCTCACCCGCATCTCCCACGACCCGACCGGCCAGGCCGAAGGGGTTACCCGGCAGGAGGATGCCTGCCGAAAGCTCGCCGCCGACCTGGGTTGGTCCGTGGTAGCGGTCAAGGTCGACGACGACCGCACCGCCGTAGGCAAGAGCGGCCAACGTGCCCGGCGTCCTGCCTACGCGGAACTGCTCGACATGCTCGCCGCCGGTGAGGCCGACGCGGTGCTCGTCTGGCACACGGACCGTCTGTACCGGCAGGCCCGGGACCTTGAACCGCTCATCGAGATCGTGGAGCGCACGCACGTCTTGATCCGCCCGGTCAAGCAGGGCGAGCTGGACTTGGCCACGGCGTCCGGCCGGATGGTCGCCCGTATCCTCGCCAGCGTGAGCACCCACGAGGTCGAGCACTCCATCGAGCGCTTGAAGCCCAAGAAGGAGGCCAACCGCCGGGCAGGTGTCCACCACGGTGGCCCCCGCACCTTCGGATTCAAGGCCGTTGAACCAACGGTCAAGGGGCAGGCGCCGCAGGTGCCGAAGGTCGACCCGCGTGAGGCGAAACTGATCCGCGAGGCGGCCGACGCGGTGTTGGCGCGTGCAGCCGACCCGGAGACCGGCCGTACCCTGACGGGCATCTGCCGCGACTGGAACGCTCGGGGAATCACCAGCCCGCGGGGTAAGCCGTGGGTCATCCAGACGCTTCGCTCCGTCCTGCTCTCGCCCCGGATCGCCGGTCGCGTCGCGCACAAGGGCGAGGACGTGGGCCCGGCGCAGTGGGATGCGATCATCGATCACGACACGTGGCTCGCCCTGCGTACGGTGCTGACCGACCCGGCCCGCAGCGCGCACCTCGCCAGTGCCGACGCTCGGGCGCCCAAGTACCTCGGCGCCGGGCTGTACCGGTGCGGCCGTCCCGGTTGTGGCGCAGTGGTCCGCCCCGGCGGGGCCAGGGCCGGACAGCGGCAGCAGTACCGGTGCACCGCCAGTGCGCACCTGATCCGAACCGCCGCCCCGGTGGATGACTTCGTGGAACGCGTGATCATCGCGCGGCTGTGTCACCCCGGGCTCGCCCGGGAGGTCTTCATGACACCTGAGCCATCCCTGACCGACGGCCCGGACATGGAGGCCCTGATCGCCCGTCACGCGACCCTGAACGCCCGGCTGAACGCCCTGGCTGCCGTGTTCGCGGACAGTGAGGAGGCCGACCCTGTGGAGTACCGCGAGGCGGCCCGGCGCATCAGGGAGAAGATCGCAGCCGTCGAGACACAGATTGCGGACGCGGTGTCGGCTGCTGCGGCAGCCATCGAGCCAGGCCCGCTGGACGGCGTTGACCTGCCGGAACTAGTCCGGCGGCACGAGGCTGACCCGGATGACGCTCTTGAGTGGTGGCGTGCCACGTATCCGCTGGAGCGGCGGCGGAAGATCCTCGCCGGGCTAGCAGTGGTCACCCTGCGGCCTGGGCGGCGAGGTCGTCCGCTTGGGGTTTTGCCAGGGGGTGTCGACCCGAACAGCGTGGGCATCGACTGGACACACTGATCCACCCATACACCCCATACACGACGACGCCCGGCCGGGCAGCATCACCGGCCGGGCGTCGTGCTGTTGGGGCTACGCCTCGGGGGCCGAGCGGTGACAGGTGCACCCGCACCGGCGCGCGAGCAGCAGGCCGCCACCGTGGGGCAGGAGCAGGAGCAGGAGCAGGAGCAGGAGCAGGAGCAGGAGCAGGAGCAGGAGCAGGGGCACGGCAGGCAGACCGCCACGCCCGACGACCTCCACACGTGGGTCGAGGGCACGGCCGGCCGGACGCCTACGACGAACTACTCGCCCGGCTGCGGGGGTTCGAGTCGCACATCCGGTCGTGGCGGCGGCAGCTCGTCTCGGGGCACAAGCCCGTCCAGGACACCCACCTGAGCGCACCCACCGACGCCTCGGTGTTCCGGGGCTGGGAGTCCTCCATGGTCTTCGGCATCCTCCAGACTCCCGACTACGCCCGGTCGATCTTCACCCGGTACGCCGAACTCCATCAGTCGCTCCGGGACACCGAGGACGTCGTCCGCTCCCGCATGAAGCGCCAGGAAGCCCTGTGCGACCCCACCAAGCGCTTCCACCTGATCCTGTGGGAGGGCGCGCTGCGCGCCCTGGTGTGTCTGCCGTCGGTCCTGGCCGCGCAGCTCGACCAGCTGTCCGGCGCCGTCGGCCTCGACACGGCCTTCTGGACCTACGACGACAGCCGCGTGATCGTCGAGACCTGGCACAGCGAGCTGTGGGTCGAGGACGACGCCAGTGTGAACACGTACCTCCGGACGTGGAACACCCTTCGGGAGTCCGCCGTCTACGGCTCCGGCGCTCAGCTGGTCATCGCTGCCGCACGCCAGGACCTCAACATCTGAGCACCCCTGAGGCGTCAGGCGTGCGAGGCCAGAGAATATACCCAGGCCAGAACGGTCGTCAGGTATCTGGTCAACGTGTTCAGCACCTGACGGCCATCCCGATCAGACCCTGACGATGATCGCCGTCAGCGGTCTGACGGCTCGGCCCGTGGCCGTCCTGCTCCCTTGCAGCCGGAGCGCCGGAGGCGGCTCGCTGTCCCTGCTCTGTCCCGGCGGACTGTGATCACGACACTTTAAGGTTCTTTCGCTCCAGCCTGTTCAGGCGCCCAAGAGCCGCCTCGACCTCGTTGCGCCCCTCCTCCGATATGCGGCGCTGCTCGTCCCACAGCCGTTCCCTCTCGGCTTCCCACTCGGCCCGCTGCGACGTGCCGGGCTGCATGTAGGGGCTCCCCGGCATCAGGTAGGCCGAGAACTGCGCCCAGTGCTCGCCCACCCGTTCGAGGTGCTTGATCAGTTCCTTGTCCGAACGGCGCCCGATGAGGTCATTGAGACGTTGATGGGCGCTTGCGGTCCCGTCCGTGTTTTGTAGCTGCGTCTGCGTCACAGGCTCGTCCAGGGTCATGGCGAACCACGTCCGAAAGTCCGCCAGCAGCGTGCGCAGGGCGTCGCTGTCGGGCCCGAGGGCGCGCACATGGCGGCCCCGCCACCATTTGTGGACCAAGGTCCCGACGGAGATGACGAAGGCGAGCCATCCAGGTGTGAACTTGATCCAGTCAGCAGCAGTCATGTCGAGGATTCTGCGGCGGGGAACCCGTCCGCGGAGCTGATTTAGTCGATTCGGTTGATCGGCCGGCAAGTGGTCAGCCCAGCTCAGGAGGGCCAGTACTGCCCGTCGTCGTCCCGGCGGACCAGCGACCGGTGCACCACGTCGGTCAGGCTGTCGGTGATGAGCATGCGGTCCGCAATGGCCAGCAGCTCGGGGCGCGTCAGGCCCCGGTGCGCGGCGAAGTCACGCAGGATCAGCCGCTGCCCGGGGTTGATCCGTGGCTGATGGGTGTTCAACTGAGTTCCGCTGCAACAAAGTTGACCACTATCTGCTCCCGCACGTCCTCGGGCAGCTCGAGAGTCCGGGCGCTGCGGCGGTTCCACCGGCGGATCAGCTCGACCGCAGCAAGGGCGTGCCGGGCGCGGCGCCCGTCCTCCGCGAACTGCTCCGGGTCAGGTCCATGACCGAGGGCCGGGCCGGAGGCTGATACAGGTCTTCAGCTCGACCACGCGAACTACGGTGGCCGACCAGCCGTGTGAGTACCTGGTTCCGCTCGGGCGGGGCAGCTCGCTGAAGTGGTACAGGCAGGGGCACAGGGCGCGGCCCTGGCCGGTGCACTTGCACGAGTCCGGCGGGCCCGCCCTCGGTCGTAGGTGCCGAACACGGCGGCGTGGGCCTGGCAGTAGACGGTGGAGCTGCACCCGCACGACATGTCACCCGAGGCGGCGGTCCTGGCCTGCCGACGGGCCCGGACGCCCGCCTGACGGGCGACGGCGGGTCTGCAGCCGCCACCCCCGCTGGGCAGTGCTCCGGACGCGGGAGGCGGTAGCCTCCGCATCCCTGCGGGCCGCCTGGAACTCTGCCTGAGCGGCGCTCCGTTAGCCGTGACATCGTGACCCGGTTCGCTTCGGCTTCGGTCCGCCAGCGCTGCTGGTCGGCCGCACACGGCTGACTGAGAAGGATCTTGTGCGCGGCCTCGTCGCGCGGCGGGCGGGTCTCGTGCACACGGGCGGACCGGTGGGCCCAGCACGTCGGGCACCCGCCCTCCTTGCGAATCTTGTCCCGGCTGGCCGCCGCCTCCAGCACGTCCTGCCGAAGATGGCGAACGTGTCGGAGGACAGCGCCCGGAGCGTGCCCGGCTGCCGGCCGGGGGGCAGGTACGTGCTCCCCGGTGGGCGTGGAGGAGGGAGTCGGCCTGCCGGGCCAGCGCGCACAGATCGCTGTGCCAACGAACAGCTCGCGCTCTTCTCCGAGTCGTGGCGCAAGCTGTTCGGCCTGGACGCTCCGGAGCAGCTCAACATCGCCCTCGAACGCCGGGTGGACGAGGGTCGGCCGACATCGCCGAGGTGCTGCTGAAGGTGATCCCCGAGGTACTGGAGGCCATCGACCTGGACGGCGCCTTCAGGGCCCGGCTGACCAGCTTCGCCCTGGAGCCGGCCGGGTGGCACCTGCGCTCCCTGGACGGGGAGGAACCCCGGCGCACCGCGCCCCGAGGTGCCCCGGCCGCAACTCGCCCTGGCGCCGGGCCCGTCGGCCCCCGAGCCGTCCACGCCCCCGAGCTGGCGCACTCGGGACAGCGCGGACCATGCCCTGGATCAACTGGCGTATTTCAAAGACGAGTTCGGGCCCCTGGAGGACGACGATGAAGGCTGATCGGCGCCGAGAGATAAAGCGGCGACTGCGGGAGATCAAGCGCGACCCGGCGTCGGCCGCGCCGGGCGAGGCCCAGCACCTGACGGCCGAGTACCGGCGGCTCCAGTCGGCCGAACGCGCCCCGGCGGCCGACCAGCCCGAACGCCCTCTGTCCGACACCCTTCTGCCCGAGGGCCTGACCGGGGCCGACCGGGCCGCAGTGGGGACCTGGCCGCCCGAGCTGCGCTCCCGGCTGCACGATCGCGCCCTGACCCGGCAGATCCTGCCCTGGCGAGCTGAACCCGATGGAGCCCCGGCACCGCCGGGGCTCCATGCTCACTACCAGTTGCCGTGACCGAGGGCCTTCTTGAACTCCTCAGGGTCCTCCACCCCGAGACTGAGCCCAAGTGTCTGGAGCACCTGAAGGGCCAGACCACGGTGCGGCTGTCGGGGCTCCTGACCAGGGCGGAGTTCCTGCGAGGCCCCCATGCTGACCACCTAACTCGGGAGCGAGTTGACGCCGCAACTCCTTGCTTCATTGGGCGGTTACGCTCCGCTATGGGCCGCCGGACCTCTCGGCACCCGCCCCGACCTAGCCGTCTGTGGATCGATGGCGCCTTGCACGGTCGCCATCGAGTCATAGCCTCGATCATGATCACCGAGTTGGCTGGATTAGCGACCGTAAATTGACATCGCCCCAGGTCAGACGTCCTGTGATTCCTCGGGTGGAAAACCCGCTTCCATCTTCAGGTCGGACAGATCCGCGTTCAGTGCCGCCATCAACTCCTCCATCTGCTGCAACAACCCCTTCGGCTGCCCAGCCCCCGCAGTCAGCGGCACGGTTCCTTCGGACATGACGGCCTCCTCGGCCCAAAAACCCACGCGGGTAACGGATGGCGCACCGGCGACGACAAGCCGGTTCCGCCCGAGCCAACGATCACCGAAGGGCCCGGTCACTGGCACGGTCACCCCTCACACGCCCCGTGGACGGATTTTCACCCGACCGGGGACGACGGCACGGCGGAGGTCACAGGGACCGGTGAGGCCGCAGCGCACCTCTGCGTGCAGGATGGAGACATGGATCTGCGCATCTTCACCGAGCCCCAGCAGGGCGCGAGCTACGACACCCTCCTCACCGTCGCGAAGGCCACCGAGGATCTGGGCTTCGACGCCTTTTTCCGTTCGGACCACTACCTCAGGATGGGCGACGGGGACGGCCTCCCCGGCCCCACCGACGCCTGGATCACCCTCGCCGGCCTCGCCCGCGAGACCAAGCGCATCCGCCTCGGCACCCTGATGACCGCCGCCACCTTCCGGCTGCCCGGCGTACTCGCCATCCAGGTCGCCCAGGTCGACCAGATGTCCGGCGGCCGTGTCGAACTGGGCCTGGGCGCGGGCTGGTTCGAGGAAGAGCACCGGGCGTACGGCATCCCGTTCCCGAAGGAGAAGTTCGCCCGCCTGGAGGAGCAGCTGGAGATCGTCACCGGACTGTGGGCCACCGCGCCCGGCGACACCTTCGACTTCCACGGCGAGCACTACGACCTCGCGAAGTCGCCCGCGCTGCCCAAGCCCGCCCAGGACAGGATCCCCGTGCTGATCGGCGGCCACGGCGCCAAGCGGACCCCACGACTCGCCGCCCGCTACGCCGACGAGTTCAACCTGCCGTTCGGCTCGGTCGAGGACAGCGAGAAGCAGTTCGGCCGGGTCCGCGCCGCCGCCCAGGAGGCCGGCCGCGCGGCCGACGCGATCACCTTCTCCAACGCCCTCGTCGTGTGCGTCGGCAAGGACGACCAGGAGGTCGCCCGCCGTGCCGCGGCGATCGGCCGCGAGGTCGACGAGCTCAAGGAGAACGGCCTGGCCGGCACCCCCGCCGAGGTCGTCGACAAGATCGGCCGCTACGCCGCCGTCGGCTCCCGCCGCGTCTACCTCCAGGTCCTCGATCTCGACGACCTGGACCACCTGGAGCTGATCTCCGCCCAGGTCCAGTCGCAGCTGTCGTAAGCGGGGCATCGGTCACACCCCCTGTGCCGCTGTCGTAATTTGAAGGCGCTGGTCACAGCCCTTGTGCGAAGCTGAGGACGTCGTCCTGCCGAGCCCCCGGGATCACCTTTCCTGGGGGCTCTCGCGCGCACGGCACCCCGTACCGTCCACCGGCCGGAAAGGCCCTCACCATGTTCCTGACCATCACCACCACCGGCACTCCCGAGCGCCCCGCCACCGACCTCGGCTACCTGCTGCACAAGCATCCCGAGAAGGCGCAGGCGTTCTCCACCTCCTACGGCAGGGCGCACGTCCTCTACCCCGAGGCGGACGATCAGCGCTGCACGGCCGCGCTGCTCCTGGAGGTCGACACGGTGGCGCTGGTCAGGCGCGGCAAGGGCAAGGGACGCGGCGGCGCCCCCGACGCGGCCCTCGCGCAGTACGTCAACGACCGCCCCTACGCGGCCTCCTCGCTGCTCGCGGTGGCCCTGAGCGCGGTGTTCTCCAGCGCGATGCGCGGGGTGTGCGCCGCAAGGCCGGAACTGCCCGCGCAGGCAAGGCCGTTGCGCATCGAGGTACCCGCGCTCCCGGCGCGCGGCGGATCCGGGCTCGTACGGCGGCTGTTCGAGCCGCTCGGCTGGACCGTGACCGTCGAACCGGTCGCGCTGGACGCCGAGTTCCCGGAGTGGGGCGACTCGCGCTACGTCCGCCTCGAACTGGAGTCCAGTGAGCTCACCGTCGCCGAGGCGCTGCGCCACCTGTACGTCCTGCTCCCGGTCCTCGACGACGCCAAGCACTACTGGGTGGCCCCCGACGAGGTCGACAAGCTGCTCCGGGCCGGTGAGGGCTGGCTGCCCGCGCACCCGGAGCAGAAGCTGATCACCAGCCGCTACCTGTCCCGCCGCTGGTCGCTGACGCGTGAGGCGATGGAGCGGCTGGAGCTGGTCCGGCTCGCCGAGACCGACGACAGCGAGGTCGAGGACATCGACAACGCCGTCGAGGCGGACACCGAGACCGAGGAGAAGCCGACCCCGCTCGCCGTGCAGCGCCGCGAGGCCATCCTGGACGCGCTGCGCGCCGCAGGTGCGGCCCGGGTGCTCGATCTCGGCTGCGGACAGGGCCAGTTGGTGCAGGCGCTGCTCAAGGACCCGAGGTTCACCGAGATCGTCGGCGTCGACGTGTCCGTGCGGGCGCTCACCATCGCCTCCCGGCGGCTCAAGCTGGACCGCATGGGCGAGCGGATGGCCTCCCGCGTCCAGCTCCTCCAGGGCTCGCTCGCCTACACCGACAAGCGGCTCAAGGGGTACGACGCCGCTGTGCTCAGCGAGGTCGTCGAGCATCTCGACCTGCCGAGGCTGCCCGCCCTGGAGTACGCAGTGTTCGGCGCGGCCCGCCCCCGGACCGTCCTGGTGACGACCCCGAACGTCGAGTACAACGTCCGCTGGGAGTCGCTCCCGGCCGGCCATGTCCGCCACAGCGACCACCGCTTCGAGTGGACCCGCGAGGAGTTCCGCGCCTGGGCGACCTCGGTGGCCGAACGGCACGGCTACGAGGTGGAGTTCCGGCCTGTGGGCCCGGACGACCCGGAGGTCGGACCGCCCACGCAGATGGCCGTCTTCGAACTGAGCGCAGCCACCACGAGCACCACTGTCAGGAACGAGAGCAGGAACGAGAAGGAGGCGAAGGCGGCATGACCGAGAACCAGCGCACGGGGCGCACCCTGCCCGTCACCGACCTCTCCCTGGTGGTCCTCGTCGGCGCCTCCGGCTCCGGCAAGTCCACCTTCGCCCGCCGGCACTTCAAGCCGACCGAGGTGATCTCCTCCGACTTCTGCCGGGGCCTGGTCTCCGACGACGAGAACGACCAGGGCGCCACCAAGGACGCCTTCGACGTCCTGCACTACATCGCCGGCAAGCGCCTGGCCGCCGGCCGCCGCACGGTCGTCGACGCGACCAGCGTGCAGTCGGACTCCCGACGCCAGCTGATCGACCTGGCCAAGCGGTACGACGTGCTGCCCATCGCCATCGTCCTGGACGTCCCCGAGGAGGTGTGCGCCGAGCGCAACGCGGGCCGCACCGACCGGGTCGACATGCCGGTCCGGGTCATCAAGCGGCACATCCGTGAACTGCGGCGCTCCATCCGCCACTTGGAGCGCGAGGGCTTCCGCAAGGTGCACGTCCTGCGCGGGGTGGCCGACATCGAGAACGCCACCGTCGTCACCGAGAAGCGCTTCAACGACCTGACCCACCTCACCGGCCCCTTCGACATCGTCGGCGACATCCACGGCTGCGCCGCCGAACTGGAGACCCTGCTGGGCAAGTTGGGCTACACCGACGGCGTCCACCCCGAGGGCCGTACCGCGGTCTTCGTCGGCGACCTCGTCGACCGCGGCCCGGACAGCCCCGGTGTGCTGCGCCGCGTGATGTCGATGGTCAAGTCGGGCAACGCGCTGTGCGTGCCGGGCAACCATGAGAACAAGTACGGCCGTTACCTCAAGGGCCGCAAGGTCCAGCACACCCACGGCCTCGCGGAGACCATCGAGCAGATGGAGACCGTCTCCGACGAGTTCCGGGCCGAGGTACGGGAGTTCATCGACGGACTGGTCAGCCACTACGTCCTCGACGGCGGCCGGCTGGTGGTCTGCCACGCCGGTCTGCCGGAGAAGTACCACGGCCGCACCTCCGGCCGGGTGCGCTCGCACGCGCTGTACGGCGAGACCACCGGTGAGACCGACGAGTTCGGGCTGCCGGTGCGCTACCCGTGGGCGGAGGACTACCGCGGCCGGGCGGCCGTGGTCTACGGCCACACCCCGGTCCCGGAGGCGACCTGGCTCAACAACACCATCTGCCTGGACACCGGTGCCGTCTTCGGCGGCAAGCTCACCGCGCTGCGCTGGCCGGAGCGCGAGCTGGTCGACGTACCGGCGGAGCAGGTCTGGTACGAGCCGGTCAAGCCGCTGAAGTCGGAGGCTCCGGGCGGTCAGGACGGCCGGCCGCTCGACCTGGCGGACGTGTACGGCCGCAGGGCCGTCGAGACCCGGCACCAGGGCCGGGTCGCCGTCCGGGAGGAGAACGCGGCGGCCGCCCTGGAGGTCATGAGCCGCTTCGCGGTGGACCCGCGGCTGCTGCCGTACCTCCCGCCGACCATGGCCCCGACGGCGACCAGTCGTGAGGAGGGCTACCTGGAGCACCCGGCGGAGGCGTTCGCGCAGTACGCCGAGGACGGGGTCGGGCGGGTCGTGTGCGAGGAGAAGCACATGGGCTCGCGGGCGGTGGCCCTGGTCTGCCGGGACGCGGACGCGGCCCGCAGGCGCTTCGGCGTGGACGGTCCGACCGGCTCCCTCTACACCCGGACCGGACGGCCCTTCTTCGACGACGGGTCGGTGACGGAGGAGATCCTGGACCGGCTGCGGACGGCGATCGGCGAGGCCGACCTGTGGTCCGGACTCGACACGGACTGGCTGCTGCTGGACGCCGAGCTGATGCCGTGGTCGCTGAAGGCCGCGGGGCTGCTGCGCTCGCAGTACGCGGCCGTCGGTGCCGCGTCCGGTGCGGTGTTCCCGGGGGCGCTGGCCGCGCTGAAGGGGGCGGCGGACCGGGGCGTGGACGTGTCCGACCTGCTCGCCCGCCAGCGTGAACGCGCAGACGCGGCAGGGGCGTTCACCGACGCCTACCGCCGCTACTGCTGGACCACCGACGGCCTGGACGGCGTCCGCCTGGCACCGTTCCAGATCCTCGCGGTCCAGGGCCGCAGCCTCGCCGGGCTCCCGCACGACGAGCAACTGGCCCTGCTGGACCGGTTGGTGGAGCACGACAGCACCGGTCTGCTCCAGACCACCCGACGCCTCTACGTCGACACCGGTGACCTGGAGTCGGTGCGGGCGGGCGTCGACTGGTGGCTGGAGATGACCGGCCGGGGCGGCGAGGGCATGGTCGTCAAGCCGCTCGGCGCGGTGGTCCGCAGCACGGAGGGCCGGCTGGTCCAGCCCGGCATCAAGTGCCGGGGCCGGGAGTACCTGCGGATCATCTACGGCCCCGAGTACACCCGCCCGGAGAACCTGGACCGGCTGCGCAAGAGGTTCCTGAACCACAAGCGCTCTCTCGCGATCCGCGAGTACGCCCTGGGCCTGGAGGCCCTGGACCGGCTGGCGGAGGGCGAGCCGCTGTGGCGGGTGCACGAGGCGGTGTTCGGGGTGCTGGCGCTGGAGTCGGAGCCGGTCGACCCGCGACTGTGAGCCACGGACCGGACAGGCCGGGGGTGCGGGGTGACCTGAGGGTCGCCCCGCACCCCCCTCACCCCACCAACCGCAGCCGCTCGGCGCAGACCCCCACCTCCACCGTCTGCCCCCACGTCAGCTCCAGCGCGTCCCCCTCCATCCCGTCCCCGAAGGCGATCAGGCGTTCGGACTCTACGGTGAGGCGGAGGCGGGCGCGGGCGGGGAGCTCGCCCGCGGTCAGCGAGGTGCCGGTGGCCGGGGACGGCCAGGCCTCGCGCACGAACCACACCAGGCGGTCCTCCGTCGGCGCCGGCAGTCGCAGACGGGCGCCCCGCTCCTGCCACACCGACCGGAGCCAACCCGTGGCCCCCGTCCCCGTCCCCACCAGCACCCCGGAGGAAGCCTGGGCCTCGACGACACCCCCGTCGCCCTCCAGACCCAGGCGGTATCGGGCGGTCTGATGACCGCCGGCGCCCAGATAGATCTCGTTCAGCGCGACGAGCCGCTGGGTGTCGTCGGCGACGGCCTCGACCATCGTCAGCTCGTCGACGCTCCGGCCGGCCACCGCCAGCAGTCCGGCCGTGTCCCCGGGGCGGTGCCGTACCAGGACCCCGGGGTTGCGGCCGGGCTCGGTGTCGATGCCGAGCACCGGTTGCCCGGAGAGGTACTTGGCCACGTTCGCCACCAGCCCGTCCTGCCCGACCACCACCACGACGTCCTCGGGCGCGAAGAGAAAGCGGTCCAGGTCGGCACGCTCGACCCGTGCCTGACGCCACGTCAGTGGAATCGCGGACGTCACGTCGGCGAGCGCCTGCCGGACCCGCTCGTGGCGCTCGGCGACCTCGCGGATGTCCCGGCCCCGGGAGGCCAGGAAGAACGCCGCCTGCCCGTGGGTGCCGTGGTGTGCCACCAACTCCTCGTACTCCGTGGTGCGATGGACCAGGACGGCCCGCGGGGCGAGACTCACTCCGGCTCCCGTGCGCCCAGCCTCGCGAGCAGCCCGGTCAGCACGTCCGGCGAGATCGTGACGCTGTCGATGTGCGGCAGGTTCTCCGCGAGCCGGGTCCCGGTGAGGGCGTGCAGGGTGGCGACGTCGACGTCCCCGTGCACCTGCAACCAGGCGGCCTGCGCCTGTGCCTTGGCGTCACCGACCGTGCGCACCCCTTCGGCCTCCGCGCGGGCGAGCCGTACCGAACGCGCCGCCTCCGCCTCCGCCCGTACCGCGTCCGCGGCCGCGTGCTCCTCCGCCTCGCGGCGTGCGTTGGTGCCCCGCTGCTCCACCAACTGCTCTTCCCTGCGCGCCAGTTCGATCTGGCTGGCGAGTTCGTTCTCGGCGATGGCGCGCTCCCGCTCGACGGCCACGGCACGCCGTTCGTACGTCGCCCGGTCCGCCTCCTGCTGGATCTGCTCTCGGGCAGGGGTGCGCAGCGCCCGCTCCACCTCCGGCTCGGGCCGTACCGCCATCACGCGGACGGCGACCACCTCGATGCCGGTGGCCGGCAGCCGGGGTTCGGCGTCCAGGCCCGCCCGGATCCGCTCGCGCACCGCGGAGACGCCGTCGACGAGCGCGGCGGACAGGGAGGTCCTCGTCAGGACGTCCAGCGCGTGCTGCTGGGCCGTCTCGGTGAGCAGGGTGCCCAGCTGCTCCAGGGGCGCGCCCCGCCACACCCCCGTGTCGGGGTCGATCGAGAAGTCCAGACGGGCGGCGGCGAGGGCCGGGTCGCCGATCCGGTAGGTCACCGTCGCCTGCACGGCCACGTCCTGGAAGTCGGACGTACGGGCGTGGAAGGTCATGGCCAACTCGCGGTCGTCGACCGGCACTTCGGAGAGCGCGGCGGTCAGTGCGCGGAACCAGAAGCTGAGTCCGGGGCCGTCGTGCAGCAGCTTGCCGCCGCGGTGGTGCCGGATGTGCGCCGTGGGTGCGCCGCGCAGGTGGCGCCAGCCGAAGCGCCGGGTGATGTCGGCCATCAGATCTCTCCCTCTTTTCGTCTGTACGACGATAAGCGGGGCGACCGTTTATCGTCAAGAGGACGACAAGAGGAAATCCGTGCGAACGGAGGGGTCAACGGGCTCTCCGTTGGTCAGGATGGAGGCATGGGATTCCATGTCGACTCCGAAGCCGGGCGGCTCAGCCGCGTCATCCTGCACCGGCCGGATCTCGAGCTCAAAAGGCTCACCCCCAGCAACAAGGACCAGCTGCTCTTCGACGACGTGCTGTGGGTGCGCCGGGCGCGCGCCGAGCACGACGGGTTCGCCGACGTGCTGCGCGACCGCGGGGTCGCCGTCCACCTCTTCGGCGACCTGCTCACCGAGGCCCTGGAGGCCCCGGCGGCCCGCTCCCTCGTCCTCGACCGCGTCTTCGACGAGAAGGAGTACGGGCCGCTGGCCACCGACCACCTCCGCGCCGCCTTCGAGACCCTGCCCGCCACCGAGCTGGCGGAGGCGCTGGTCGGCGGCATGACCAAGCGGGAGTTCCTGGAGACCCATGCGGAGCCGACCTCCGTGCGCTTCCACGTCATGGACCTGGACGACTTCCTCCTCGCCCCGCTGCCCAACCACCTGTTCACCCGCGACACCTCGGCCTGGATCTACGACGGCGTCTCCGTCAACGCCATGAAGTGGCCCGCCCGACAGCGCGAGACGGTCCACTTCGAGGCGATCTACCGCCACCACCCGCTCTTCCGCGACGAGACGTTCCATCTCTGGTCCGAGGGGCAGGCCGACTACCCGTCCACCATCGAGGGCGGGGACGTCCTGGTCATCGGCAACGGCGCCGTCCTCATCGGGATGAGCGAGCGGACCACGCCCCAGGCCGTCGAGATGCTCGCGCACAAGCTCTTCGCGGAGGGCTCCGCGCAGACCATCGTGGCCCTGGACATGCCGAAGCGGCGGGCCTTCATGCATCTCGACACCGTCATGACGATGGTCGACGGCGACACCTTCACCCAGTACGCGGGGCTCGGCATGCTGCGCTCGTACACCATCGAGCCGGGCGCCGGCGACAAGGAGCTCAAGGTCACCGACCACCCGCCGGAGCACATGCACCGCGCGATCGCCGCCGCGCTCGGCCTGGACGCGATCAGGGTCCTGACCGCCACCCAGGACGTGCACGCCGCCGAGCGTGAGCAGTGGGACGACGGCTGCAACGTCCTCGCCGTCGAGCCGGGCGTCGTCATCGCCTATGAGCGCAACGCCACCACCAACACCCACCTGCGCAAACAGGGCATCGAGGTGATCGAGATCCCGGGCAGCGAGCTGGGCCGGGGGAGGGGCGGACCGCGCTGCATGAGCTGTCCGGTGGAGAGGGCGGCTGTGTAGGGGGCCGGCAGTAAGGAGGCTGCAAGGAAGGGTCACTGTATAGAAATGCTGAATATCGTATAGACTTCCAGAGTCCTGTTCTCGTCCCTCCGGAGCGTCCCCATGGCGACCGTCCCCACCGCCCTCGCCGGGCGCCACTTCCTCAAGGAGCTCGACTTCACGGCCGAGGAGTTCCTCGGCCTGGTCGCGCTGGCCGCCGAGCTGAAGGCCGCCAAGAAGGCCGGGACCGAGACGCGCCGACTGGCCGGGAAGAACATCGCGCTCATCTTCGAGAAGACCTCCACGCGCACGCGGTGCGCGTTCGAGGTCGCCGCCGCGGACCAGGGTGCGTCCACGACGTACCTGGACCCGTCCGGCTCGCAGATCGGGCACAAGGAGTCCGTGCGGGACACCGCGCGCGTGCTCGGTCGTATGTACGACGGTATCGAGTACCGCGGGGACAGCCAGCGGAAGGTCGAGGAGCTCGCCGCGTACGCCGGGGTCCCGGTGTACAACGGCCTCACCGACGACTGGCACCCCACCCAGATGCTGGCCGACGTGCTGACCATGACCGAGCACACCGCCAAGCCGGTGCGGGAGATCGCCTTCGCCTACCTCGGTGACGCGCGGTTCAACATGGGGAACTCCTACCTGGTCACCGGCGCGCTGCTCGGCATGGACGTACGGATCGTCGCTCCCAAGACCTACTGGCCCGCGCAGGACGTCGTCGACCGGGCCCGCGCGCTCGCCGTGGACAGCGGGGCGCGGATCACCCTCACCGAGTCGCTGGAGGAGGGCGTCCTCGGGGCGGACTTCGTGGCCACCGACGTCTGGGTGTCCATGGGCGAGCCCAAGGAGGTCTGGGACGAGCGGATCTCCGCGCTCGCGCCCTACGCGGTGACCATGGACGTGCTGCGGGCCACGGGGACCGCGGACGTGAAGTTCCTGCACTGCCTCCCGGCCTTCCACGACCTCGGCACGAAGGTGGGCCAGGAGATCTTCGAGACCCACGGCCTGGAGTCCCTGGAGGTCACGGACGAGGTCTTCGAGTCGGCGCACTCGGTGGTCTTCGACGAGGCGGAGAACCGGCTGCACACGATCAAGGCGGTCCTGGTCGCGACGCTGGCCTGAGATGCCGGCCTAGAGCGTCACGCCGGGTTCCACTGGTGCGGCACCACCGCCAGCCGGAACCACACCGCCTTGCCGGTCTCGGTCGGGCGGTGGCCGCAGGACGAGCTGAGCGCCCTGATCAGCAGCAGGCCACGGCCGTGTTCCTGCCAGGGGTCCGGGTCCCTGACATCGGGCTGGGTCAGATGGCCCGGCGGGGCCGGGTCCGGGTCGTGCACCTCCACCTGGCAGCCCGTGGGGAGCAGCTCGACCACGAGCTCTATGGGCGTGTCGCCCGCCGTGTGCTCCACGGCGTTCGCCACCAGCTCCGCCGTCAGCAGCTCCGCGGTGTCGCAGTCCGCCCCGTGCTCCAGCTCGGTCAGCGCGGTGCGGACCAGGGCGCGCGCCACGGGCACGGCCGCGGCGGAATGCGGCAGCGCGATGCGCCAGGAGGCGGAAGCGGAGGGGCGATCTTGCAAGGCGGGTCCGTTCATGAGCAGGCTGTCCTGCTTTCAACCGTATGAATGGTACGGCGCCGTCGGCAGGGTCGTCCGGCGGGCGCCGTACGGGACCTTCGGCCCCGTTGGCAGGCGGCTTACCCGTAGCAACGGCTTGCCTCGCGCGGACGATCCCACTGTTACCGGTCTATGCACGAGCGGTGACATCTCTATATTGCTCTCGTGACGGCAGTCACGAATGAGTGATAACTTCGACACGTGTCCGCGCCACCGTCCGAGGAGGCCGCACGTCATGAGTCCCTTCACCGGCTCCGCCGCCCGCACCCCCGACTGGCGGCACCTTCGCGTCGACCTTGAGGACGGGGTCGCCACCGTCACCCTCGCCCGCCCCGCGAAACTCAACGCGCTCACCTTCGGCGCCTACGCCGACCTGCGCGATTTCCTCGCCGAACTGTCCCGCGAGCGTTCCGTCCGGGCGCTGGTCCTGGCCGGTGAGGGCCGCGGCTTCTGCTCCGGCGGCGACGTCGACGAGATCATCGGCGCCACCCTGGCCATGGACACCGCCCAGCTCCTCGACTTCAACCGGATGACCGGCCAGGTCGTACGGGCCGTACGGGAATGCCCGTTCCCGGTGATCGCCGCGGTGCACGGGGTGGCGGCGGGCGCGGGGGCCGTACTGGCGCTGGCCGCCGACTTCCGGGTGGCCGACCCGACCGCCCGCTTCGCCTTCCTGTTCACCCGGGTCGGCCTGTCCGGCGGCGACATGGGCGCGGCCTATCTGCTGCCCAGGGTGGTCGGGCTGGGCCACGCGACCCGGCTCCTCATGCTCGGCGAACCGGTCCGCGCTCCCGAGGCCGAGCGCATCGGCCTGATCAGCGAACTGACCGAGGAGGGCCGGGCCGACGAGGCCGCGCAGGCGCTGGCCCGCCGCCTCGCCGGGGGTCCGGCACTGGCGTACGCCCAGACGAAGGCCCTCCTCACGGCCGAGCTGGACATGCCCCTGGCGGCTTCGGTGGAACTGGACGCCTCGACCCAGGCCCTCCTGATGAACGGCCAGGACTACGCAGAGTTCCATACAGCCTTCAAGGAGAAGCGCCCTCCCAAATGGAACGGACGGTGAGCTCCACACCCCCAGGGGCGCGGGGAACGGCGCGACCAGCCACAGGACACCCGCAGCCGCCAGACAAGCGAGGCCACCCCCTACGAGTAGCGATCATCGGCGGCGGCCCCGGAGGGCTGTACGCGGCGGCCCTGCTGAAGCGCCTGGACCCCCGCCGCGAGGTCACCGTCTGGGAACGCAACGCCCCCGACGACACCTTCGGCTTCGGCGTGGTCCTCTCCGACGAGACCCTCGGCGGCATCGAACACGCGGACCCACAGGTCTACGAGTCCCTCCAGCACCACTTCACCCGCTGGGACGACATAGACATCGTCCACAGAGGGACCCGCCACACCTCCGGCGGCCACGGCTTCGCCGCTCTCGGCAGGAAACGCCTCCTGGAGATCCTCCACGACCGCTGCCGGACCCTCGGCGTCGACCTCCGCTTCCGTACCCCCGCCCCGCCCGGCCTCGCGGAGACGCATGACCTCGTCATCGCCGCCGACGGAGTCAACAGCGCCACACGAGAGGCCCACACCCATGTGTTCCGCCCCCATGTGACCCCGCACCACTGCCGCTATATCTGGCTCGCCGCCGACTTCCCCTTCGACGCCTTCCGTTTCGAGATCGCCGAGACCGAGCACGGCGTGGTGCAACTGCACGGCTACCCCTACGCGCCCGACGCCTCCACCGTGATCATCGAGATGCGCGAGGAGGTCTGGAGGGCCGCCGGCTTCGACGAGGCCACACCGCAGGAGTCCACGGAGACCTGCGCCAAGATCTTCGAGGAAGCCCTCCGCGGCCGTCCCCTGCGCTCCAACAAGTCCACCTGGACCACCTTCCGCACGGTGGTCAACGAGCACTGGTCCCACGGCAACGTCGTCCTCCTCGGCGACGCGGCCCACACCGCCCACTTCTCCATCGGCTCCGGCACCAAACTCGCCGTCGAGGACGCCCTCGCCCTGGCCGCCTGCCTGGAGGAACAGCCGTCGGTGCAAAGGGCGTTGGCGGCCTACGAGGCCGAGCGCAAACCCGTCGTCGCCTCCACCCAGCGGGCCGCCCTCGCCAGCCTGGAGTGGTTCGAGAACCTCGCCCTGTACATCGACCAGCCGCCGCGCCAGTTCGCCTTCAACCTGCTCACCCGCAGCCGCCGCGTCACCCACGACAACCTGCGGCTGCGCGACGCCCGCTTCACCGCCGCCGTGGAGCGCGAGTTCGGCTGCGAGCCCGGTACACCCCCGATGTTCACCCCGTTCCGGCTGCGCGGACTGACCCTGCGCAACCGGGTCGTCGTGTCCCCGATGGACATGTACTCCGCCACCGACGGTCTCCCCGGCGACTTCCACCTGGTCCACCTCGGCGCCCGCGCGCTCGGCGGCGCCGCACTGGTGATGACCGAGATGGTGTGCGTCTCGCCCGAGGGCCGGATCACCCCCGGCTGCACCGGCCTCTACGACGGCGCTCAGACCGAGGCCTGGAAACGGATCACCGACTTCGTGCACGCGCGGTCGCCCGGCACCGCGATCGGCGTGCAGCTCGGCCACAGCGGCCGCAAGGGCTCGACCAAACTGATGTGGGAGGGCATCGACGAACCGCTGCCGGACGGCAACTGGCCCGTCGTGGCCCCGTCCCCGATCCCGTACAAGGCCGCCAACCAGACCCCGCGCGAACTCACCCGCAGCCAAATCGCCGAGATCCGCGAGCAGTTCACCGCGGCCGCCCGCCGCGCCGACCGCGCCGGCTTCGACCTGCTCGAACTGCACTGCGCGCACGGCTACTTGCTCTCCAGCTTCCTGTCCCCGCTGACCAACCGCCGCACCGACGGTTACGGCGGCCCGCTCGCCGGGCGCCTCCGCTTCCCGCTGGAGGTCTTCGACGCCGTCCGGGAGGTGTGGCCGCGGGAACGGCCCATGACCGTGCGTATCTCCGCCACGGACTGGGCCGAGGGCGGCAACACGGCCGAGGACGCCGTGGAGATCGCCCGCGCCTTCGCCGCGCACGGCGCCGACGCGATCGACGTGTCCACCGGGCAGGTCGTGGCCGAGGAGCGACCGGAGTACGGGCGTTCCTACCAGACGCCGTACGCCGACCGGATCCGGCACGAGATCGGTGTGCCGGTGATCGCGGTCGGCGCGATCTCCTCGTGGGACGACGTCAACTCGCTGATCCTCGCCGGACGTACGGACTTGTGCGCTCTGGCCCGACCGCACCTCTACGACCCGCACTGGACGCTGCACGCGGCCGCCGAACAGGGCTACGACGGCCCGGGTGCCGTCTGGCCCGACCCGTACCGCGCGGGCAGCCGGCGCCCGCAGACCGGACGCACGGACGCCCCCAAGCCCCGGCTCACCTTGGGGACTTGAGAGACACCCCCGGGACCCGTGGTGCGGCAGGGATCACAGGCCCACGAAGGCCGCCCCCGCGTCCCGCAGCCGCTCGTGCAGCCCGCGGAAGACCGCCGCCGCCCGCTCGCCCGGCCAGTCCGCCGGGAGCAGCGGGGCGGGCAGGCCCGGGTCGGCGTAGGGGAGGTGGCGCCAGGAGTCGAGGGCCAGGAGGTAGTCGCGGTAGGCCTCCTCGGGCGGGGTGTCGGCCCGCTCCTCCCAGGCGTGCAGCACCCGCGCGTGGCGGTCCAGGAACGCCTCGTGCTCCTTGGCGATCTCGGCCAGGTCCCACCAGCGGGCGACGGCCTCGACGGTTGCCGCGAAACCGAGGTGCTCGCCGCGGAAGAAGTCGACGTACGGGTCCAGGCGCAGGCGCTGGAGGGTGTGCCGGGCCTCCTCGTACAGCCGGGCCGGGGCGATCCACACTCCGGGGGCCGCCGTGCCGAAGCCGAGTCCGGCCAGGCGGGAGCGCAGCACGTGCCGCTTCTGCCGCTCCGACTCCGGCACCGAGAACACGGCGAGGACCCAGCCCTCGTCCTCGGGGGGCCGTACGGCGTAGATGCGCCGGTCGCCGTCGTCGAGCAGCTGGCGGGCGTCCGGGGAGAGCTCGTAGCCGGCCGCGCCCTGTGCGGTACGGGCCGGAAGCAGCAGCCCGCGCCGCTTGAGCCGGGACACCGAGGACCGTACGGAAGGTGCGTCCACGCCGACCGCGGCGAGCAGCCGGATCAGTTCGGCGACGGGCACAGGGCCTGGGACGAAGCGGCCGTAGGCGCCGTAGAGCGTGACGATGAGAGACCGTGGTGCATGCTGGTCGGACACGTTGATCATCTTAGGTCGTGTGGATCACTGCTGGTCACCATCGGTGCGCAGCCGGAACCGCTGGAGTTTCCCGGTCGCCGTGCGCGGCAGCGCGTCCATGAAGACGATCTCGCGCGGACATTTGTAGGGCGCCAGTTCGGCCTTGACGAACGTGCGCAGCGCGTCGGCGTCCCGCTCCGCGCCCTCCTTGAGGACGACGTATGCCACGACCACCTGACCGCGGGCCTCGTCGGGCCGCCCCACCACGGCCGCCTCCACCACGTCCACATGCCGCAGGAGCGCGTCCTCGACCTCCGGTCCCGCGATGTTGTACCCGGCCGAGATGATCATGTCGTCCGCGCGGGCCACATAGCGGAAGTACCCATCGTTCTCCCGGATGTATGTGTCCCCGGTGATGTTCCAGCCGTCCCGCACGTACTCGCGCTGCCGTGGATCGGCGAGGTAGCGACAGCCCACGGGACCGCGCACGGCGAGCAGCCCGGGCTCCCCGTCCGGCCGCTCCCGGCCCGTCTCGTCGACCACGCGCGCCTGCCAGCCGGGCACGGGCACCCCGGTCGTCCCGGGCCGGATGTGCTCGTCGGCCGCGGAGATGAAGATGTGCAGCAGTTCGGTGGCGCCGATGCCGTTGACGATCTCCAGCCCGGTCCGTTCCCGCCAGGCCCGCCAGGTGGCCGCCGGCAGGTTCTCGCCCGCGGAGACACAGCGACGCAGGGACGAGACGTCGTACGCGTCCAGCTCGTCCAGCATCGCGCGGTAGGCGGTCGGGGCGGTGAAGAGCACGGAGACCCGGTGCTCGGCGACGGCCGGCAACAGCTGCTTGGGGCCCGCCTGTTCCAGCAGGAGGGAGCTGGCGCCGGCGCGCATCGGGAAGATCACCAGGCCGCCGAGCCCGAAGGTGAAACCGAGCGGAGGACTGCCGGCGAAGACATCGTCCACATGGGGGCGCAGCACATGCTTGGAGAAGGTGTCGGCTATCGCGAGCACATCCCGGTGGAAGTGCATACAGCCCTTGGGTCGTCCGGTGGTCCCCGAGGTGAAGGCGATCAGCGCCACGTCGTCGGCCGCGGTCTCCACGGGGCTGAACGGTGTCCCGGGCGCCTCGCGGTTCAGGAGGTCGTCGGGGGCGTCGCCGCCGTACGTCGTGATCCTGAGGCCCGGTATCTCGGCCTTGGCGAGGTCGTCAACGGCGCGTATGTCGCACAGGGCGTGCCCTATGCGGGCGATCTCGCACATCGTGGCCAGCTCGTGCGGCCGCTGCTGGGCCAGCACGGTCACGGCGATCGCACCCGCCTTCAGGACCGCCAGCCAGCAGGCCGCGAGCCAGGGCGTGGTCGGGCCGCGCAGCAGGACGCGGTTGCCGGGGACGACCCCGAGGTCCCCGGTGAGCAGGTGTGCGAGCCGGTCCACACGGGCGCGCAGTGTGCCGTACGTCCAGGTGGGGCCGGAGGGGGTGTGGAAGACGGGGCGGTCGTCGGGCTGGCCCGTCAGCAGTTCGGCGGCGCAGTTCAGCCGAACGGGGTAACGCAGCTCCGGCAGGTCGAAGCGGAGCTCCGGCCACTGGTCGGGGGGCGGCAGATGGTCGCGCGCGAAGGTGTCGACGTGGGCCGAGACGTTCATGGCGGGTCGCCCCCTGCCTTGTGGGCTGCGTGGCCGAGTGGGCCGCGGTGGGCTCTGCTGTGTGGGCGTCGGTGATGGCGCGCACAAGGAGCGTATCGTGTTGGTGACGACAGTCAACGGCGCGCGATACTGTCGTAGGGCCCTGTCGAGAGAGGGGACCGGCAATGCCCGCATTCTCGCTCGAACCGTCACAGACCGCCCGCTGCGCGGAGCTGCGCGCCCTCGCCGAGGAGCGGCTGCGCCCGCTCGCGGAGAAGGGCGAGCCCGGCCGGGTGAACCGGCCGCTGGTCGCGGAACTGGGCCGGCTGGGCCTGCTGGAGCGCCTGTTCACCTCCGGCGCCCTCGATCTGTGCCTCATGCGCGAGTCCCTCGCGTACGCCTGCACCGAGGCGGAGACGGCTCTCGCCCTTCAGGGCTTGGGCGCCCACCCCGTCCACGCCCACGGCACCCCGGCCCAGCGCGAACGCTGGTTGCCGGCGGTGAGCGAGGGCAGCGCGGTGGCGGCGTTCGCCTTGAGCGAGCCGGGCGCGGGGTCGGACGCGGCGGCGTTGGGGTTGCGGGCTGAGGGGCAGCCGGCCTGGCAGGGTGCGCCGGGGTCTGGGTCCAGGCCGGGGCCGGGGGCAGGGCGGGAGCCGGACTCGGCGGTCGGGGCGCCGGCTCGGCCGGTCGCCGTTCCCGACGGGGGCTCCCGGTGGCGGCTCACCGGTGAGAAGTGCTGGATATCCAACGCCCCCGAGGCCGACTTCTACACCGTCTTCGCCCGGACCACGCCCGGTGCCGGTGCCCGGGGCGTGACCGCCTTCCTGGTGCCCGCCGACCGGCAGGGGCTCACCGGTACGGCCCTCGACATGCTCTCCCCGCACCCCATCGGCGCCCTCGCCTTCGACGCCGTACCGGTGAGCGCCGACGACGTGCTGGGCGAGGTCGACCGGGGTTTCCGGGTCGCGATGGGCACGCTCAACCTCTTCCGGCCCAGCGTCGGCGCCTTCGCGGTCGGCATGGCACAGGCGGCACTGGACGCGACCCTCGCACACACCGCCCGACGGGACGCTTTCGGCGGCAAGTTGAGGGACCTGCAGAGCGTCGCCCACACGGTCGCCGAGATGGCCCTGCGTACGGACGCGGCCCGTCTGATGGTGTACGCGGCGGCGACGGCGTACGACGAAGGCGCCCCGGACGTGCCGAAGCGGGCGGCGATGGCGAAGCTGCTGGCGACCGAGACCGCGCAGTACGTCGTGGACACCGCGGTCCAACTGCACGGCGCCCGCGCCCTCCAGCGCGGTCATCTGCTGGAGCACCTGTACCGGGAGGTACGCGCCCCGCGCATCTACGAGGGGGCGAGCGAGGTCCAACGGGGCATCATCGCGAAGGAGTTGTACGCGTCGTACCCGAACCTGGAGGCCGTGTGAGCGCCGAGCGCATCAACCCGCCCGAGCTGTCCCCGCCCACCGGCTTCTCGCACGCGGTCGTGGCCACCGGGTCGAGGGTGGTCTTCCTCGCGGGGCAGACGGCCCTGAACGCCGACGGCAAGGTGGTGGGGGAGACCCTGCCCGAGCAGTTCGAGCGGGCGCTCGCGAATCTGCTGACCGCGCTGAGGGCGGCGGGCGGAACCCCGGCGGACCTCGCCCGTGTCACCGTGTACGCCACCGACATCGCCGACTACCGGGCGCACGTCCGTGAACTGGGCCGCATCTGGCGTGAGTCGGCGGGCCGGGACTACCCGGCCATGGCGGTCGTGGAGGTCGTACGGCTCTGGGACGACCAGGCGGCCGTGGAGCTCGACGGGTTCGCGGTACTGCCGTAGCGTCGCGGGGCCGTCCGGAGATCCGCGCGGCTGGGGCCGTCCGGAGATCCGCGCGGCTCGGGGAACCGGATCAGGCGGCGACGGTCAGGAGGTCGACCTGTACCCGGTGCGGGGCGACGACGCGGCCGTCGGGCAGCAGCTCGCCGGTGTCGTCGAAGACGATCGCCCCGTTGCACAGCAGGTTCCAGCCCTGCTCGGGGTGGGCGGCGACGACGTGCGGGACGGTGCTGTCGGACGCAGGGCACGAGGACCGGTGAGAGCACATGGCGTACCTCCGCATTGGTGGGACCGCCCCTATGGGGTCCGTATCCGTATGTGTAGACCATGCTCCCGCCGCGAACTCACCGGAACGGCCCGACGTGAAGCGTGACAACATGCGGACAACTCTCGGACCGTTCCACGACGCTCGATGCGGACTCGCCACCGAAGGAGTGACGATCACGATGGTCGGGGTGTGTTCCCGGTAGCAGTGGAGGACCGTTCCACTCGACCGGGAGGTATCCCCATGTCCGTCCGTCCCGCCCTCGCCGCCGCCGGTGCCGCGCTGTTCCTGCTCGCGGCCCCCGCCCTGCCCGCGCACGCCGACCCGTACGAGACCGTCACCGTCGACCCCGTGGGCCGTATCGCCGCGGACGGCACCGTCACGCTCTCCGGCACCTACCGCTGCACCGGCGGCACGGGCCCCGTGTTCGTCAGCTCCTCCGTGGGGCAGCGCTCCCCGTCGGTCCGGCAGGGCATCGGCGGCACCCGCGCGGTGTGCGACGGTGTCGAGCACGTCTGGGAGAACACGGGCAAGCCCACGCCGGGTTCCCTCGAACCGGGCGAGGCCCACGTGGAGGCCACCGTCATGGAGCTGAGCCCCCAGGGCGGCCTGCCGATGCCGCGCTTCCACGCGACCGGGCAGCAGGACATCACCCTGACGAAGAGCTGAGCGCGGCCGGGCTCGGCGATGGGGGGGCGGCCCGGCCTCGACAGTCTGAGCCGGCCGGCCGCACTCACCGCACGAGTGCGATCTCCGGAGGCCACAGCACACCGTCGGCCAACAGCAGTGCGGGGCCCAGGTGTTGAGGACACACGACCAGCGGGGGCCGGGCATGGCAGGAGATCTCGAAACGGGCCCGGGCCCCGCATTCCTCCCCGTCCCGCGGCCCGGAGTGCCGACTGGCGCACCGCAGCACGGGCGTGGCGTCCGCGGCGGTCACGAGGCACCCGCCGGTATGTCCGAGGCACGTCCGGGGTCAGCCGTGGTCATGGTCTCCTCCTCCGGACAGACGGCCGGACAGACGGCCGGACAGACGGCCGTTCTCGGGCCGGCCCGTACCGGTCCTGCCCACCCGGCCCGCCTTCACGTTAGGAACGCGCGGCCGGGACTGCCTCACCGGGGCGGCCGTCCGGGTGATTATGGTCGTCCCATGGCGGACCCCACGGCGGATGACGAACCCACACGCGCGGCCAGGCTGCTGGACGCCCAGGCGAAGGCCGAGCGGCTCTTCGCGGAGATCGAGGCGCGCGGGCTGATCGCGCCGGGTGCGGGGGAGCGGGAGGTCAGCGACCGGGTCCGGGACCTGGCGAACGAGCTGTTCGGCACCACCCGGCACTGGCACAAGCGGGTCGTGCGATCGGGACCGAACACGCTCGAGCCGTACCGGGAGAACCCGCCGGACCGGGTGATCGGCGCGGACGACATCGTCTTCGCCGACTTCGGCCCCATCTTCGAGGAGTACGAGGCCGACTTCGGCCGCACCTTCGTGCTCGGCGACGACCCGGACAAGCACCGCCTCCGCGCCGACCTCCCGCGGATCTTCGCCGCGGGCCGGAGCTTCTTCGAGGCCGACCCGGACATCACCGGCGCGCGGCTGTACGCCGAGGTGCAGCGGCTGGCCGCCAAGTCCGGCTGGGAGCTGGGCGGTTGGCACGCCGGGCACCTGGTCGGTGAGTTCCCGCACGAGTGGATCGACGGCGCCGACGTGGAGTCGTACATCGCCCCCGCCAACGACACCCCGTTGCGCCGCACGGACAAGGCGGGACGCCGTTGCCACTGGATCCTGGAGATCCATCTCATCGACGCCGAGCGGGAGTTCGGCGGCTTCCACGAGGAACTGCTCACGCTCTGAGCTCGCTGCGACCCCGCTGCGACCCCGCTCCGGCCCAGCTCAGGCGCGGTCGATGTGCACGTTCGTGGACTTCACGCGGGCGGTCGCCTCCACGCCGACCTCCAGGCCGAGTTCCTCCACGGCCTCCCGCGTCAGCAGGGACACCAACCGGTGCGGGCCGGCCTGGATCTCGACCTGCGCCGCGACGTCGCCGAGCTTCACCGCGGTGACGATGCCGGGGAAGGCGTTGCGGACGGAGGTGTGGGAGATCTCCTCGTCGCCGCCGTCGCCCTTGGCGAGCTCCACGGAGAAGGCGGCCAGGTCCTTCCCGTCGATGAGACGGCGCCCGCCCTCGTCCCGGTGCGTGGGAACCCGCCCGGCGTCCGCCCACCGCCGCGCGGTGTCGGGACTCACGCCGAGCAGCCGTGCGGCCTGGCCGATCGTGTAGGACTGCATAGCCGCCAAGATAGGCGATTCACGGCGACGAGCCGCGCGTGAGCCGGATCCCGGGGGCACCGGGAAGGTTTTGCCGGAACCGCAACACCGCTGGCCCGACCGGGACCTCAGGGCTGACGGTGGACCCATGACTCGCGACAACGCAGGAACGACGACCGCCGACGGATACGCCGGAGACCCCGCGGTGCGGGCGGAGTGGGACGACCGCTACGCCGACCGGGCACAGCTGTGGAGCGGCCGGCCCAACGGCGCCCTCGTGGCCGAGGTCGCCGGGCTCACGCCGGGGCGGGTGCTCGACGTCGGCTGCGGCGAGGGCGCCGATGCCGTCTGGCTCGCGCGCGGCGGCTGGGACGTGACCGCGCTGGAGGTCTCGGGCGTGGCGCTGGACCGGGCGGCGGAGCACGCGCGCGACGCCGGCGTCACCGTGCGCTGGGTGCACGCCGAACTGACGGAGGCGGCACTCCCGCCCGGCTCCTTCGACCTGGTCTCCGCGCAGTACCCGGCCCTGCCACGCACCCCCGACGCCGCGAACGAGCGGGCGCTGCTCGCGGCGGTCGCCCCTGGTGGCGTGCTGCTGCTCGTCCATCACGCGGGGATGGACACCCGGCACCCCCACGACAGCGAGTTCGACCCGGCCGCGTACGTCTGGCCGGCCATGGTCGCCGCCCTGCTCGACGACGACTGGGAGCTGGAGGTGGACGAGCAGCGCCCCCGGCCGGCCCCTGAGGGCGGAGCCGGCGCACACCACACCGACGACGTGGTACTGCGGGCCCGCCGACTGCGCTGACGACCCCCTGACATTCGAGAGGAATGTCCGAAACTGGGCCCTTGCCGCCTCCAACCGTTGCGCCACCCCCTTTGTCTGACATGGCACAGATCTGCGGTAGATCCGCAGTGCACACAAACACAAGTGCACACAAACACAAAGGGGATGCTCACCGATGAAAGCTTGGGCAACCGTGCTGGCAGCACTGACGCTGGTTCTGACGGGGGCGGGCACCACGTCGGCCGTCGCTGCCGCGCCACAGGCCGAGACCTGCCAGACGGGATGGGGAAGCCTCACGAAGGCCGCCCCCGGGTCGTTGGCGACGGCCGGTTCCCTGACGGATGTCAGGACCGGCGAGCACGCCTGCTACGACCGGATGGTGTTCGACATCCCGGGCATGACGACGGCCGACCCGGCCGGGTACTGGGTCCAGTACGTCCCCGGCTTCAACCACCCCCCGTCCCAGACCGGCATCCCGGTCGCGGGAGGGGCGATCATCGAGATCGAGTTCACCGCGCCGGTCGACGACTCGCGCTATCACGTCAGGCTCGCCGATCCGCTGCCGGGCCTCGACTTCCGCGGCTACCGGACCTTCCGGGACGCGAAGTTCGGAGGCCGCTACGACGGAGGAAACCACATCGGACTCGGCGTCCGCGCCAAGCTGCCGTTCCGGGTGACGGTGCTGCCCGACCGCCTGGTGGTGGACGTGGCACACACCTGGTAGCCGGGCGCCCGTCAACCTCCGCTCAAGTGCGGTCGGATGTCCCGGAAGAGACCAGCCAGCGCCGTGACCTGCGGTGTCTGGCCGCCGCAGGTCGTTGACCTGCATGAATGTCCTTTCGGTTGTTTCACGCTCGTGCTGTCTGATGCGGCCGGAAGTCCCAGGAAAGTCCCAGAGGATTCCCACGGGCAGGAGCCACTCTTTTGCCGGTGAGGAGCATCCTGCAGCATGGGTGCCGGGGGATCGGCGGTCGGCTTATGCATTGCGTGATCGAGGGTCGTTAAGGATCAATCGGGGCGGCGGGGAAGCGCTCGTGGAGGTCACCGAGGATGGCCGCTACTTCCTCGACACGGTGATCGTCGTGAGGAGCCGACGTCGGCTGAAGGAGGCAACCATGAGACATCCGCCGGGCCTGCTGGGCGCGAGCGTAGTTCCGTGTCCTATGCCGATCGGCCCGTCGCTCGCGCGCGACGAGCCAAGGCGACCGAGTTGGTTGAGCGGCTGCTTGCCGAGGGGCGTGTCCGTGTCGCCGTTGAGGACGAGGTCGATGAGTGGCGGAAGGCCGTTGATTATGCGAAGCGGCACGGAGTGGAACCTCCCGGCAGACGTATCCAGAAGGTTGGCCTTGGGGCAGGTGGGTGGGAGCTGTACCTCGAAGAGGGACCACATCCCAACTCGCGGAGCCGGAAGCCGCCGGGCGGCGCCTCGGTGGTTCCGGTTCCCACGCGGCTGACTTCTCTTCATCCGGTCGTGGCCGAGCTCAGAGACGCGGGGGAACGGCTCGTGATGCCTCCTGCGCTTCGGCGCCGGGCACTTCTGCTCCTGCAGGCGCTGGCAGCCGAGGCGGTGCGGCGAGAGTACGGCGTACAGGAAGGCCGGACGTACTACTCGCCGAGAGAGGGCGGTGTGAGCTTGGTCGTCGACGGCTTCGCCGGCAGCGTCACCGTCAAGCAGGAGTTCCCGCAGTCCACCAACCCAGAGCGTGCCGCACGCCTCGTCGTAGAGCTTGATCACGGCCGCACCAGTCGTCCCGGCCGCTGGCGCGATCGGAAGAGCGGGACGTTGGAAGATTCCCTGCGAGTGCGCCGCGGGAGCGGATGCGCAGTGCACTCGGCGTGCAGGCCGCGGCGCAGGCTCTCGGGCTGGCACTGGGCCCGACGGTGGGCGGGGCGCTGGTGTCGACCCTGGGCTGGCGCTGGGTCTTCGGGGTGAACGTACCGGTCGGGCTGATCGCGCTGGTCGGCGGGCACTATCTGCTGCCGCGCACCCGGGCCCGCACGAAGGCGGCACGGTTCGACTGGGCCGGGCTCGCCCTGCTGGTGGTGGCGACAGCGAGTGCGCTGCTGGGCGTGTCGGCGGCCTCTGGGCTGGCGGTGTCCGGGTGGGGCGTGGTCCTGCTCTTCGTCGTGTCGGTCGTGGCGGGATGGGGGTTCGTGCGGCGGCAGCGGCGGACGGCCGCGCCGCTGCTGGACCTGGACCTGCTGCGGGTGCGTGCTGTCGCGTCCGGGCTGGTCGGCGCCCTGAGCGGCTATCTGGTGTTGTTCGGCCCGCTGGTGCTGGTCCCTGTGGTTCTGACTGCCCGGGGATCCTCCGAGCTGACCGCGGGTGCGGTGCTGACCGCGTTGCCCGCCGGATTCGCGCTGGCCGCGACTGGCGGAGACCGTCTGCTGCCACGCGCCCTGAGCGACCGCGGGCGGTGCCTGTCGGGAACCGCCGTGCTCACCCTTGCCACCGTCGCCCTGCTCTTCGTTCCGCTGACCGTCGCCTGGCTCGTACCGGTGCTGGCACTCACCGGCCTGGGGCTGGGAACCTTCACGCCGGCCAACAACACCATGATCATGGGGGCGATTCCCGCCCGCTCCTCCGGGACGGGGGGCGGTCTGGTCAACATGACCCGCGGGTCTGGGCACCGCACTGGGTGTCGCCCTGGTCGCTCTCGCCCTGCACCTTGTTGCCGGGGGCGGAATCCAGGCGGGTGCCCGGTGGGCTGCCGCCGTGCTGGTTGCCGCCTCTGCCGGCGCGGTTGCCTCGGCCTGGCTGGGCCCCCGCGGGGGCAGAAGTGCGGTGCAGGAGACGTGATGAGCTGCCGAGGACTGTTCTGGTGATCCCGAGCGCCGGCGCGTGGGTGCGCGATGCCTGGATGGCGGGCCTGGACGTGACGGCCACGGGTGTTTCGTTGGCGGGCGCGGTGGTGTTGCAGGTGCGCTGGCTGGCTGGGCTGGCCGGGGTGTGGGCGGTACTGGCGCTGCGTCAGGGCTGGCTGGCGGTCAGGGCGTTCCGCCATGGCGCGGGGTAGGCGGGGCGGCCGGTGAGCAGCCGCTGGATCAGGAAGCCGGCCGCGAGGGTGACGACGCCGGCGGCCGCGTCGGCCACGAAGTGGTTGGCGGTGGCCAGGATGACGGTGAAGGTCGCGACCGGGTAGCAGGCGCCCAGCACGCGTACCCAGGTTCTACGGGCCAGGAAGGCCAGGGTCAGGCCGGACCAGGTGGACCACACGATGTGCACCGAGGGCATGGCGGCGTACTGGTTGGACAGCGACGCCACGTCGCCGGAGGCCCAGGAGCCCCAGGTGTGGTGGACGACCACCGTGTCGATGAACCCCTGCCCGGCCAGGAAGCGGGGCGGGGCGGTGGCGCAGAACGCGAAGCCGATCAGCGCGAGGAGGGTGGCGGTGTACAGGGCGGTGCGCACCGAGCGGTAGCGGTCGGGGCGGCGGATGTACAGCCACACGAGCACGCCGATGGTGACGATGAAGTGCAGCGTGGCGTAGTAGTAGTTCATCCCCACGATCAGCCAGCCGATCCGGTCGGCCGCGTGGTTGACGGTGAGTTCGATGTCCACGTGCAGGAGCCGTTCGGCGTGCCAGATGGCATGCGCGCGGTGCAGGGCGGCGGCGCGGTGGGCGGGGACGGCGTTGCGGGTGAGAGTGTAGGCCCAGTAGAGCAGGCTGGTGCAGACCAGCTCTGCCCACAGCCGGGGCCGGTGCAGGGGGCGCAACCTGACGGGCAGCAGCGGGCCGAGGCGGCGGATCCGGGACGTGGGGGCGGCTGTGCCTTGGGAGGCTTCGGTGTCGGGAGCCGCCGTCACGTCCCCTCCCGGTCGGACGCGCCGGCCGGAACCGATGCCCCTGCTTCCTCTTTGTTTTCGTTCTCCCCGCCGGGATACGGGGCGCCGTCGCCGCTGCGGGGGCGGCGGCCGGCGATCAGGTAGACGAGCGCGACGGTGAACAGGATCAGGGAGACGTAGTCGTTCAGGCGCAGGCCCAGGAAGTGGTTGGCGTGGTCGATGCGCAGGGCCTCGATCCACGCCCGGCCGGTGGTGTAGGCCAGCACGTAGCAGGCGAACAGCCGTCCGCGGCGCAGGCGTTGGTGGTGGCGGGCGTCCAGCCAGAGCAGCAGCGCCATGACGCCGAGGTCCCACAGGCACTCGTACAGGAAGGTCGGGTGGTACAGGGCGACGGTGGGGCTGTCCGCGGGACGGTGGGCCGGGTCGATGTACAGCGCCCAGGGCAGGTGGGTGGGGCGGCCGTACAGTTCCTGGTTGAAGTAGTTGCCCCAGCGGCCGATCGCCTGGGCCAGCACCAGGCCCGGTGCGACGGCGTCGGCGAAGTCGGACAGCTTGATGCCCCGGCGGCGGCAGCCGAGCCAGGCGCCGACCGCGCCGAGGGCCACCGCGCCGGGGATGCCCAGGCCGCCGTCCCAGATGAACAGGGCGTGTAGGGGCTGCTTGCCGGCGGCGAAGTACAGCTCGGGGTCGGTGATCACGTGGTACAGGCGGCCGCCGAGGATGCCGAAGGGCACCGCCCAGATGGCGATGTCGGCGATGTCCTCCCGCCGCCCGCCCCGGGCCTCCCAGCGGCGGCCGGTCAGCCATACGGCGGTGAAGACGCCGGCCAGGATGCACAGCGCGTATGCGCGGATCGGCAGTGGCCCGAGGTGCCACACTCCCTGGGAGGGACTGGGGAGGTATGCCAGCTTCAAGGGCTCGACCGTTCCTTGCATGTGCGGAACCCGGCCGTGGGCCGGGGTGGATGCACCCGACAATATATCGGACACCGAACCTTTTGGCGGAGTGCTCGGCAGGGCTGACCGGGCGTGCGGCCCGCAGACGGCCGGACCCTATCCATGTGCGGCCCGGCTACCCTGGCCGCATGTCTGCGCAGCCCCGCTCCGAGGCCCCCCTGCCGAGCCCCACCGGCGAGGCGCCGGACGCCCGTCTGCTCACGGAGGCCGTCACCCGGCTGCGCCGCGCGCTGCGCTCCTCGATCCGGACCGACTACCCGTGGGAGACGCTTCCCATGGCGCAGGTCGAGCTGCTGCAGGTTCTCGGTGAGCACTCCCCGGCCCGGGTCAGCGACCTCGCCGCCCGTCGGCGTCTGGCCCCCAGCACGGTCAGTGGACTGATCGGCCAGATGATCACCGCGGGGCTGGTCGCACGTGATGTCGACGCGACCGACCGCCGGGCCTCCGTCGTCACCCTCACCGACGCCGGCCGCGAGAAGCTGGCAGCCTGGACCACCGCCCATGAACGCCGCATCGACACGGCCCTCGCCGCTCTCGACGGCGGCTCCCGGGCCGCCATCACGAATGCGCTGCCGGCCCTGTTCCAGCTGGCCGAACAGCTCGGCGCTTCGGCCGAAGGCGGCGCGGAAGCGTGATGGCCAGGGGCCAGGTCCGTGGGTGCCCCTGCTGGTCAGCGGCCTTGCCCGGCTCGCGGTCACCTGCGTTGCAGGAAGGCGAGAGCGTCCTGGGTGGGTGCGCCACCAGTGACACACGTTCCAGTGGTGGCCCGTGACACCGGCGTCGTCGAACGTCACGACAGCGATGACCGGACCGCTCCACGTCGGTGGCTGGTCGCCGGGCGGGAACCAGGGTGGTCAGGTCTTTGCGGACCGGCAGGCTGCGGCCACTGCTGACGACCGCGTGACACATCCGGCCCACCTGGGCCACCTGACAACGTACGGAGCCACGCTGGACGAACGGGCGGGGCGAGCCCGTTGCCGTTGTCACCCGCTCACCGGGACCCGCCTTGTCGGTCCTTGGCCCACCACAGGAAAGCGGCGGCGTGCTGCTGGTTGGCGAAGCCCTCGCCGACGAGTGCGTGCAGGAGGTCGTTGCTGCACAGGATGAGTCGGCCGAGGGTCCAGTTCACGGACTCGGGTGCCGGCAGCTCCAGCCCGTAGACCAGCCGCGCGATCTCGCGCTTGCCGCCTGCCTCCGTCGTGTACTTGAGGATCGACAGGAAGCGATCGGGCTGCACCACGCAGAGAACCCTTGTGAGCAGGGCTTCCTTGAACCCGGTCATGGCGAACGGCTTCGAGCCCGTCAGCAGGTGCTGGAGCCGGTCCGCGAGCGGTATGTCGTCGGGCCCGTACAGCAGGTATTCGATGGTCCGGCGGGTCGACTCGCCGGCCGCCGTGTCACCCATGGCGTTCCAGGCGGAGTTGAAGGTGGCCTGGTTACCGGGATGGGCTCCGATGTCGGAGTTGGCGAAATCCTTGAGGGCCCTGGGGTCGCAGGTCCGCAGTCCCTCCGGAGAGAAGATCTGCTGGTACTTCGCCCAGTAGGCCGCGACCTCGGGTTCGAAGTCGGGTTTGGTGGCGAGGTACTGCGCCTTCCGGACCGCGGCAGGCGCGCACGCTCGCCCGGTCCTGGGCGGAACCTCTGCGCGCGGCAGTGGAGACTGCGCGGGTTAGATACCCCGGTAGTGCGCGGTGAACGAGCTCGACGCACGGCTTCATGAGAACGGAAACGGATCGATCACGACGCTCGCCGATGCGTGTGCATGCGGCTCACTGGGCATGGGTGGGGGCGCATGCCATTGAATGCGGCGCACGGCTGTGCACCGATGCGCCGCACCGCACTCAGGACCCTTTCCATTCGCCGTACGGTCGGCGTCGGGCCGGTCGCCTGTTCAGCCTTCCGTCTCGCCTGCGACGAGGGCGGCGAGCGCGGCGTCGAGGCGACGGGTGGCCTCCTCGGCGACGGGGCGCAGGGCGTCGAGTTCGGTGAGGGCGACCATCGTGCCCGGGTCGAGAGCCTGTACGGCGGTGCGGTCGCCGTCGCGGCGGACGACGACGTTGCAGGGCAGCAGCAGCCCGATGCTGCGGTCGGTCTCCAGGGCGCGGTGGGCGAGGGGTGGGTTGCAGGCCCCGAGGATGACGTAGTCCTCCATGTCTTCTGCGGAGCGGCCGAGCTTGGCCTTGAGGGTGGCGGTGACATCGATCTCGGTGAGGATGCCGAAGCCCTGGGCGGCGAGGGCGTCGCGGGTGCGGGCGACGGCGGTGGCGAAGTCGGCATCGAGGCGGACGGTGCGGTCGTAGCGCATGGGTGTGGGCCCTTCCTGGTGGCACGGATCGGGCGGGACGGATGTCCGGTCGTGTGCGAGGTACTCGTAAGGCGTTTCCTGGGCTTTCCCTGCCCTTGGAAATACCCCCGGGGGTACTTGTGCTACCTTCGCAAGCATACCCCCTGGGGTAATTCTTCACTGGAAGGGAGTGCCTCGTGTTCTTCGTCGACACGATCGAGGTGTCGGGTCTCGGCAACCGCAGCTATCTCGCGGGCGGCGAGCGGACGGCGGTGGCGGTGGATCCGCCGCGAGACGTCGACCAGGTGATCGCGGCGGCCGTCCGGCGCGGGGTGCGGATTTCGCACGTCGTCGAGACGCACGTCCACAACGACTACGTCACCGGGGGCCTCGAGCTCGCCCGGCTCACGGGTGCCGCCTACCTGGTTCCCGCGGGGGCGCGGGTGTCGTTCGAGCGGACGCCCGTGCGCGACGGTGACGTCACGGCCCTCGACGACGGCCTGACCCTGCGGGCGCTGGCGACGCCCGGTCACACCCCGCACCACACTTCGTACGTGCTGGAGGAGAACGGCACGGCAGTGGCGGTCTTCACCGGCGGCTCCCTGCTCATCGGCACTGTCGGCCGCCCCGACCTGGTCGAGCCTCGGCTGACCGAGCGGTTGGCCCGCGCCCAGCACGCCTCCGCACGCCGCCTGGCCGCCGACCTGCCCGACGAGACCGTCGTGCTGCCCACCCATGGCTTCGGCAGCTTCTGCTCGTCCGCCCAGGCCGAAGGCAGCGACACGACCATCGGCAAGGAGAAGGTGGCCAACGAGGCCCTCACCCGGGACGTGGACACCTTCGTCGCCGACCTGCTGGCCGGCCTGGACGACATCCCCGCCTACTACACGCACATGGGCCCGGCCAACGCCGCCGGACCCGCGCCCGTCGACCTCACCCCGCCCGCCGTGGCCGACGCCGAGGAGATCGCCGCCCGGCTGGCCGCGGGGGAGTGGGTGGTGGACCTGCGCAACCGCGTCGCGTTCGCCACCGGGCATGTCGCGGGATCCTTCAACTTCGAGGCCGAGGGGCAGCTTGCCACCTATCTCGCCTGGCTGATCCCGTGGGGCAAGCCGGTCACGCTGCTCGCCGAGTCGCCCGGGCAACTCGCTGCCGCGCAGCGCGAATTGGTGCGCGTGGGGATCGACCGCCCGGCCGCCGCGGCCACCGGCGGGCCGGCCGACTGGGTGCGCGAGGGCGAGGCGCCGGCCGCCTTCCGGCGGGCCACGTTCGCCGGTCTCGCCGAGCGGCCCCGGGACGGTGTGGCCGTCCTCGACGTGCGCCGCGCGTCGGAACGGGCCGACGGGTACATCGAGGGCTCGGTCCACATTCCGATCCACACCCTGCACCGCCGCCTGGGCGAGGTTCCCGACGGCGAGGTCTGGGTGCACTGCGCGGGCGGCATGCGCGCCGCGATCGCCGCCTCCCTGCTCGACGCCGTCGGCCGGGACGTGGTTGCCGTGGACGACTCCTTCGACGGGGCCGAGAAGGCGGGACTGGTCGTCCGGACCGCATGACGGCGCAGGGATCGGCCGACCATCCGCACCGGCACACGAAGCGACCATCCGCACCGACACACGAAACAGGAGCGAGAAACCGAGATGAGCATCTTCCGACGGGCCGGGGGTGGCCCGGGGCGCGTGAGCGTGCAGCAGGCGGCCGTGCGCACCGGTCATGCCGGCAGTGGTGGTGACGCCGTACTGCTCGACGTGCGCGAGCCCTACGAGTGGCAGGCCGGGCACGCGCCGCGCGCCGTGCACCTGTCCCTGTCGGCTTTGTCCGCCGGCGCGGGACTGCCCTCGGAAGCGCAGGCGCGGCCCCTGATCGTGATCTGCCGCTCCGGCAACCGCTCACGGCAGGCCGCGGAACTGCTCGTCGCCCGCGGTGCGCAGGCTGTGGACGTGATCGGCGGCATGCGGGACTGGGTCGGCGCGGGGCTGCCGGTGGTCGACGCGCGCGGTGGAAACGGCACGACAGCGTGAGCGCTCTCATACTCGCCCTGGCCGCCGGGGCGGTCATCGGCCTGGCGCTCGGCGCGCTCGGGGGCGGCGGCAGTGTTCTTGCCGTCCCCGCCCTGATCTACCTGCTCGGCTTCAGTCCGGTCGGGGCGACGACCGCGAGTCTGGTCATCGTCACGCTCACCTCGGTCACCGCGCTGGTCGCGCACGCGCGGGACGGGAACGTGCGGTGGCGTACGGGGCTGCTTTTCGCTGCGGCCGGGATCGGTCCGGCGATGCTGGGCGGCGCGCTGTCCGCGCGTATCCCGGAGGCCGTACTGACGGCGGCCTTCGCCCTGGTCGCGGGAGCGGCCGCGCTGCGCATGCTGCGCTCCAGGACGGCCATGGAGGGCACTGTGCCGGCGCGGCCGGGGCGGGCCGCGGCCGCCGGTGCCGGGCTCGGCGCGGTCACCGGTGTCCTCGGCGTAGGCGGCGGCTTCCTCGCCGTACCGGCGCTGGTGAGCGTGCTCGGCATGCGGATGCGCAACGCGGTGGGCACCAGCCTGCTGGTCATCACCGTCAACTCGCTGGCCGCGCTGGCGACCCGGGCCGGAACGGTCGAGGGGCTGGACTGGGCGGTCGTCGGACCGTTCATCGGGGCCGCCATCCTCGGCGCGTGGGACGGCAAACGGCTGTCGGTGAAGGTCTCCGCGCCCACGCTGCAGCGGATCTTCGCCCTGGTGCTGCTGGCCGTGGCCGCGCTCATGCTGATCGACGCGGTCGTGTGAGGCGGCCACCGCGCATGGTCACGCCAGGGACAGGAACAGCTTCTCCAGCCGGGCGCGCATCGCCTCCGGGTCCTCGCCGTTCTTCCGTCCGGATTCCATGTCGGTCACACACTGCTGCAGGCCCGTCGCGATGATCGCGAAACCGGCCCGGTCCAGCGCACGGGAGGCGGCGGCGAGCTGTGTGACGACGTCCTCGCAGTCGCGTCCTTCCTCGATCATCCGGATCACCCCGGAGATCTGACCCTGCGCCCGGCGCAGCCTGTTCAGCACGGACTTCAGTTCCGCACCCGCGAGTTCCAGTTCCACGATCACTCCTCGAAAAATACCCCTAGGGGTACTGTACGTCCCGGTTCGGGACGGCGTCGACCATTAAGGATCACACCTGTCATGACCAGCCTTCCGACCCCCGTCACCCTCGGTGCCGAGCAGGCCCGTACCCGGCTCGACGAACTCACCGTCATCGACGTGCGCACGCCCGCCGAGTACGCCTCCGGCCACCTCCTCGGCGCCCTGAACATCCCCCTCGACCACATCCGGCGGGCCCTGCCGGAGATACGCCACGCCGCCGGGCGCGGGGACGTCCTCGTCGTGTGCGCATCCGGTGCCCGCTCCGAGAACGCCTGCAGACTCCTTGTCGAACAGGGCATCGCCGCGGCGACCCTCGCGGGCGGCATCGGCGCCTGGGCCGCAGACGGCCACGACCTGCACCGGCCCACCGCCCGCGAAGCACGGGCCGGCTGGAGCATGGAACGCCAGGTCCGGTTCACCGCCGGCGCTCTGGTGCTCCTCGGCCTGGTCCTCGGCCTGCTCGTGCACCCCGCCCTCCTGCTGATCTCGGCCGGCGTCGCGGGCGGCCTGGTCTTCTCCGCCCTCACCAACACCTGCGGCATGGCGGCCGCGCTCGGCAAGCTGCCGCACAACCGGCCCCGCGCGGCCGACCTCGACGACACGCTGGCCGCACTTCGCACCCGCTGAACTCCACGGGCCGCGGCCACTGCGGACGCTCCGCGGGCGCCTCGTTGTCAGCCGGCTCCGCCGGAGCCTGTGGCGGCCTTCCGGCGTACGTCCTCCATGTCGACGGCGCGGATCTTGGTGATGAGTTCCTCCAGGGCTTGCGGCGGCAGTGCGCCGGGCTGTGAGTACAGCACGGTCCGGTCGCGGACGGCCATCAGGGTGGGGATGGAGGAGATGCGGAAGGCGCCCGCGAGTTCGGGCTGCGCTTCGGTGTCGACCTTGCCGAAGACGATGTCGGGGTGGCGCGCGGCCGCCTTCTCGTAGACGGGGCCGAACATGCGGCACGGTCCGCACCAGGCGGCCCAGAAGTCGATGAGCACGATCTCCGAACCGGTGACGGTCTCCTCGAAGTTGTCCTTGGTCAGTTCCTTGGTTGGCATGCTTCCGGTCTCCTCTCGTATACCCGGTGGGGTATCCGTTTCAACCGGTGCCGGTCCGGGTTTGTTCCAGGCAGACGGGCGGCAGCGGGAACCAGCGCATGCGCTCGAAGTCGGCCGGCAGCCCGGTGGGGCCGTCGTCAGGACAGGCAAGGCGGGAAGCGAATACCTCGCGGGCGCGGTCCAGTTGACCGGCCAGCGCGTCCTCGCCCAGTCGGCGATGGCGGACGGCCGGGGTGGTGACGCCTTCGCCGGAGGTGAAGCGCACGTCCGTCAGCCGCAGCGGAGGATCGACGGCGCCGGCCTGGTGGTGCCACTGTCCGGTGTGCGGGTCGAATCGGTAGTCGGGCAGGAGTCGGTGGCCGAGGCGGGCGATCAGCTCGACGGCGTCGATGAGGTAGTCGCGGACGGTGCCGCTGATGAAGTAGTTGAAGTTGATGCGGGTCCAGCCGGGTTTGATGCCGTCGCAGCCGTGGACGACCTCGTCCAGCAGGGCGTGGGAGGTGGCCGCGTCGATGCCGAGCAGGCGGTGGCCGTAGGGGCCTGCGCAGGAGCAGCCGCCGCGGGCCTGGATGCCGAACAGGTCGTTGAGCAGGGCCACGACGTAGTTGTGGTGCAGGTAGGCGTGCTCGCCGTGGCGGATGCGGAAGGAGACGATGGACAGGCGGCGGGCGTGGTGGTTGCCGAGGACCTCGATGCCGGGATTGCGCTCCCAGGCCGCGAGGGCGCGCCGCCAGTGGCGCTCCTCGGCGGCCTGGATGGTGTCGGTGCCGACCGCCTGCTTGAGCGCGAAGACCAGCCCGGCACGGACGGACTCGACGATGGCGGGCGTGCCGCCTTCCTCCCGGGCCACCGGGTCGTCGAGATAGCGGTGGCCGTGCGGGTCGACGAAGGCGACCGTGCCGCCGCCGGGCGCGGTGGGCACCGGATTGCGCACCAGTTCACGGCGTACGACGAGCACGCCGGGGGTCTGCGGGCCACCGACGAACTTGTGCGGGGACAGGAACAGCGCGTCCTTGTGGTCCCCGGCGCCCGGAGTGCTCGGGCCCATCTGGATCGGGATGTACGGGGCGGCGGCCGCGTAGTCCCAGAACGACAGGGCGCCGTACGCGTGCAGCAGGCGCGCGATGCGGTCGGTGTCGGTGAGGATGCCGGTGACGTTCGACGCGGCGGAGAAGCTGCCGATCAGCAGCGGGCGGCCGGTGTGCCGCCGTAGCCCCGTCTCCAACTGTGCGAGGTCGATGTGGCCGTCCGCGTCCTCGTCGATCACCACGACGTCCGCGACGGACTCGCGCCAGGGCAGTTCGTTGGAATGGTGCTCGTAGGGGCCCACGAACACCACCGGCCGCTCGTCCGGCGGCGGCTGGTCCGGGCGGCGCAGCGCCAGGATGCCGACCAGTTTGTTGACCGCAGCAGTGGCCCCCGAGCCACAGAAGATCACCAGGTCGTCCTCGGTGCCTCCGACAGCGTCGCGGATGATCCGGCGGGCGTCCTCGCGCAGCCGGGTGGTCTGCAGACCGGTGCTGGAACTCTCCGTGTGGGTGTTGCCGTAGCGCGGCAGCACCTGTTTGCGCACGAAGTCCTCGACGAAGTCGAGGGAGCGGCCGGAGGCGGTGTAGTCGGCGTAGACGATCCGCTTCGGGCCGTAGGGGCCGTCCAGCACCTCGTCGTCCCCGATGAGGCCGGCCCGGACGCGCTCCAGCAGCGCCGACGAGGCCGGCGCCAGGGACGTGCTCATGGCTCCAACTCGATGTCGATCTCGGGCGGCTGGTGCAGCGTGTTGTGCACCGTGCAGCGCGAGGCCACGGCCAGCAGGGCCGCCCGGCGCTGCTCCGGGAGATCCGACGGTGGCACGACCACGACGCGCAGGGAAGCGACGCGGGCGGGGCGGTCGGTGGCCATGGTGAACTCCGTACGGACCCGCAGTCCTGCCTGACCGAGGCCGTGCCGGTGGAGGAAACGGCCCGCGTAGAAGGCGACACAGGTGGCCAGGGAGGCGGCGAACAACTCGGTGGGAGTGGGTGCGGTGTCCGTACCGCCGGCCTCGATGGGCTGGTCGACCCGCAGGCGGTGCCCGCGGATGTCCACGGTGTAGGCGTCTCGCTCGACGTGGGTGACCTCGAAACTGTGCACGTCCGCGTTCTGTGGCCGGTTCGTGCCGAGGATCTGCTGCGTGCTGCCGGTCATGGCCGGGCCCTTCTCGCTGGTGCCGACTGCTGCCGGAATCCATTCGATCGCGGAAGGTGCGGCGGATCGAGAGGCCGGCGGGGTGCGACAGGGGCCGTTCGGCCCTCGTGCGTGCTGCCGTTGCGATATACCCTGCTGGGTATTTTACCAGTGTGTTTGCGGCGGGCAAGTGGGGTGTGGGGGCAAAGGGGCCGGGTGAAGGCATACCCCGGTGGGTACTCGGGACGGGACCAGCGGCCCATGTCCTGCTCTGATCTGCCGCACAACAGTGGGGACATGGGCACACACATCGTGATTCTCGGAAGCGGAACCGCCGGCACTCTGACGGCCAACCGTCTGCAGCGTATGTACGACGAGCGGGATTTCCGGATCACGGTCGTCGATCAGGACGACGACCACGTCTACCAGCCCGGCCTGCTGTTCGTTCCCTTCGGGCTCGCCCAGCCGCACCACCTCGTCCGCTCCCGGCCGCGGCAGCTGAACACGGCTGTCGACTACAAGTCGGCTCGGATCGACCGAGTGGACCTGAACGAGCGGACGGTGCACCCCGGCGGTGGCATCCGACTGTCCTACGACGTCCTGGTGGTCGCCACCGGGGCCCGGCTGCTGCCGGAGGAGACCGAGGGGCTGACCGGCCCCGGCTGGGGGGAGAAGGTGTTCACCTTCTACGACCTGCCCGGCGCCGTCGGACTGCATGATGCGCTGGAGCGCTTCGACGGCGGCCGCGTCGTCATCGACGTGGCGGACCTGCCGCTCAAGTGCCCCGTCGCACCACTGGAGTTCGCCTTCCTCGCCGACTGGTACTTCCAGCGACGCGGCATCCGTGACAAGGTCCAGCTGACCTACGCCACCCCACTGGACGGCGCGTTCACCAAGCCGGTCGCGGCGAAGGCGCTGGGCGGCCTGCTGACGGACAAGGGCATCGAGCTGGTCACCGAGTTCACGCTCGGCGAGGTCGACGGCCCGGGCGGCCGGCTGGTCTCGTACGACGAACGGGAGGTGCCGTTCGACCTGGCGGTCGTCGTCCCTCTGCACGGCGGCGCGGAGTACGTCGGACGCTCCGAGGGTCTCGGCGACGAGCTGGACTTCGTGCCCGTCGACCCGCACACCCTCCAGCACCCCGAGTACCCCGAGGTGTTCGCGATCGGCGACGCGGCGGGCCTGCCGGCCTCCAAGGCCGGGTCGGTGGCCCACTTCGAGGGCGAGGTACTGGTGCACAACATCGGCCGCTTCCTCGACGGGCAGCCGCTGGACGCCTCGTTCGACGGACACGCCAACTGTTTCGTGGAGACCGGCTTCCACAAGGCGCTGCTGATCGACTTCAACTACGACACCGAGCCGCTGCCCGGCCACTACCCGGGCCCGGTCGGGCTGCCACTGCTGAAGGAGTCGCACGCCGCCCACCTCGGCAAGCTCGCCTTCGAGTGGCTGTACTGGCACAGCCTGCTGCCCGGCCGGGAACTGCCCGGCATCGGCTCGGCGATGCCCGAGCACGGCAAGCACCACGCCCACGCCTGAACCAGAGGAGCACAGCCATGCCCACCGCCACCTATGACGGCACCCCCGTCCCGGTCGACGACGAAGGCTTCTTCACCGACCCCGGCCGGTGGACCGAGCCGATGGCCGAACCGATCGCCAAGGAACTCGGAATCGACACATTGACCGACCGGCACTGGACCGTCATCCACTTCATGCGCGCCCAGTACGCGGAGAAGGGCACCGGCCCCACCGTGCGGGTGCTCGGCAAGACGTCCGGCGTGAGCGTCAAGGAGCTCTACCAGCTCTTCCCGAAGGGCCCGGCGAAGACCGCCGCGAAGATCGCCGGCATTCCCAAGCCGCGCGGCTGCATCTGACATCTCTGCCACCGAGGAGCGTGCCGTCATGGCCGACACCGCCACCATCGAGAAGGTCTCGATCATTGTCTCCAAGGGATCCCTGGAGGGGATCTACCCGGCTCTGATCATGGCCAACGGCGCCCGCGCCGAGGGCATCGAGGCCGACCTGTTCTTCACCTTCTTCGGCCTCGACGCGATCACGAAGAAGCAGTACGACCACATCAAGCTCGCCACCGTCGGCAACCCCGGCCTCCACCTGCCCACCCTCCTCGGCGGACTGCCCGGCGTACCGGACCTGATCACCCGGTACATGGAACGCAAGATGGAGAAGCTCGACATCCCGCCCATTCCCGAGTTCATCGAGATGATCGCCGACACCGGCGCCGGGATCTACGCCTGCAAGGCGTCCGTGGACCTCTTCGAACTCGACAAGGACGACCTCATCGAGCAGGTCCAGGGCATCATCACGGTCGGCGAGTTCTACGAGCACGCGGCCGGCGGCCAGATCATCTACACCTGAGATGACCGCCGCCGTGTCCGGGCTGCCGGACGTGCGGCGGGTGTTGGCGGTGGTCGCCCATCCCGACGACGAGTCGTTCGGGCTGGGCGGCCTCCTCGCCCTGCTGTCCGGCGGCGGGGTGCCCACGACCGTGCTCTGCTTCACCCACGGCGAGGCGTCCACCCTGCACGGCAGGCCCGGCGCGACCTGCACACCATGCGTGCAGACGAACTCGCCTGCGCCGCACGGGAACTGGGCGTCGAGCGCGTGGAACTGACAGACCATCCGGACGGCGCTCTCGGCCACGTTCCCTTGTCCCGGCTCGCCGCGGAGGTGGCCTGCCTGATCGGCGAGCAGCGTCCCGGCCACCTGCTCGTGTTCGACACGGGAGGCGTCACCGGGCACCGGGACCACCAGCGGGCCACCGGCGCCGCGCTGCTCGCCGCCCGCCAGTCCGGCACAGCGGCCTGACGAGCGTCGGACGGTGTCATCTCCGTACGGCGTGGACGAGCGCGTCGAGGGCCGTGCGGCTGTTGCCTTCGGTGTCGGTCGCCGGCCGGGTGCGGGTCTCGGTCCGCAGGATGTCGGCATAGGGCCGCCACAGGTCGGCGACCTGCTCGGCGGTGTACAGCACGCGCGGATCCTGCGGACCGCCGTAGCCGTGCTCGGGATTGGCCGCGTCATGGCCGACGAGCAGCAGGGTGCCGCCCGAGCGGACGGCAGCGGCGGCCCGGGGCAGCACCTGGGCCATGTCCGGCCACGGCAGGTGCAGATACGCGATCAATACCAGGTCGTACGTCGTCTCCGGGGGCGCCCAGAGGATGAGGTCGGCGCGGACGGTCCGCAGCCGCACACCCCGCTCGGCGGCCAGCCGCTCGGCCTTCTCCAGCGCTACGGTGGAGAAGTCGACGGCGTCCACCTCCCAGCCCCGCTCCGCGAGCCACACCGCGTTGCGACCTTCGCCGGCGGCGAGATCCATCGCCCGCCCGGACGGTTTCAGACCGGCCAGCTCCTCGGCGACGAAGCGGTTGGGCTCGGCCTTCCACACCAGTTCGCTACCGCGGTAGCGCTCGTCCCAGCACGCCGCGTCCATGTCCTGCGCCTCATTCCTCCGCGTGCGCGGAATCGTCGTCCGTGTCGATGTCATCGTCCGGGTCCATCGTGTCGTCCCCGGCGAGCAGATAGGGGTAGGGGCAGCCGCTGGGATCCGGAGCGATGCAGGCGTTGCAGGGGCGGGATCGGTCCAGGACGCACTTCGGGGTCGGTCTCACGCCTCGCCGCCTCTCTCGCCCAGGGCGGCGAGACGTTCGGACAGCCGCCCCGAGGCACGTTTGAGGGCCAGGACGGGAACGTAGTGCCGTACACGTGCGTCGGCGAAGAGCGCGAACGCCTCCGCCGCCACCCTCGACAGGGTCTCGGACGGGACGTCCGGGAACTGGTGCAGGAGCCGCTCCTGGACATCCTTGCGGGCACGTTGCTCCGCCGCCGGTGTGGGGGGTCCGGCCGGTCGGGTGTCGGGGCAGTGGCTGCCCGACGGGACGGCCCAGTCGGTGATGACGGCGCGGGAGATCATTTCTGCACCCCCTGAATGGTGGGATCCGGGTCAGGCGAGCGTCAGGAACAGCTTCTCCAGTTCGGCCTCGCTCAGCGGCGGGACGTGTCCTCGTTGCCGTTCGGTGAGGCACTGGCGAATGCCCTCCGCCACTATCTTGAAGCCGGCCCGGTCCAGGGCGTGGGTGACCGCGGCCAGCTGGGTGACGACGTCCTTGCGGTCGCGGTCCGCCTCGATCATGGCGATGACCGCGGCCAGTTGTCCCTGGGCCCGCCGTAGCCGGTTGATCACCTCGGCCCACGAGTCCGCTTCCTTGGTGTCGGTGTTCACGACTTCGGTGGTGTTCACCGGACACCTCCTCAGGGCCGGGTTCCGGGAGCGTGTACCGCGCCCTACGGGATCTGTGGCGATGCGGTGGCGCCGTCGACGCGTACGGTCTCGGCACGGACGGCGAGCGGGACCGCGGAACCGCTCGCGTCATCCGGCATGTCCGAGGCGTGGCTCGTTTGCTCCGGTGCTCGTCCGGAGCGCCTGAGCATGTACCAGCTGAAGACGATTCCCGCCGCGGCGGCCACGGAGGCCCACGTCCAGGGGCTGGTCAGCAGGGTGTGACGCAGGTCGGAGCTGATCTGCTGGCCGAGGACGAACACGCCCATGACGGCGACGAACCAGCCGAAGGACTTGCGCAGCGCGTCCTGCGGGATCCGCCCGGCGACGAGTCCGCCGAGCAGGCTGCCGACCACTGCGGTCGCCGTGACGAGCGCCGCGAAGCCCCAGTCGATGTGCACGCTGGCGAGGTAGCCGGCCAGGCCCGCGAAGGACTTCATGGAGATGACCAGAAGTGAGGTGCCGACCGCGACGGTCATCGGCAGCCCGCCGAGCAGGGCGAGCGCGGGCACGACGAGGAAGCCTCCGCCCGCGCCGACCAGTCCGGTCACCAGGCCCACGACGATGCCGTCCAACAGGACGTGGAGCACGGGCAGTTCGTGGTGGACTTTCTTCGGCGCCTGTCGGCGACCGCGGATCATGGCGACGGCCGTGGCGATCATCATGAGGGCGAACGCGAGCAGCAGGACGCCGCCGGGGATGAACTCGGCGAGCCGTCCGCCCGCGTAGGCACCGGTCATGCCGGCCAGACCGAACAGCAGCCCGGTACGCCAGCGGACGCGTCCGGCCCGCGCATGGGAGACGACACCGGCGGCGCTGGTGACGCCGACGACGAACAGTGAGGTGGCGATGGCCTCCTTGGTCTCCATGCCGGCCAGGTAGATCAGGATGGGCACGGTCAGGATGGACCCGCCGCCGCCCAGGATGCCGAGGCTGACGCCGATGAGCAGGGACGCGGCGATGATGACGGCGATCATGGCGTCCCCCGCAGAGCGGTGACGACGCTGTCGAGGTCGGTGCGTGGTCCGCGGTTGTAGGGCAGTTTCGCCAGCAGCATGCCCATCGCGCAGGTGTTGGTGAGCGCGGCGACGGTCAGCCCGGCGCCGACGGCCGTACCGATCAGGTGCAGTCCGGGCACGAACAGGCCGGCGATGCCGGTGACCAGCACCAGCGTTCCGGCGACCAGTCGGACCTGGCGCTCCAGGTCCCAGCGCTCGGGGCCGCGGTTGAGCGGGCCGCCGGCGGACTCCCAGGCCATGACGCCGCCGTCGAGGACGCGCAGGTTGGGCAGTCCGGCCTCGGCGAGGGCCTGTTCGGCCTGGGTGGCGCGGGCGCCGGAGCGGCAGATGAGTATGACGTCCTCGTCGAGGTGGTGGCGCAGTTCGGCGCGGTGTTCGCGCAGGGTGTCCAGGGGGACGTTGTAGGAGCCGGGGATGTGGGCGGTGCGGAACTCGCCGGGCGTGCGCACGTCCAGCAGGCGCGGGCCCTCACCATCTCGGGTCAGGTCGCGCAGGGCGGCGGGGTCGAGGCGTGGCCTGTCAGGGTGCATGGTCATTGATGAACTCCAGAGTGTTTTCAAGGCGGTTGGGGGTGGCGGTCGGTTTCCGTGACCGCCACCCGGTGAGCGATGGCTCAGACGTCGGCGGACGCGGGCAGGGCGAGCCAGGCGCCGTAGCCGCCGAGGAGGTCGGAGACGTCGGCGCGGCCCTGGTGGCGCAGCAGGCTGGCGGCGATGGAGGAGCGGTGGCCGCCGGCGCAGTGCACGACCAGGGGCCGGTCGGCCGGGATCTCGCCTGCGCGGCGGGCGAGATCGGCCAGCGGGATGTGCAACGAGCCCTCGATGAAGCCCTCTTCGCGCTCGGCGGTGTTGCGCACGTCCAGCACCACCGGCGGTTCCTCGCCGTCCAGCAGCCGGTGCAGTTCGTCGGCGGTGAGCCGGCTGGCCTGCTCCATCTCGCCGGCCAGGGCGGGGAAGGCGCCTTCGGGTTCGCGCAGATAGCCGCCGACCTTGTCGAAGCCGATCCGGGCGAGACGGGTGACGACCTCCTCCTCGCGGTCCTGCGGCGCGATGACGACGACCTCCTGCTCGGGAGCGACGACCATGCCCGCCTGCTCGGCAAAACGGCCGTCGGCCGGCACGTTGACCGAGCCGCGCAGATATCCGGGTGCGAAGTCCTGCGGTGAACGGGCATCGACCACGACCGCCCCCGCCGCCCGCCGTCCCATGAACCCCTCCACCGACAGCGGCCGGGGTGCGGTGGCCGCGTCGAACAGGCCGTGCTCCTTGCGGTTGAGGATGGCGTCGTAGACGAAGTACGCGGGTGCGGAAGGCTGCCCCTGCGTCACCAGCGACACGAACTTCGCCTCGCTCATCGGCCGGCAGGCGTAGTTGGTGCGGCGCTGCTCGCCGATGGTGGACTGGCGCTGGGCGGAGAGGTTCTTGCCGCAGGCGGAGCCGGCGCCGTGGGCGGGGAAGACCCGGACCGCGTCCGGGAGGTCCATCAGCTTGTGCTGGATGGTGTTGTAGAGCATGCGGCCGAGTTCGTCGGCGGTCACGCCGATGGAGGCGAGCAGGTCGGGGCGGCCGACGTCGCCGATGAACAGCGCGTCGCCGGTGAGGACGCCGTAGGGGACGGTGTCCTGGGCGTGCTCGTACACCAGGACGCTGATCGACTCCGGAGTGTGGCCCGGGGTTTCGAGGATCCGGAGCTGGACGTCGCCGAGGGTGATGCGCTCACCGTCGACCAGTTTGTGGATGGGGTACTCGGCCTCGGCGCGCCGTCCGTAGCCGATCCAGGCGCCGGTGCGGTCGGCGAGCTCCAGGTGGCCGGCGAGGAAGTCGGCGTGGAAGTGGGTGTTGATGACCGCCTCGATGGTGAAACCGCGCTCGGCGGCGTCGGTGAGGTACTCGGAGACGTCGCGGCGCGGATCGACGACGACGGCCTTGCCCGTGGTCTCGTCGGCGATCATGTAGGACGCCTGGGAGAGGCAGTCGAGGTAGTACTGGGCGAAGAACATGGTCGGTTGACCTCCATGCCGGATGGGTTATATACCCAGGGGGGTATATAGAAGGGTCTGGTCCGCCCTTGTCCAGAGGCGGTTGGAGTGGTCGGCCCGGGTCGGGGGAGGCCCGGACCGACCGGTCAGAGGCGGCCGGTGAGCATGCCGTGCCAGTAGATCGGCGGCAGGCCGTACCGCTTGAAAGCCCACATCGTGCGCCGCTCCTTGAAGGGGTCGAGCAGCGGGAACGACGGGGTGGGGTTGAGGTCGTAGTCGAACTCGGCCAGCAGCATCCGGTCGCGGGCGGTCACCAGCGGGCAGGACGTGTAGCCGTCGTAGCGGTGCGAGGGGGAGCGGCCACTCATTACCTCCAGCAGGTTCGCCGCGACCACCGGGGCCTGCTTGCGTACGGCCGCGCCGGTCTTGGAGGTGGGCAGGTTCGCCACGTCGCCGAGCGAGAAGACGTTCTCGTACGAAGGGTGTTGGAGGGTGTGCTTGTCGGCTGCGACGAACCCCTGCTGGCTCGCGGGGTCGGCGAGCGGACTCGCCTTGACCCAGTCGGGGGCGCTTTGCGGCGGGACGGCGTGCAGGAGGTCGTAGCCGATGGTCTCCTTGGTGCCGTTCGTGTGGTCGGTGATCGTGACCTCGCGGGCGTCGCCGTCGACGGCGGTCATCTCGGAGCGCAGCCGTACCTCGATGCCGTACCGGCTGGCGACCTGCTCCAACACCTCCGACCAGGCAGGCACCTTGAACATCGCCGGATCGGGGATGACGAGGACGATTCGAATGTCGTCCAGGACCTTCTGGCGGCGCCAGTGGTCGGCGGCCAGGTAGGCGATCTTCTGCGGTGCGCCGCCGCACTTCAGCGGTGTCGCCGGGTGCGTGAAGACGGCGGTGCCGGACCGCATGTCCTTGATCAGGTCCCAGGTGCGCGGGGCGTACTCGGGTGCGTAGTTGCTGCTCACGCGGTCGTGTCCGACGGCCTCGGCCAGGCCCGGCACGCCGTCCCAGTCGAGTTGGAGGCCGGGCGCCGTGATCAGATGCTCGTAGGCGAGTTCGGCGCCGCCGGACAGCGTGACCGTACGGGCCTCCGGGTCGACTGCCAGGGCAGCGCGGCGGATCCAGCGCACGCCGTCGGGGATCACTGAGCCCTCGGGGCGGCGGGTGGTGCGCAGGGGCGCCTGGCCGCCGCCGACCAGGGTCCACAGCGGCTGGTACCAGTGGGTGTCGGACGGTTCGATCAGGGTGATGTCGCTGATGCCGGCGCGGCGCAGGCGGGCGGCGACGCTGATGCCGGCGCTGCCGCCGCCGATGACGGCGACACGGTGACGGCCGGAGACGGGTGAGTCGATGGGAGAGGGGGTGGCGGCCAAGGCGGTGCTCCTTTCCGGCTGGCCGGTGTGCGGGCTTCGGGCGGGGGTCAGGCGGCGTGCTCGTGCGAACCGGCCGCGACGGGACGCCCGCCGCGAGCCCAGGCGCCGGTGCCGCCGGTCACGGAGTAGGCGTCGATGCCGGACGAGTTCATCCGGTCGGCGGCCGTCCTGCTGCGGTTGCCGCTGGCGCAGATCACGAACACCGGTCGGCCGGTGGGCAGTTCGCCGCACCGGGCGGGCACCGTCCGCAGCGGCATGAGCCGTGCGCCCGGGACGTGCCCGGCCGCGTACTCGTCCGCCTCCCGTACGTCGACCACGAGCGCGCCGTCGGCCCAGGCCGCCGCGAACGTCTCCTGTGTCACTTCACGAGCCACTTCGTTGCCTCCTTAATTACCCCCGGGGGTATCTACACGGCGAGAGTACGGCGGCCCGGAGAGTGGCGTCAAATACCCCTAGGGGTATTTGCCCGAGAGGCAAGTCGCGGCTCGGCGACGGAGCTCGGACCGAGTCGTGATCCCTGTGGCGCGGGCCTGGGCAGCCGGACCGTCAGCCGTGTGACGCCCTCCGGTCCGGAAGCGGCGATGACTGTGCCGCCGTGCGCGGTGACCAGTTCCTTGACGACGGCGAGGCCGATGCCGCTGCCGTCCGTGGCGCGAGCGCGGGCCCCGCGCCACAGACGGTCGAAGACATGCGGCAGCTCGTCGGCGGGAATGCCGGGGCCGGTGTCCGCCACCTCCACGAGTGCTTCGGAAGGCGTGGCGGACGTGGTGACGGTGACGGTGTCGCCGGGACGGCAGTGGCGGGCGGTGTTGCTCAGCAGGTTGCCCAGAGCCTGGTGCAGCCGGTCAGCGTCCGCGCGGACCAGCAGCGGAACGGGGCCCGGGACGGTGCGCACGGTCAGTCCGGCGGTGCGCAGTTCGGGCTCCCGCTCGGCCGTGGCGGCCTCGGCCAGGGCGGTCAGATCCACCTCGGCCAGGTGCAGGGTCACACGGGCCGACTCCGCCTCGGCCAGCTCCCCGAGGTCGTCGACGATGCGGCCCAGCCGCAGCGCCTGGTCGTGCAGGGAGCCAAGGCGGTCCGGCGTCGGCTCGGTGTAACCGTCGCGCAGCTCTTCCAGCCCCGCCCGCAAGGACGCCAGGGGCGTGCGCAGTTCGTGGGCGACGTCCGCGGCGAGGCGGTGGCGCGCCTGCTCGGTGTGGCCGACGTCGTCGGCCATGGCGTCGAAGGCGCGGGCGAGGTCGCCCAGTTCGCCCGGTGCGTCGATCCGGGCCCGCGCGGTGCGGTCCCCTGCGGCCAGCGCACGCGCGGTCGCGGCGATCCGGACGACCGGGGCCGTCAGGCGCCGGGTGACGAACCAGCTCACGCCCAGCGCGAGAGCCAGGGCACCGACGGCGGCCACGGCCACCCACCCCCAGGCGACGGACCGGCCCGCCGATCCGGACCCGGCCGAGAAGACCAGCGACACGGAACCGACCGTGCTGCCGTCGACCACCACCGGAGCGCTCGCACTGGGTCCTGAGCCCATGCCCTGCCCGTGATGCCAGCGCCCCGAACCGGACATGCCGTGCTCGTCCTCCGACCCGGACCCGGAGTCGCCGGAGACCGTCTCGCCCTCCGCGTCGCGCACGGTGAGCACCGCCCCGGCACCGGAGGCGAGCGACCGGGCCGCCGACAGGTCGGCCGACGTCCAGTCGCCCGCCGCCCGGTAGGCGTCGGCGGCGGCCACGGCCACCCGGTCGGCGGCGCGCTGCCGGTCGGCCTGGTGGGCGCTGCTGAGTCCGCGGTCGGTGCCGACGAGCGCCGCGGCCGTCAGCAGCGCCACGGACGCCAGCGCGACCACGGCGAACGCGGCGAACAGCCGTCGCCCGAGCGGGCCGAGCCCGCCGGACGGCCGCACCCGGGCGCGTGGTGAACCCGGCTCACGGGTCACGGGACCACCCCAGCCGATAGCCCACGCCCAGCACCGTCTCCACGACCTCGGGGCCAACAACCCCGAGCTTGTGCCGCAGGTTCTTCACATGCGAGTCGATCGTTCGCTCGTATCCGGCGAACTCGTAGCCGCGGACCCGGTTGACCAGCTCGTAGCGCGAGTACACCCGGCCCGGCACCGACGCGAGCGTGGTCAGCAGACCCCACTCGGTGGGTGTGAGTTCCAGCGACACCGTGTCGAGGCTCGCCTCGTGCCGGGCCTCGTCGATCCGCAGCCGCCCCCCGCCGTACGACAGGATCGGCGCCGCCTCCGTCGCCGTACCCCTGACCCGCTGCAACACCGCACCCACCCGCAGCACCACCTCGGTGGGACTGAACGGCTTGGTCACGTAGTCGTCGGCGCCCAGCCGCAGCCCGTGGATGCGGTCCTCGACGGTGGTGCGCGCCGTCAGGACCACCACTGGCACCCGGCCGCGCTCGCGGGTCTCCCGCAGCACCTCGTCCCCGTCCACGTCGGGCAGCCCCAGATCGAGCAGTGCCAGATCGATTCCCTGCTCACCCAGCAGCCGTACGGCCTCGGCGCCCGACCCGGTCGTCAGCACCCCGTACCCGGCGCGCTCCAGATAGCGGCGCAGCAGCTCGCGGATCTCCCTCTCGTCCTCGACGACGAGCACGGTGGTGGTCATGTCCCACACCTACGCGCCACGCGCGCGCTTCCGGGAGGGGCCGAACAGCCCCAACCTGTCGTCGGCCGTCTCCATCCCGTCTCCACACGCGGCGCACGGCGACTGCAGGGCCCGGCGCGACGGTGACGGTGCGGGAACACAAGGATGTTCCTGCGGACCCGAGGAGGTTCGCCATGAAGCGCAACATCAAGATCGCGACGGCGGTCACCGCGGGAGTGCTCGCCATCGGCGGAGTGCTGACCGGTGGCGCGGTGGCGGCGGGTACCGACAGCAGCCCGAAGCCGGAACCCACCGTGCAGCAGCAGATGATGACGGGCCGTCAACACCGCTCCGGGCACGGCGACGGCACGTACGACGCCCGCCGCGACGGGAGCTGCACTGGTTACACCGCCCTGGCCGCGCAAGGCACCCTGACAGCCGCCCAGAAGACCACGCTGGCGAGCATGGCCGAGGAGGAGAAGCTCGCGCACGACCTGTACACGGCGTTCGCCGAACGCTACGACGTGCGGGTCTTCCAGCGGATCGCGACGGCCGAGACCCAGCACCTGAGCGCCCTGCGCACCCTGCTGGACCGCTACGAGATCACCGACCCGACCGCCGGCCAGTCGGCCGGCGACTTCACCGACCCGGCCGTCCAGGCCACCTACGACAGGCTCCTGAAGCAGGGCGAGGACAGCCTGACCGGAGCCCTGACGGCGGGCCGCACGGTCGAGAAGGACGACATCGCCGCACTGACCAAGGCGCTGTCCGGACTCACCGCCCCGGACACGCGCCAGGTGTACACCAACCTGCTCGCCGCCTCCGAACGGCACCTGACGGCATTCGAGCACTGGCTCGCCGCCGAGTAGGACAAGGAAAAGCGGACGGTCCCGGCCTGTACCCGGCCGGGACCGTCTCCGCGGAGGTCCGAGATCTAGACGGCGGCCGTCGGAGCCCCCGCACGCCCCCTGCGGCGGCGCAGCGCGAACACGGTGGTCATCGTGCCGGCGGTCAGCAGACCGGCGCCGACGGAGATCGGCAGGGCCGGGAGCCGGAGCTCGCGGCGGCGACGTTCTGGGCCTTGAGGTCCTGGACGTAGGCCGGGTACGGGGCGTGCGTGGAGGCCGAGGAGGCGGTCTGCGCGTAGTGGTGCGGGGATCGGCTTCACGGACTTGACCGAGCCGTCCGAGTTCAGCAGCACCTGCTTGTTGTTGGGGCGCTTGAAGTCGAACAGGCCGCTCAGGCTGCCCGCCCGCTGGTCGAAGGAGGCGTCGCCGATCCGGCCGGTGCCCCAGTTGTTCTCGATGAACCGGGTGATCGACGCCTGCTCGGTGGCGGTGTGGTCGACCGAGTTCACCCTGCTGTAGGGGGAGATGACCAGCAGCGGCCGGACCGGACTGGCAGGCGGGGCTGTCCAGGGCCTTGCCGTTGGAGCCGGTGGTGGAGTTCGTGAGCCCGTTGAGGACCTTCGAGGAGACGTGGTCGGACCAGCCGTCGGAGTCGTCGTAGGCGACCACGACCGCGGTGGTCCACTCGGGAGACTTCTGCAGCGCGTTGATCTCCTTGACCAGGAAGTGCTGCTCGTCGGTCGGGTCGGAGTAGGCGGCGTGCCCGTCCTGGTACTCGGCGGCCTTCAGGAAGCTGACCGCGGGCAGGTTGCCGGCCTTGAGGGCGGCATCGAAGTCGGTCAGGTCGTAGTTGTCCGTAAGTCTGGCCGACAGTATGTTCTTCAGTGCTTTCGCTGAGCTGCTCATGTACCTTATCGATTTTGATTCCTATTCGCCCCGGGATTCTGTTGCCTGAAGCGGGGTGTGGAGCGGGCCGGGCCGACTGAGTAGACGCTGTACGACGTCATTCTGGAGGCTGGCCCACCGCATGAAGTGGGGGCTGTCGGAGGAGACGCGGCCTTTGGCGGCGCTCGGGCCGTCCGTTCAATTCGTATTGTTGGAAAGCGAAGATCGGCGTCTCGAAGTGTCGGCGAGGACTCCGCCAGCTGGAGGCTCTGGAGATAGTTGCTGGCCAGCCACTGGATGCGGACTACCGGAAATTTCTGACCTTGACGGACGGTGTGGACGGATTTCAATCCACGATGTCACTGCTAGGACTGGAACGACCCGCCACGGAGCGAGTTGGCCTTCATGTTCCGTGACGTGGTCCTGGAGACGGGTCCGTTGTCGGAGTATGGCTTGCCTGAGGAGGCGCCTGTTTCCGGTGTTCGTCGACAGCGGTGGAGCCTCGGGTGTCCTGATGGTCCACGCATATGACGAGAACGCCGAACGGTTCTGGTGGAGCAGCGAGGGGACGACATGTTCTTCCGTACCTTCGGTGACCTGATTGCCTACGTCACGGATTCGACTTCCCTGCACTCCGAGGCGTTCGGCTGAATCGGACAGTTCATTTACGCCGAAGTTGAGCGCGTCGTACTCAAGGGTTTGGCGACACTGTCACCCCGGGAGGCTCGGACCGCTCGGCGACGACTTCGGTCTCGATGTGAGCGGGAACGAGTACGTCTGTTCAGCAACGCGGTGGTGCATAACGCACTCGCCGGCATAGATCTTGGCTTGCAGAACGACGAAGATGGAAACCGCGTACCTGTCCGCTAGCTGGGACAGCGCCCCGGCGGTGGCATGCGGGTGGACTGGGCGGCGGTTGAGAATGCCTGGGGACTGTGGTCCCCGCCCGACTACAAGCAGGTCATCGCCCGCTACGGTGACGTTCTCTTCGAGACGGACTGCGCACAGAGCGGGAGGTCGAGCCAGACTCTGTCGCGCAGTTCAATACCCTCGATGAGGGTGTCGGATGCGTAGCCGGTACGGGTGGTGAAGGCGTCCCGTTCGATGGTCCGCATACGGAATCCCTGCCGCTGGTAGAAGCGCAGGTTGCCGGTGTCGGCCGCAGCGGTGGCGACCAGCATGCGCCGTCCCGACTCGCGCGAGGCCAGGTCGATCGCCCGGCGCACCAGACGGCTGCCCACGCCGGCGCGTTGAAGGTCTTCCCGTACGGCCATGTTCTTGATCTCGAAGGTGTCGCCCTGGTCGGTTGCCACCAACTGCAGATGACCGACCGCGTCCGTTCCCCGCAACGCGACGAGCACGCGCCCGTCCTCGATGTAGGAGTCGAGCTGTGCCGGTGAGTCCTCGGCCAGCTCGAACAGCGGCCTGATGGTGTCCCGTGGGCCGTCGTACAGCACCACGCTCACCTGGTCCGGGACGTCGACCGACGCAGCCGAGTGGGGCGCGGCTCCGGTCGGTGGGACCCCTCTCACCAGCACGGCGCGGGTGTACAGCAGGTGGAATCCCCGGTGCTGCACGTTCTGCTGGGACCTGGAACCCGGCTGCGTCGTCACGACGGCGAGGTCGCATCCGGCGGTAGCGGCGTCGGCGAGCCGAGCCGCGAGCAGGGCTGTCTGCACGCCGCGACGGCGATGGGCCGGGGCCGTCGCCGCACCCGTGAGCTGCGCGACGCCGTCCGCCACGCGGAGGCTGCCGCCTCCGGCGACGATGCCGTCACAGAGCGCGATGTACGGCACCACGCCGGCCGCCATGAAGTCCCGCTCCGCGTTCGCGAGCACGTCACGCGGGAACTCCTCGTGCGAGGGAACCCCTTGTCCGTCGGGATGAGCGAACCCGTCAGTCACCACGTCCAGCCACGCGTCGAACTCCTCATCGCGAGCCACCCGGACGTCGATGCCAGGCGGAGCCACCCGCTCGTACGCCCCGCCGAGAGCGAGGCCGAGGACGTTCTCGAACGCCTCCAGCCGATAGCCGCGCGCCGTGAGCAGGGCGCTGACCGCGGGATCGGCCAACGCGGACACCTCGGCCTGCACCGGAGCACTGCGAGCGGCGAAGGCGCGCTCGATCTCGTCGAGTGCGGCCGTGTCGGGCAGGTCGGCGAATCCCAGACCGGCGATCTTGTTGAACGGTGAGCCGTCCTCGGCGAACGTGGCCACACCGCCGGCCATTCGCGTCACGAATCCGACGTCGTCTCCCCGGCGCAGACAGGCGGCTTCGGCCGCCGCTGCCATCAGCTCGGCCTCGACTCGTTCGAGGCGTTTCGCCAAGGAGACGTCACAGAAGAGCGATGCCCGATTCATGTATGCCCGCATCTCGTCTCGACGCTCATGCCCCGAGGCTAGCCGCCGACCGCCGAGGCGGGGCAGTCGAGATTCTTACGGTTTCGGGAAGGGCCGACGGTGGACCGTGCCCGGCCCGGGCAGTACCTGCTGCCGGGGCGGTGGTGAATGCGACCATGCCGCCCTCGGGGAGTGGGCAGTAGAGGCCGTCGATCCCGTTCAGTGCCTCTACCAGCAGCGCGCCGGCCGGTGGTTGACAGGTCGATCAGCATCTCGGCGTAGCCGTCCAGGAGCCGCTCAGGTAGTTGTCGGTCTGTCATGCCGTCCCCCGGAATTTTGACGCGTCGGTGACGGTTTCTTAGCGGCTACCGGCATGCAGACCCTTATGAACACTGCCGGGAACCGGCAATGCGCGGGCCGGATCGGGTCGTGCAGGATGGATCGCGGGGAGCACAGCGGATGGTTTCGGTGCCGGGCACCGGCAGGTGACCGGCACCGAAACCCGGAACGACTGTGCGCCGTCGATGCCGGTGTTCTTGCGCGCCGCGGGCGGAAAGGGGGATCAGGAGATGCGGACATTTCTGGTGGCGGCCACGGGCCTGCCCACGATCCTGCTGACCGCTGCCCTCGTCGTGGTCGTCTGCTTCTGGCTTCTGTGTGCCGTGGGCGCCGTCGGCGTCGACAGCTTCGACACGGACGTGGACCTGCGGGCATGGCATATGGGCGGCGTGCCGGTGGCGGTCGCCTTCTCCGTGCTGACGGTGCTGGCCTGGTCCTTGAGTGTCGGCGCGGCGGTCGTGGTCGCCGTGTTCGGCCCCTCCGGGCCGGTCATCTGGCTGCTGCACCTGATCGCGCCTGCGGGCGCTCTGCTGGTCGCTTGGGTCGTGACCTGTCTGATCGTGCGGCCGTTGCACAGCCTCTTCCCGGATGAACCCGCGCTGTCCGTGCTGAGCGAGGCTCGCACGGGCGACGACACGGGACTACGAGGCGCCGGGAGCCGCGACCCCTATGGGGGCGCATCCCGTGCCGCCGCGCGGCATCGCGCTGCCTGAGCCCCGACATCTCCGCCGGATCTCACCTCTGGCCCCTTCCTTCTTCGTGCTCAACTCCCTTACGCCTCAAGGACGTATGCCATGACTGCCATGATCGTGGGCATCGGCGTGCTGGTCGCCGTCTGCCTCGTCGCCGTTCTCGTCGTCTCTCTCTTGTTCCGGAAGGTGGAGCAGGGCAAAGCGCTGATCGTCTCCAAAACGCGCAGAGTCGACGTGACGTTCACCGGGCAGGTCGTGCTGCCGGTGCTGCACAAGGCCGAGGTGATGGACATCTCGGTGAAGACCATCGAGATCACCCGGGCCGGGAAAGAGGGGCTGATCTGCCGGGACAACATCCGCGCGGACATCCGGATCTCCTTTTTCGTGAAGGTGAACAAGACCGCCGAGGACGTCGTCAAGGTCGCCCAGGCTGTCGGTACCGCTCGGGCGAGCGACCGGGACACGCTGCAGGAGCTGTTCCATGCCAAGTTCTCCGAGGCGCTCAAGACCGTCGGCAAGCAGCTGGACTTCACCGACCTCTACACCAAGCGCGAGGAGCTGCGCTACCGGATCATCGAGGTCATCGGCGTCGACCTCAACGGCTATCACCTCGAGGACGCGGCGATCGACTACCTGGAGCAGACGCCGCTCACCCAGCTCGACCCGGCCAACGTCCTGGACGCCCAGGGCATCCGCAAGATCACCGAGTTGACGGCGATCGAGCACGTGCGCACCAACGAGTTCCAGCGCCACGAGGAGAAGGAGATCACCCGGCAGAACGTCGACGCCCGCGAGGCCATCCTGGAGTTGGAGCGCCGGCAGGCGGACGCCGAGATCAAGCAGCGCAGGGAGATCGGCACCGTGCGGGCCCGGGAGGAGGCCGAGACGGCACGGGTGGTGGAGGAGGAGCGGCTGCGCTCCCAGGGCGCGTTCCTCAAGACCGAGGAGCAGCTCGGCATCCAGCGCGAGAACCAGGCCCGTGAGGTCGCCGTGGCGGCGAAGAACCGCGAGCGGGTCATCGCCATCGAGAACGAGCGCATCGAGAAGGACCGGCTCCTCGAAGTCATCGCCCGGGAGCGGGAGACGGAGCTGACCCGGATCGCCGCCCAGAAGGAGGTCGAGGCGGAGAAGCGGGAGATCGCCGAGGTCGTGCGGGAGCGGGTCGCGGTGGACCGTACGGTCGCCGAGCAGGAGGAGTCCATCAAGAAGCTGCGGGCTGTCGAGGAGGCGGAGCGCGACCGTCAGACCGTGATCATCGCCGCCGAGGCCGAGGCGCAGGAGAAGCTGGTCAAGGACATCAAGGCCGCGGAGGCCGCCGAGCAGGCCGCCACCCACCGCGCGGCAGAGGAACTCACTCTGGCCGAGGCCCGGTTGAAGGCGGCGGACCTCGACGCGCGGGCAAAGGTGCGGCTCGCCGAGGGTGTTCAGGCGGAGGCCGCCGCCGAAGGGCTGGCCGCTGTGCAGGTCCGTGACAAGGAGGCCGAGGTCATCGAGAAGGCCGGCCGTGCGGAAGCCGGGGCGGCCCAGGCCCGGATGCTCGCCGAGGCCGAGGGCACCAAGGCTCAGGCCATGGCCGAGGCACAGGCCATCGGCGAGAAGCTGAAGGCCGAGGCCGCCGGTCTCACCGAGAAGGCCGCCGCGATGGCCGCCCTCGACGACGCCTCCCGCGGTCACGAGGAGTACCGGCTGCGGCTGCAGGCGGAGAAGGACATCCGGCTTGCCGGACTCGACGTGCAGCGGCAGGTCGCCGAGGCGCAGGCCACCGTGCTGGCCACCGGACTGGAGAACGCCGACATCAACATCGTCGGCGGGGAGTCGGTCTTCTTCGACCGGTTGATGTCCTCGATCGCTCTCGGCAAGAGTGTCGACGGCTTCGTGCAGCACTCCGAGACCGCGCAGGCGCTCGCGAAGCCCTGGCTGGACGGCACTTCCGGCTTCACCGACGACCTGAGCCGGATCCTCGGCTCGGTCTCGACGGCCGATGTGCAGAACCTGACCGTCTCCGCCCTGCTGATGAAGCTCATGAACAACGGCGGCGCGGATGCAGGACAGTTCCAGCAACTCCTGGACAAGGCAGGTGAGCTGGGCCTCGCCGACACCTCGCTGGCCGCGCTCAACGGCAGCGTCAGGCCCTGACCGCCACCGGGTCCGACCTGTACGGCCACGGCCCGATCCCGACCCGTGGTCCGGAGCTGCCGCACAGGGGACGGCAGCTCCGGACCACGTTGCTCCGACTTCCGAGAGGGACTCCATGACCACCGGGACCACCGGTCTGGACACCGGCACGTACGAGGTGCTGCGCGACCGTCTCACCGCACAGGCCGCCGAACTCGCCCGGCGCGCCGAGGCGCTCAACGCCCTGCGGACCGAGGAGTTCGGCTCCACCCGGCTGGAGCTGACGAGCACCCAACGGCTGCGCACCGAGCACAACTGCGTGCCCCGCGACATCGTCGCCGTCGGCGAGACACTGCTCTTCGGCCACAACGTCTTCCTCGGCCTGAGGCCGGAGGCGACGGTGGGCGACGTCTTCGCGCTGTACGACCGCGACCTGAACCGGCTGCCTGAGGACGCCGTGCCCGGCCTGCTCGACGATCCCGTCTTCCTCCGCGAGTTCGCCGCCCTCTACCGCTACTACCGCCAGGCCCACCTCCTCCAGCTCCGCCGCGTCGACGGCAGGTTGCTGGCCGTCTTCCAGACCGGCGAGAAGGCCGGCGACATCCGAGTCCTGCGCTGGGCACTGACCGACGACGGCCGGGCGACCTTCCTGGACGCGCGTGGCGACCGCGACCACGTCTTCCCGCCCTCCCACGACTTCGCATGGAAGCAGACGACCCGGGAGGACCACGTCCTCGGCCGTCACCCACATGTCTCCATCGAGGGTGAGGTCTTCGTCCAGACGGTCGGCGGCACCCTGACCGTCAAGGTGGAGGACAACACCGAGACCGGCGAGGGGATCCACGCCGAACCGGTCACCGAACCGCTGCAATCCCTCGCCGACGCGGACATCTCGTACGCGCGCGTAGGCCCCCTCATCCTCCTGGACATCCGCCCCTACAACGAGGACGGTCACCGCTACCTCGTGTTCAACACGCTCACCAAGAGCGTCGTCCGGCTCGACGGCATCGGCCAAGCATGCCGTGCCCTGCCCGAGGACCAGGGGATCGTCTTCCCCGGCGGCTACTGCCTTGCCACCGGGACGTACAGGACATTCGACGGCATCGACACTGCGGATCTGGAGTTCGAGCGGGTCGTGCGTTCCCCGAACGGTGAGGACGTGCTGTTCGCGTTCCACGCGCGTGTGGAGGGCCGCAGCCTGCTGCTGCCGTACAACATGATCCGCAAGGAGACCGTCACCCCGCTGTCCTGCCACGGCTGGGCCCTCTTCGACGACGGCGCGCTGATGGTGCTGCGTGCCGACAGCGATGAGCCGCAGCGCGTCCACCCGCTCCAGCTGTGGAACTCCCCGTACGTTTCCGACACCCACGCCGCCGCCCAGCACGTCGGCACCGGCCCGCTCGCCCGCGTCGGCAACGCAGACCTAGTCCGCGGCATCTCCGACTGTCTGTCCATCACGCGCGCCGTCGACGAGACCACCCCGACGAGCGAGGTCTACGAGGCACTGGCCGCCGCGTGCGGGCGGGCCACCGACTCCTACCACTGGCTGGGCGAGCCGGAACTGGGCGACCTGCACACGCCGCTCACGCAGGTCCGGGCCACCGCCGAGCAGGTGCTGGCCGAGTTCGAGACCGTCCAGGCCCTCACCCGCCAGGCAGCCGACGCGCTCGCCCGGGCAGCCGCACAAGTGGCGGGGATCGTACGACGCCTGCGCGGCGAGACCCCGCGCAGCGCCGCCGCCTGGGTCACCGGGCTGACCGAACTGCGCCACGCCCAGGGCCACCTGCTCACCCTCAAGGACATGCGGTACGCGGACACTGCCCGCATCGACGAGCTTGTCGCCGATGGGGAGGCCGACCTCGCCACCTTCGGGCAGCGGGCCGTCTCCCACCTGGCCCGAGAGGACGCGTTCGCAGGCCACCAGGCCGACATCGAGCAGCTCGCCGCCGACGCCGAGGCGATCGCCACGGTCGCGGAGGCCGCGCCCGTCGCCGCCCGTCTCGACGAACTCGCCGACGGGCTGCGCACGGTGGCCGAGGTCGTCACCGGCCTCGACATCGGCGACGCCACCGTCCGCACCTCCATCCTGGAGCGGATCGCCGATGTCCTGGGCAGCGGCAACCGCGCCCGCGCCACCCTCGACGGCCGCCGCCGCGCGCTCCTCGACCGAGAGGGACGCGCCGAGTTCGCAGCCGAGTTCGCACTGCTCGGCCAGGCCGTAATCGGCTCGCTCGCGGCAGCCGACAGCCCCGAGGCGTGCGACGAACAACTCGCCCGCATGCTGGTGCAGGTGGAGAACCTGGAGGCCCGGTTCGCCGAGTTCGAGGACTTCCTCGGCGAGCTGGCGGACAAGCGCCACGAGGTCCACGAGGCGTTCTCCGCCCGTCAGCAGACCCTCGCCGACGCCCGTGCCCGCCGCGCCGAGCGCCTGGCCGACTCGGCCGGGCGCGTCCTGCGGACGGTCGCCCGCCGCGCCGGCACGCTCACCGACGCGGACGCGATCGCCACGTACTTCACCTCCGACCCGATGCCCGCGAAGGTCCGCGGCCTCGCCGACGAGCTGCGCGACCTCGGCGACCAGGTCAGGGCGGAGGAACTGGACGGCCGCCTGAAGGCCGCCCGTCAAGAGGCGTTGCGCACCCTGCGCGACCGCACCGACCTGTACACCGCCGACGGCCGCACCCTCCGACTGGGCAGCCACCGCTTCGCCGTCAACACCCAGCCCCTCGACCTCACCCTGATCCCGCACGGCGACACCCTCGCCTTCGCGCTCACCGGCACCGACTACCGCTCGCCGGTCACGGACCCCGACTTCGCCGCCACCCGCCCCTACTGGGACCGCCCGCTGCCCTCGGAGTCACCCGAGGTCTACCGTGCCGAGCACCTCGCCGCACGCCTGCTGGCCGAACACGGATCCGAGGCTCTGGCGGAGGCCGACCTGCCCGCACTCGTCCGGCAGGCAGCGGAGGCGGCGTACGACGAGGGCCACCAGCGGGGCGTCCACGACCACGACGCGGTCCTGATCCTCACGACACTCCTGCGCCTGCACGAGGACGCCGGCCCGCTGCGCCACGAGCCCGCAGCCCGCGCCGCCGCCCAGCTCTTCTGGGCTCACGGCACGACAGCCGAGGAACGCGAGAGCTGGACCCGGCGAGCGGTGTCGCTGGCACGCGCCCGAGACACCTTCGGGTTCGCGCCTGCCATCGACGACCTGCGGGCCGAACTGGCGGAAGCCATCGGCACCCAAGCGGCGGCCGCCTACCTCTTCGAGGAGCTGACCAGCGGCCCCGACGGCTTCGTCATCAGCGTCGGCACCCGCACGCTCCTCGACAAGTTCCGCCGCACGGTGGACAGATCGGCCTACGACGACGACCTCGCCGTCCTCCCCGACCTGCCCGCGCGCAGGCAGCTGGTCGAGGCGTGGCTGACGTCGTACTCCACCTCGACCGGCGCCGAGGTCACCCCTGACGACCTGACCGAGGCGGTGACCGACCAGCTCTGCCCGGACCTGCCACGCTACGAGTCCGCCGCGACCCTGACCGCGACCGTCGAGGGCCTGCTCGGCACCCACCCGCGCATCAGCGACCGCACGCTCACCGTCCGCGTCGACGAACTCCTGGCCCGTACTGAGGACTTCCGGACACACGAGGTTCCGGCCCACCGCGCCTACCAGCGGCGCCGGACGGCGTTGGTGACCGCCGAGCGCACACGGCTCCGGCTGGACGAGCATCGGCCACGCGTCATGTCCGCGTTCGTACGGAGCAGGCTCATCGACGAGGTGTACCTGCCGCTGGTCGGCGACAGCCTCGCCAAGCAGCTCGGCACCACCGGCGAGTCCAAGCGCACCGACACCGGCGGCCTGCTGCTGCTCATCTCCCCGCCCGGCTACGGCAAGACGACGCTCATGGAGTACGTCGCCGACCGCCTCGGTCTCCTGCTCGTGAAGATCAGCGGTCCGGCGCTGGGGCACGCCGTGACCTCACTGGACCCGGCCGAGGCCCCGAACGCGACCGCCCGCCGGGAGATCGAGAAGATCAACTTCGCGCTGGAGGCGGGCAACAACACGCTGCTGTACCTGGACGACATCCAGCACACCTCGCCCGAGCTGCTGCAGAAGTTCATCCCGCTGTGCGACGCCACACGCAGTATCGACGGCGTGCGGGACGGCGACCCGCGTACCTATGACCTGCGCGGCAAGCGCTTCGCCGTCTGTATGGCCGGCAACCCGTACACCGAGTCCGGCAGCCGCTTCCGCGTCCCCGACATGCTCGCCAACCGCGCCGACGTGTGGAACCTCGGTGACGTCCTGACCGGAAAGGAGGATGCTTTCGCGCTCAGCTTCATCGAGAACGCGCTCACCGCCAACCCGGTCCTCGCCCCGCTCGCCGGCCGCGACCGCACCGAACTCGATCTGCTGATCCGCCTGGCCGGGAGTGACCCGACGGCCCGCGCCGACCGTCTCACACACCCGTACGCCCCCGCCGAGCTGGAGCGGGTCCTGGCCGTCCTGCGCCACCTGCTGACGGCCCGTGAGACGGTCCTGGCGGTCAACGCGGCGTACATCGCTTCGGCGGCCCGGTCCGACACCACCCGCACCGAGCCGCCCTTCCAGCTCCAGGGCTCGTACCGCAACCTGAACAAGATCACCCAGCGCATCCAGCCGGTCATGAACGACACGGAAGTGGCCGTACTGATCGACGACCACTACACGGCCGAGGCCCAGACGCTCACCAACGGCGCTGAGGCCAACCTGCTCAAGCTCGCCGAGCTGCGTGGCACGCTGACTGACGAGCAGGCGGTGCGCTGGGCCGAGCTGAAAGCGGCGTACGTGCGTACCCAGACCCTCGGCGGCCCTGACAGCGATCCCCTCACGCGAGCCGTCGCCGCCCTGGGTCTGCTCGCCGACCGCGTCGCGGCCGTGGAGACGGCGATCGACCGTGCCGCCGGCCCACGCCGTCTCACAGCGACCCCGGACGCCCGGCACGCGGCCCGCCCGGCTACCGCCCGCGGGGAGGGGTGAGGCGCCGCCCTCTCGTCCCTATGTCGTCGGCGCCCTGTCTGAGGCGCGTGAGACGGGCGCGCTCCGACCGACGCACGAGGACGGGTTGCTGCGTGTCGACGTGACGTGACGGGTGGCCCTCCTGACTCCGTTTATCACGCCGAAACTCGCCGAAGCCGGGACGGCGAGAACACGAACTGGTTCATCAAGGACCTGCCGCTGCTGATCGCCTTCGCCAAGAACACCCTGATCTACCCGGTCATCGTCGTCGCGATCATCTACATCCCGATCTACGTGCGGCTCGGCTGCGGCAGCTCCACGGTGGGCCAGTCGAGGAGGCGGGCGCCGATGACGGCGGTCTGGAGCATGTAGCGGTGGGCCGCGTCGGCCGGATTGGCGCCGGTGAGCTGGCGGATGCGCTCCAGACGGTAGGTCATGGCCCGCACGCTCAAAGAGAGGCGGCGGGCAGCCTCGGCCGCGACACAGCCGGAGTCGAAGTAGGCGGTCAGGGTGTCCAGGAGAGGCTGCGCACCGCCCCGCGCGGTGGTGAGCGGGCCGAGTGTGTTCACCACGAGGTCGGCCATGGCCTGGCGGTCGCGGGTGAGGACGGGGTACACGAGCATGTCGGTGGCGCGCAGGACCGGTTCGTCGAGACCCAGGCGTTCGGCCATCTCCAGGGCACTCAGGGCTTCTTCGTACGACTGGACGACCCCGCCGGGCCCGGGCTGCGGGCGACCGATGGCGACCCGGCCGCCGTCGGTGGCGGCGTGTGCCTGTTTGGCGAAGTAGGGCAGGACCTCGTTCTCGTGGCCGGGGGCTATGCACAGCAGTTGCCCGTCCTTGGTGGTGAGCAGGACGTTGCGGTTGCCGAAGCGCGCGATCAGAGCCTGTTCGACCTGCCGCGGCACCGCACTGCCCTCGTCGTACGCGGCCGGTCCCTGTGCGACCGCCACGGCGTGGGCGTGGGACAGGCGCAGCCCGAAGCGTTCGGCGCGTTCGGCGAGGCGCCCCAGGTCGCTGCGGCCGTAGAGGAGGTCGTCGATGAACTCCCGGCGGGCGGCCTCCTCCTGACGCACTGCCAGGCGCTGGGCGCGCTCGTAGCCCTCGGCGAAGGCGTCGATGACCTGCTGTACGGCGGCCAGAGTGCTGTCGGCCGAGCCGGGGACATCCGGCCAGCAGGCGCGGGCCGCGGCGAGGTGCGCGCCGACCAGGGCGCGCAGACCGTGGCCGGCGTCCGCGGCCTGTTCGCCGAGCGTGCGTCGGGACTCGATCTCCTCGCGGCTGAGACGTCGGCCGCTGGCCGAGACCTCCGCGAGGATGCGGGCATAGCCGTCCAGATACTGCTCGGGTATGTCCCGCTCCGGCACGTCGTCCCCCGCGCTCTTGATGTCTCAGTGACGCTTCTTCAACGGCCACCGGCACCCAGACCCTAATGAACTCTGCCGGTGACCGGCAATGCGGGCGTGGACAGCTTCGACGCGGACATCGATTTCGACGCCCTGGGCCGGGGCGGTGTGCTGTGGCTGGCCGTGCCGACGGTTGTACGGTGTCCTGCTCCTTGGCGCGCTGGTTCTGATCGACTGGAGGCACTCGGGGTTCTCAGGCGTGCGGCTGGTCTGGTGGGCGGCATTGGGCGTGCTGTTCACCATCATCCTGCTGCCGTCGAGGGTGGCTGCTGTGGACAACAGCCTCGACGCACGAGGACTGTTCATCCGGCGGCGCGTGTGCACGGCCCGTCTGGTGGCGGTGCGGATGGTTGACGGAGTCGCCCGGCGGCTCGTGCTCGGCGACGTGTCAGGGGGCCGGTTGGAACTCGACTGCTCACGTCGTGTCCGGTGGCCCCGCCGCTCCCAGCAGTTCGTGCAGCAGGTGTGAGGCGGTGATCACACCGAGGAGGCGTGTACGGCTCTTTTCCCGCCCACCCGACTCTGTGATGTCTCGCTCCGCGACCGCCACCAGCGGGCTGCGCACCCGGGCCATCAACGCGGCGACTTCCAGCGCGGTGTCGTCGGGATCCGCGACCGGCGGAGGTTCTGCCTTGCCGGGCAGACAGTCGCCCACCCGGCGGCCCACAAGCGCCGCGCACAGCCGGTCGGCGTGTTTCTCGTCCACCACCGCGGCGAGTGTCGGGTCCTCGATCACATAGGCGGGCACCAGCACCTTGACCATCTGGGAGGCGGGCAGGATCGCCTTCGGCTCGCCCCGTTCGTCCAGCACGAGCAGGGCCGGCAGCCGATGCTCGGCCATCAGTGTGGCGGCTTCCATGGCGTCGCTGTCGACGCTCACCGTCTCGTATTCGACCGCCAGGTCACGCGCGCGCACGGCGGGCTCCTCATCTGCTGAAAACGTTCCTGTGCCCAGGGTCGTACACTCGCCGCCCTCCAGCCAGCACGTTGCCGAGAGCCATACGCGGGCGTTCGTGCATCCTTTCACCTCCTTGTCAGGCGAGGACGAAGTAGCGCAGCCACACGTAGAGCACCGACAGCCCCACGGTGACGGCGGTGACGACCAGGCCGTACTTGGTGAACTGCCAGAAGGAGATGGGCTGCCGGTTGCGTTCGGCGATGCCGAGGACGACCACGTTGGCGCTGGCGCCGATCGCGGTGGCGTTGCCGCCGAGGTCCGCGCCGAGGGCCAGCGCCCACCACATGACATGGTCGCTCGCGCCGCCCATGGTGTGCACCAGGTCGGCGGTGATCGGGGCCATGGTGGCGACGTAGGGGATGTTGTCCACGACGCCGGAGAGCACGGCCGAGGCGGTGAGCAACAGCATGGAGCCGCCGAGTTCGTTGTCGCCGATGGCGCCCGCCAGGGACCGGGAGATCTCCCCGATCACGCCGGTCTCGATCAGTCCGCCGATCATGATGAACAGGCCCGCGAAGAAGGCGAGGGTGGGCCACTCGACCTCTTGGAGGATCTCACCGGTCTCCACGGTGGAGACGGCGATCAGCAGGCCCGCGCCGAGCAGGGCGACGACGCTGGGCTCGTAGTGCAGGACGGGGTGGAGGACGAACCCGGCGACCACCAGGACGAGGACCACCAGGCCCTGCACGAGCAGCCTGGGGTCCTTGATGGCTTCCCTCTCCTCCAGCGCCATGATCTCTTCGGCGCGTGTCCCGTCGTAGACGAACGACGTGCGGAACAGCCACCGGCACAGCAGCACGAGCACGAGGGTGAGGAGCGCGGACAGGGGGGCGAGGTGGACCAGGAAGTCGTTGAAGGTCAGGCCGGCCCGGCTGGCGATGATGATGTTGGGCGGGTCGCCGACCAGGGTGGCGGTGCCGCCGATGTTGGAGGCGAACACCTCGGCGATCAGGAACGGGGCGGCGGGAAGCGCGAGCCGCTCGCACACCAGCAGCGTCACCGGGGCGATCAGCAGCACGGTGGTGACGTTGTCGAGGAGCGCCGAGGCGAGGGCGGTGATGACGACGAGCATCACCATCACCCGGAACGGGCGGGCCCGGGCCCGCTTCACCGCCCAGATGGCCAGGTACTCGAACATGCCGGTCTTCTTGAGCACGCCGACGATCATCATCATGCCCATGAGCAGGAAGATGACGTTCCAGTCCACTCCGGAATGCTCGGAGAAGAAGGCCGACTCGTCGTCGGTGGCGCCGATGGCCAGCATCAGCGCCGCCCCGCCCAGGGCCGCGCCGACGCGATGAATCTTCTCGCTGATGATCAGGCCGTACGTGACCACGAATACGGCGATCGCCGCCCAGCCGTGCCAGTCGTTCACGTTCCTCCGACGAGTGGTTGCGTCAGGCGGGTGGCCGGGACGGCGCCCGCGAGCCGGGTGCGGTCGCCGTCGCGTTCGACGACGGCGACCGGCGGAGTGTGCGTACAGGACGTGAGGGCCGTGATGTGCATGACGCTCGTGTCCGGACCGGCCGTGGGCCGGCGCAACCTTCGGTGTGGCAGCCAATCGGCCACCGTGAGCCTGGAGACCTCTACGGACACCTCGTCGAGATCCTGGTCGTCGATCACCGCAGCGAGCGGGTCCTCCAGCGAGTACTCGGGCAGGGGCCGTCCGATGAGCGGCGAGCCGGACATGACGGCGTACGGCTGCCCGTCACGATCGACGGCCGGCAGAGCCGGTCGCTGGTGCCCGGCCGGCAGGACGGCCGCGTGGGAGACGCCGTCGATGGAGAAGGACGGGTAGGACTCGGTGAGTTCACGCGCCGACACGGCCGCTCTCCTTGCTGGTTCGGGAGAGGGGGATGCCGCCGTCCATCGCGGTGAGGTCGTCCACGTGGAACATGCGGGCGATCGGGACGTCGGTGGAGCTGGGCGCGATGATCGAGAAGGCGATGCACACGGCGATCAGTGTGAACGCCTCCTCGCCCTGCGGGATCCCTGCCTGGAGCACCAGCAGCCCGTACACGACGGAGGCGAAGCCCTTCGGCCCGAACCAGGCGGCGACCAGCTTCTCCTGCCGCGTGAACCGGGTGCCGAGCAGTGACAACAGCAGCGAGATGGGCCGGATCAGCACGATGGCCAGGACCACCACGGCGTACCCGCCGAATGACAGGTCGCCGAACAGCTGCGGTGTCAGCAGTGCGCCGAACACCAGCAGGGCCGCGAACTTGGCCAGCTCCGCCAGGGCTTCGCCGAGCGGCTCGAAGGCCGCCTTCGCCTCCAGGGAGCGCGCGGTCAGGACGGCGCCCGCGGAGAACGCGGCGAGGTAGGGGTTGGCGTGCGTGAGGTGACAGACGGCGTACAGGATGACACCGATGGCCAGCGGCAGCAGGGGCTGGAGCTTGGGCTCGGCGCCCAGCAGCCGGAAGCGGACGAGCTCGACCACGACGAAGGGGAGGACGACGCCGAAGACCAGCCCCAGGACCAGCTCCAACGCGATCTTCCCGAGATCGGCCTCGGCGTGACCGGAGGTGGGGCCGGCCGCGGCGATCAGGATGAGCACGACCGGCAGGGCGAGCCCGTCGTTGATGCCGCTCTCCACGTTCAGCAGCTGCCGCAGCTTCGCCGGGACTTCCTTGCGCCCGACGATCGCCGAGGCGAACACCGGGTCGGTAGGCGCCAGCACGGCCCCGACCAGGAACGACGTCGTCCAGTCGAGTCCGACCAGGAAGTGCGTGATGAGCGCCATCCCGACGAAGGCGATTGGCATGCCCAGCCCGAGCGCCCGGGCCGGGTTGCGCCAGTTGGCGCGCAGTTTGGGGAAGGAGACGTGCATGCCGTCGGTGAACAGCACGGCGAACAGCGCCAGGTCCGCCGTGACGGACACGATCTCGCTGTCCGGCGTGATGTGGATCAGGCCGAGGAAGCCGTCGCTGACGAGCGCGCCACCGACCAGGAAGAGCAGAGAGGTGGACAGGACGGTGCGGGCGGCGAGCCCTGACAGCAGGACCGCGATGAGCAGTGCCACTCCGAAAACCACGACGAGCACCATGACCCGGACCCCCGATCGGTGAAGAGAGTTGTCCTCCAACCGCCGACCAGACTTCCCGGCACACCGCTGGGAACCCTACACGTTCTTTACGTGGCAATGACAGGTTGTTGATGCGCACTGTGGCCGGGGGAGACATTGCCGGACTTCGGCAAGGAAGGCGCCCGCGCTTCTCGCGCTCCGCTGTCGTGCTGCTCGCCCGGCGCGGCCCGTGGGTCATGGGCAGCGCCATGCACCTGTCCGGACTCAGCTGCCTCGTGTCCGCCAGGCGTTGGTCCTTGCTCACGCGTGGCCGACGGCGTCCTGGGCGTCCGGCCCGGTGGGATGTTCGCGGGGTCGGTGTGCAGGCCGAAGAAGACGAAGAACACCGCGGCGAACAGGTCCCTCTGCAGGGCGAGCAGGCTGTAGGCGCCCTCGGTGACCTCGCCGGAAGGTGAATTGATGACGTGATGCCGCGGTTCTAGAAGTGAACGACCGATGTGTTCTGCTCCAGTCGGGCGTCCAAGGTAGCGGCGAAGTCTTCGGCGCGGGCCAGTTGGACGCGTAGCTTCTCCACCTGTTCGGCGGCCGCCTGTTGGTAGGTGCGCACGCGTTCGAGCAGGGCCTCGCGTTCGCCGTCGTCGAGTGCGGCGTGGCTGTCCAGGCGATCTGTGGCGTCCAGCAGGTCGCGCATCTGCTCCAGGGTGAAGCCGAGGGGTTTCATCCGGCGGATGACCATGAGCCGGGCGACGTCGGTCTCGGTGTAGAGGCGGAAGCCGCCCTGGGAGCGGGCAGAGGGGATGACCAGGCCGGTTTCCTCGTAGTGCCGGATGGTGCGCAGAGAGAGCTCCGTCCGCCCGGCGACCTCGCCGATCTGCATGTGCTTGTCGTCCACGCTCGCGATTCCTGGCCCTTCTCCTTCGGGCGGGTCGCCTGTACGACCCCACCAGTCTCTACTCTAACGTTAGGGTAGAGTCGTTGAGGGTGAGGGCGGGCCAGCTGTCCCGCTGCTGCCGTTCCGGGGCCTATGGCGCCCCCGGTGAGTATCCGATTCTTGCAGGAGAGAGCGTGCGTGAGCCCGTGATTTTGATCGCCGCCGCCTGCCCGCCGTGACCATTCGCCCCCTTGCGTGAGCCGCCCGGCTGCCTCGTGCGTGCCGCCCACCGCACACCTCTCCACCCTTTGTGACTTCCGGCCCGTATCCCGGGCTGTCAGCGGAGCGCCGGTCCGGCCTCCGCGCGTCCCGCACGTCCCCGGCGTTCGCCGACCGGGCGTGCCCGAGCACGACAGGTGCCCAATTCCTTGTCTTCTGTTGCTGTGTCTCCTGCCGCGCGGCTGCGCGGTCTGCGTCCTGACTGGTTGAACGACCCGAAGGTCTGGCGCACCGAAGTCCTGGCCGGCCTGGTGGTCGCCCTCGCGCTGATTCCCGAGGCGATCTCGTTCTCGATCATCGCCGGCGTCGACCCGGCGATCGGACTGTTCGCGTCCTTCACCATGGCCGTGACGATCTCCGTCGTCGGCGGCCGACGCGCCATGATCTCCGCCGCGACCGGTGCCGTTGCCCTCGTCATCGCGCCTCTGAACCGGGAGCACGGCTTCGGCTACCTGGTGGCCGCCGTCATCCTGGCCGGCGTCTTCCAGGTTGTCCTCGGCGCGGTCGGGGTCGCCAAACTGATGCGGTTCGTGCCGCGCAGTGTGATGGTCGGCTTCGTCAACGCGCTCGCCGTCCTGATCTTCATGGCGCAGGTGCCGGAGATGCACGACGTGCCGTGGGCCGTCTATCCGCTGATCGTCGCCGGGCTCGTGCTGATGGTGTTCTTCCCGAAGGTCACCAAGGTGGTCCCGGCGCCGCTCGTCTCCATCCTCATTCTCACGGTGATCACGGTGGCGGCCGGGATCTCGGTGCCGACCGTCGGTGACAAGGGAGCCTTGCCGTCCTCGCTGCCCAGCCCCGGCCTGCCGGACGTGCCGTTCACCCTCGACACCCTCACCACCATCGCGCCCTACGCGCTCGCCATGGCGCTGGTCGGCCTGATGGAGTCGCTGATGACCGCCAAGCTGGTCGACGACATCACCGACACCCGCTCCAACAAGACCCGCGAGTCGATCGGCCAGGGCATCGCCAACATCGTCACCGGCTTCTTCGGCGGCATGGGCGGCTGTGCCATGATCGGGCAGACGATGATCAACGTGAGGGTGTCGGGAGCCCGCACACGACTGTCGACCTTCCTCGCCGGTGCCTTCCTGATGGTGCTGTGCATCGTCTTCGGCCCGGTCGTCTCCGACATTCCCATGGCCGCGCTCGTCGCCGTGATGGTGATGGTGTCCTTCGCGACCTTCGACTGGCACTCCATCGCCCCCAGGACGCTGAAGCGGATGCCGACGGGGGAGATCACCGTCATGGCGCTCACCGTCGCCGTCGTGGTCGCCACCCACAACCTGGCCATCGGCGTTGTCGTCGGCACCGTCACGGCCATGGTGATCTTCGCCAAGCGCGTCGCGCACCTCGCCGAGGTCACCGCGGTCGTCGACCCCGACGGCAACACGGTTGTCTACCGGGTCACGGGTGAGCTGTTCTTCGCCTCCTCCAACGACCTGGTCACGCAGTTCAATTACGCCACCGACCCGGGCAAGGTCGTCATCGACCTGTCCAACACTCACATCTGGGACGCCTCCTCCGTCGCGGCCCTCGACGCGATCGAGACCAAGTACGCCCAACGCGGCAAGGAAGTCGAGATCATCGGTCTGAACCAGCCCAGTGCCCAGATCCACCAGAAGCTCAGCGGCGAACTCACCGGCAGCCACTGACCTCCAGCGCCGCGGTCGGCTCCAGCCAAGAGCCCTACACGGGCGAAGGGCCGCGGCAGGTGGATGTGCCGGGGCCACGATTGGAATCGAGGCTGCGGCCATGCCCACACCACCTATCGGGACATGACGCTCCTCGTTTGTCGCAGGCGCCCGGACGTGACTCCCTCGACGACAGCGCAACGTCGGGGCCAATGCACCGCCGGGAGATGGGGAAGCGGCGCCGACGTTGGGAAACCTCGGGCGGGGTCGCTTTCGCGGCAGCTACTGCTGGAGCAGCTTCGCCACCAGTTGATAGGACTCGTGTCGGTGCTGCTCCCGAGCGGCACGGACATCTGGATCCGGTGACCACAGGGCTTGCCGGCCCGGGTGATAGGTGCTGACGACCTGGTAACCGCCGTCCTGTATGAGGTGTGGGTGGGTCCTCTCGAGCCGTCGCCAGGAGTTTTGTGCGTCGACTCCCTGCAAGAGGACTACTTCGAGACGGGGAAGCAGCGCAAGCAGACGTGCCAAGACCGTTATCCCCGCCCCGCGTTCTTCGGCGTTCGGCGCACGGTTGATGTACCAGGGGTAGGCGTTCCAGGGCAGCGTGTCGCGCGCCTCTATGCCGGCCTCGGTGAAGCCGGTGCACTGCCGTTCGGCAGTGGCGTCGTCGTTTTCCACGCAGAGGAAACCCGAGCCCGTGCCGTCCTGGGTCTTGGGACCGGGATCCCGGAGAACGCTCAGCACGCGGGCCTCCATGCCTCCGTGCCAGGGCGCCACGTACGGCATCCAGCCTCGGCCGTCCTGGTCGCGCAGTTGGTCGACCATCTCGTTGACTGCGCGTACATGCGGTGCGTATCGGTCTCTTTCCTGCTCGCTACGGAAGGCGTTGTCCGCCATACGTCTGACCACGTCAGATCTCCAAACGTGCTGATCGTGCGACAAGCGTCGCCATGGGCGACGACCGACAGGTTCGCGTGCGGGGGCCCTGACGAGTGCCCAGGTGGGGCTGTGAATCCAAGGCGGACGGGCACCTGGGCCCGCCCATTCTCACAACAGGGCTTCGATGCCAGGGAGTTCACTGCGTACGAGGTCCGGTCGTGCACGCTCGCGGTCCAGGATGAGAATGAGGAAGAGACCTTCGTGGACACGGCGGTTCAGCGGGCGGATGAGGTGGAGTTCGGTGTCGAGGGTGACCAGGATGTCCTCGATCCGTTCCGGCTTGTGGCCGGTCAACTGCAGCGCGGACAGGTGCGCGCGCACCACATCGGTGCAGGCGTGGGCCGCCAGGTCCAGGTCGAGATCCGCGCGGCGGCTCTTGGTGCCCAGTGTCATGCGGCTGACGTAGTCGACGACGGCTACGCCGAGGGCTCCGTCGAGGCGCATGGCCCAGTTGAGTGCCACCTGGATCGTGGACACGGTTGCCCCTCTCGCCGGTACGCCAAATCGTCGTGCCGACCAGGCTTCCCGGCGCTCCAGAGCCGCCGCGGGTCCTTGCTTGTGCACCGTGCGGCGGTTCACCTTTGCATAATGCCATGGTTTTTGGCCGTCCGTGCCACCGATGTGGAGTCGTGACCGTGAAGGGCCGCTGGCGGCGGTCAGGAAATGGGGACTCAGCGTCTGTCGACGAGGATGCGGCGGCTCTGAACGTGGCGGAGGCCGTGGTCCGTGGTGCCGCCGTGCTCCAGGGGTGATTTGGGTGGCGTCGAGGTCGTGCGCGATGACCCTGCGATGCGGGGCGCTTCACGTTCTGGAATTCGTGGGAGCCACGCACAGGTGTAGTCCGCCCGACCACGCGGGTTGTCCGCTCGGGAACCGTCCCCCGACACGACTCTGTCGCGGCGAAGATGACTTCGAGGGCGTGGGGCCCGAGATGAGAGGCATGACTTCAGACTGGCCCCGAGACCACGGTCGTACGTCGTCTCGTGGTGCGAGTCGGATGTCCTGTCCGGGGAGTGGCCCGTTACCACGCCCTGCCTACCGAGCGGGTCCGGACGCGGGTGCGGACCCGGAAGATCAGGAGCCCCAGGAGACCGAGTCCAGTGGCCCAGGCCAGGCCGAGGGCGAGATGGCCCCACAGCGCGGTGTGCCCGAAGGCTCCGCCGGCCGCGAACTGCATCGGGCCGAAGGACGGGAACCATTGCAGGACGGGCTTGTTGGCGAGCGGGTTGCCCAGCGGGTTCTGCAGGAAGGTGTCCATCAGTCCGCCCATGATGATGAGGAAGAAGCCCTCCAGGTCACGCTTGACGAGCACGCCGAGGAGCAGTCCGAGGGCGCCGTAGGTGAGGGCGATCACCGTGAACCCGGCGAGGACGGCGAACCAGCCGCTTGCCGTCGGGCGCCAGAAGAAGAGGATGGCGAGCGCGGTGTAGAGGGCGATCGCCGCCGCGACCAGGGCGACGGCGAGGGACTTGGCGCCGACGAGGGTGGACTGCCGATATCCGGCGAAGACGAGGCGCCGGTCGAAGGCGAGCGCCTTGCGGACGGCGTCGAAGACGACGAAACCGGCGATCATCGTCACGGAGTTGAGTCCCGCGGAGATCAGTGTGAGTCGGCCGCCGTCGACATGCAGTAATTCGCCGGTCGCGTACAGCTTGAAGTCCAGCGTCTCGCCTGAGGCCAGCGCGTCCATCGCCAGGTACCAGACGGGCACGAAGAGCACGAGTAGCAGTCCGGCGAGGCGGTTGCGGGTCTGGTCGCGCACCGAGAAACGCAGGGCCGTGGGGAACTGCCCGTACAACGGCCGCTGTCGGGGAACCTCAGGCGTTGACATGGCGGTCCCCTTCGGCGGCCTTACGCAGGGACAGGCGGCCGTCGACGAGGTCGGCCAGTACGTCGAAGCGGTCCTGCTCGAAGACGAGGTGAGTGATGACCACGACGGCCTTGTCGCGGGCGCGCAGATCCTCGACCAGGTCCCAGAAGCGGAGGTAGGTCTCCCAGTCGAAGCCCTGGTAGGGCTCGTCGAGGAGCAGCACGTCCGGGTCGTGCAGCAGGGCCAGGGTGAGGTTGAGCTTCTGCCGGGTGCCGCCGGAGAGTTCGTCGACGACGGTCTGCTCGTATCGCTCGTAGCCGAGCAGGTGTACCAGTTCGTGGCCGCGGTCGAGGCCGGGCAGGCGGTGGGCGGCGGCGAAGTGGCGCAGGTGCTGTGCGACGGTCAGGCTGCCGTTGAGCACGGGGTCCTGGGGGCAGTAGCCGAGTGTGCCGGACAGGACGATCCGGCCGTGGTCCACAGGGAGGGTTCCGGCCAGCGCCTTGAGCAGGGTGGACTTGCCGGCGCCGTTCTCGCCGACGACAGCGACGAGTCGGCCGGGGGCGACGGTGAGGTCAGCACCGCGCAGGACATGGTGCCTGCCGTAGGACTTGTGCAGGTCGCGGGCTTGGAGTGCGGGCGGTGGTGCGGGTGTGGATCCGGTCGGCATGTGACGCCTCCCTGCCTTACTCGAATGCTTCTCCTTGTGGTGGTACCCGCGGGTCAAGTCCGGCGGGGAGTTCAGTCCGCGGGGGGCGCGGGTGGGGTGGGCTCGACCGCGGTGACGTGCGATGGCATGGTGGCGCCGCCCGGCCCGTCGCCCGGCACGCCCGCTCTGGTGGACAGGATGGACCAGGCGCCCAGGGCCACGGCGATCGCGGCGGCCGTGGCGACCGCGCGGCCAACGCGACGCAGCCTGGCGGGGCCGTCGAGGTCCCGCCAGAGTGGCCACAGGTCGTCCGGCTGCCATGGGTCGCCCACGGTGTTCGTCCGGTGGTCGGCCCGTGCGCCGCGAAAGCGTGGTTCCGGTCTTGCTGTCCGGTCCGGCTCATGGTGAGGGGGTTGCCGTGCGGATACCCGCTCCTGCGCCGAGGGCTCTCTTGGGGCGGACGTGCAAATGGACTGCTCGCTGTCCGTCAGGAACCTCAGCCAGACTTCGTCCGCTGTGCGAGGTACAGCGGCCGGTTCGTCCGGCACTTCTTCGCCGTCCTGCCCTGGGATGGTCACGTTCTTTCCTCCCTCTGGGCGAGGCCGGGCGACCCCGGTGGCCGTACCGGGTGTCCGGGAAACCCGCCGACGGCCGCCGAGCCGTCCTGTGCCGCGTGATTGTGCCGTCATCACTCCTGGGCGCCGGATGGCAGGCGGCCGTCGGGTCGGCCTCCCCGCAGCAATCATTGCATAGTGCAAAATTAGATCGCCAGTCACGCGCGCAGTTTTTCGCAGCGGCTGTGCGGGCGAGCTGTCGCCCTCCCGGGTGGTCAGGAGTGTCGCGTGTGCCCGCGCGGGTTCTCGCCGTCGAGGCGCACGAAAGGAATCTCCCGGCCGGCCGTGCGGTACGACGCCTCGGTGCCGTCCGCTCGAAGGTTCATGAACGTGCACAGGCGGCGGGCCGTGCGCGGGTGCCGGCGGGCGTACCCGGCCATGATGTCGGCGCCTTCCTCGGGATCGAGGAAGTGGGCGGTGACGGCGAGCGGGCGGTTGCCGACCTGGATGAGGGTCTTCGGCTGCACGCGCAGGTTCCGGTACCAGTCGGCCTTCGCGCCGAAGCCGGAGGCCACGGTCCAGCTCGCGGTGGCGGGGTCGTGGGTCACCACTTCGAGGGCCGTCATGTGATCCCGTTCGGTCACTCGGCCGGTGTGGTGCAGCAGCAGGAACCGTTTCCCGAAGAGGGGGCCCAGTCCCGCGCGGAAGAGCAGGACCGGCAGTCGCAGGGCCAGGCGCCGCCATCCGGTGGGCCGTTGCGGGCGGCTGGTTCCGGTGTCTCTGTCAGCCATCGTCGCCTTTCGCGCGTCCGGGATGCCGGCTCTCGGACTCGATTGGGTAAAGGACCTGGAGTCAGGACGGTGTCGTGGGAGCCACCTTTGCATAGTCTAAAGGTGGGGGAGGGGCGCCTGCGGGAAGAAAGGGCGGCTCTCGACAGCCGCTAGACCGCTGGAGTGTGCGATGACGGACCGGAAACCACCGTCGAGTGGGGCGGTTCTGTCCTGCACGCCGGTCGTCGTGATGGCGGTGGTCGCGGTGATGGACGTCGTGGCCGGTCCTGGCATCGGTTTCCTCCCGCTCGTCTCGCTCGGACCCGCGTTCGCGGGACTGGTCGGCGGATGGCGTCGTACGGCGGTGTTCGGGCTCGCGGCCCTTGTGCTGTGCGTGGCGCTCGGTGTGTACGACGGCCTGTTCGAGGAACGTCGCGGTTACACCGCACTGGCCTCGGTGGCCGGTGTCACCGGCGTGGGTGTAGCCGCGGCCGTGATGCGTTCGCGCCGGGAAGCGGAGCTGGCCAGTGTGCGCTCGATCGCTGAGGTCGCACAGCGGGTGCTGCTGCGGCCGGTGCCGCTGACCGCGGGTCCGCTCCAGGCGGCGGTCTCGTACACCTCGGCGGTCGCGGAGGCGCGCATCGGCGGGGACCTGTACGAGGTGGTGGCCTCGCCGCACGGCATCCGCGTGATCGTCGGTGATGTCCAGGGCAAGGGCCTGGCCGCGGTGGAGACGGCCGCCGTCGTGCTCGGCGCATTCCGGGAGGCGGCTCACGACGAGCCGGACCTGCTGGGGCTCGGCGAGCGCCTGGAGCGGAGCGTGGCCAGGGAGCTGGAAGGTGAGAAGTTCGTCACCGCGATCCTCGGCCAGATCGGCACGGACGGCGAGGCGGTCTTCCTCAACTACGGCCATCCGGCCCCTATGGTCGTACGGCGGAACGGCACCGTCGACTTCCCGCAACCGCCCTCCTTCGCTCTTCCACTGGGGCTGGGCGCCCACGGAAGCGAGGGGCCAGAGCCCTACCGGGTGGACTTCGCCCCCGGGGAACAGCTCCTGCTGTACACCGACGGAGTCACCGAGGCCCGCGACGACGAGGGGCGTTTCTACCCCGTCGGCGAACGGGCCCATCTCCTGAAGGACCCGGACGCGCATCGCGCCCTGGAGGCGCTGCGGGCGGATCTCGCCCAGCATGCAGGCGGCCCGCCCCACGACGACGCCGCGATGCTCCTGCTGCGCTACCACGGCCATGGGGGTCACGGGGAAGGAAAATCTGTTCCCATCGCGTGAGTGAGCAGGGGCTTCAGCACGGTACAAAGGAAGCATGCCGGAGCGTGAGGCCCCCACTGGGGCGATGGACGATGTGGACGTGGTGACCCGTTCGGTGCTGACCGCGTCCCGCTTGCTGGTGGCGGTCTCCGCCCGTTCCCTCGCGGCTGTCGAGGAGAGAGTCACGCTGCCGCAGTTCCGGATGCTGGTCGTGCTGTCCACCCGAGGCGCCACCAAATTGGTCACGCTCGCCGACCTGCTCCAGGTCGCGCCGTCCACCGCCATGCGCATGGTCGACCGGCTGATCGCCGCCGGGCTCGCCGACCGGCAGGCCAACCCGGGCAACCGCCGTGAGACGCTGCTGCAGCTCACCGAGGAGGGGCGCCGCACGGTCGCCGACGTCACCGCCCGCCGCCGTTCCGAGATCGCCGTGATCGTGGAGAAGCTCAGGCCGACCCAGCGGCTGGCCCTGATCGAGGCGCTGGCCGCCTTCAACGAGGCCGGGGGAGAGCCGCTCGCTCCGGCCCTGGACCAGGCGGAGCCGCACCCGCTGGGCTGGGCGATGGACGTGCCGGTCGCCCGGGACGCCTGACCCGTTCTCGAGTGTCATGGTCGGGCCGCACTTTTCTGTTCGCCGCTCATTTTGCATAATGCAAGGGAATGGTGAAGGTCGACTGGTGCTGTGCCGGTCCCCGGCGCGCCAGACCTACGGGCGGAGTAGCAGGTATGCGGCGAAGACGGCGGCTCATGGCCGTGCCGGAGCCGCACCTTGTGGCGTATCTGCGCAGCACGGTATGGGGGCCTGCCGAATTCGTCGGGCTGCCGCCGCGCCGACTGACGGCGAGGGCCGTTCTGACCGGGGGCGCGGCCGTGTATGCGGTCGTCGGTTGTGCGGTCGCCGGTTCGTGGTACGGGATCTCCTGGTTGGCCGACGGCGAGGCCGGTCTGCTGTGTGTGGCACTGCTCATTCTTCACCTCTGTGTGCGGCGCGCGGGGCGGGCGCTGGTCGGTGTCGCCGCCGTGCTCGGTATGTGTCTGGTGTTCCAGGCGCCCCAGGCCGCCGTCAGTCTGGTGCTGGCGGAACGTGGACGTGTGGAGTCCGTGGTGGTGACCTCGGTCGAAGGGGGTTCGCACGCCGTCTCCGGGCACGGTCGTTACCTGTGCTCGGTGGCTGACGAGGACGGCGTGCCTCTGAACGTTCGCATCTGGCGCGGCTGCGGGCAGGCCACCCGGCCCGGCGACGCGATCGCTGTGGTGTACGACGTGAAGGGGAGGGTGCCACCGCGAGGCGTGGAGGCCAGTTCCTCTCTGCTGGACCCGCTGCGTGAGCTGGGCGGCTGGGCCGCAGCCTTCGCCGTCGTGTCCGTGGTCGCGGTGGTGCGTTCGCACCGGCTTGCCGTGCCCGCATCCGGACCGAAGCTTGGATCCGGCAGCTGATCATCCGACGGCCGGGTTGGGGGAAGGCGTGGGTGAACTCGTGTTCACGTCCAGGTCCGGCCTGGGGGTGAGGACGACGACAGGGGAGCCCGGTTGGGGTGCGGGCGGGGTCAACTGTCCCTTCGGGAGCTTGGGTGGCGTGGTCTGCTGAAAGTTGACCTGCTGGTAGTTGACCATGCCGGTGTTCTCCAGGACCGTGATGTGGTCCAGCACCGTGTCGTTGGCCAGGTCGGCCAGCTGACGGACCAGGGTGTTCTCCGTGGTGGCGCGGATCTTGGCGATGACCGGGAAGATCTGGCCGTGCGTGACGCGCATGATGTTGACGGCGGTGGAATCGAACTCCCGGCCGACCTTGGAGTCCGCGGTCGCCACGAACTGCTGCTGCTAGGGAGACGCCTGGTTGGGCAGGGTGATGTTCAGTTCAGGAGCGATCCGGCGGCACAGCTGGTCGAGCCCGGCATGACCGACGACGAGATGTGCGCCGGCCTCTTTCATCTCCGCCGTCGTGCCCCGCTGCATCGCCAACTGGCCCAGCGGGTACTCCCACAGCCCGGCGGCACGCACCTTGACCACGAAGTCCCGATCGGCTTCGGTCAGTGATCCCCACTGGGTGCTGGCGATGATGCGGGACTGGTTCTTCGAGGCGTTCTGTACTCCCAGCAGGGACGGGTAGGCGAGCGCGGCCAAGGTGAGGACCAGGGCGCCGCCCACGAAGACGGTGCCGAACGTTTTGCCGGAGAAGGGCATGGGGCCTCCTGAGTCGCGGACGATGTGTCAGGAGGTACGGCCCGGTCGACGAATTCCGTCATTGCACTAGGCAAATTTTGCATCCCGTTGCGTGATGTGTGTCACTGAACGACGTGGGGTCCAGGCGATGGACTTTCCAGCGCGGCCACCGTCGGCCGGGGTCACATCTTCTCCTTCCATCCCGCCCGGACCAGCCAACCGTTGACGGGCCACGCGGTGAAGAAGCCGACGACCATGGCGAGTTGCATGAACAGCCAGTACGAGGCGGTCGTCTTGGCCAGGCCCGGCGCGAAGAGGACCTCCTGGTAGAACCACATGCCCGCGAACAGGCCGATCTGGAACGACACGATGGAGAAGGTGTCGGCCTTCACGGCGGCCCACAGTGCCCGCATGGGGCCGATGTCGCGCATGGGAGCGATGGTGAAGTACTGGAAGCCGATGCCGAGCAGCCAGGCGAACGAGAAGTCCAGCAGGAAGTCCGCGTACAGCGGCTTTCCGGCGAGGGTGAAGCCGGTCGCGTGGACCAGCCACTCACCGGCGATGTCCCCCAACGCGCAGCCGGCCCCGCAGTGGCTGATGGCCTTGGCCGAGCTCACCCACGCGGGCAGGTTGTCCGGATCCGGCTCGCCCTCCGCCTCGATCACGGGGCGGGAGGTGCGTCGGCCGTGGGCGGCGTAGAACCACAGGGCGACCGGGCCCCAGTACAGGGCCGTGATCGGATACACGAGGTGCATGATCCACATGCGCTGGCGTGCGCCGCGGAGCCCGATGTCCGCGATGATCGCCAGTGCGCTGGCACCGGCCAGCGCCAGGCTCACCCAGCCGAGCACCTCCAGCCAGGCCGGCGGATCGAAGTGCGCCTGCACGGGCTCAGGTCTCGTGCAGATGTGCGGAGGCCACGCGCCCCGGCCGCATGATGCGTATCTTGTGGCTCTCGCAGGCGGGGCACTGCGGGGACTGCAGGGGTGAGGGCGTGCGCTCGTTGCCCAGGTGGTAGACGGCGACGAGCCGGGCGTGCTCGTCCACCGTCACATCGATGTCGTACGTGCTCTCCCATCCGTGTCCGCACTGGAGACAGGCGAAGGAGTAGGCGCGCTGGACGTGGTGTGCTGACATGGTCCACCTCCCTGGGGGACGGTCATTCCGTCGAGGTCACCAGTACCCAGTTTTGCACAGTGCAAAATAGATGCTCGAGGTCCTCTCGGGATCCGATCACCCGACCGTGTGCACCGCGCGCAGCGCGCTCTGGTGGCTGAGCCAGCCGACCGGTGAGCCGAGTGCGGGATCGAGGACCGGGACCCCGCTGCCCGCGGCCGAGAGCAGGGTGTGGAGGGCCTGCGCGAGGGGCTGGTCGGTCGTGACGCGGGCGGGCATCTCGGCCAGGCGGCCGACCTCGACCGGGGCCGCGTCCGGCTGTTCGGTCAGCGCCTCGGCGATCGCCTGGGCGGTGACGACACCCACGTACTGCCCGGAGTCGTCGACCACCGGCAGTGCGCCGTATCCGGACAGGCCCAACAGGTCTGCCGCATCAGTGAGTTCGGTTGACGCGGACAGCGATGAAGGGAGGGGGTCCATGACGGAGCCGACCTGCTGGGCGCCGATCCGGGCTCCGGGGGCGGCGCCTTCGAGGTCGATGCCGCGGCGGCGCAGCTTGAGGGTGTAGATCGTGTCGCGGGTCAGCAGGCGGCTGGTGACGGTGGCCAGCACGATGGCCAGCATCAACGGCAGGATGATCGAGTACTCCCCTGTCAGCTCGAACAGGATCACCACCGCCGTGATCGGCGCCCGGGCGGCCCCGGCGAACACCGCGCCCATGCCCACCAGCGCGTACGCCCCCACCGAGCCGGCCGTGCCGGGCAGCAGGTGGTGGACGCCGGTGCCGTAGGCCGCGCCGAGCATCGCCCCGATGAACAGGCTGGGCGCGAACACCCCGCCCGAGCCGCCGATTCCGATGGTCAGACTGGTCGCCAGCATCTTGCCCACCAGCAGCAGGAGCAGGAAGCCCACCGCGTATCCGCCGGCGGTGGCCTTCTCCAGCACCGGGTAGCCGACCCCGTACATCTCCGGCAGGGCGAGCAGCACCAGGCCGAGTGCCAGTCCACCGACCGCGGGGCGCAGCCACTCCGGGCCGCGCCAGGCCCAGTCGCAGGCGTCCTCGATCAGGTAGAGCACCCGCGCGAACCCCACACCGACCACCGCGGCGACGACACCGAGCAGGGCGAACAGGCCGTACTGCGCGAAGTGGTCGACACGGAAGGCGGGCAGCTTCAGGAAGGCCGCATTGCCGAACGCGGCCCGGCCGATCACGCTCGCGGTGACGCTGGCCAGTACAGTCGCGCCGAACGCCTCGGCGGAGAAGGTGCCGAGGATCAGCTCCATGGCGAAGAACACCCCGGCGAGCGGCGCGTTGAAGGTCGCGGCGATACCTCCCGCCGCACCGCACGCCACCAGCAGCTTCATCCGGTGCTCGGTCGCCCTCGTCATCCGGCCCAGGGTGGAGCCGAGCGCCGAGCCGATCTGCACGATCGGTCCCTCGCGGCCCACCGAGCCGCCGGAGCCGATGGTCAGGGCGGAGGCCAGGGTCTTGACCACCGCCACCTTCGGGCTGATCCGGCCGCCGCGCTGGGCGACCGCCAGCATCACCTCGGGCACCCCGTGACCCCGTGCCTCCTTGGCGAAGCGGTTCACCAGAGGCCCGTACAGCAGACCGCCGAGCACCGGGACGATCAGGACGAAGTACGGGCCGAGCCAGGGCACGTGCGGGTTCCCGGTGCCGGGCGCGGCCGCGTAGTCCGCGTGGCCGGAGAAGAGGTGGGTGAAGGCCGTGATGCACCAGCGGAAGACGATCGAGCCCGCGCCCGCCCCCGCGCCGACCATCACGGCGAGCGCCATCAGGCCCCAGGGTGCGGTGCGCAGCCCCGTTGCTCCGTGTGCGGGGGTGAGGGTGGCTTTCGTAGTTCGGGTCCGCTCGTTCTGTTCGGCCGTCTGTCGGGCTGCCTGTCCGGCCGCCTGGGTGGTACCCATTCGTTCCCCTTCCTTACGTTTGCATTATGCAAAGCATGTCAAGGGGGTGTTGTGTCGGGGGTTTGTTCACGCGGTGGTGACCTGCGCCTGGACGCGGACGAGGCCCGCCACGCCGAACTGGAGCGCGATCGGCAGCATGTGCCGGGGCGTGATGCCGTGCACATGCCGGAGCAGCACATGTGGACCGTCGCCGTCGAAGGTGACGGTGCTCCCGTCCGGGAGCAGGATTCCCGCCGTGTCCAGCATCCCGATGCCTTTAGTCGACTTGCCGCCGACGAGTGTGCCGCGCTCTCGGCCGGGGGTGGCGACCATGCCGAGATGTTCGGGGACGCCGTCCTCGTTGCGGACGGTCATGGTGAGGGTGCCGTCGCCCGAGCGGTCAAGGTGGGCGGCGGCGTGAGTGACCGTCAGGTCGATGCCCTGGGGCCGGGCGGTGGCCTCGCCGGGCGTGCTGGTCGCTACGGCGGAACCCGGGGTGGAGGGGGTGGCGGTGGGGCTGTCGTGTGCGCATCCCGCGGTCAGGCTGGCGAGGAGGGCGGAGGTGGCGACCGCCAAGGTCATTCGGGCGCGTAGGTTGAAACCTGCCACGTTTGCATGGTGCCAATGCCGGCTGTCGAGCTCACACTGACCCTCGACCCGCTCGGCGCCCCGTTCGGCGGACTCGTGACCGGTGGCACCCCCGCACGTGAACGCGGCGGGCGGCTCTTGCGTATCCCCCTCGGATCAAGGGGCCTGCCGGGCGGAGGGAGGGGCGATCATTCAGGGCGAGTGTCGCGCGACCGGGCAGGGACCTCCGTCCCGGACGGAGACCGGCCGCGTCACGGCCTGTGTCAGGGCCGGGGTGTTCGCCCTGGCCGGGAGCGTGATCGCCGCTCTGGGGCATCACGCGGTCGCCGACGGGGCGATGCCGTGGCGGCTCGTCCTGCTGCTGGGGGCAACTCAGTTCGCTGCCGTGTGGCCCGTGGCCCGGCGGCGGTTCTCCCTGGGCTCCGCTCTCGGCTCGGCCCTCGCCGTGCAGGGCGGGGTGCACCTGGCGCTCACCGTCGTGGGCACGTTGGTTCCGGCCCCGGGCGGCATGCGCCGTCCTATGCTTTCCGCCGCGGCCGAAGGGGACACCTGGCAGCACGCCTCCGCCGCCATGAGCGCCGTCCACCTGCTGTCAGCGCTGGCCGTGATCTGGTTGCTGCACCGCGCCGACGCGGCCGTGGCGGTCGCCCTGGGGATCGCGCGTGCCGTGAGAGGCGTCGCGACCGCCGTTGCTTCCTGGCTTCGTTCACTGTCGGGCGGCGCTCGGGTCCGCCCGCTGCCCGCCCTGCCGCTCATCGGATGCTCCGTGCGACCGGTGCGCGAAAGGCCACCGCTCCTCGCGGACGCACTGGTGCGCAGGGGACCACCGGGACACGCCCCCGTCCCGACCGGTCCCTCGTCCGGGCCGCCCCCTCGGGCTGTCCGGCTTCTCCCGCAAGGAGCATCCCTGTGTCCATCCACCCTGCCGCCCGCGCGACGGGTCGTCTCGGCGTGGCCGGAGCCGCCGCGCTGACGGCCGCGTCGACCCTGGCCGATCCCGCCTCCGCCCACGCGGAGGTCGAGGCCGACATCCCGCGGGCCCTGGCCCGGAACGTCACCCTCACCTTCGTCTCCGAGGCCGAGTCCGACAGCGCCGGCTTCCAGCGGGTGCGTGTCGTCCTGCCTGACGGCATCGCTCCCGGCGATGTCACGCTCGCCGACGCCCCGAGGGGGTGGAAACTCAAGGCCAGATCCGACGGGTACACCGTCGCGGGCCCCGCCCTCAAGACCGGGACCGACGCCGAACACAAGGTCAGGATCCGGCGGTTGCCGGACGCCCGACAGCTGATGTTCAAGACCGTCGAGACCTACGCCGACGGTGAGATGTCCCGCTGGATCGAACTGCCGACCGGTGGCGCGGAGCCTGAACAGCCCGCTCCTGTCCTGGAGGTGCAGGGCGCCACGGAGGCCGCGGCGACGAGCGCCGGTCCCGACCGGAAGAAGGCCACGGGGCGGAGCGGCGGGGTGTCCGCCGGGCTCGTCGCCGTACCGCTGCTCCTGGCGGCGGGAGCCTGGTGGTTGATCAGGCGGCGGCGGGCCTCCTCGGGCAGCGGCTGACCGGCACTCGTGCCGCCCTGCTGCGTGCCGGACCCGATCAAGGGTGTCCGGCCGCACCCGAGAACCAGCAGCCGATCCGGAGACATGACATGGAACGACGTAGGACCGAACGAAGCGGCCGGTTGACCAGGGCTCTGCTGATCGTGGTCGCCACGCTGGCCGGCGTCCTGCTGGGCGGTGCCGCACCCGCCTCGGCTCACGCGGTGCTGACCTCCAGTGACCCACGTGCGGCCACCGTGCTGAAAACGGCGCCGAAGGAGGTGACGGTCTCCTTCGACGAGTCCGTGGCCCTCGCCGAGGACTCGGTGCGGGTGCTCGACCCCGACGGCCGCCCGGTGACCGCGGGCGACCCCACCCACGCGGACGGCGCGGCGGACACCGCCCGAGTACCCGTGACCGGCGACCTCCAGGAAGGCACGTACACCGTCTCCTGGCGCGTGCTGTCGGCGGACAGCCACGCCGTCTCCGGCGCCTTCACCTTCTCAATCGGAGCACCGTCGCAGACCCGGGCAGAGGCGACCGCCGAACCGGCCGTGGACCCGGCCGTCAACGTGCTCTACGGCGTCGGCCGCTACGTCGCCTACGCCGGACTGGCCCTGCTCATCGGCGGCGGGGTGTTCGTCACGGTGTGCCGACCCGGGGCCGCCGCCGTGCAGGCGGCGCGCGGGTCACTGCTGACCGGTTGGTGGGCCCTGACGCTGTCGACGATCGCCCTGCTGCTGCTCCGCGGGCCTTACGCGAGCGGGGACGGGCCGGGCGGTGCGTTCGACCCCGGGCTGCTGCGGGACGCCGTGGGCAGTCGGCCGGGTATCGCCCTGATGGCCCGTCTGGTCCTGCTCGTGGCGGCCGGGTTTCTGCTGCGGCGGGGGCGGTTCGGGGGGAAGGCGGGCCGGGGTTGGACCGTCCTCGGTGTCGCGCTCGTCCTCGGTCTGGCCGCGACCTGGGCCGCGTCCGAGCACGCCTCCGCGGGAATCCAGGTGCCCGTGGCGATGGTCTCCTCCGTACTGCACCTGCTCGCCATGGCGGTGTGGCTCGGCGGGCTGACCGCCCTGCTCCTCGCGTTGTACCGGGCACCGGCCGCCGAACCGCTCCGGCCCGCCGCCGTGGCCCGCTTCTCCCGGCTCGCCCTGGCCGCGGTGGCGGTGCTGGCGGCCACCGGTGTCTACCAGTCCTGGCGCGGGCTCGGCTCTTGGGAGGCGTTCGCCACGTCCTACGGCCGACTGCTCGTCCTGAAGATCGGGGCGGTGGTCCTGATGCTTGTGGCGGCGTCGTATTCGAGGAGCTGGACCGAGCGGATGCGGACCGTGTCTCGGGAGGAACCGGTGCTGGTGACTGTGGGGGGCGGGGACCAGGGTCTTCCGACCGGCCCGGTGTCGGACGGGTCCGGGACCGACACCCACCGGCGCGGGCTGCGTAGGTCCGTACTCGCCGAGGTGGTGATCGGCGTCCTGGTGCTCGCGGTCACTACTGTGTTGACGGGCAGTCAGCCGGGACGGGCCGCCGCCGAGAGCTCGGCGGCCGAGACGGTCTCCAGGGTTCCCGGCCAGCCTGACGTGAGCCTGACCCTGATCCCTTTCGACACGGGTACGCGCGGCGGGCGCGGCAAGGTACAGGTGACCCTGGAACCGGGGCGCGTGGGACGGAACGTCGTCGAGGCGGTGATCTTCGCCGCCGACGGCAGTCTCGTCGCCATCCCCGAACTGCGCCTCACCTTCACCCACTCCGCCCGCAACGTCGGCCCGCTCGACGCCCGGCTCGTCGACCAGCGCGGCTACTGGGGCAGTGACACCCTCGACCTGCCGCTCGCCGGGACCTGGACGATCCGGGCCACCGTCCGAATCTCCGACATCGACCAGGTCACCGTGTCGAAGAACGTGAAGATCAACCCGTGAGGCGGCGCCGAAGCGTTCGCCGACGCGCACGCGTGAACGCTTCGGTCCGCGAGCCCGTAAGAGACGGGAACCTGCCGGCCGGAGGAGCCACCCGATGCCCCGAACGCACCGCCTGCGCGGTGGCACGCATGGCGGCCACCGCGCGACCGGTGCGCGCAGCGGTGTTCGCGGCGGTCTGCGTCGTGACGACGGCGCTGGGGCACGCACTGATGTCCGGTGACTTCCTGCCGTGGTGGGCGGTGGGTGTGGCCTTCGCCGCGACTGTCTCGGCGGGGTGGTGGCTGACGCTCCGAGAGCGCGGCGTGGAGACGGTCGTCGGCGCCACGGTCGTCGCGCAGGGGATGCAGCATCTGCTGTTCAGTCTGGCTCCCGGGCTGGTGTCCGCGAGGAACACGGCGGCCGGTGCGCCGGAGGTGTCGAGGTTCTCCGCGACCCAGCACGGCATGGCGGCGATGTCCCACTCGGGCATGCTCGTGCACCACCCCGGCACGATGGGGCAACCCGCCGAAGAGCCGCTGTTGTCCCTGGTGACGCACGGGGGTTCCGGCGGGATGCTTCTGGCTCACCTGGTGGCCGCCGTCGCGTGCGGTGTGTGGCTGTGGCGGGGTGAGGCGGCCGTCCACCGGATCGGCCGCGCCCTCGCCGCCGCCTTGTTCGCACCGCTGCGCCGCGTCTGCCGCGTGCTCTTCCGTACGGCGGCTTGGTGCGAACTCCCGTCGCGCCGGTCCGCTGCCGGTGGTCCTGAGTGCCGGCGATCCACTCCCGCCGAGCTGAGACACGCTGTCGTCCGCCGGGGGCCGCCCTGCCCCGGTATGGCAGTCTGCCGCCCGTCTCCCCAACCGTTGCTCGCGATCGGGTCCTGAGGACAGACCGATCCCGGCGGTGTCAGAAGGACGGGCGCGTGGCCGGTGCGCACATGAGTGCGCCGGCCTCTCACTCAACTCTCCGGATCGCGCCTGACGTCGTGCCGCGGATGCCGCCGTGCAACCCGCTACGTCGTCCGGGCTCGTCCGCACGCCGACGATCGGGAGTTCTCCCATGCAAGACAGCACATCCGAAACCCTGTCCCCGAGCTCCGTGGAGCCGCGGAAGCGCCCGACCTGCCGCCGGGCCCGGCAGGCGGTCGCCTGCGTCACCCTGGCGGCGACGGCCGCTCTACTGGCCGGTTGCGGTGGTGACAGCGCCGAGAACACCTCTGCCGAGAAGGCGGCCCCGTCGTCCCCCTCGAAGACCATGGACGGCATGGGTGACATGGCGATGGGCGACCCGTCGGCCACACCGGCCGACAAGGTCCCCGGCGCCGAGGTGGTGAAGGGCACCTTCGCCCTGCTCGACACCCGCCCGCCCGGCATGGACGACGTCAAGGGCACCGCCTGGCTGGCCCAGGGGGCGCAGGGCACCACCGTGACCGTCTCCCTCACGGGACTGAAGCCCGGCGCCGCCTACATGGCACACCTGCACGCCCAGCACTGCTCGGCCGGGAACGGCGGGAAGCACTTCCAGTTCGAGAAGGGCGGTGCGACCGCGCCTCCGAACGAGGTGCACCTGATGTTCACCGCCGACAAGTCGGGGATGGGCATGACGACGGTCAACAACACCCGCAAGACCGGAGAGGACGCCGTCGCGATCGTCGTCCACCCCGCCGAGGCACAGGACAACCGGATCGCATGCGCCGACTTCGACTTCTGAGAGCGTCCGCCGTCCTGTCGGGGTGCCTGGGCGCGCTGCTGTTCCTAGGCGGCGTACCCGCACACGCCCACACCGCGCTGAAGGACGCGACACCGGGACCGGGCGACAAGGTCGCCCCCGGCGTGGACGTCCTCTCGCTGACCTTCGGTCCGCTGAAACCCGGCACCACGCCGAAGGTCAGCCTGGTCGGACCCGACGGCACCCCGGTGTCCGTCGGACAGCCCGTCGTCGCCGACGACTCCGTCACCTGCGCGGCGGTCGTCCCGCTGCGCTCGGGCGTCAGCACGCTCAGCTACACCGTCGTCTCCGCCGACGGCGACACACAGAGCAGCGCGTTCCAGTTCGAGGTCGCGGACGGCGCCGGGACCGTCGCCGTCCCGGCCGCCTGCCGGGGCCTGCACCTGAGAGCACCGGAGCCGGGCGGGGCCAAGAACGCGGCCCGGGCCGGGGACACGATCCTGGGACTCGGCCGCGGGACCGCCCTGTCGGCAGGAGGCGCGGCCGTCGTCGTGCTCGCCGGCGGAGGCATGCTGGCTCGGCGTGCCAGGCGATCGGCGCACGGAAGGAGGCCGGCCGGGTGAGAACGGTGGGACCCGGCAGCCACCGAGGCCGCCGGGTCCCACCTGCACACATGGCGGGATCGAAATGGTCGGCTCGACGAGCAGACCGTCGTTGTTCTGGGCAAGGACGCTGTCGCACTGATCGTTAGGAGCGGATGCGCGGCTACGAGCAGGTCGCCCGGCGGAGCGTCGAGGACGTTTGCATCGAGCTGTCCGGCGCCGACGAGTTCGCGGCCCTGCCGAGCGCCTCGCTCGCACCCTGGCCCCTGATCGGGAGGTGCGTCCCGGCCGTCGGGGCTGACTCCTGGTGTCTGTCCTGTCCGGCGCTACGGGGAGTAGCTTGGTAAAGAAAGCCCCAAGAGGAGGGCGGTTCGATGCCGTGGTTCGTCTGGTTGCTCGCCGCCGCGGTCCTGGGGGCCGCGGAGTTCTTCACCCTGACACTGGTCCTCGGACTCCTGTCGGGCGCCGCCCTGGTCACCGCCGTGGTCGCCGGAGTGGGAGTCGGCGCTCTCGGCCAGGCCGTGGCCTTCGCGGTGACGGCGGCAGCGGGTCTCGTCCTCGTCCGTCCCCTCGCGCTACGGCTCCTGGCACAGCAACCCCTCATCCGCGAGGGCAGCGACGCGCTGGTCGGCAAGCGGGCCGAGGTCGTGCAGGAGGTCACCGCCACGCACGGCCTGATCAAGCTGGCGGGCGAGGAGTGGTCCGCCCGCTCCCTCGACGAAAGCCTGGTGATCCCGGCGGGAGCGCTGGTGGACGTCATGGAGATCGAGGGCGCCACGGCCATCGTCTACCCCCGCGAACTCCTTCCATGAACGGCTGAGAACGGCTGAACACACAGCAACGGAGGCACTGTGGACCCGGTTGTCATCGTCACCCTGGTGGTGGCCCTCGTCGTCGTCTTCCTCTTCGCCGCCGCGGTGCGGATCGTCCCGCAGGCGCGCCGCTACAACATCGAGCGGTTCGGCAGATACCGCCGGACACTGCAGCCCGGCCTGAACTTCGTCCTGCCGGTGGCGGACCGCGTCAACACCAAACTCGACGTGCGTGAGCAGGTGTACTCGTCCGACCCCAGGCCGGTGATCACCGAGGACAACCTCGTGGTGAACATCGACACCGTGCTCTACTACCAGATCACCGACCCGCGGGCCGCGGCCTACGAGGTCGCCGACTATCTCCAGGCGATCGATCAGCTCACCGTGACCACGCTGCGCAACGTCATCGGCAGCATGGACCTGGAGGAGACGCTCACCTCGCGTGAGGAGATCAACTCCCGGCTGCGCGCCGTCCTCGACGACGCCACCGGCAAGTGGGGGATCCGGGTCAACCGCGTCGAGATCAAGGCCATCGATCCGCCGGCCACCATCAAGGAGGCGATGGAGAAGCAGATGCGGGCCGAGCGTGACAAGCGCGCGGCCATCCTGCACGCCGAAGGGGAGCGGCAGGCCAAGATCCTGACCGCGGAGGGCACGCGACAGAAGGACATCCTGGAAGCACAGGGCGCGCAACAGGCCATGATCCTGCGGGCGGACGGCGAGGCCAAGGCGGTGGAGCTCGTCTTCCAGGCCGTCCATCGCAACAACGCCGACCCGAAGGTCCTGGCCTACAAGTACCTGGAGACGCTCCCGCACCTGGCGAGCAGCGACAACAACACGTTCTGGGTGATCCCGGGGGAGCTGACCGAGGCGGTGCGGACTGTCACCAGTGCGTTCGGGGACCAGTCCGCGGCCGGCCGTCCCCAGCCCGCGCAAGCCGAGGAAGTCGCCGACGCCGACACCCCGCGCGACGGTCGGGTTCCGGAACTCGACGCGGGCTCGTCGGTCTCGCTCGACGCCGCGACGGCTGCCGACGAGGCCGGGAAGCAGGCCGCCGCCGCAGTGAGCGACGCCAAGGCGGAGGCCGAGGCCGCGATGTCGCCCCAGGTGCCGCGCCGCGGGCAGACGTCCGGCGACTGAGAGCGTGCCAGGGCCAACGCCAGGAACCACCTGGCGTTCCCCGTGTATCGACCAGCTCGCGCATTCCGTCTTCCGACTCCTGCCTTGGGCTTGCACATCGATTCGTAGACGGCACCCGAGGTTCCGACGTGATCGCACAGGCGACGGTTCGTGAACTGCCCGCGGTACTCCAGGCGAGGCGGTCGTACCGTCAAGGGGGCACCACACAGCGGTAGTTCAGGCTTGTACGATGCAAAGGTGCAGGGGGACAAGTACCGCTTCGGGGAGTACGAACTGGACGCGGGGCGGCATCAGCTCCGCCGGGCCGGTGAACTGGTCCATGTGGAGCCGCGGGCCATGGACCTGCTGCGCCACCTGGCACGGACTCGCTGACGGCCAACAGCCAGCTGTTCCACAACGATTCCGGGGTACGCCCCAACGCGGGCTCCACGATCGCCCAGGCGTTCACGGTCTCGTGCAACACCTCCTTCATCAAGGACGGCTTCCACTACCTCGTACACGACGGAGACGCCTCCGCCCTCCACGAGGAGGCCGTTGACGTCTTCGGCATGGGCAGTTGGTCCATCGGCGGAGGGGTCGCCACCACCGACCCGAGCATCCCGGCGGACGTCCAGGGCGGCGACCAGGCCGCCCAGTTCATAGGCCAGGGCCGGGTGACGGCCACCCCGTTGTTCATGGCGTCCGTGGCGGCCACCGTGCGAGGCGTCGGCTTCAAGCAGCCCGTCATCCTGCCCGGGCAGCACCAGGACACCGCGCCCCGGCCCATCTCCGTCCGCACGGCCGGCTACCTCCAGTCGATGATGCGTACCGTGGCCACCAGCGGTACCGCCGCACCGCGCCTCGGTGGCCTGACCGGCGTCGGAGCCAAGACCGGCACCGCAGAGGAGGGCGACCACACCAACGGCTGGCTGACCGCGTACAACTCCCGCGTCGCCGTCGCCGCCCTGGTCGAAGGCGGCAGCTCCGGGGTGGACTCCGCCGGGTACGTCGTCCGGCACCTGCTCACCAGTAGCTGACGTATCGCCGGAAGCGACCGCCGCGGCACCGACGGTCCGCGGGCCCGGTCGGCCTCACCACCGTTCGGACGGAAGAGAGCGGCCTGCCGACGTCCCGCGGAAGGGGCCAGGACCCGATGACGTACCGGCCGGCTTGGGCGCGTGTGCGGAGCTCTCCTTGCCGGTCATCCGACCGTCGGGGTGGGCGACGGCGACTGAGCGGTGGTCGGGCCGGTCGGTACTCCGTCGGTCGGTAGACCGGAGGGCACCGTGAGCGCGACCACGGGCGCTCCCGGTTGCGGCACTGGCGGTGTGACCTGGCCGGCCGGAAGCTTCGGCGGGTTCGTCTCCATGTTGTTGACCTGGTCGAAGTTCACGAGCTCGGTCTTCTCCATCATCCCGATGTGATCCAGGACCACATCGTTGGCCTGGTCGGCCAGTTGACGAACGAGGGTGTTCTCGGTGGTGGCGCGGATCTTGGCGATCGTGGAGAAGATCGAACCGTGCGTGACGCGCAGGATGTTGGCCAGGTCGGAGTCGAACTGCCGGCCCGTGTCCGACTTGAACTTCTCCAGGAAACCCTGCTGCTGGGGAGTGGGCTCGTTGGGAATGGTGATGTTCAGCTCGGGGGCGATCCTTCGGCAACTGGCGTCGAGTGCGGCGTGCCCGATGACCAGATGACGACCTGCCTCGCGCACGGCGGCGGTCGTCCCCTTCTCCATGGCCAGTTGCCCGGAGGGGCCCTCCCACAGTCCTGCGGAACGGACGAAGACCACGAAGTTGCGGTCGGCCTCGGTGAGCGGTCCCCATTGGGTGCCGGCGATCACGCGGGACTGGTTGGTCGACGCGTTCTGGACGCCGAGCATGCTCGGGTATGCCAGGGCGACGAGGGTCACGGTCAGGGTCCCGCCGACAGCGACGGTTCCGATCGTGCTGCGGGAAATGGGCATCGGACCTCCTGGGACGGAAAGCGGGTACGCCAACAGGTACGGTGCGCAACGGAAAGAGCACCCTTGCCTAGAGCAAAGATTGCACTATGCCGAAACTGGTGTTTGGTCCCAGGGCTTCGTTGGTCCCCGCCGCCGAGACCGAAGGGCTCCTCTTGGCAGGCGCGGCCTGAGGGGACGTGGGTGGACGAACGAATCGTGGAGGTCAACAGTGAACGCGGAGGCTCCCCTGCCTTCGATCGGGTCGAGTTCGGCAATCCGCGTGGGATGTGCAGGTGGTGGATGGTCGGGAGGACATGTGTCACAGCCGTCGATGGCGGTGCGTTCGGCCGCCGGAGAGCGTCTAGTCGGCCGTGGGTGCAGTCCTTGGGCCTCCACGACAGAGCCGTGGGGCATCTCCCACAGCCGTTGAGCGCTCCGTACTGCTTGCTCTCCAGCCACTGCCCGCCGCACGGCGGCCCGGACTCAGGCGGTGCTGCCGAAGGTGGCGAGCGGGTCGACTCCGGGGCTGTCCTTGAAGGCCAGGCCCATATCGGTCAGCTTTGCCTTGACCTCGTCGATGGACTTTGTGCCGAAGTTGCGGATGTCGAGGAGGTCGGCCTCGGAGCGGGCGACCAACTCCTCCACGGAGTGGATGCCTTCACGCTTGAGGCAGTTGTAGGAGCGGACGGTGAGATCGAGTTCCTCGATCGGCAGGGCCAGGTCGGCGGCGAGGGCGGTGTCCGTCGGGGACGGGCCCATGTCGATGCCCTCGGCGTCGATGTTGAGCTCGCGGGCGATACCGAACAGCTCGACCAGGGTCTTGCCGGCCGACGCCATGGCGTCACGGGGGCGCATGGCCTGCTTGGTCTCGACGTCGACGATCAGCTTGTCGAAGTCGGTGCGCTGCTCGACGCGGGTCGCCTCGACCTTGTAGGTGACCTTGCGCACGGGGCTGTATATGGAGTCGACCGGGATACGGCCGATCTCTTGGCCCACCTGCTTGTTCTGTACTGCGGAGACGTAACCGCGGCCGCGCTCGACCGTGAGCTCCATCTGCAGTTTGCCCTTGCTGTTGAGCGTGGCGAGGATCAGGTCGGGGTTGTGCACCTCGACAGTGCTCCGCAGCGCGATGTCGGCGGCGGTGACCAGCCCTGGGCCCTGCTTGCGCAGGTACATCACGACCGGCTCGTCATCGTCGGAGGAGACGACCACCTCCTTGATGTTGAGGATCAGGTCGGTGACGTCCTCCCTGACGCCCGGCACGGTGGTGAACTCGTGCAGGACACCGTCGATACGGATGCTGGTGACAGCAGCGCCGGGGATCGACGAGAGGAGGGTGCGGCGGAGCGAGTTGCCGAGGGTGTAACCGAAGCCCGGCTCCAGCGGCTCGATCACGAACCGGGAGCGGAACTCGTCGACGACCTCTTCGGTCAACGACGGACGCTGGGCAATCAGCATGAGGTGGAGCCTCCAGCTATTCGTCGCCCAGTACCGGGCGTCATGGGCATCAAAGCGTTGGAAATCCTTCGGTCTCGTCCGGGGGCGGGAACTTCGTCGCGAACCCTCACGGAAACCCGACCCGCGCCAGGCGCGCCTCGCGTTGATGCGCGGCATCACCTTGGGAACGGCCACGGGCCGCATGGCCGCTCTGGGCGAGTGCAGAGCTCGTGTCCCAACTGGCCGCACAGTTTCCCCCTCCGGCCGTTCACGGACCGACGAAAAGGCGTCCACGGCCCCCGTTGCTTGTGGCGTTCTTACTCCTCCCCGCATCAAGCTTTGCATGATGCAAAATAGCACGATGGCGCCGACAGCCGCCGACTGCGCATGTGGAGCGGGAGCCTTGTGGAAGCCGCAGCGCGGACTCAGTCGGGCCACGTCACATGACGGAGGCGGCGACTCGATCCTCAGCAGCTCCGGGGAATCTGCGGCGTGGAAGTCAACGCGGGGCGCCGTCGTGCCCGTCTGGGTGCCATGCGCCCGCCTCTGGCCTCAGATGCCCAGAGAGACAGGGCCCACGCCATGCCCCCTGCTGCCTACCGCGACACCGACGTCCCCGTCGACGACGAAGGCTCGGATGTTCGTCGACCGCCCCGGACGAGGCGTTGCTGTCGTCGGGTCCTGGCGATGGGGCGACAGGTTCCCCAACGCGACGTGAAAACAGCTTAGTTGTGCAGTCCCCGTCGCTACGGTCGGCCCGACAGGAGCAGCGTCGGCTCCAGAGTGGAGCGGCCGGCTCGTTGGCCGGGGTCACGGCGGGATGATCCCCACCCCTGACTCCAACAGCCTTCGACCGGACCAGATCGGCGTTGCTGCCGTCCTCCTCGCGCAGCGGCACGATGTGCGCTACCGGTCGCTTCGCGGCGCGGAACTCTGCCCCGGGGTGCCGCAGCACGGTCAGGTTCTCCGTGGTGCCCGGCATCCAGTGCGGAGCCTCCGAGAGGCCGTCGGGCCGTACGTCGATGCTGATGAGCGCGGAAGGCGTCGACGGCTTCGGCGGGCTGCCGAGGTCCGTGCCCTCTGATGCGCTCGCTGGACTACTGAATAAGGTGCAAACCGGCTTGGAGCATCTCGTGATTCCGCTGACGGCCGTCCATGCGTTGCTCGTGTGGTGCTAGGTACGCACCCTGCTCACCGAAGACCTCGACTTGTCTTGCGGCACGCTTCAGGTCTGTCGGCGCTGCTGCTGAGCACGGGAAATCTGAAGGCTTCACCCACCAACTTGCCGCCGATTGGTGCACCTACCGTCACCGCTGCTGGCCTGGCTCTGCCAACCGCCGTCTACTGGGCGGTCATTGCTCGGCGCTCGATCAGGAGCGTCCTCCGGTGTCCTTCAGAACGATCCGGATTGTTGTCCCGAAGGCCGTGCGATGGAGGGGCTGTGTCAGGACCGCATCTCAGACGATGGCGATGGCCGAGGCGAGGCTGCGGGCGACGGCAGTTGCCAGAGCTGACCAACCGCGGAGGGGGCGGCCGAGCCGTCCCCCACACGTTTCAGCCCCGCTCGCTTGTCGTCCCCATGTCTTCACCTCAGGCGATCGCCTACGGGCTCATGTCTCAGGTCCTCGGTGACGGGGTGCGTTCCAGCATTTCAGCAGGCTGAAGGGCGAACCACCCCACCCTCTGTGAAGGGACAGACAGCTCGATCTGCGCCTGGGTGCCGAAGTACCCGGTCCTACGGATTCAGCCAGGTTTCGACACGGGTGTGTGGCCTGTGCATGTACCGGAAAGGACCTCGACCACTCATTCGATCATCGTATGTAGGAGTGTTGCGCGTGCGACGAAGACTTCTTCCTGCCCTGTCCGCAGCCGCAGCCGCAGCCGCCGTTGTCCTACCGCTCACCACCGCGTCCCCGGCGGCAGCGAGCCCGCCGACGACCAGCTGTCAGATCGAGCACGAAGCGTCGATCATCTTCTGGGGTGTCGCCTGCACTCAGCCGGGGGAACCGGTGATCGGCGCCTTCGCCACTTGGCGAAACATACCCATCACGTTCACCAGCGGCTCCACCGGCGACACGACCGTGTCTGCGGCCAACTACCTCACGATGACGCCCAACACCGAGGGTGGCCTCTTCGCCAACTACGTCCAGGTCGGCCTCTACGCCGAAAAGACGGGCGCATCAACATCCACGTATGGCCCGCGGTGGACGGAGCTGGGTGACAGCGGCGGTCGCACGGAAGCCATCACGGCCGGCACCAATCCCTCGACGCCGGACGGAACGAACCACACGTACATGGTGCTGCGCCAGGACAACACCGACCAGTGGGACGTGCTCTACGACTTCAACTGGGTCGGCTCCACCACCGACCAGCTCGCCGTACCACGGGGCAACGCGAACCGGATCGACATCGGCCTGGAGGTGATGGGCCCTCAGTACCTCACGGTTCCGCAGATCGCCAACCGCGTGCAGTACATGGCCGAGAACAAGACCTGGTACCGCGCCGCGACCGCCAACACCGCACAGGTCGCTTCCCTGGGCCTCTGCGGTCAGGGCAGCACCGCGCCCTACTGCTTCGACATGCAACTCACCGACAACACCACCTTCACCCAACTCGCCGTGGCCAAGCCAGGACCGACGACGCTGCAATCCCTCGACGGCTCGGCCGGCCCCGAACAGGGCCTACCCGGCGGGCAGTCATCCTCAGCCGGAACCACGCCGTTGGCGACGCACGGGACCTACAACGGGGTCGACCAGACGGCGCTCGCCGCATGCATGACGCAGGACCCGGACAGCTGCCTGACCACCGTTCCGGGACTGGCACAGTGCGTCCAGACCGTTCAGCGGTGCAACGCAGCCGCGCTGACGGCCAAGGACACGGACGCAGCCCGGATGTCGGCTTCCACCGCCTCCGGCACCAGCCGCGAGCAGATCCTGGCAAGGGCGGCCGCGTCCTTCGACGTCCCCGCCCAGGAACTGGACATCACCGCCGCGAAGAGCACCGCCACCCCGCCCTCCGCGGCCGGTTCCGGCGCCACGGACGCTGTCTGGACCGTCGATTCCTCGTCCCCGACGCACGGCCTGGAGCAGCGAGGTCACCTGTTCCACGGCTTCCGAGCCACCTACTCGGCAGTGACCGGCCGACTCCTCGACGCCTGCTGGGGGACGATGTGCAGCTGATACGACTCCGCACAAACCGTCGCGTCACTTCCGGGTCTGCGGGCCGAATATCCGGCCTCGCCCACGGGCCAAGACTGATCACTACGGCACTGGCCGCCTTCGCCACCCTCGTGGCGATCCTGGGACCGACGTCGACAGCAGAAGCGGCGACGGCCGCTCCGCTGCGGCAGCCGACGACTGCCGCGCTGGCTGCCGAGGCCGATGACCTCCGCACGGAATGCGCCGACCATCCCGAGGCCAACTCGCAGACCGGCTGGGTCAAGAGCCGCTTCGAGACCTGCGTGCATCAGCCCGTCAACCTGACTCTCAAGAGGACCAACGGGGAGATTCTCGGCCACCTGACGTTCGACCTGTGGGTCCTGGGCTTCGCCTACGACGGCTCCCGCCGAGTGGACTACGTGAGCAGCATCGAAAACATCGTGCCGGTGTCCGTCAGCGGCGACGACCCCGCCACCTGGGTCCTCAGCCAGCAGTACTCCGACACCGTCAACCTCGGAGACTCCGGCACCAACCCCGTCATCACCCCGCCCACAGACACTCTGCGCAGCGCTCCGCTCGCCGAATGGGTGGCCGTACCGCAGTGGACCGTCACCTACACCTCACCCGACACCGGCGGCTACGACCCGGCCAACTCGCAGATCGTCGCCGGCCGCATCACCCTGGCCATGACCCTCACCTCACCGACATCCGTACCGTGGATCGAACCGGACATGGCGCACTCCGACATCCGCTTCGACTACGCCGGACCGGTGGCCGGCAAATACCAGGGCACCGTCTTCACCGGCGCACGCGTCGAACTCCAGCTCAGCCTCAGCGATCCCGAGGTCGACCAGAGCGCTCGCCACATCCTCGATGCCCAGCAGTTCCCCGAGCGGACATTCCCCTCATGGCCCGGTAAGTCCGTGCCCGGCGCGCAGGAGCCGCTCCACCGGCTGACCGATACCGAGCAGAGGGATGCCAACAGGAACCAGGCCATCAAGACCTGCAAGGACGTGTGGGGCGACTACTCTGGGAGCGGTCTGGAATGCGATGAATACCCCTTCGCTAGCACCAAGGAGCGTGGAGAGAATAACTTGCGCTACTCAGCCAGACTCATAGACGGAACCGACAATGGAAAGGGAGGCAACCGATTGAACGCCATGTACACGGCAAACCGCGTCCTCGACGGTGACGCCTTCTACGTCACCATCGTCCCGTGACGCGGAGAATTCCCGATCGTGACGCTCATCATGGAGTACAGCACGAGTGCCCGGCCGGACCACTGTGTGATCGAGGTCTATGACGCCGATGCGTACGAAGGCGACGCGGAAGCCTGGGACCGCGCCGAGACTGAAGTAGTCGCAGGCAACGGCTATCACCTGTACCTCCGCACTCTGCAACCCGATTTGCGCGTCGAGGTCGCCATCCGAGTCTGGGACACCCCCCAGGATCCCCCTGAGGGCGTCGAAGGTTGGATCGGTATCAGCCTGGAGTCAGAAACCAGCGAACTGGTCGTGAACCAACTCACTTCCGGTCCGGTCGGCATGACCAGGTTGCCCCGCCCCGGTGTCTACGCCGGACATGCATGGTGGACAGGCCGGCAGGCCGCGGCGGATTACTACGACCAGAACATCCGGGGAGGCTCCCGGCAACTCGACACCGTGGAAGATGTTCGGCGTGTCCTGGAACTGTCGCCGGTCGTGGAGCGCTACACCCTCGACCTGTGGTTCCTTCGCGAGTCTGCGCCCGAGGACGAAGAGGCATGAAGGATCCAACACCCCGCGTATGAAGGGAGCGGGGTGTTCCCCTACCGCGACGCACACGTACCCGTCGCATGCTGACTGAGGTGCTTCAGTGTGCGGATGCCGATCGCGGCGCCCAATGCCGTGGCCACGAGGTACTCGGCCAGGACGCCGCGCATGGTGTTGTTGGCCAGGTCGGAGCATGCCCAGCTCCAGAAGTCGCCGAGTCTCCCCACCGTTTCGCCACCCGCCTGTATCGGCTCACGGCTGTTGCGGCGTGTCCTGGCCAGCGGACCGAGCTCAGCAGTCATGGGGTGTCCTCCAGGTGACGACGCAGGGCGATGCTGATCCTGACAGCAGGCACTGACAAGGGCGTTGGGCTCTTCGGCTTACATGTGTCACGTGGGCTGCGACGGCGTGGAGGCCGCCGGAGATAACAATGACGGGCCCGACCAAGGATCGGTCGGGCCCGTCAAGCATCTACCGGAAGCTGTCGGGGCTCCCGCAATGGACTTCGCTGACGCTCGCGTCAGGCGTGGGCGAGACCGGGGAAGGCGTGGCCGTCGGGGCTCAGTGGCTGGCGCAGGCCCTCGATCCCGGCCAAAAGTCCCAGAAAAGTCCGACAGGCGCCACCACACCTCTTCCAATCCCGCATTCGTGCAGGTCAGAGGGGGTTTGGCAGTACCGATCCTGGGAGCTTTCAGATGTCCCGAAAGATCTCGATCTGCGCCCCCACCGAGTTCAGCCGCTCCGCCAGATCCTCGTAACCCCGGTTGATGACATAGACGTTGCGCAGCACCGACGTGCCGTCCGCCGCCATCATCGCCAGGAGGACGACCACGGCGGGGCGCAGGGCCGGAGGGCACATCATCTCCGCGGCGCGCCAGCGGGTCGGGCCCTCGACCAGGACGCGGTGCGGGTCGAGGAGCTGGAGGCGGCCGCCCAGGCGGTTCAGGTCGGTCAGGTAGATCGCGCGGTTGTCGTAGACCCAGTCGTGGATCAGCGTCTGGCCCTGCGCGACCGCCGCGATCGCCGCGAAGAACGGGACGTTGTCGATGTTCAGGCCCGGGAACGGCATCGGGTGGATCTTGTCGATCGGCGCCTCCAGCTTGGAGGGCCGGACCGTGAGGTCGACGAGGCGGGTGCGGCCGTTGTCCGCGAAGTACTCCGGCGTACGGTCGTGGTCGAGGCCCATCTCCTCCAGGACCGCCAGCTCGATCTCCAGGAACTCGATCGGCACCCGGCGCACCGTCAGCTCCGACTCCGTGACCACCGCCGCGGCCAGCAGGCTCATCGCCTCGACCGGGTCCTCGGAGGGGGAGTAGTCCACGTCCACGTCGATCTGCGGCACGCCGTGCACGGTGAGCGTGGTGGTGCCGATGCCCTCGACCCTGACGCCGAGCGCCTCCAGGAAGAAGCACAGGTCCTGGACCATGTAGTTGGAGGAGGCGTTGCGGATGACGGTGACGCCGTCGTGGCGGGCGGCCGCGAGCAGCGCGTTCTCCGTCACGGTGTCGCCGCGCTCGGTCAGCACGATCGGACGGTCGGGGCGGACCGCCCGGTCCACCCGCGCGTGGTACTGCCCCTCGGTCGCCGCCACGTCCAGACCGAACCGGCGCAGCGCGATCATGTGCGGCTCGATGGTCCGGGTGCCGAGGTCGCAGCCGCCGGCGTACGGCAGCTTGAAGCGGTCCATACGGTGCAGCAGCGGGCCGAGGAACATGATGATCGAGCGGGTGCGTACGGCCGCCTCGGCGTCGATCGACGCCATGTTCAGCTCGGTCGGCGGAACCAGCTCCAGGTCGACGCCGTCGTTGATCCACCGCGTCCGCACCCCGATGGAGCCCAGCACCTCGAGCAGGCGGTAGACCTCCTCGATGCGGGCGACCCTGCGCAGCACCGTGCGCCCCTTGTTGAGGAGCGAGGCGCAGAGCAGGGCCACGCACGCGTTCTTGCTCGTCTTGACGTCGATCGCGCCCGAGAGCCGGCGCCCGCCGACCACCCGCAGATGCATCGGGCCCGCGTAGCCCAGAGAGACGATCTCGCTGTCCAGTGCTTCACCGATACGGGCGATCATCTCAAGGCTGATGTTCTGGTTGCCGCGCTCGATGCGATTAACGGCGCTCTGGCTGGTGCCGAGCGCCTCCGCGAGCTGCGACTGTGTCCAGCCCCGGTGCTGCCGGGCGTCACGGATGAGCTTGCCGATGCGTACGAGGTAGTCGTCTGCCATGGGGTTGAGGCTATCTCAGATATGAGATTGCGCATTCCGGGACGTCCGTTCGGGTGAGTGACCCGCGCGGACCTGAGGAGACGTCAGTGGCGCTTGGCGGTACGGGTCCGGCGCCATCCGAAAGGTCCGGGAAGATCCATGGATGTCGTACGACGTCCCGTGCTGCTGTGGGTGTGCTTCGGGCCGTGGCTGCCGCCGCCGGTCGTGATGGACCACGAGCGCCGGTTGATGTTCAGCCGCACTCCGGGAAGGATCCGGAAACTCTTGCGGAACGTGAGCGGCATGGGGGCCTCCTGTCGAAGGTCTCGCGTGCTGTCGTTGCCGTTCGAATACCCCGGCCCGGCCAAGAGATGGCTGCCGGGTTTCGCACCGCCCCGTCCCCGTGCGCGAGTTGGGCGGTCGTCACCCCTCGCGGCGCGGCGGGCGCCAGATCATGATCCGGGTCGCCGGGAGGTGTTCCGCGAAGCGGCCGTCCGGCGAGATCCGCCGCAGCAGCGCGCGCAGGTCCCGCTCGAACTCCGCCAGCCGGTCGCCGAACAGATGCCGAACAGATGGGGTGCCGAGTCGGAGCGGGAGAACGTCCACGCCGCCAGGTCGTCCGCGCCGCGCTCCACGACCTGCCCGGCCGGCACGACATGCTGTTCGAGCTCCTCGAAGCCGGCCCGTGCCATGACCAGGTCCTCCCGGCCGGGGGTGCCGTTGACGAGCCGGCCCTGGCCCGCGCGGCGCACCGGGCCGAGGTGTCCGCGCACCAGGTCGCCGATCTCGGCGTAGGGGGAGGCGGGCCACGGAAGGGGAGTGGTCGCGGCCGGTGCCTCCTTGTCGTCGCTGATGTGGACGAACGCACCGCCCGGCTCCAGCATCCCCCGCACGGTCGCGGCGACCCGGTCGCGGTCCGTCCAGTGGAAGGACTGGGCGAACACCACGACCCTGAACGTCCCGAGGCCGGCCGGCAGGTCCTCGGCGCGGCCGGGCACCCAGCGCGCGTTGGTGACCCCGCGCCGCCCGGCCTGCCGCTCCGCCTCGGCCAGCATGTCCTCGTCGGGATCGAGGCCGACCGCCTCCGTGAAGTGCCCCGCCAGTGCGAGCAGTACCGTGCCGGGCCCGCAGCCCACGTCGAGGAGCCGGCCCCGGCCGTCCAGTCCGAGGGCCCCGGCCACCGTCCCGGCGAGACCCGGGGCGTACGGCAGCCGGCCGCGCGCGTAGTGGACCGCGCTCCCCTTGAAGAGGGTCGGGTCCCATTCCCATCCGTCAGGCATGCCCGCTCCCATCCGTCAGGCATGCCCGCTCCCATCCGTCGGGCATGCCGGTCAGGACATCACAGCGGGGCCGGGCATGACCATCCCGGCCTCATGTACTAGAGTTATCTCGACATCGAGATATCTGCCGAGGCGTACCGCAGCAGCACGCGCCCGTCGAACCCGACGGTAAGGCATGCCTAACTTAGCCTTACCTTAGCGGATCGGCCAGGGTGGCGTGGCGGCAGGATGCGGTGGTAAGCGCACAGAAATGAAGGAGACTGTCGTGTCGGCGAACAGCTTCGACGCCCGCGCCACGCTGAGCGTGGGTGACGAGTCGTACGAGATCTTCCGGCTGGACAAGGTGGAGGGCTCGGCCCGCCTGCCGTACAGCCTCAAGGTTCTCCTGGAGAACCTGCTCCGTACCGAGGACGGCGCGAACATCACCGCCGACCACATCCGCGCCCTCGGCAGCTGGGACTCCCAGGCCCAGCCGTCGCAGGAGATCCAGTTCACGCCGGCCCGCGTGATCATGCAGGACTTCACCGGCGTGCCCTGTGTCGTGGACCTCGCGACCATGCGTGAGGCCGTCAAGGAGCTCGGCGGCGACCCGGCCAAGGTCAACCCGCTCTCCCCGGCCGAGCTGGTCATCGACCACTCCGTCATCGCGGACAAGTTCGGCACCAACGACGCGTTCGCGCAGAACGTCGAGCTGGAGTACGGCCGCAACCGCGAGCGCTACCAGTTCCTGCGCTGGGGCCAGACCGCGTTCGACGACTTCAAGGTCGTCCCGCCGGGCACCGGCATCGTCCACCAGGTGAACATCGAGCACCTGGCCCGCACGGTCATGGTCCGCAACGGCCAGGCCTACCCCGACACCCTGGTCGGCACCGACTCGCACACCACCATGGTCAACGGCCTCGGTGTGCTGGGCTGGGGCGTCGGCGGCATCGAGGCCGAGGCCGCGATGCTCGGCCAGCCGGTCTCCATGCTCATCCCGCGCGTCGTCGGCTTCAAGCTCACCGGTGAGCTCAAGCCCGGCACCACCGCCACCGACCTCGTGCTGACCATCACCGAGATGCTCCGCAAGCATGGCGTCGTCGGCAAGTTCGTCGAGTTCTACGGCGAGGGCGTCGCCGCCACCTCGCTCGCGAACCGCGCCACCATCGGCAACATGTCGCCGGAGTTCGGCTCGACCGCCGCGATCTTCCCGATCGACGACGAGACGATCAAGTACCTCAAGCTCACCGGCCGCACCGAGCAGCAGCTGGCGCTCGTCGAGGCGTACGCCAAGGAGCAGGGCCTCTGGCTGGACCCGAAGGCCGAGCCGGACTTCTCCGAGAAGCTGGAGCTGGACCTCTCCACGGTCGTCCCCTCCATCGCAGGACCGAAGCGCCCGCAGGACCGCATCGTCCTCGCCAACGCCGCCGAGCAGTTCAAGCAGGACGTCCGCAACTACGTCGACGACGTCGACGAGTCCGGCAAGGAGTCCTTCCCGGCCTCCGACGCTCCGGCGGTCGCCCCGAACGGTGCCCCGTCCAACCCGGTCACCGTGACCGCCCCCGACGGCTCGACGTACGAGCTCGACCACGGTGCCGTGACGGTCGCCGCGATCACCTCCTGCACCAACACCTCGAACCCGTACGTCATGGTCGCCGCCGCGCTGGTGGCCAAGAAGGCGGTCGAGAAGGGCCTGACCCGCAAGCCGTGGGTCAAGACCACCCTCGCCCCGGGCTCCAAGGTCGTCACCGACTACTTCGACAAGGCGGGCCTGACCCCCTACCTCGACAAGGTCGGCTTCAACCTCGTCGGCTACGGCTGCACCACCTGCATCGGCAACTCCGGCCCGCTGCCGGAGGAGGTCTCCAAGGCCGTCAACGACCACGACCTCGCGGTCACCTCGGTCCTCTCCGGCAACCGCAACTTCGAGGGCCGGATCAACCCCGACGTCAAGATGAACTACCTGGCCTCCCCGCCGCTGGTCGTCGCGTACGCCATCGCGGGCTCCATGAAGGTGGACATCACCAAGGACGCGCTCGGCGTCGACCAGGACGGCAAGCCGGTCTTCCTGGCCGACATCTGGCCCTCCGAGGCCGAGGTCAACGACGTCGTGGCGAACGCCATCGGCGAGGACATGTTCAACAAGTCCTACTCCGACGTCTTCGCGGGCGACGCCCAGTGGCAGGCGCTGCCGATCCCGACCGGCAACACCTTCGAGTGGGACGCGGAGTCGACGTACGTCCGCAAGCCCCCCTACTTCGAGGGCATGACGATGGAGACCACGCCGGTCAGCGACATCACCGGCGCCCGGGTCCTCGCCAAGCTGGGCGACTCGGTCACCACCGACCACATCTCCCCGGCCGGTGCCATCAAGGCCGACACCCCGGCCGGCAAGTACCTCACCGAGCACGGTGTGGAGCGTCGTGACTTCAACTCCTACGGCTCCCGCCGAGGCAACCACGAGGTCATGATCCGCGGCACGTTCGCCAACATCCGCCTGCGCAACCAGATCGCGCCGGGCACCGAGGGCGGCTACACCCGCGACTTCACGAAGGACGACGCCCCCGTCTCCTTCATCTACGACGCCTCCCGCAACTACATCGAGCAGGGCATCCCGCTGGCCATCCTGGCCGGCAAGGAGTACGGCTCCGGCTCGTCCCGCGACTGGGCCGCCAAGGGCACCGCGCTGCTCGGCGTCAAGGCCGTCATCGCCGAGTCGTACGAGCGCATCCACCGCTCGAACCTCATCGGCATGGGCGTCCTGCCGCTCCAGTTCCCGGAGGGCCAGTCGGCCGCGACGCTCGGCCTGACCGGCGAGGAGACCTTCTCCTTCACCGGCGTCGAGGAGCTGAACAACGGCACCACGCCGCGCACGGTCAAGGTCACCACCGACACGGGCGTCGAGTTCGACGCGGTCGTCCGCATCGATACCCCCGGTGAGGCCGACTACTACCGCAACGGCGGCATCATGCAGTACGTGCTGCGCTCGCTGATCCGCAAGTAGTCCTGCGCGGACAGCAGTCCTTCGCGGACAGCGGTCCTGCGCGAAAGGGCCGCACTCCCGGTGCCGGGGGTGCGGCCCTTTCGCCGTTCCCGCAGAAGAACACGCAGGTCATCACCCACCCTCAGGTGGAACACAGGGTTCCCTCAGCGGGCCGGGACACGATCGGGACATGACTGGCACCAGGACCCGGCCGCGACGGCGCCCGCGCGCGACGCGCACCCGGCTGCTCCTCCTCGTCGGCGCCACCCTGGCCGTCGTCTGCGGGGCGACGGCCCTGACCACCGCGCTGTTCCAACGCGCCTACGTCATGGGCGAGTTCGACGGCCGGGTCGTGAACGCCGCCGAACGCAGCCTCGGCGACGCAGCGCTCCACCCCTCGTCGAGCACCTACCTGGGGTTCCTCCGGGACGACGGACACCCGTCCGGGATGCTGGCCGCCCGGCTGTCCGGCGACGGGAAGGTCCTTTCCGCGGCCGTGGCGGTGCAGGACGCCCCGCCACGGGACCTCGACGCGGCCCAACGAGCCGCCCTGACAGGCCTGCGCGCCGACGGCTCGCAGCACACCCGGACCGTCCCCGGGCTCGGCGCCTACCGGCTCACCGTGCTGCGGAGCGGCGGCGTACAGGTCATGACCGGGCTGCCGACGGCCGACGTGGAGAACATGATCGGCCAACTGGTGCTGGTCGAGGCCGCCGTCGCGGCTGCCGGGCTCGCCGTCGCCGGCTGCGTCTGCGCGGTGGTCGTACGACGGCAACTGCGCCCCCTCGGCCGGGTCGCCGCGACCGCGGCCGAGGTCGCCCGGGCCCCGCTCGGACCCGGCGGCACCCTCACCCGGGTGCCCGTGCACGACACCGACCCGGACAGCGAGGCCGGGCAGGTGGGCGCCGCGCTCAACCACCTCCTCGAACGGGTCCGGCACAGCGAGGAGTCGGTGCGGAGCGGCGAGGAACGCATGCGCCGCTTCCTGGCCGACGCCAGCCACGAACTCCGTACGCCCCTCGCCTCGATCGCCGGATACGCCGAGCTCGTGAACCGCGGCACCGGCGTCGTCGACCCGGTGCTCGCCTGGCGCCGCGTCTCGGCCGAGTCGGCGCGCATGACGGCCCTGGTGGAGGACCTGCTCCTGCTCGCCCGCCTCGACGAGGGCGACCCGCTCCGGACCGCGCGGGTGGATGTGGCGGCACTGGTCGCGGAGGCGGTGTGGGAGGCGAGGTCGGCGGACAGCAGCCACGACTGGCAGCTCGAACTTCCCGTGGAGCCGTCGGCGTCGGCGACCGGCGACGCGCCCCTCCTGCGTCGGGCGGTGGCGGCCCTCCTGTCCAACGCGAGGACGCACACGCCGGTGGGAACAAGGATCGTGACCTCGGTGGAAGCGTCGCACGACCACTGTCTGATCAGCGTTCGCGACGACGGCCCCGGCATCCCCCCGCCCCTCCTCCCCACGGTCTTCGAACGCTTCACCCGAGCGGACACCTCCCGCTCCCGGGCGGACGCGAGCGCGGGCGGCTCGGGTCTGGGCCTGTCGTTGGCGCTGGCGGTCACGGAAGCGCACGGAGGCCACATCGCCGTCCAAAGCGCCCCGGGCCGCACGGAGTTCACGATCCGGCTGCCGAGCGGAACGGAACCCGGTGCTGAGAAGAGCGGCGACGCGGACCTCCGTGCCGCCGCCCTCCCGCCCCGCCTGCGGCGTCAGTTGGTGAGGTAGAGGTACTGCCGGACGCCGACGGTCGTGGCGTTGTTCCTGATGACGTTCCCACGTGTCCGAGTTTGACGACGTTCTCGCCGTCGGCGCCGAGAGCGAAGTGGTCCCACACGAGCGCCAGACGTTTACAACTGCGCCCCTTCCCGCTACCTTCCGCAGAAGGCAGGGTGGGAGCGCTCCCATTCGGACGGACCGGAACCCGCCCGCATGTGCGCTCCCACCCCGCCGCAACCCCACACCCGCACGGCCCGTACCTCAAGGAACGGACTGGACTGTCATGATCCTGACAAAGTTAGCGAGGGTGACCCGCCCCAGAGCCCTCTTCCTGGTCCTCGTCTCCCTGCTCGCCACCATCCCCGCCCTGAGCCTGGTCCTCACCGCGGGCGGCAAGGCCGAGGCCCACGGCACCCCCATGAAGCCCGCCAGCCGCACCTTCCTGTGCTGGCAGGACGCGCTGACCGACACCGGTGAGATCAAACCGGTCAACCCCGCCTGCAAGAACGCCCAACAGGTCAGCGGCACCACGCCGTTCTACAACTGGTTCTCCGTCCTGCGCTCCGACGGCGCCGGCCGCACCCGCGGATTCGTCCCGGACGGCCAGCTGTGCAGCGGCGGCAACACCAACTTCACCGGCTTCAACGCCCCCCGCGACGACTGGCCGCTCACCCACCTCACCGCGGGCAAGACGGTCGACTTCTCCTACAACGCCTGGGCCGCGCACCCGGGTTGGTTCTATGTCTACGTCACCAAGGACGGCTTCGACCCCAAGAAGACCCTCACCTGGGACGACATCGAGGACCGGCCCTTCCTCAGTGCCGACCACCCGCCGCTGCACGGCAGTCCGGGCACGGTCGAGGCCAACTACTCCTGGACCGGCCAGCTCCCGGCGAACAAGTCGGGCCGCCACATCATCTACATGGTCTGGCAGCGCTCGGACAGCGCCGAGACCTTCTACTCCTGCTCCGACGTGGTCTTCGACGGCGGCAACGGCGAGGTCACCGGCATCCACGAACCGGGCAACCCGACCGAGCCGGTGCCCGGTGCCTGCACCGCCACCCGCAGGACGACGGGCAGTTGGAGCGGCGGCTACCAGTCCGAGGTCACCGTCACCAACTCCGGTGACGTGCCGATGCTGGGCTGGATGGTCGACTGGAACCTGCCGTCCGGCCAGAAGGTCGACAGCCTCTGGAACGGCAACGCCACCTACGACGGCCAGAGCGTGATGGTCCACAACGCCAACTGGAACGGCTCGTTGAGTCCGGGACAGAGCGCGACCTTCGGCTACGTCGTGACGGGCTCCGGCGGCGACTCGGCCACGACCCTTCCGTGCAGGGTCGGCTGAGCCTTCGTCAGCAACCGCGGAAATGCTCAGGGCGGACCCGGTGGACTGTGTGCCACCGGGTCCGCGAGCCGGTCGGCGCGAGGGGGGTGGGTGGCCGACGCGGAGGGAGCATGGCCTGTGACGACATCGAGTGTCAGACAACGTTGTCGAGTGGTCTATACATCACTCTACCGCCCCAAAGGACAACGATGTCAAATCAGTTGGGGCCTGCCCCCTGTCCTCATCGGCTGAACCCCGGCACCCCGCCCAGCCAGTCGAGCTGGCGGCGCACCTGCACCGCCTCGCCGCCCTCGTGGCCGTTGTACGGATAGACGTGGATCTCCTTGCCCGGGTCCGCGCCGGTCAGTTCGCCGTAGCGGTTGCAGGCGGCGTACGCCCCGCTCGGCGGGCACACCGTGTCCCGCAGGCCCACCCCGAAGTGGGCCGGGGCGAAGGCGCGGCGGGCGAAGGAGATCCCCTCCATGTACGAGAGCGTGCGGTACGCGGCCTCCTCCGCGCCCCGGTGCACGGACAGGTAGGCGCTGATCTCGCCGTAGGGACTGGCGTCGGTCAGGTCCAGGGCCCGCCGGATCCCGCACAGGAACGGCGCGGTGACCAGGACCGCCGCCAAGTCCGGCACCAGCCCCGCGACGGCCAGCGCCAGGCCGCCGCCCTGGCTGTTGCCGACGGCCGCGACCCGGTCACCCGCCACGCCCGGAAGCGCCCGCACCGCCGCCACCGCGCGCACCGCGTCCGTGATCAGTCGCCGGTAGTGGTAGTCGCGCGGATCGAGCAGACCGCGTGCCGCCGGACCCGGGCCACCCGGGGCGAGGGCGTGCGGGTCGGGGGTCGCGCCGCCGTTGCCGTACTGGTCGCCCTGGCCGCGGTTGTCCATCAGCAGATGCGCGTACCCGGCGTTCACCCAGGTCAGCCGCTCGTGCGGAAGGCCGCGCCCGCGCCCGTACCCGGCGTACTCGACGACCGCGGGCAGGGGCGAGGCCACTCCCGCCGGCCTGCTGTACCAGGCGCGGACCGGGTCGCCGGCGAAGCCCAGGAAGGTCACGTCCCAGGTGTCGGTGAGGCGCAGCCCGTTCTCGGCCGGGCGCACCGACACCAACACGTCCGGGTGGTCGGCCTCTTTCAGGGTGTCACGCCAGAACGCGTCGAAATCCGGGGGTTCCTGGACATCGGGGCGGTAGCGCTCCAGCTCGTTCGTCGGAAGGTCGAACGCAGGCACAGGGCACCTCGCATGAGTCGGTCAAAACAGTGAAACTTGCGGAGGGTTACGGGATTCGGCCTTCCCGTTCCTACCCCACTCCTGCCTCAGGTATCTCCTGACTCACCCATTGACAGCGCTTTCTGAGTGGCCCTAAGTTGCCGCGAAGTTACCGGTAAGAGCTCGAAAGTTTCGGTTCCGTCCCCCGCCTGAGAGGACCGAGCGTGAGCACCTCCGTCAAGTCGGCACCTCCCCCCACCGGCGTCGAGGACCGGCCCGCCGTGATCCCTCGACGGGCGCCGGGCGGAGGGTGGCGCCGGGCCCTGCGCCGGGACTGGCAGCTGTACTCGCTCGCCGTGCTGCCGCTGCTGTTCTTCCTGGTCTTCCGCTATCTGCCGATGATCGGCAACGTGATCGCCTTCCGGCGCTTCGAGCCCGGCGGCTCGATGTTCGGCGAGGACTGGGTGGGCCTGCGCTATGTGCGCATGTTCCTCAGCGACCCGACCTTCTGGCAGGTGTTCCGCAACACCCTGTGGCTCGGCGGCCTCACCCTCGTCTTCTGCTTCCCGATCCCGATCGTCCTCGCCCTGCTGCTGAACGAGGTCCGCCGACGCTCGCTGAAACGGTTCGTGCAGTCGGTGTCGTACCTTCCGCACTTCCTGTCGATCGTGATCGTCGCGGGCCTGACCCTCCAGATGCTCGCCACCGACGGCCCCGTCAATCACGCTCTCGCCTGGCTCGGCCACGACGAGATCCGCTTCATCCAGGAACCCGGATGGTTCCGCACGATCTACGTCGGCTCCGAGATCTGGCAGACCGCCGGCTGGGGCACGATCCTCTACCTCGCCGCGCTCACCACCATCGACGAGGACCTGTACGAGGCCGCCCGCATCGACGGGGCCAACCGCTGGCAGCAGATCTGGCACGTCACCCTGCCCGGCATCCGGCCGACCATGATCACGCTGCTGATCCTCAACGTCGGGACCTTCATGGCGGTCGGCTTCGAGAAGGTCCTGCTGCTGTACAACCCGCTGACCTACCCGACCGCCGACGTGATCTCGACGTACGTGTACCGCACGGGTGTCGAGTCCAACAGCTTCAGCTACGCGGCCGCCATCGGGCTGTTCGAGGCGGTCATCGGCCTGGTCCTGATCACGTCCGCCAACACCCTCTCGCGCCGCACAGTGGGGACCAGCCTGTGGTGAAGCCGAGCCGTTCCTACCGGGTCTTCCAGGGCGTCAACGGGGTGATCCTCACCCTCGTCGTGGTGGTCACCCTGTACCCCTTCGTCAACATCGTCGCCCGGTCCTTCAGCGGGGAACGCCAGATCCGGGCCGGTGAAGTCACCCTGTGGCCCAAGGGGTTCAACCTCACCACCTACAAAGTCGTCTTCCAGGACTCGATGTTCTGGCGGAACTACGGCAACACGGTCCTCTACACGGTCGTCTCGACCGCCGTGGCCATGGTGCTGACGACCTGTTACGCCTACGTGCTCTCCAAGAAGAACCTCAAGGGGCGCGGGGTCCTCGTCGGCATCGCCGTGTTCACGATGTTCTTCACCGGCGGCCTGATTCCCCACTACATCCTCGTCACCGAGCTCGGGCTGAAGAACAGCGTCTGGGCCATCGCGCTGCCCAACGCGATCAGCGTCTTCAACCTGCTGGTGATGAAGGCCTTCTTCGAGAGCCTGCCGACCGAGCTGGAGGAGGCCGCGCAGATCGACGGTCTGAGCACCTACGGCATCCTGCTCAGGATCGTGCTGCCGCTGTCCAAGGCGGTCGTGGCGACCATGCTGCTCTTCTACACGGTGTCCTTCTGGAACTCGTGGTTCGGGGCGTTCCTCTACATGGACCGCGCCGACCTGATGCCGGTCACCGTCTATCTGCGCAACCTCATCGCGGGCGCCACCGGAGGCGGCAACGCGGGCGCGGGCACCGCCGAGCTCAGCCAGGTCGGCGCGAGCATCCAGGCGGTCACCATCGTGCTCACCGCGCTGCCGATCATCTGCGTGTACCCCTTCGTCCAGCGCTACTTCGTCTCGGGCGTGATGCTCGGCGCGGTCAAGGGCTGATCCCAGCACCTCACCTACGGAACAAGGGAGTTCCCATGCCGAACGCAGGAGAGCTGTCACGGCGTCAGATCCTGGCCGCCGCCGGTTTCGCCGGCCTCGCCACCCTCACCGGCTGCGGCGGCGGGGACGACGGAGGTGACTCCAAGGACCTGTCGAAGAAGCAGGACGGCGCGATGAAGGACTACCGCGCCGGACAGCAGTTCAAGGCGACCAAGGCGCTGTCCTTCTCGATGCTGCACAACGACAACCCGGTCTACCCCCTCAAGAACAGCTGGCTGTTCTGGAAGGAGGTCACCCGGCGCACCGGGGTCACCATCAAGCCGCTCGACGTGCCGCTCGCCGACTACGAGAAGAAGCGCAGCGTCCTCATCGGCGCGGGCGACGCCCCGTTCATCATCCCCAAGACCTACCACCCCGGCGAGGTCGCCTTCGTGTCCTCGGGCGCGATTCTGCCGGTCAGCAAGTACGTCCAGCTGATGCCCAACTTCCGGGACAAGGTCAGGAAGTGGAAGCTGGAGCCCGAACTCGACTCCATCCGCCAGTCCGACGGCGAGTACTACCTGCTGCCCGGCCTGCACGAGCGGCCCAAGTCCAACTACTCGATGGCCTTCCGCACGGACGTCCTCGACAAGCACGGCCTCACCCTGCCCACGACCTGGGACGAGGTGTACGACGTCCTCAGAGCACTCAAGGCGGAGTACCCGGACAAGTACCCGTGGTCCGACCGCTGGAGCACCAACACCCCTTTCCCCTGCGGGGCGTTGTTCGGCTATCTCGGCCAGGCGTACGGCGTCAAGGCGGGCTGGAACTACGACAACATCAGCTTCGACACCACGGCGCAGAAGTTCGTCTTCACAGCGGCGCAGGACGCCTACCGGCAGATGGTCGAGTACCTCAGGAAGATCGTCGCCGAGAAGCTCCTCGACCCGGAGAGCTTCACCCAGCAGGACGACCAGGCCATCCAGAAACTGCTGGCCGAGAAGTCGTACGTGATCAGCGCCAACTCGCAGGAGCTGGTGCAGAACTACCGCTACAACCTGAGCAAGCAGGTCAAGGGCTCGACCATCGAGATGATCCCCGTGCCGCTCGGTCCCGCGGGACCGATCCTGCTGAGCGGCGTCCGCCTGGAGAACGGCATCGTGATCTCCAGCAAGGCCCTCAAGAGCTCCGACTTCGTCGCGATGATGCAGTTCGTGGACTGGCTCTGGTACTCCGACGAGGGCCAGAAGTTCTCCAAGTGGGGCGTGAAGGGCGTCACTTACACCGAGTCCGGCGGCAAGTTCACCCTGAAGCCCGGCATCTCCCTGATGGGTTCCGACCCGGACGCCCCGAAGGACCTCCAGAAGGACTTCGGCTTCTTCAACGGCGTGTTCACCTACGGCGGCAGCTGGGAGCTGGTCTCCTCCAACTTCAGCCCCGACGAGAAGAAGTTCCAGGACGTCATGTCCCAGCGGAAGCAACTGCCGGTCGACCCGGCCCACCCGCTCCAGTCCTTCGAGCAGGAGCAGGCGACCCTCTGGGACACCCCGCTCAAGGACACCGCCATCCAGAACACCCTCCAGTTCGTGCTGGGCAAGCGCCCGATGTCCGACTGGGACGCCCACCTCGCCGAGCTGAAGGCGAAGAACATGCAGCAGCTCGTCGACCTCCACAACAAGGCGTACGAACGCTTCAAGAAGGACAACGGGTGAGCCTCCGCGCCGCCGCGCAGCGTCCCGGCCCCCTCTCCGCGGCCGGGCACGGGCGTGACGGCACCGGCCGAACGGAACCTGGCGCCGCCGCCCAGTTGGCCCGCGACGCCGACTGGCCGGTCCGTGGCCCCGCCTCGTTCGCCCGTGGCTTCGCCCCGCTGGTCCGCGGCGTCGACCACCTGGCCGGCCGGCGCACCGGCGACTTCGCCCCCTTGGCGCGCGGCGCGGACCACTCAACCACCCGGCTTCCCGACGCCCGGGTGCCCACCCTCGCCGGGACGCCGGTCGACGCGAGCCGCGAGGGACCGCGACCAGCCCCCTGCCGAGGCCGACCGCGTCGGTCCCCACCGCGGGCGGGCGCGCCGGAGGCCTCCGTCCAGTGGTCCACGGCCGACGACGGGTACGGCAGCGCCCGCACCGCCCGGCCGTGGAAGGACCGCCCCCGCCCACCCCGGACCGACGTACCCACAACGACCGAGGTGAGCCGGACCGGGAACGAGCCCCCGCCCAGGGGCGGCGCGGACGCCGACCGCCAGGGCATCCGAGCCGCGCACCATCTGCCGACCGGGGAGACCCCATGAGCACCCCCGTCGCCTTCGGCCATGGCTCCCTCTCCCGGGCTGCCGCCCTCGTCCACACCCTCCTCACCGTCGAGGCCCTGCTGCTGGTCAGCGCATCGCCCGGCCTCGCCGGGCTGCTCCTTGTCGGCCCCGACCCCGCGAACCTGCCCCTCGCCGCCGTCAGCATGCTGCCCCTCGGCCCGGCGACCGCCGCCGCCCTGTACGCCCTCCACCACCGCGACCACGACCTGACCGACCTCCACCCGGCGCGGGCCTACTGGCGAGGCTGGCGGCTCAACGCCGTCCCCGCCCTGAGACTCTGGACCCCGCTGCTGGCCTGGCTCACGGTCATCGCCTTCACGCTCACCCACTTCCCGGCCACCGGCCTGCCCGGCTGGTGGGCGGTCCTGCTCGCGGCCGTCGGCGCCGGCTCCCTCCTGTGGGGCGCCCACGCACTCGTCCTCACCGCCCTGTTCGCGTTCCGGGCCCGGGACACCGCCCGCCTCGCCGCCTACTTCCTGTTCCGGCACGTCCGGGCCACCCTCGGCGCCGCCTCACTGCTCGTCCTGACCGCCGCCGGGACCGCCGTGCTCACCGAGGCCCTGCCCGCCCTGCTCGCCGCCCCCTTGCTGCTGTCCCTGCTGCACAGCAGCCGCCCGGTGATCGCCGAGACCCAGGAGAACTTCACCGCATGACCCCGTCGAGCCCCAAGATCCCCTACGGCGGCGACTGCAACCCCGAGCAGTAGCCGCAGGAGATCCGGGCGGCGGCCCACCGCCTGTTCGACACGGCCGGCATCGACTCCGGCCACGCCGACGCCCACGACCGCGTCTTCCTCACCGACACCCCCGGCCCGCTCGCCCCCTCATGGCCATCCGCGTCGGCCAATGGGACGCCCGTCCACCGGAGTTCACCCGGCCCGTGCCGGAGCCGGCCTCACAGGGCCGGCTGGTCGTCGAGATCGTGCAGCTGAGGGGAGCCCGAGGCGGTCGCCCCGTACGGCTCCGCCTTCTGCGCGAGAACCCCCGCCGTGACCCGCAACGTCGCCACTGCCCTCGACCAGCCCGGTGTGAAGCAGGTCGTGCGTCGCGTCCTGGCCCGCCTCGACCTCGTCGGCCCGTACGCCGGGTACGAGGGCCTGGAGACGGCGACCCGGGTCGCTCCCGACGGTATCCGGCTCCTCTCTTCTCAACCGCACCACCGAGCCGCCCCACTTGACGGCTCGCACCCACGCCACCGACCAGCTCACCGGCCGGCAGGTCGAAGCCGAGAAGCCCCTGCGCCTCGACCCGCTCGGCGTGGCCCTCCTGCGCCTTCAGTAGATCGTCCGCCCCCGCTCGTCCGGCACCCCGGACTTCCGGAAGAAGTAGCTGTTGACCTGATCGCGCCACTCGCGGGCACTGCGGAGCTGCTCCTCGAACCGCTCCGCCACCCGCGCATGGCGTGCCGGGTCCACGAACCCCACCAGCGAACCCCACACCTCCCGGGCCGTCTCCACCTCCGCCACGCCTTCGAAGTGGGTGTCGTAGATGTGCTGGACCACCGTCTTGCCGCTCTTCAGCACGTGGTCGTACGACACGTGGTGGAAGAACAGCAGCAGCTCGTCCGGGCATGTCCCGGGAGACTCGTACAGCTCGGCCCACGGCTTGGCGTACTGCCCGGCGTACCCGGTCCCGCTCGCCACGCTCCGGTCCACACCGACGCCGTCCCGGTCGGCGAAGTGATAGGTGCCCCACGGGCTGTACTCGTAGCCGTCGACACTCGGACCGTAGTGGTGCCCCGGCTGCACCATGAAGCCCACCCCGAGCGGAGCGGTGTACTTCTCGTACGTCCGCCAGGAACCGTCCAGGATCGAGCGCAGGCCCGCCGCAGGACCCGACCCGGGCCCCGCCCCGAAGCTGAGCAGGATCCACTCGTCGAGGATCCGGTGCGGATCGGCGCCCGGCTCCCAGGCCAGCCGCCCGAACGTGTACAGATTCGCCTGGGCCAGCGGATGCCCCGTCCAGAACGGGTCGTCCCCGACGTTGGACACGGCGACGAGCCCCCCGCGCGCCAGCGCGCCCACGGGGGACCCCTCGGCGATCTCGCACCGCAGGACCTCGCTCCACATCGGCCCCAGCCAGCACACGTGCCGCTGCTGCCCGGTGTACTCCTGCGTGGCCTGGAGCTCCACCGCAAGGCGGGTCCCCGGCATCGCCCCGATCAGCGGTGAGACCGGCTCCCGCACCTGGAAGTCCATCGGGCCGTGCTTGACCTGGAGGACGGCGTTGTCCGCGAACTCCCCGTCCAGCGGCACGAAATGGTCGTACGCGGCCCGCGCCCGGTCCGTGGAGCGGTCCCGCCAGTCCTGGCGGTGGTCGTAGACGAAGGCCCGCCAGTGAACGGTGCCGCCGTGCGGGGCGAGGGCGGCGGCGAGCATGTTCGCCCCGTCCGCATGGCTGCGCCCGTACGCGAACGGCCCCGGCTGCCCCTCCGAGTCCGCCTTCACGACGAACCCGCCGAAGTCGGGGATCACCGCGTACACCTGGGCTGCTGCCATGGCCCACCACCTCCGGACCTCGGCGTCGAGAGGGTCGGCCGTCTCCAGCCCGCCCAGGACGACCGGCGCGGCGAAGGTCACCGACAGATGCGTGCGGATGCCGTACGGCCGCAACGCGCCCGCGATGTCCGCCACTTCACCGATCCGGTCGGTCAGCAGCCGGGCCTCCGCCGCGTGCACGTTGACGTTGTTCACGGCCACCGCGTTGATCCCGCAGGCCGCCAGCAGCCTGCCGTACGCCCGGACCCGCTCCAGATCCCCGCGAGCCCGTCCGTCCGCCCAGAACAGCGACCCGCCCGCGTACCCGCGCTCCACCTGGCCCATGACCGGGTGCACGGCCACGTTGTCCCAGTGGTCGAGCATCCGCAGCGCCAACTCCGGCCGGTGTAACTGGAGTTCGGCCTCTCCGAGGAAGGCGGCCTCCCCGAGTCGTACGACATGGAAGAAGCCGTACAGCAAGCCGCGCGCGCCGGTCGCCGTGACGGTCGTACAGCCGTCACGGCGACCGTAGGTGAACCCCTCGCCGCCGTCGTCGCCGGTCAGCTCCAGCACGAGGTCGGGGTCGTCCTGGACGACCGCGCCCCCGAACCGGGCGCAGGCCTCCGTCACCTCCCCGCGGACCGTGTCCACCAGCGGGCCCGTGCCGCGGATCAGGGTCCGCCGGGTGCCGATCGGCCGGAACGCACCGTCCGCCAGCCAGGCCGGATCGACACCCTGCATGGGACCCCCAACGCCGTTGCTCAGCCGAGCAGTTCGACCTCCGACAGGACCGCCTCGCCGTCGAGCACCAGACGGTACTTCCCGTACGTACCCGGAGACCTCACGGTGAACGCCCGTGTCTGCCGGTCCCATGCGAAGGGCTCACCGGAGCGTCGGTCGAGGGTCTTCCATGTGCTGCCGTCGGCCGAGCCCTGGAGTGTCCAGCCGGTCGGCGCCTTCGCGTGGTCCGGCGACGAAGTGAGCGTGTACTGGGCCCCCTTGACCTCGCCGGACACCGGAAGGTCGACCGAGGTCACGGTCGCGTCCGTCGCCGAGGTGTTGTCGAACAGGGCCCCGTCACCGGACAGCACGTCCGCACGAGGCGTCGGCACCTCGTCGTCCTGGGTGATCGACACCGGCGCCGCGTTCTTCCCCGTGCCCCACTTCGACGGCTTCGGACCCATGGCGAAGTCCAGGACGGCCCCCTTGGCCAGCACCGAGTGGGGGAGTGAAGTCGACGTCCACGGCTTGCCGTTGACCTTCAGCCCCTGCACGTACACGTTCCGCGCGCTGTTCTCCGGCGCCCTGACCACCAGGTCCCGGCCGTTCTCCAGATGGACCGTCGCCTTGGTGAACAGCGGTGACCCGACGGCGTATTCGCCGCTGCCCATCACCAACGGGTAGAAGCCCAGCGCCGAGAACAGGTACCAGGCCGACTGCTCGCCGTTGTCCTCGTCACCGTGGTAGCCCTGCCCGGTCTCGCTGCCGACGTACAGCCGCGACAGCACCTCACGCACGTTCTTCTGGGTCTTCCAGGGCTGACCGGCGGCGTCGTACATGTAGGTGACGTGGTGGGCGACCTGGTTGGAGTGCCCGTACATACCCATCCGGACGTCCCGCGCCTCCGTCATCTCGTGGATGACACCGCCGTAGGAGCCGACGAAGTCGGGCGAGGCCGTCTCCGGCGTCGAGAAGTACGTGTCCAGCTTCTCGGCCAACCCCGCACGTCCGCCGTACAGGTTGGCGAGCCCCCGGGTGTCCTGCGGGGCGGTGAAGGCGTACCCCCAGCCGTTGGTCTCGGTGTAGTCGTAGCCCCACACGCGAGGGTCGTAACTCGGCGAATCCACCCGCCACTTGCCGTCGGCGTCACGGCCCTGGAAGAAGCCCGCCTTCGCGTCGAAGAGGTTCACGTAGTCCTGGGCCCGGTTGAGGAAGTACTCCGACTCCTCCCGGTAGCGCCTGTCTCCCGTCTTCGCGTAGAGCGCCCGGCCCATCCGTGCGATGCCGTAGTCGTTGAGGTAGCCCTCCAGAGCCCAGGACAGGCCCTCGTGGGTGTCGGTGCTGGTGTAGCCGAGGAAGGGCGAGGTCTGCATGCCCTTGCGGCCCACGCCGGAGGACGGGGGTGCGACCGTGGCGTTCTTCAGGGCCGCCTCGTACGCCGACTTCGCGTCGAAGTCGACGCCCTTGACGTACGCGTCCGCGAAGGCCACGTCCGAGGAGGTGCCGGTCATCAGGTCCGCGTAGCCGGGCGAGGACCAGCGCGAGGTCCAGCCGCCGTCCTTGTACTGCTGGACGAACCCGTCGACCATCTCGCCCGCCTGAGAGGGCGTCAGCAGCGAGTACGCCGGCCAGGTCGTCCGATAGGTGTCCCAGAAGCCGTTGTTGACGTACACCTTGCCGTCCACGATCTTCGCCCCGGTGTGCGTCGGGGTGTCCTGGGACGGCATCGGCGAGAACGGCGAGGCGTACTGGTACTTCGAACCCACCTTCTCGAAACCGGAGTTGGGGTACAGGTACAGCCGGTACAGGCTGGAGTACAGCGTGGTCAGCTGGTCCTCGCCGGCGCCCTCCACCTCGACCTTGCCGAGGATCCGGTCCCAGGCGCGCTGAGCGGCCCCCTTCACGTCGTCGAAGGAGGTGCCGTCCGGGATCTCCTGGCGCAGGTTGTCCTTGGCCTGGTCGAGACTGATGAGGGAGGTGGCGATGCGCAGGGTGACGGTCCTGTCGTCGAAGCGCAGGTATCCCTTGACTCCGCTCGACGCCCCGTCCACCGCCGGCTTGTCAAACACCCCGTAGACGAACAGCCGGGTCGCTCCCGTCGACAGGCCGGACTTCACGTCCGAGTAGCCCGTGAAGGTCCCGCTGTCCTTGTCGAGCGTGAGTCCCGCCTGGTCCGTGACGTTGTCGAAGAGGACACTCGCGTCGTCGCCCGGGTAGCTGAAGCGCAGCACCGCCGCGTGGTCCGTCGGCGCCATCTCCGCCTTCAGCCCGTTCTCGAACCGCACCCCGTAGTAGTACGGCCGCGCGGTCTCGTTCTCGTGCCGGAAGGCCAGCTCACGCGCCTCCCGGCCGGTGGCCGGCGTGCCGGTGGCGGTCGACGGCATCACCTGGAAGGTCTGCCGGTCGCCCATCCAGGGGCTCGGCTCGTGGCTCGCGCTGAACGCCTGGATCGTCGGCAGGTTGTCCTCGTTGTTCGCGCGTGCGTAGTCGTAGAGCCAGCTCAGCGAACCCGCGTTGGTCACCGGCGTCCAGAAGTTGAAGCCGTGCGGCACGGCCGTCGCCGGGAAGTTGTTGCCGCGCGAGAAGGCGCCGCTGGAGTTGGTGCCGCGGGTGGTGAGCGCGTAGTCCGACAGATGCGCCTTCGGCTGCTCCGGCGCGGCCCGTTCCAGCGTCACGTCGTCCAGCCAGCCCCGGAACTTCGCCGGCCCGGCGGGGGAGTCGTAGCCGACGAGGATCCGGTCGACGGTCTTGCCGGCCGCGACCGACCCGATCCGTGCGGCCACCTGGTTCCACTGGTTGACGTACAGCGCCTTCGACGCGCCCTGCCCCTGCGGTGAGAGCGGGAATCCGTGCTGGTCACGCGCCCCGAGGCGGCTGAGGAAGGTGCCGTCGGTGAAGGCCAGGTCCACGGAGACGTTCGTCGAGTCGTAGTCCCGGTCGCCGTCCACCATCGACGGGTAGATCCGGTACGACAGCCGGGTCAGCCGGTCGACCGTCACGTTCACGTCGAAGATCTTGTTGTACGAGTACGCCCGTCCCTGGGCCGTGTGCCGTCCGGCGTAACGCAGGGCCTTCTTTCCGGTGAATCCCGCGGCGGCCTTCGCGGTGGGCGATCCGGTCGGGCCGTGGTCGACGAGGGAGAGCATGTCCGGGGGCACCGGCCCCTCGTTCCCGCCCGTGGAGATCTGGAGGTCGGCGAGCTGGATGATCCCGGAGGCGCCGTTGTTCTTCGTGATCTCCAGCCGGAAGTGCTGGTACTCGGCGACGGCGTCGGCGGGGATGTCGTACGACCTGGTCTGGAACCGCTCGCCGAAGGTCTGGTCGGCACGGGTGTCGAGGGTCTTCCAGTCCTTGCCGTCCGTGGAGCCCTTGAGGGTCCAGTCCCTCGGGTCGCGCTCGGCGAAGTCGTTGGCCGAGGTCAGCGCGTAGGTGACCGCCTTCACCGGCTTGTCCAGGTCGAACTCCGCCCAGCCCGTGGACGCGAAGGCCAGCCACTTGGTGCCCGGTTCGCTGTCCGCGAGGTTCTCCTTCACCTCGCCGCCGGAGGTGTTCTCGGCGCTCGCCCGGATGTCCGTGACACGGTCGGTGACATTGCCGGGGATGCCGGTACGGTAGCCGCCGTCGACGCCGGAGGACCTGCCGGCGTCGACCGTGCTGGTCCAGTCGGGGGCCGGGTCGCCGGCCTCGAAGGAGGAGTGGAACTCCTGGTCGGCCGGGGCGGGGGCCTTGGGCAGGGCGACCGCCGCGCCCTGGGAGCCGACGGTCACGCAAAAGGCGGCCGTGAGAACGACCGCCGTACTCCGTCTGAGCCGAGTTCTGTTCCGGGCCATGGTCGAGTACCCTCCTGCACAAGGATGGACAACGTTGTCAGGCAATCCGTGCAAGGATCAGTAGGGGCCCAAGTGGACAGTGGTGTCAAGGGTGTTGGCTGCGGCATTCGAGGTCTATGTCGCGGATTTTTCCGGCAAGTCTCGCACAGGGCGCTCACATTTCCGCGAGGTCTCAACTCGAAAACACCCATGGCCAACCTTGCATTCGATCTTGCTCCGTCGGCGGGAAGTGGACTATACCTGTCGGCGATTCACCCCACTCGCACGAACCTCTTGCACGAACCTGCTTGACCTGACCGCGGTGCCGGGGAGGATCCGGTTCACCGCCTGAGTCCTGGAGAAGGCGAGGACTTGAGCATGGGATCCACTTCCGCCGAGAACAGCACGAACGGCAGCGCGGGCGTAGGCCGGCGCGATCTGATCAAGCGGTCGGCCGCACTCGGTCTGATCTCCGTTCCCACCATGAGCTTTCTGTCCGCCTGCGCCAGCAGCGGCGGCGACGACAGCGGCGACAAAGCCAAAGCGGGCAAGAAGACGGCGAAGAACCCCCTCGCCGTCAACGACACCGCGCAGATGGAATTCGTCCTGTTCGACGGCGGTTTCGGCAAGGAGTACGCCGAGGACGCCGTGAAGATCTACGAGAAGAACTTCCCCAAGGCCAAGGTGAAGTTCTCCGCCACCCAGAAGATCCAGTCCACCCTCCAGCCCCGCTTCAACCAGGGCACCCCGCCGGACCTCATCGACAACTCCGGCGCCGAGCAGATGGACATGGGCGTCCTGGTCGGCAAGAACCAGCTCGCCGATCTCACCCCGCTGCTGGACGCGCCGTCGTACGACGACCCGAACAAGAAGGTCCGCGACACCCTGCGTCCCGGCATCGTGGAGATGGGCCAGTTCGACGGCGACCCTGTGTGGATCATGTACTACGCGTACACGGTCTACGGCGTCTGGTACTCCCAGAAGGCCCTCGAATCGCTCGACGCCGAGTACCCGAAGACCTGGGACGAAATGCTCGCCGTGTGCGAGAAGGCGAAGAAGAAGGGCATGGCGGGCTGGACGTACGCGGGCAAGTACCCGTACTACATCCCCTTCTCGCTGTACCCGATGATCGGCAAGGTCGGCGGCCGTGAGGTCCTCGACGCGATCGACAACCTGGAGCCGAACGCCTGGAAGAACCCGGCGGTCAAGGCGTGTTTCGACGCCTACTACGAGCTCTACAAGAAGGGCTACATCCTCAAGGGCACGCCCGGTCTCGACCACATCCAGTCGCAGACCGCGTGGGCCCAGGGCAAGGCGCTGTTCATCCCGAACGGCTCCTGGGTCGAGAACGAGTCGGCGAACGTCATCCCGGCCGATTTCAACCTGGCCGTCTCCGCGCCCACCGGCATCGACTCCTCCGACAAGATGCCCTTCGGCACCATCTGGGCCTCCGGCGGTGAGCCCTTCATCGTCCCGGCCAAGGCGAAGAACACCGCGGGCGGCATGGAGCAGCTGCGCATCATGCTCAGCGAGGCGTCCTCGAAGAACTTCACCTCCAAGGTCAAGTCGCTGACCGCCTACAACGGCGGCACCGACGGCATCACGCTCACCCCGGGCCTCAAGTCCGGTGTGGCGGCGCTGGAACTGGCCGGGGACAACGTCCTGAACCCCCGTCTCCAGGACTGGTACGTCCAGCTCCAGAAGGAGCAGATCGGGGTGGCGGGTCTCGGCGAGATGATGGCGGGACGGCTCACCCCGGCGGAGGCCATCAAGAAGATCCAGGGCTTCGCCGACGCGGCCGCGAAGGACTCGTCGATCAAGCACTACAAGCACCAGTAACGGCAACGGAGCGGCGATGCAGCACGGCAAGTACCGGTTCATCGTGGGGTTTCTGGCGCTGCCCCTGGGACTGTACGCGCTATTCGTGGTCTGGCCGTTCATCCAGTCCATCTACTACTCGTTCACGGACTGGACGGGCCTGAGCCCCGAATTCAAGATGGTCGGCCTGGACAACTACCGGAGGATGCTGGACGACGAGATCTTCTGGAAGTCCTTGCAGCACAGCTTGATCTTCGCGCTCGTGCTGCCGCTGATCACGATCAGCCTGGCGTTGTTCTTCGCCTTCATGATCAATGTCGGCGGACGGAAGAGAAAGGGAGGCCCGGTCGTGACCGGCGTCCGGGGCTCCTCCTTCTACAAGATCGTGTACTTCTTCCCGCAGGTCCTCTCGATCGCGATCGTCGCCCTGCTGTTCGCCTTCGCGTACAACCCGGACAGCGGGGCGATCAACTCGATCCTGCGCGGAATCGGGCTCGACAGTATCCAGCCGCTGTGGCTGGGCGACCCGGACCTCGCCCTGTGGGCCGTGATGGCGGTGCTGGTGTGGTCCACGGTCGGTTTCTTCGTGGTCCTGTTCAGCGCCGGTATGGCCTCCATCCCGGCGGACCTGTACGAGGCCGCGCTGCTCGACGGGGCCGGGCGGGCCGGCACCTTCTTCCGGATCACCCTGCCGCTGCTGTGGGACACCGTGCAGTCCGGCTGGATCTACATGGGCATCCTCGCCCTCGGCGCCGAGTCGTTCGCGGTCGTACAGATCATGACGACCGGCCCCGGCGGTCCCGACTACTCGACCACCGTCATGGTCCTGTACGTGTACCAGAAGGCGTTCCGTGACGGCCAGGCCGCCTATGCCACCACCATCGGCGTCGCCCTGCTCGTCGTCACGCTGGCGTTCGCCGCCCTGGTGATGCGACTGGGTCGGCGCGAGCGGCTGGAGTACTGATCGATGAAGACGACCGAGACCCCCGCCCCCTTGCCGGCCGAGTCCGGAGCCACCGTGTCCAAGATCGACGTGCCGGCCGAGCGGCCGGCGAAGCGCAAGCGGGACGGAAACGTCCTCAACGTCTTCTCGCACGGCGTCCTGATCATCTGGGCCTTCATGGTCGTGATGCCGCTGCTGTGGGCGGTGATGACGTCCTTCAAGGACGACAGCTCCATCTTCAACTCGCCCTGGGCGCTGCCGCGCAAGCTGCACTTCGGCAACTGGGCGCGGGCCTGGACCGACGCCAACATGAGCGACTACTTCCTCAACACCATCCTGGTGGTGGCGGGTTCGCTCATCGGCACCCTGGTGCTCGGCTCGATGGCCGCCTACGTACTGGCCCGGTTCGATTTCCCGGGCAACCGATTCATCTACTTCCTGTTCATCGGCGGCATGAGCTTCCCGATCATGCTGGCGCTGGTCCCGCTGTTCTACGTCGTGAACAACATGGGCCTGCTGAACACGATCCACGGGCTGATCCTGGTCTACATCGCCTACTCGCTGCCGTTCACGGTCTTCTTCCTGACCGCGTTCTTCCGTACCCTGCCGACCTCGGTGGCGGAGGCGGCGTTCGTCGACGGGGCCTCGCACAGCCGGACGTTCTTCCAGATCATGCTGCCCATGGCCAAGCCCGGCCTGATCAGCGTCGGCATCTTCAACTTCCTCGGCCAGTGGAACCAGTACATGCTGCCGACCGTGCTCAACACCGACCCGGACAAGCGGGTGCTGACCCAGGGGCTGGTGCAACTCGCGGCCAGCCAGGGCTACAAGGGCGACTGGTCGGGCCTGTTCGCCGGCCTCGTCATGGCCATGCTCCCGGTCCTCGCGGCGTACATCATCTTCCAGCGACAGGTGGTGGCAGGGCTGACGGCGGGCGCCCTGAAGTAGCTCCGGGGCTGCCCGTGCGGGCGCCACCTCTTCAAGATCCGGATCTTGAAGAGGTGGCGCCCCTTCGGCATGGGCAGGAGCGCTGAAACTGTTCAACCTCTTGACGGGAGGCGACCCGAACGGCTCAGCTTAGAGTTCACTAGTTGGACATAGACGGGGCCTCATCGCTGCGGTCCCGCGCGCAGGAGGTCGTCGTGGAGACTCCGGGGTCGCAGTCGTCGCTGCACCGAGCCAACCTGGAGCGCGTCGTGCGGGCCGTCCGGCTGGCCGGGTCGCTCACGCAAGCGGAGATCGCCCGGACCACGGGACTGTCCGCCGCGACCGTCTCCAACATCGTCCGCGAGCTCAAGGACGGCGGAACCGTCGAGGTCACGCCCACGTCGGCGGGTGGCCGACGGGCGCGCGCGGTCTCCCTGAGCGGGGACGCCGGCATCGTCATAGGGGTGGACTTCGGGCACACCCATTTGCGCGTCGCGGTCGGGAACCTCGCCCATCAGGTGCTCGCCGAGGAGTCCGAACCGCTGGACGTGGACGCCTCCGCGCCGCAGGGCTTCGACCGGGCGGAACAGCTGGTCAACCGGCTGATCGAGGCGACCGGCGTGGACCGCACGAAGATCGCCGGGGTGGGTCTCGGCGTGCCGGGCCCCATCGACCTGGAATCCGGCTCCCTGGGCTCCTCCGCCATCCTGCCGGGCTGGATCGGCACCAAGCCCGCCGAGGAGCTCCAGGGCCGCCTCGGCGTGCCCGTCCACGTGGACAACGACGCCAACCTCGGTGCCCTCGGCGAGCTGGTGTGGGGCAGTGGCCGGGGGGTCAGGGACCTGGCGTACATCAAGGTCGCGAGCGGTGTGGGCGCCGGACTGGTGATCAGCGGCAAGATCTACCGTGGCCCGGGTGGCACAGCGGGAGAAATCGGGCATATTACTCTTGATGAATCCGGCCCCGTCTGCCGTTGCGGCAACCGCGGCTGCCTGGAGACCTTCGCGGCGGCGCGCTATGTGCTCCCGCTCCTCCAGTCCAGTCACGGCACCGACCTGACCATGGAGGGCGTGGTGAGGCTGGCGCGGGACGGAGACCCTGGTTGCCGTCGGGTGATCGCCGACGTCGGCCGACACATCGGCAGTGGAGTCGCCAATCTCTGCAACTTGCTGAACCCGAGCCGAGTGGTCCTGGGCGGTGATCTCGCCGAGGCCGGTGAGCTGGTGCTCGGGCCGATCCGGGAGTCTGTCGGCCGCTATGCGATCCCCAGTGCGGCCCGTCAACTGTCCGTGCTTCCAGGGGCACTTGGCGGCCGTGCGGAGGTGCTCGGAGCACTCGCCCTCGCGCTCAGCGAGATGGGTGATTCGACCCTTTTGGACAGCACGCTGCACGCAGCGACACCTGCCTTCACTTAGAGAACGCAGGACGCCGTTGCCATCTCGTTAAGTATTTACTTCTTGACGTCGCACGTGTGGCCGAGTTGACTTCCAGCCACCTCGGCCGCAACGACGCGGCCTCGTCAGGGAGGTTTCTCAAGTGAACACGCTCATGCGTCGTGTGGCCGTATCCGTCGCCATCTCCGGGCTCGCCGTCTCGGTCGCGGCCTGTGGCAAGGCGGGCGACGACAAGACCAGCGACAGCAGCAGCTCGGGCTCCGGCAGCAAGTCGATCGGTCTGCTCCTGCCCGACAACGTCACCGCGCGGTACGAGAAGTTCGACAAGCCGTACTTCGAGGCCAAGGTCAAGGAGCTGTGCAGCGACTGCACCGTCTCCTACGCCAACGCCGCGGCCGACCCGGCCAAGCAGGCTCAGCAGATGAGCAGCATGGTCACCAAGGGCGTCAAGGTCATCGTGATCTCCGCCCAGGACTCCGCCGCCATCAAGTCCTCCATCGCCTCCGCGGTGAGCAAGGGCGTCAAGGTCGTCGCGTACGACCGTCTGGCCCAGGGCCCGGTCTCCGCGTACGTCTCCTTCGACAACGTCAAGGTCGGCGAGCTCCAGGGCCAGGCCCTGCTCGACGCCCTCGGCTCCAAGGCGACCCCCAAGGCCAACGTCGTCATGATCAACGGTGACGACGCCGACCCGAACGCCGCGCAGTTCAAGGAAGGCGCGCACAAGGTCCTCGACGGCAAGGTCAAGATCGCCTACGAGCAGTCGGGCCTCTGGAAGGACACCGTCGCCGCGCAGAAGATGTCGGCCGCCATCACCCAGCTGGGCGCCAAGAACATCGCGGGCGTCTACGCCGCCAACGACGGCATGGCCGGTGGTATCGCCAACACCCTCAAGGGTGCGGGCATCAGCAACATCCCGCTGACCGGTCAGGACGCCGAGCTCGCCGCCATCCAGCGGATCGTCGCCGGCACCCAGTCCGCCACGGTCTACAAGGCCTACAAGCCGGAGGCCGACAACGCCGCCGAGCTCGCGGTCAACCTCCTCCAGGGCAAGGACATCAAGTCCCTGGCCGACACCGAGGTCACCAGCGGCTCCGGCGACAAGGTCCAGGCGAAGCTGCTGACCCCCGTCTCCGTGACCGTCAAGAACATCAAGGACACGGTCGTCAAGGACGGTCTCTACACCGTCGCCCAGATCTGCACCGCGGACTACGCCGCCGCGTGCAAGAAGGCCGGCCTCCAGTAAGACACCCTGCCCCTCGGGGCGCGTCCCGCACGGGACCCGCCCCGGCGGCAGGCACAAGGCCTGTCCGGTGCCCGCACCGCCTTCATACCCCGCTGCGGGGCGGGCGCCGGACGGAAGCATGGCGGACGCAGCCGTTGCCAAAGGGCACCGGCCGCGCGCATGTTCGACTTATTAATCAGTGCTTACGGCGCAACTCGTCCCACGAGTGCTGAAAGCACAACCTTCCGCGCCTTACCCCAAGCGCGGCATCCCCGCCGGTCAGGCGGCGAAGGAGATGGTTCACGTGTCCGCTACGCCCGTGCTGGCGTTGCGCGGAGTCTCCAAGCGGTTCGGTGCGGTCCAGGCCCTCACCGACGTAGAGCTGGAGGTCCACGCCGGAGAAGTGGTCGCCCTGGTCGGCGACAACGGCGCAGGAAAGTCCACGCTGGTCAAGACGATCGCCGGCGTGCACCCCATTGATGAGGGCGTCATCGAGTGGGACGGCAAGCCGGTCAGCATCAACAAGCCCCACGACGCCCAGGGACTCGGCGTCGCGACGGTCTACCAGGACCTCGCCCTGTGCGACAACCTCGACGTGGTCGGCAACCTGTACCTCGGACGCGAGCTGCTGCGCCGCGGCGTCATCGACGAGGTCACGATGGAGAAGAACTCGCGTGAGCTGCTGAACACGCTCTCCATCCGCATCCCGAGCGTCCGCATCCCGATCGCGAGCCTCTCCGGCGGTCAGCGTCAGGTCGTCGCCATCGCGCGCGCCCTGATCGGCGACCCCAAGGTCGTGATCCTGGACGAGCCCACCGCGGCTCTCGGCGTCGAGCAGACCGCGCAGGTCCTCGACCTGGTCGAGCGGCTGCGCGAGCGCAACCTCGCCGTGATCCTCATCAGCCACAACATGGCCGACGTCAAGGCGGTCGCCGACACCGTCGCCGTGCTGCGCCTGGGCAAGAACAACGGCTCCTTCTCGGTGAAGGACACCAGTCAGGAAGAAATCATCTCCGCGATCACGGGTGCGACGGACAACGCCGTCACCCGTCGTGCGGGACGTCGCAACGCGGAGGCGGCAAAGTGAGCGACACGTCGAAGGTTTCCAAGGCGGAAACGGCGGAGGACCAGGCACCCCAGACAACGGTTGCCCCCTCCGACGACCCCACCGCCGCGCCGGTCTCGGTCGTCGACCCCCGGCTGCTGGTCCGCGAAGAGGGCTTCAAGGGCTACTGGACCGAGTTCACCCGCAAGGTCAAGGGCGGTGAGCTGGGCTCGCTGCCGGTCGTCGTCGGCCTGATCGTCATCTGGGCGATCTTCCAGTTCAAGAACGACCGCTTCCTGAGCGCCGACAACCTCTCCAACATCAGCTACTACCTCTCGGCCACCGGCATGATCGCCATCGGCCTGGTGTTCGTGCTGCTGCTCGGCGAGATCGACCTGTCGGTCGGTTCCGTCAGCGGTCTGGCCTCCACGCTGTTCGCGGTGTGGGTGGTCAACCACGGCATGAACGTCTGGCTGGCGCTCGTCCTGGCGATCATCACCGGTGTCGCCATCGGCGCGCTGCACGGCTGGTTCTTCGCCAAGATCGGGGTACCGGCGTTCGTCGTCACCCTGGCGGGTCTGCTGGGCTGGAACGGTCTGATGCTGTGGCTGCTGGGCTCCAGCGGCACCATCAACATCCCGTCCGACTCGGGCCCGATCCATCTGTTCGGCCAGAGCTCGTTCTTCATGGACCAGGCCATCATCGGCGCCTACCTGCTGGCCGGCCTCGCCGTCGTGCTGACCCTCGTCGGCAACTTCAGCGAGCAGCGGCGCCGCAAGGCCGCTGGTGTGCCCTTCCGGCCGACCGCCGAGATCCTGGTGCGCGTCGGCGCGCTCGCCGTCGCGGCGTTCGTGGCCGCCGCCGTGCTGAACAACGCCTCGGGTGTCTCCAACTCGCTGGTGATCTTCCTGGCGGCGCTGGTGGTCGTCGACTTCGTGCTGCGCCGCACCACGTACGGCCGTCAGGTCTTCGCGGTGGGCGGCGGCATCGAGGCCGCGCGCCGTGCCGGTATCAGTGTGCCGATGGTCCGGATCACCGTGTTCGCCATCTCCGGCGGTTTCGCCGCGATCGGCGGTATGTTCTTCGCCGGCCAGACCGCGAGCGCCACGCTCAGCGCCGGCGGCGGCAACACCCTGATGCTCGCCATCGCGGCGGCCGTCATCGGTGGTACCAGCCTCTTCGGTGGCCGCGGTTCGGTGTGGTCCGCCCTCCTGGGCATGCTGGTCATCCAGTCCATCACGACCGGTCTCGACCTGCTGAACATGAACGCCTCGATCCAGTACATGATCACCGGTGGTGTTCTGCTCGGCGCCGTCGTCATCGACTCGGTGTCGCGAAGGTCTCAGAAGGCCGCCGGCCGCGGATAACCGCTGCTCGGCCACGACAGGTCGCCCGGCACCCACAAGGTGCCGGGCGACTGCCATGTCGGAGAACATTAGACTCGACCACGCCCGGCAAAGCTCGATCAGCTCTAATGCAAGGAGGCACGGGTGCCGCTGCTGACCCGTATCAGGGGACCGCGTGATCTGGACCGGCTCAGCCTTGAGGAGCTGGACCAGCTGGCGGAGGAGATCAGGAGCTTCCTCGTCGGTGCTGTCTCCAAGACCGGCGGCCACCTCGGCCCCAACCTCGGTGTGGTCGAGCTGACCATCGCGCTGCACCGGGTCTTCGACTCGCCCAAGGACCGGGTGCTCTTCGACACAGGGCACCAGTCCTACGTGCACAAGCTGCTCACCGGCCGCCATGACTTCTCGAAGCTGCGCTCCAAGGGCGGCCTCTCCGGCTACCCCTCGCGCGCCGAGTCCGAGCACGACGTCATCGAGAACAGCCACGCCTCCACGGTCCTCGGCTGGGCCGACGGCCTCGCGAAGGCCAACCAGGTGCTGAAACGGGACGACCACGTGGTCGCCGTGATCGGTGACGGCGCCCTGACCGGCGGCATGGCCTGGGAAGCCCTGAACAACATCGCCGACGCCAAGGACCGCCCGCTGGTCATCGTCGTCAACGACAACGAGCGCTCCTACGCGCCCACCATCGGCGGCCTCGCGAACCACCTGGCGACCCTGCGCACCACCGACGGCTACGAGCGCTTCCTGGCCCGCGGCAAGGACCTCCTGGAGCGCACCCCGGTCGTCGGCAGGCCCCTCTACGAGACCCTGCACGGCGCCAAGAAGGGCCTCAAGGACTTCATCGCGCCCCAGGGCATGTTCGAGGACCTCGGTCTGAAGTACGTCGGCCCCATCGACGGCCACGACATCGAGGCGCTCGAGTCGGCGCTGGCCCGCGCCAAGCGGTTCAACGGCCCGGTGATCGTGCACTGCCTCACCGAGAAGGGCCGCGGCTACAAGCCCGCCGAGCAGGACGAGGCCGACCGCTTCCACGGCATCGGCCCCATCCACCCCGACACCGGCCTGCCCATCAAGGCCGCCGCCGCCAGCTGGACCTCCGTCTTCGGAGACGAGATGGTCAGGCTCGGCCAGGAGCGCGAGGACATCGTCGCCATCACCGCGGCCATGCTCCAGCCGGTCGGCCTGAAGAAGTTCGCGGACGCCTTCCCGGACCGCATCTACGACGTCGGTATCGCCGAGCAGCACGCGGCCGTCTCCGCGGCGGGCCTGGCCACCGGGGGAGTGCACCCCGTCTTCGCCGTCTACGCCACGTTCCTCAACCGCGCCTTCGACCAGGTCCTCATGGACGTCGCCCTGCACAAGTGCGGGGTGACCTTCGTCCTCGACCGGGCCGGCGTCACCGGCGACGACGGCGCCTCCCACAACGGCATGTGGGACATGTCGATGCTCCAGGTCGTCCCCACGCTCCGGCTCGCCGCCCCGCGCGACGCCGAGCAGCTGCGCGCCCAGCTCCGCGAGGCCGTCCAGGTCGACGACGCGCCGACCGTGCTGCGCTACTCCAAGGGCGTCGTCGGCCCCGCCGTACCCGCCGTGGGCACGGTGGGCGGCATGGACGTCCTGCGCGAGCCCGGCACCGACACCCCGGACGTCCTCCTGGTCTCGGTCGGCGCCCTGGCCCCCATGTGCCTGGAGATCGCCTCGCTCCTCGACCGGCAGGGCATCTCCACCACCGTCGTCGACCCGCGCTGGGTCAAGCCGGTGGACGAGGCCATGGCGCCGCTCGCCGAGCGGCACCGCGTGGTCGTCACCGTCGAGGACAACTCCCGCGTCGGCGGCGTCGGCTCGGCGATCGCCCAGGCGCTGCGCGACGCGGGCGTGGACGTCCCGCTGCGCGACTTCGGCATCCCGCCGCGCTTCCTCGACCACGCCTCCCGCGCCGAGATCATGGCGGAGATCGGGCTCACCGCGCCCGACATCGCCCGCCAGGTCACCGGCCTGGTCTCCAAGCTGGACGGCCGCTACGACGAGGCCCGCGCCGAGGTGGAATCAGCCCGCGACTAGACACCCGTATGGGCCGGTCGCACCACTCTTCACAGTGGTGGGACCGGCCCATTCGCGTGAATCCGCCTGTGCCGGGGCATACGACCTACGCCCCCTCTCGATCATGTCGAGGACGACACAGCGTGGGAGGTCATCGTGAGCAGCACCCTCTTCCGGACGAAGAAGGTCGAACAGTCCATCCAAGACACCGAGGAGCCGGAGCACGCGCTCAAGAAATCCTTGTCCGCGCTGGATCTGACCGTCTTCGGTGTCGGCGTCATCATCGGTACCGGCATCTTCGTCCTGACCGGCACCGTCGCCAAGAACAACGCCGGTCCGGCGACCGCCCTGGCCTTCGTGGTCGCCGGCGTCGTCTGCGCGCTCGCCGCGCTCTGCTACGCCGAGTTCGCCTCCACCGTCCCGGTGGCGGGATCGGCGTACACCTTCTCCTACGCCTCCCTCGGCGAACTGCCCGCCTGGATCATCGGCTGGGACCTCGTCCTGGAGTTCGCGCTCGGCACCGCGGTGGTCGCCGTCGGCTGGTCCGGCTACATCGCCTCCCTGCTCGACAACGTCGGCATCCATCTGCCGGAGGCGCTCAGCGGCCGGGACGGCGCCCACGGCTTCGGCTTCGACATCCTCGCCGCGCTGCTGGTCCTGGTCCTCACCGGGATCCTCGTGCTCGGCACGAAGCTCTCCGCGCGGGTGACCTCGATCGTCGTCGCCATCAAGGTGACGGTCGTCCTGACCGTGATCGTCGCCGGCGCCTTCTTCATCAAGGGCGACAACTACAAGCCGTTCATCCCGAAGTCCCAGGCGGTCGAGGCGGGCGGCAGTCTCCAGTCCCCGCTCATCCAGCTGATGTTCGGCTGGGCGCCCTCCAACTTCGGCGTGATGGGCATCTTCACGGCCGCGTCGGTCGTCTTCTTCGCCTTCATCGGCTTCGACGTGGTCGCCACGGCCGCGGAGGAGACCCGCAACCCGCAGCGGGACATGCCGCGGGGCATCCTGGGCTCCCTGCTCATCTGCACGACCCTCTACGTGGCCGTGTCGATCGTGGTGACGGGCATGCAGAAGTACACCGACCTGTCCGTCACGGCGCCGCTCGCGGACGCGTTCAAGGCCACCGGGCACCCGTGGTTCGCGGGCTTCATCAGCTTCGGCGCCGCGGTCGGCCTCACGACCGTCTGCATGATCCTGCTCCTCGGTCAGACCCGGGTGTTCTTCGCGATGAGCCGCGACGGACTGCTGCCGACGTTCTTCTCCCACGTCCACCCGAAGTACCGCACCCCGCACCGCCCGACCATCCTGCTCGGCGTGGTCATCGCGATCGTCGCCGGCTTCACACCGCTCAGCGAACTCGCCGAACTGGTCAACATCGGCACCCTGTTCGCGTTCGTGGTGGTGGCGATCGGCGTGATCATCCTCCGCAAGTCCCGCCCCGACCTGCCGCGCGCCTTCCGCACCCCGTGGGTCCCGGTCATCCCGATCCTTTCGGTCCTGGCCTCCCTCTGGCTGATGCTCAACCTGCCGGCGGAGACGTGGCTGCGGTTCGCGATCTGGATGGTGATCGGGTTCGCGGTGTACTTCCTGTACGGCCGCACCCACAGTCGCCTGAATCAGCGGGCCGAGACGGAGTAACGCGCAGCGGGTGCGTTGCCGGTGGGGGCCGGTCGCGCAGTTCCCCGCGCCCCCAGGCACGTCAGGGGCGCGGGGAACTGCGCGACCAGCCACGACGCACCCGCAGCCGCCGCACGACATGCGCGGCACATCCATAGGCGCTCAGGAACGAACCGTCCGCGGCCCCGCCACCTCCGCCCCCAACTCCCCGACCCGCCGCCGCAGTTCACGGTCCGCCGTGACCACCAGCACCGGCCGCTCACCCGCGACCCCGGCCACCAGCTCCACCATGTGGTCGTCCCCGCTCCCCGCAGCCGACTCCACCCGCACCCCCGGCACGGAGGACACCCCCCGAGCCGCCCCCTCCACCACCAGCACGATCTCCACCGGACCGTCCTGACCCGGCACCCCGTCCGCCGCCAGCCGGTCCCGCAGTCGCTCCGCGGCCCCCCGCCGGTCCCGCCACCACCCGTCCGGCACCGAGCCGACGACATTCGCGGCGTCCACGACCACCAGCAGCACGTCACTCATGCCCCCAGCGTCCCATGCCCGGCCCGCCCGAACTCCTGGTCGACTCCCGGATTACAGTGGTCCCGTGTCAATGGTCCGTACAGTGAACGGCAACTGGCTCATCCGCGCCCGCGACGGCCGGCTCGGCGTCTACGTCACCCACGACGACGAAGTCCGGTGCCGGTCCGAGCACAGCCCCGGCGGGGACACGTGGTCGCCGTGGCGCAAGGTCGGCGGCGAGCAGCGCCTGCAACCCGGACTCGCCGTCGGACAGGGCGCCGACTGCTACGCACACCTCGTGTCCTGGCGCCCCACCAAGGCCGCGGAGGCGGGCCTGGTCCACTCCACCCACTTCCGCGTCCACCTCGCACCCCTGGACTGGACTCCTCTCGGCCACCCCGACAGGACGGGCGCGCGTACCGGCCTGCCCGCCGTGGCCGTCGACGCCGAGGGCCGGGCCCATGTCTTCGTCCGCAACCGCGGGGACGGCGTGCGCGCCCTCGTACAGAAGGAACGCGGCGGCTGGAACGCCTGGGCGGATCTGAACGGGTCGGACGTCCACGAGCAACTGACCGCCGTGACGGGGGAGTCGGGCCGGGTGGAGCTGTACGCCACCAACCCCGCCGGCATCCTGCGCTGGGCCCAGGAGGAGGCCGGTGCGCCTCCCGTGCCGGACGACCCGCTGCCGGTCCGCGTCGAACCGGGCACCCTGAGTGCGCTGCCCACCTCCAAGGAGCACGTCACGCTGTTCTTCGCGGACCCCGAGGGCATGCTCCACGCCTGGCGGCGGGGGACGGAGCCCGTTCCTCTGCTCGCCGCGGCCGGCCCCGGCCCGCTCGCCCTGCTGCGCTGCACGCTGGAGGGCCACGACTGCACGCTGTTGGCCCAGCGGTCGTCCTCCGGCCGGGTCGCCTTCGCCGCCTGCCCCACCGAGCAGGAGTCGGCGGGCCTGTGGTGGACGGAGTCCGGCCCGCAGCTGCCCGCGGGCACGGAAGTAGCCCTCGCCGAGGACGCGGACGGCCGTATCGTCGCGGCGACGATCACCCCGGACGGCGTCCTGCGGATCGCCCGCCAGAAGGACGAACCGGGGCTGGCACTGGCGGCCTGGCAGGAGGTCTGAGCGCCCCCTGAGGGCCGCGCACGCACGACGGAGGGCCTCCGGCCCGGAAGCCCGGAGCGGAGGCCCTCTGTACGGCCGTACGGGACGCGCTTACGCGGGAACCGACGCCAGGCCCGGGGCCAGGAACTTCTTGCCGTTCACGCGCTCGGAGACACCCTCGCGGTCCAGGTACGGCGTGATGCCGCCCAGGTGGAAGGGCCAGCCGGCGCCCGTGATCAGGCAGAGGTCGATGTCCTGCGCCTCGGCGACGACACCCTCGTCGAGCATGAGCCCGATCTCCTGGGCGACGGCGTTCAGGACGCGCTCGCGGACCTGCTCCTCGGACAGGACGACATCGCCCTGCTTGAGGAGTGCGGCGACCTCGGGGTCCAGCTCCGGCTTGCCGGAGTCGTAGACGTAGAAGCCGCGCTTGCCCGCCTTGACGACGGCCGCGAGGTTCGGGGAGACCGTGAAGCGGTCCGGGAAGGCCCGGTTGAGGGTCTCCGAGACGTGCAGACCGATCGCGGGACCGACCAGCTCCAGCAGGACCAGCGGGGACATCGGCAGGCCGAGCGGCTCCACCGCCTTCTCCGCCACGGCCACCGGGGTGCCCTCGTCGATGACGTTCTGGATCTCGCCCATGAAGCGGGTCAGGATGCGGTTCACGACGAACGCCGGGGCGTCCTTGACCAGCACCGCGGTCTTCTTCAGCTTCTTGGCCACCGCGAAGGCGGTCGCCAGCGAGGCGTCGTCGGTCTGCTCACCGCGGACGATCTCCAGGAGCGGCAGGATCGCGACCGGGTTGAAGAAGTGGAAGCCCACGACCCGCTCGGGGTTCTTCAGCTTCGACGCCATCTCCGTCACGGAGAGGGAGGAGGTGTTGGTGGCGAGGATTGCGTGCGCCGGGGCGACCGCCTCGACCTCGGCGAACACCTGCTGCTTGACGCCGATCTCCTCGAACACGGCCTCGATGATGAAGTCCGCGTCGGAGAAGCCCTCCGCCTTGTCCAGCACACCGGTGACCAGGGCCTTGAGGCGGTTGGCCTTGTCCTGGTTGATACGGCCCTTGCCGAGCAGCTTCTCGATCTCGGCGTGGACGTAGCCCACACCCTTGTCGACGCGCTCCTGGTCGATGTCGGTCAGCACGACCGGCACCTCCAGGCGGCGCAGGAAGAGCAGCGCGAGCTGGGAGGCCATCAGACCGGCGCCGACGACACCGACCTTGGTGACCGGGCGGGCCAGGTTCTTGTCCGGGGCACCCGCGGGACGCTTGCCGCGCTTCTGCACCAGGTTGAACGCGTAGATGCCGGAGCGCAGTTCGCCGCCCATGATCAGGTCGGCGAGGGCCTGGTCCTCGGCGTCGTAGCCCTGCTGGAGGTCGCCGTTCTTGGCGGCCTCGATGATGTCCAGGGCGCGGTAGGCGGCCGGAGCCGCGCCGTGCACCTTGGAGTCCGCGACGAAGCGGCCCTTGGCGACGGCCTGGTCCCAGGCCTCACCGCGGTCGATCGCCGGACGCTCGACGACGATCTCGCCCTTGAGGACGGACGCCGTCCACAGCAGGGACTGCTCCAGGAAGTCCGCGCCCTCGAACAGCGCGTCGGCGATGCCCAGTTCGTAGACCTGGGCGCCCTTGAGCTGCTTGTTCTGGTTGAGGCTGTTCTCGATGATGACCGAGACGGCCTTCTCGGCGCCGATCAGGTTCGGCAGCAGCGTGCAGCCGCCCCAGCCGGGGACCAGACCGAGGAAGACCTCGGGCAGCGAGAAGGCGGGCAGGGCCGCGGACACCGTGCGGTACTGGCAGTGCAGACCGACCTCGACGCCACCGCCCATCGCGGCACCGTTGTAGTACGCGAAGGTCGGGACCGCGATGCCCGCGAGGCGCTTGAAGACCTCGTGGCCGCCCTTGCCGATCGCCAGCGCGTCCTTGTGCTCCTTGAGCAGTTCGACGCCCTTGAGGTCGGCGCCGACGGCGAAGATGAACGGCTTGCCGGTGATGCCGACACCGACGATCTCGCCGGCCGAGGCCTCCTTCTCGACCTGGTCGATGGCGGTGTTCAGGTTCGCCAGCGACGCCGGGCCGAAGGTGGTCGGCTTGGTGTGGTCGAAGCCGTTGTCCAGCGTGATGAGCGCGAAGCGCCCCGCGTTGAACGGCAGGTCCAGGTGGCGTACGTGCGCCTGGGTGACGACCTCGTCCGGGAACAGCTCGGCCGCACCCTTCAAGAGCTCAGTGGTGCTCACTTGCTGCCTCCGGCGTCCTTGTGGTTCGGGTTCTCCCAGATGACCGTCGCGCCCATGCCGAAGCCGACGCACATGGTGGTCAGGCCGTAGCGGACCTCGGGCTGCTCCTCGAACTGGCGGGCCAGCTGCGTCATCAGACGCACACCCGAGGAGGCCAGCGGGTGACCGAAGGCGATCGCGCCGCCGTACTGGTTGACGCGCGCGTCGTCGTCCGCGATGCCGTAGTGCTCCAGGAAGGCGAGGACCTGGACCGCGAAGGCCTCGTTGATCTCGAACAGGCCGATGTCGGAGATCGACAGACCCGCCTGGGCGAGGGCCTTCTCGGTGGCCGGGATCGGGCCGTAGCCCATGACCTCCGGCTCGACACCCGCGAAGGAGTACGAGACCAGGCGCATCTTGACGGGGAGGTCGTTCTCCCGCGCGAAGTCCTCGGAGGCGATCAGGGAGGCGGTGGCGCCGTCGTTCAGACCGGCCGCGTTACCGGCGGTGACCCGGCCGTGCACGCGGAACGGCGTCTTGAGACCGGAGAGGTTCTCCAGGGTGGTGCCCGGGCGCATCGGCTCGTCGGCGGTGACCAGGCCCCAGCCGGTCTCACCGGCCTCCGGGTTGGTGCGGCGGACCGAGATCGGGACCAGGTCGGCCTGGATCTTGCCGTTGGCGTACGCCTTGGCGGCCTTCTCCTGGGAGCGCACGGCGTACTCGTCGGCGCGCTGCTTGGTGATCGTCGGGTACCGGTCGTGCAGGTTCTCGGCGGTCATGCCCATGAACAGGGCCGACTCGTCGACCAGCTTCTCGCTGACGAACCGCGGGTTCGGGTCCACGCCCTCGCCCATGGGGTGGCGGCCCATGTGCTCGACACCACCGGCGACGGCGATGTCGTACGCACCGAAGGCGACCGAACCGGCGACCGTGGTCACGGCGGTCAGCGCACCGGCGCACATGCGGTCGATGGAGTAACCGGGCACCGACTGCGGCAGCCCGGCGAGGATGCCCGCGGTGCGGCCGATGGTCAGGCCCTGGTCGCCGATCTGCGTGGTCGCGGCGATGGCGACCTCGTCGATCTTCGCAGGGTCCAGACCCGGGTTGCGGCGCAGCAGCTCCCGGATCGCCTTCACGACGAGGTCGTCGGCACGGGTCTCGTGGTAGATACCCTTCGGGCCCGCCTTGCCGAACGGGGTGCGGACGCCGTCGACGAAGACGACGTCCCTGACGGTACGAGGCACGATGGCTCTCCTCCAGATGCGGGATCTGCACTGCTGCGATGCGCTGAGCGCGCGCTCAGGGCCCATGCTACTTATGAGTAACGTGACTGCCCACCCCTGGAGGCCGGAGCGGCGAAGGTCACACCCCGGGCGGCGCCGTGGAACCCCGCGGGGTCAGTACCGGAGTGGGCACCGGATGCGATCCGGGCCCCTCGCCGGTGATCACCCCGAACAGCGTACGCGCCGCCTCCGCACCGAATCCGTGCACGTCGTGGCTCATCGCCGAAAGTGTCGGACGGGTCAGCCGGCACAGCTGGGAGTCGTCCCAGGCGAGCAGCGAGACGTCCTGCGGAACGCTCAGCCCCATCTCCGCGGCGACCGACAGCCCGGCCACCGCCATGATGTCGTTGTCGTACACGATCGCCGTCGGCCGGTCCGGCGCCGCCTCGGTCAGCAGGGTCCGGGTGGCCCGCGCCCCGGCCTCGCCCGAGTAGTCGGTGGTGACCTGCCAGGCCCCGGCGAGCTCCAGCGTCCGCGCCGCCTCGTCGAAGGCGGCCGTGCGCATGGCCGTGTGGCCGAGGGCCGCCGCGCCGCCCACCCGGGCGATCCGCCGGTGCCCGAGCGCCGCGAGATACCGCACGGCCTCCGTCACGGCGGTCGCGTCGTCCGTCCACACCGAGGTCAGCGTGCCGGTGAGGGAGGGATGCCCCACGGCCACCACCGGGATCCCCAGCCGCTCGACGGCGGCGACCCGCGGATCGTCCGCCCGGAAGTCCACGAGGATCGAGCCGCCGATCTGCCGGCCCCGCCACCACGCCTCCTGGAGCCCGACCTCCTCCTCGACGGTGCGCACGAGCCGCAGCAGCAGCGAGCAGTTCCGCTCGATCAGCACGCTCTCCACGCCCGAGACGAAGTCCATGTAGAACGGTTCGAGCCCCAGCAGCCGGGCCGGCCGGCAGACCGCGAGACCCACCACGTCCACCCGCGACCCGGCCAGCGTCCGCGCGGTGGGGTTCGGCGCCCAGCCCAGCTCCCGCGCGGCCCGGAAGATCCGGTCCCGGGTCGCCTCCGACAGCCCCGGCTTCCGGTTGAAGGCCAGCGACACGGCCCCCTTGGACACCCCGGCGCGTGCGGCGACCTCCTTGATGGTGACGCGGGAGGTCGTCATGCAGTGGGCTCCATGCAGTACAGGGCGGACCGGGCGGCGTCCGGATCGGGCGTCTGCCACCCGCTGACCCCGATGGTCACCCGCTCCCCGGGAAGCAGGGTGACGAGCCCGCGATCTGCCCGCGCGTCCGGGTGCAGCCGGTCGGCCTGCAACAGCAGATCCCGTACGAGGGTGCGGGCCGTCACGGTGACGGCACCCGGCGCCACGGTGACGTCGAACCCGGGCCGGGGATAGGGGATTTCACGGTCGGGCGAGGGGAAGCGCAGGGCCCGCAGCCCGTCCGCGTCGGCCACCAGGAACTCCTTCGGGCCGGCGGGCTCCAGCTCGTCCGGCACCGGCACCTCGGCCACGGCCCGCCGTCCCGCCCGGAACTCCAGCTCCGCCTCGCCGAGCACCGCCCCCTCGACCGACATCCGCCGCAGCCGCAGGACGCCCGCCCACTCCTCGCCCGCCTGGTTGACCACGGCCACCGCCCGCTCGCGGACCGTCAGCAGCCGGTCCGCGTACAGCCGCCGCAGCTCGTGGTAGAGCGGCTTCTCCCGGCCGTCCCCGTCCACCGCCGCCCAACTCGTCACCGGCCAGCAGTCGTTGAGCTGCCACACCACCGTCCCCGCGCACACCGGCCAGTGCGACCGCCAGTGCTCGATCCCGGCGGCCACCGCCCGCGCCTGGTTGACCTGCATGAGGTAGTGCCAGCGGTCGAAGTCCCCCTCGGGAAAGGCGAAGTGCCGCTCCAGACCGCGCCGCAGCTTCCCGTTCCCGTCCTCCGCCTTCTGGTGGTGCAGCATGCCGGGGGAGTCCGCCGCGAGCTCCTCCCCGGCCAGCGCCCGCCTCAGCGTGGCGTGCGCGGGCGGTGCCTGCCAGCCGAACTCGGCCACGAAACGCGGCACTTCACTGCGGTACTCGGCGTAGTCGAGCCGGTTCCACACCTCCCACGAGTGATGCGTCCCGTGCGCCGGGTCGTTCGGGTGGTGCTCCCAGGACCCGGACCAGGGACTGCCCGCCGTGTAGGGCCGCGTCGGGTCCAGCTCGGCCACCACCCGTGGCAGCAGGCCCAGGTAGTACCCCTCGCCCCAGGAGTCCCCGGCGAGCCGCGCCTCCCAACCCCAGTCCCGGAACCCCCACAGGTTCTCGTTGTTGCCGTTCCACAGCACCAGCGAGGGATGCGGCATCAGCCGCACGACGTTCTCCCGGGCCTCCGCCTCCACCTCGCCCCTGAGCGGCTGCTCCTCCGGATAGGCCGCGCAGGCGAACGGGAAGTCCTGCCACACCAGCAGCCCCAGCTCGTCGCAGGTGTCGTAGAAGTCCTCGCTCTCGTAGATCCCGCCGCCCCAGACCCGCACAAGGTCCACCCCGGCGTCGGCGGCCTGCCGCAGGCGGGACCGGTACCGCTCACGCGTGATCCGGGAGGGGAACACGTCGTCCGGGATCCAGTTCACGCCGCGTGCGAAGACCCGCTCACCGTTGACGACCAGACAGAAGCCGGTGCCGTGCTCATCGGCCGACCGGTCCAGCCCGACGGTCCGGAAGCCGACCCTGCGCCGCCACACGTCCAGCGGCCGACCCTTGTGGAGCAGTGTCAACTCCACTTCGTACAGCGGCTGTTCACCGTACCCTCGCGGCCACCACAGGCGCGCTTCCGGGACTTCGAGCCGTACCGTCCCCGAGGCCTTGTCGATCGCCGCGCGCGCCCGCACCCCGCCCACCACGGCCTCCACGGTCAGCGGCGCCTCCACCCGGGCGCGTTCCACCTCGACCGCCAACTCCACGACACCCACGCCCTGTTCGACGCTGACCAGCGGGCGCACCCGGGCGATCCTGGCCGTCGACCAGCGCTCGACGCGCACCGGCCGCCAGATCCCGGCCGTCACCAGCGTGGGCCCCCAGTCCCAGCCGAACGAGCAGGCCATCTTGCGGAGGTACTGATAGGGCTCGGTGTACGCGGCCGGCCGCTCGCCCAGCTTCCCGCGCACCGCCTCTGCCTCGGCGTAGGCGGAGACGAACCGCACGCTCAGCCGCCCGGACATGCCGGTCACGTCGAAGCGGTAGGAGCGGTGCATGTTCCTTGTCCGGCCCAGGAGTTGGCCGCCCAGTCGGATCTCGGCCACGGTGTCCAGGCCGTCGAAGACGAGGTCGGTCTGCTCATGCCCGTTGCTCGGCGGCAGATCCCGCTCGTACGTCCACTCCCGACGCCCCACCCATGCGACCTCCTTCTCACCCAGGCCCAGGAAGGGGTCCGGGATCACCCCGGCCGCCAGCAGATCGGTGTGCACACAGCCCGGCACGACGGCGGGCAGCGCCTCGCCCTCGTGCCGCAGGATCCAGCCTTCGGTGAGCGGTGTGGCCTGAAGCATGTACACACTCCCTGAACCGATCAAGTCCCTTACTGCGGACACCCTTTGCCATGACGGCCATCGTTGGCGGGATAGCGACTTTACCGGTTAAGAAAACGTTGTCAGAGTTCCGAACCAGCCAACCCGCTCGTGCTCGTCCGTCCCGTGAACGGAGCTGATGCACATGAACCGCCGTACAGCCGTGTCCCTGGCCGTGGTCGCCAGTGCCGCCCTGCTGCTCCCGGGCTGCACCGGAACCGGGGGATCCACGAAGGGCGCCGACGCCGACGCCCCTGACGACCCGTCGAAAGTCACCGGCACCATCAAGGTCCTCACCGTCCGCACCGACCTCGTGCAGGACGGCACCCTGAAGAAGTACGCCGCCGAGTTCAACAAGACCTATCCGAAGGTCAAGGTCGAGTTCGAGGGCCTCACCAACTACGAGGCCGAGGTCAAGATCCGGATGAACACCGAGAACTACGGTGACGTCCTGCTGATCCCCGCGGTCATCAAGAAGGCCGACTACCCGAGGTTCTTCGCCTCGCTGGGCACTCAGGCGGAGCGGGCCAGGAAGTACCGCTTCACCGACTACACCACCGTCGACGGCAAGGTCTACGGCCAGAGCCCGGTCGGCGTGGCCCCCGGGTTCGTCTACAACAAGCGGATCTGGAAGGAGGCCGGGGTCACCGAATGGCCCACCACCCCGGCCGAGTTCCTCGCCGACCTCAAGGCCGTCAAGGCGAAGACCGACGCGATCCCGTACTACACCAACTTCGCGGCGGGCTGGACGCTCACCTCGTGGACCTACGTCGACGGCGCCGTCAGCTGCGACCCCGAGGCCACCACCAAGCTCGCCGAGGGCGACCCGTGGGCGAAGGGCGCCGACCTGCGCGTCGGCGACACCCTGCTCCACGACATCGTGAAGCAGGGCCTGGCCGAGAAGGACCCGACGACCAGCAACTGGGAGGAGTCCAAGCCCCGTACCGCCAAGGGCGAGATCGCCACCCAGTGGCTCGGCACCTGGGCGATCGTCCAGTTCCGGGACGCGGCGAAGAAGGCCGGGGCCGACCCCGACGACATCGGCTTCATGCCCTTCCCGGCGCAGACCGGCGGCAGGTTCTGCGCGACCGTCTCGCCGGACTACAACCAGGCCGTCAACGTCCACTCCCGGCACAAGGAGGCCGCCCGCGCCTGGATCGACTGGTTCACCGACAAGTCCGGCTACGTCGAGGACAACCTGTCCATCTCCCCGCTCAAGGACGCGCCGATGCCCTCGGTCCTCAAGCCGTACGAGGACCAGGGCGTGAAGCTCATCGAGGTGGACGACGCGCAGGGCGCCCGGGTCAAGCAGCTCGACAGCGACTCGGAGGTCGGCATCTACGCCCCCGAGTACCGCCAGAACCTCGTCGACCTCGCCCGCGGTGCACGCAAGGGCACCCTCGACGGCTTCCTCGGCGACCTCGGCAAGCGCTGGACGGACGCCCAGAAGAACCTGGGGTCGTGATGGCGGACACCACCGAGAAGGCGGCCGTGGTGGTGAGCACGGCCGCTCCCGTCCCGGCGCCCGCCTCGCGCCGCACCCGTGCCTGGCGGGGCGTCACGCCCTGGCTGTTCCTGATCGCCCCGCTCGCCCTGCTGATCACGTTCACGTACGCGCCGATCGTCAACATGCTGGCCTACAGCTTCACCGACTGGGACGGCGTCAGCCCCGTCCTGCACTACACGGGCGCGGCCAACTACGAGGAGGTCTTCACCCGCCCGGACCTCTTCGAGGTCTTCTGGGTGAGCGGCTACTACCTGGCCGCCTCCGCGGTCCAGATCGTGCTGGCCCTCTACTTCGCGACGGTCCTGAGCTTCAACGTCCGCTTCCGGAACTTCTTCAAGGGCGTGCTCTTCTTCCCGTACCTGATCAACGGGGTCGCGATCGGCTTCGTGTTCCTCTACTTCTTCCAGGACGGCGGCACCCTCGACTCGGTGCTCGGCCTGCTCGGCGTGCACACCGACCACGCCTGGCTCGGCACCCCGGTCTCCGCGAACACCTCACTGGCGGGCGTCTCGGTCTGGCGCTACCTGGGCCTGAACTTCGTGCTCTTCCTGGGCGCGATCCAGTCGATCCCGGGCGAGCTGTACGAGGCCGCCGAACTGGACGGCGCCAACCGCTGGCACCAGTTCCGCCACATCATCGCGCCGGGCATCAAACCGGTCCTGACCCTGACCGTGATCCTGTCGATCTCCGGCTCACTGTCGGTCTTCGAGATCCCGTACATCATGACCGGCGGCGCGACCGGCACCGAGACCTTCGTGATCCAGACGGTCAACCTGGCCTTCCGCTTCAACAAGACGGGCCTGGCCTCGGCGGCCGCCGTCGTCCTCCTGCTGATCATCCTGCTGGTGACCTGGGTGCAGCGGCGCCTGGTTCCCGACGACAAGGTGGACCTCGTATGACACGCCGTGGGATCGCCCGCACCCTGGTCCACCTGTCGCTGGTCGCGGCGACCCTGGTCGTCCTGCTCCCACTCGTCGTCGTCCTGCTGACCTCCCTCAAGTCTGAGAAGGAGATGGCGGACACGAGCGGTGCGCTGGAACTCCCGCACGACCTGCTGAACTTCCACAACTACGGGGCGGCGTTCCGGGACGGCGAGATGCTCTCCGCCTTCACCAACACCACGATCATCCTGCTGGTCTCGGTCACCGGCACGGTCCTGATCGGCTCGATGACGGCCTATGCCATTGACCGCTTCACCTTCCGCTTCAAGAAGCTGGTGGTGGCGCTCTTCCTGACGGCCGCCCTGGTGCCCGGTGTGACGACCCAGGTGGCCACGTTCCAGATCGTCAACAGCTTCGGCATGTTCGACTCGCTGTGGGCCCCGATCGTCCTCTACATGGGCACCGACATCGTCTCGATCTACATCTTCCTCCAGTTCGTCCGCTCGATCCCGATCTCCCTGGACGAATCGGCCCGCCTGGACGGCGCCAACGCCTTCACGATCTACCGCAAGATCATCTTCCCCCTGCTGAAGCCCGCGACGGCGACCGTGGTGATCGTGAAGGGCATCACCGTCTACAACGACTTCTACATCCCGTTCCTCTACATGCCCTCGGAAGATCTTGGCGTGATCTCGACGTCCCTGTTCCGCTTCAAGGGCCCCTACGCGGCCCACTGGGAGGTCATCTCGGCAGGAGCGGTCCTGGTCATCCTGCCGACGCTGATCGTCTTCCTGTCGTTGCAGCGCTTCATCTACAACGGCTTCATGCGAGGAGCGACCAGGTAAGCGCTTTAGGGGCGCGGGGCTGCATCGATTTGCGGCTCCGCCGCGTGGGCGCGAGCAACCACAACGAACCCGCAGCCGCCGTACCTCGAAGAACCCCTGCGGCGGCTATGCGGACAAAGCGGCAACAAGAACCGGCGTGACCTGCTCAACCTGCCAGGCCCGAGCCCCGAGCCCAGCCAACGCCGCCCCCACGGAATCCGCACTGACCACGCTCGGCGGCTCCCAGCAAACCCGCCGAACCGTGTCCGGAGTGATCAGGTTCTCCTGAGGCATGTTCAGCGACTCGGCCAACGCCGAAACCGCAGCCCGCGCCGCGGACAACCGAGCCGCCGCCGCAGGATCCTTGTCGGCCCAAGCGCGCGGGGGCGGAGGCCCCGTGACCGGCTGCCCCGGCTGCGGCAACTGCACCTCCGCAAGCCCCCTGGCCCGGTCCACCGCGGCCTGCCACTGCTCCAGCTGCCGCCGCCCCATCCGATGCCCGAACCCGTTCAGCGCGGCGAGCGCGTGCACGTTCACCGGAAGCGCGAGCGCCGCCTCGACGATCGCCGCGTCGGACAGCACCTTGCCCGGTGACACGTCCCGGCGCTGGGCGATCCGGTCCCGCGCCTCCCACAGTTCCTTGACGACGGCCAACTGCCGACGCCGCCGTACCTTGTGCATCCCGGAGGTCCGGCGCCACGGGTCCTTGCGCGGCTCGGCCGGCGGAGCGGAGGCGATCGCGTCGAACTCCTGAAGCGCCCACTCCAGCTTGCCCTGGCGGTCGAGCTCCTTCTCCAGGGCGTCCCGCAGGTCGACGAGGAGCTCCACGTCGAGGGCGGCGTAACGCAGCCACGGCTCGGGCAGCGGGCGGGTCGACCAGTCGACGGCGGAGTGCCCCTTCTCCAGGACGAAGCCCAGCACGCCCTCGACCATCGCGCCGAGCCCCACCCGGGGGAACCCGGCGATCCGCCCGGCCAGCTCGGTGTCGAAGAGCCGGGAGGGGATCATGCCTATCTCGCGCAGGCAGGGAAGGTCCTGGGTGGCGGCGTGCAGCACCCACTCGACACCGGAGAGCGCCTCGCCGAGCCCGGACAGGTCGGGACAGGCCACGGGGTCGATCAGTGCGGTGCCCGCGCCGGCGCGGCGCAGCTGGACGAGGTAGGCGCGCTGTCCGTAGCGGTAGCCGGACGCGCGTTCGGCGTCGACGGCGACGGGCCCGGTGCCCGCGGCGAACGCGGCGATCACCTCGGCGAGCGCGGCCTCGTCGGCGATCACGGGCGGAATGCCCTCGCGGGGCTCCAGCAGAGGGATCGGCGCCTCCGCGCCAGAGGATCCACCATCGTCCGGAGGGCCGCCTCCGGTGGTTCGCAGTGAAACGTCTGCTGCGGTCTCTTGGGCGTCGGTCACATGTCAAGGGTATCCGTGTATGGACAGCGCCTGCCGACGGAACGTTCCGTCGGCAGGCGCCTTAGGGTCGTAAACCAGTCAGCCCGGTGAAAGCTCTGGTTCACGTCCGTGAACAGTGAGGCTCGGGGAAGCCTCAGGGGGTGAGGTCCGCCGGCGGCCTCAGTGGATGATGCCGGTGCGCAGGGCCACCGCCACCATGCCGGCCCGGTCGCCCGTGCCGAGCTTGCGGGCGATCCGGGCGAGGTGACTCTTGACGGTCAGCGCGGACAGGCCCATCGAGACGCCGATGGCCTTGTTCGACTGGCCCTCGGCCACCAGCCGCAGCACCTCGACCTCACGGCCGGAGAGCTCGCGGTAGCCGCCCGGGTGGCTCGGGGCACCCGGGGGGCGGCGGTGCATACGGGCGGCGGCGGCGCCGATGGGGGCGGCGCCCGGTCGGGTGGGGAGCCCGAGGTTGGTGCGGGTGCCGGTGACGACGTAGCCCTTGACGCCGCCCGCGAGGGCGTTGCGCACGGCGCCGATGTCGTCGGCCGCGGAGAGGGCGAGGCCGTTGGGCCAGCCCGCGGCGCGGGTCTCGGACAGCAGCGTCAGGCCGGAGCCGTCGGGAAGGTGGACGTCGGCGACGCAGATGTCTCTTGGGCTGCCGATACGGGGACGGGCCTCCGCCACCGACGAGGCCTCGATGACATCGCGCACACCGAGCGCCCAGAGGTGACGGGTGACGGTGGAGCGGACACGCGGGTCGGCCACGACCACCATGGCGGTGGGCTTGTTGGGGCGGTAGGCGACCAGGCTTGCGGGCTGCTCGAGGAGAACGGACACCGGGCCTCCTGGGGTGCGGGACGGCTTGGAAGGTCACAGACGTCTTCGGCACCGAACCCGGCGTCCTTTAGAGAATGATCACGATCTAGTGAGTAACAATTAGTGCAATTCGGACGTGCGATCGATCGTTCGGCGAGCACATCGGGTCGTTCGATGACTCACTCCTGACTGAAAGTGGCCGTATCGACAAATTGATGCGCCATGTGGGTGGACGGTTCCGCTGGTCGGCGGGGGGTCAGCGGGCCTGGGGGTCCCGACGCTGTGGCAACGTCACCACCGACGCGTCACCCGGCCCGGCCGGGGGCAGACCGGCGACCTGGGCCAGCAGATCGCACCAGGACGTCAGATGCGCCGCCGCGTCCGGCACCCCGCCCAGACCCTCACGCGGCGTCCAGGACGCGCGGATCTCGATCTGCGAGGCCGCCGGGCGCTCCGACAGCCCCCCGAAGTAGTGCGAGCTCGCGCGCGTGACGGTGCCGCTCGGTTCGCCGTACGACAGCCCGCGCGCCCCGAGCGCCCCGGTCAGCCACGACCAGCAGACCTCGGGCAGCAGCGGATCGGCCGCCATCTCCGGCTCCAGCTCCGCGCGCACCAGCGTCACCAGCCGGAAAGTGCCCCGCCAGGCGTCGTGCCCGTCCGGGTCGTGCAGCAGCACCAGACGGCCGTCGGCGAGGTCCTGGTCGCCGTCGACGACGGTGGCCTCCAGCGCGTACGCGTGCGGCGCGAGCCGCTGCGGAGCCCGGGTCGGCTCGATCTCGATCTGCGGCCTCAGCCGACTGCCGCGCAGAGCCTGGACCGCGGCCTGGAAGGCCGGCGGAGCCGCACCGCTCCCCACCCGGTCCCCTTCCTTCGCCTCGTCCATCCCACCAGCGCCGTCCGACATTCGTCCCTGAGCCGCAGCCATGCCGGAAGGTTAAGGGGAAGGGCGGTGTGGTGCCGTCCTAGACACCCGGTCTCGGCGTCACGCACACACGGACACCGCGCACTCGGCACACGGCGCACCGTGCGAGACTTTCCGTCGTGAGTGCACTCGAGACGCCGCCCCCCGCCACGTACGACTCCGCCTTCCTCAGGGCATGCCGGCGCGAACCCGTGCCGCACACCCCCGTCTGGTTCATGCGGCAGGCCGGGCGCTCGCTGCCGGAGTACCGCAAGGTCCGCGAGGGCATCCCGATGCTCGAGTCCTGCGCCCGGCCCGAGCTGGTCACCGAGATCACCCTCCAGCCGGTGCGCCGGCACAACGTGGACGCGGCGATCTACTACAGCGACATCGTCGTCCCGCTCAAGGCCATCGGCATCGACCTCGACATCAAGCCCGGCGTCGGACCGGTCGTCGAGCACCCGATCCGCACCCGCGCCGACCTGGCCCAGCTGCGCGACCTCACCCCCGAGGACGTCACCTACGTCACCGAGGCCATCGGTCTGCTCACCCGCGAGCTCGGCTCCACCCCGCTGATCGGTTTCGCCGGCGCGCCTTTCACCCTCGCGAGCTACCTCGTGGAGGGCGGCCCGTCCCGCACCTACGAGAACGCCAAGTCGATGATGTACGGCGACCCCGAGCTCTGGGCCGACCTGCTCGACCGCCTCGCCGAGATCACCGCCGCCTTCCTGAAGGTCCAGATCGAGGCCGGCGCCTCCGCCGTCCAGCTCTTCGACTCCTGGGCCGGCGCCCTCGCCCCCGCCGACTACCGCCGCTCCGTGCTGCCCGCCTCCGCGAAGGTCTTCCAGGCGGTCGAGGGCTACGGCGTCCCCCGCATCCACTTCGGCGTCGGCACCGGCGAACTCCTCAAGCTCCTCGGCGAGGCCGGCGCGGACGTCGTCGGCGTCGACTGGCGGGTCCCGCTCGACGAGGCCGCCCGCCGCGTCGGCCCCGGCAAGGCGCTCCAGGGCAACCTCGACCCGACGGTCCTGTTCGCCTCCACGGACGCCGTCGAGGCCAAGACCCGCGAGGTCCTGGACTCGGCCAAGGACCTCGAGGGCCACATCTTCAACCTCGGCCACGGCGTGATGCCGACCACCGACCCGGACGCCCTCACCCGCCTCGTCGAGTACGTCCACACGCAGACGGCCCGATAAGCGACCTCACCACGTGTGCCGGGGCCGCGCCCTCCTGCCGAACAGCAGGCCGCGCGGCTCCGGCGGCGGGGGAGTGCCGGCCTTCAGCGGCCAGGCGAGCAGCATCCCGGCGAGGAAACCGACCACGTGGGCCGCGTACGCGACCGTGCCCGCGGTGGAGACGCCCTCGCCCGACGAGTAGAACGCCTGGAGCACGAACCAGAACCCCAGCACCAGCCAGGCCGGCAGTCTCAGCGGCAGGAAGACCAGGAAGGGCACCAGGACCCACACCCTGGCCTTCGGGTACAGCACCAGATAGGCGCCCAGGACCCCGGCGATGGCCCCCGAGGCGCCGATCAGCGGGTCGGACGAGTCCGCGTTGAGGACCGCGAAGCCGTACGAGGCCGCGTAACCGCAGACGACGTAGAAGAGCGCGAAGCGCACATGCCCCATGCGGTCCTCGACGTTGTTGCCGAAGATCAGCAGGAACAGCATGTTGCCCAGCAGGTGCAGCCAGCCGCCGTGCAGGAACATCGCGGTCAGGACCGACAGTGCCGGGGACTTGTCGTAGCCCGGCGGGGCCACCACACAGCCCGTCGTGCCCTGTGCGTTGGTGCCGACCTCACCCGTGGGGACGAGCCTCGGCATCTGATGGTGGATCAACTCCTGCGGGACGGCCGCCCAGTGGTCCAGGAACGCCTGGAGATGGCACAGCTGCGCCACGCTGCTGTCGCCCGCCACGGAGCCGGCCAGGCCGGGCGTGAAGAGGAACACGAGGACGTTCGCGGCGATGAGCGCATACGTCACCACGGGGGTGCGGCGCACGGGATTCACGTCATGGACGGGGATGACCACAAGAAAGTACTGCCCCCGATGTGTCCGGCGAATCGGGGCGGGCCGGTGAACACCCGCACGCACGCGTGCGTATGACTCCTCAACCGCCCGTGGCACGGGGAAGGCGGGCCGCGGGGACTACGTGAGGAACAGGCGATGAACGACCGTATTACTCCTCCGATGCACGCGCTTCCCGACGGTGAGGCCGAACTGTCGCTGGTGGTGCGACTGCCGTGGGAGGACGTGGCCAGGCTCGGTCAGGAGGCCGGGAGGCTGGCGTCCCAGATGCAGCGTCCGGTGACGCTCGACGAGGCGGTGAGCAACCGGCTCAGGACCACGCGGCCGGCGGCCCACGCCAAGCCCGCGGGCGAGCAGCCGGCCGCGATGCCCGCCAGTACGAGTGCCTCCGTCTCGGCGCTGCCGCCCCGGCCGCCCGCCGACCAGGCCCGGCAGGCCATCGAGCGGATCAACGGGACGGCCTAGCCGTCGGGCAGCCTCCCTGGGGCCGAGGGGCAGCCCCAGGGGCCGCGGCAGCCCTCAGGAGCCCCGCACCTTCGCGGCGGCCTTCCTGGCCGCCACCAGAACCGGGTCCCACACCGGGCTGAACGGCGGCGCGTACCCCAGGTCCAGGGCCGTCATCTGCTCCACCGTCATCCCCGCCGTCAGGGCCACCGCGGCGATGTCGACCCGCTTGCCTGCGCCCTCCCTCCCGACGATCTGCACGCCGAGCAGCCGCCCCGTGCGGCGCTCGGCGAGCATCTTCACCGTCATGGGGGAGGCGCCCGGGTAGTACCCGGCCCGGCTCGTGGACTCGATCGTGACCGACTCGAACCGCAGGCCCACCCGACGGGCGTCCTTCTCGCGCAGCCCGGTCCTGGCGATCTCCAGGTCGCAGACCTTGCTGACGGCGGTGCCGACGACCCCGGGGAAGGTGGCGTAACCGCCGCCCACGTTCATCCCGATGATCTGGCCGTGCTTGTTGGCGTGCGTGCCGAGCGCGATGTGCCGCTCCTGCCCGGAGACCAGGTCGAGAACCTCCACGCAGTCGCCGCCCGCCCAGATGTTCTCGTGGCCGCGCACCCGCATCCCGAGGTCGGTCAGCAGACCGCCGTGAGCGCCCAGCGGCAGTCCGGCCGCCTTCGCGAGGGCCGTCTCGGGGCGTACGCCGACGCCGAGCACCACCACGTCCGCCGGGTACTCGGCGTCCTCGGTGACCACGGCCCTCACCCGGCCGTCCTCGCCGGTGAGCACCTTGGTCACCTCGGCGTCGTTCACCATGGTGATGCCGAGGCCCTCCATCGCCTTGTGCACCAGGCGCCCCATGTCCGGGTCGAGCGTGGACATGGGCTCACTGCCCCGGTTGACGACCGTCACCTCGTAGCCCCGGTTGATGAGCGCCTCGGCCATCTCCACGCCGATGTACCCGGCGCCGACCACCACCGCCCTGCGGCCACGCGTGCGTGCCAGCGTGTCGATGAGCGCCTGGCCGTCGTCGAGGGTCTGCACCCCGTGCACACCGGCCGCGTCGACCCCGGGCATCTCGGGCCGGATCGGCCGGGCACCGGTCGCGATCACGAGCTTGTCGTACGACGTCCAGGACTCGTCCCCCGATTCGAGGTCACGCGCGCGTACCCGCTGCCGGTCCACGTCGATCGCGATGACCTCGGTGCGCAGCCGCAGGTCGATGCCGCGGGCCCGGTGCTCCTCCGGCGTGCGGGCGATCAACTGGTCCCGCTCCTCGACGTCCCCGCCCACCCAGTACGGGATGCCGCACGCAGAGTAGGAGGTGAAGTGACCCCGCTCGAACGCCACGATCTCCAGCTCGTCGGGGCCTTTCATCCGACGGGCCTGGGACGCGGCGGACATCCCCGCGGCGTCCCCACCGACCACGACCAGACGTTCCCGCACGTCCCGCACACGACTCATGTCCATGCGAACACGCTACGAGGGCGGGGCATTTCAGGCTCGGGCGCCCCGCCCCCGGGCATCAGTCCTTCCCGCCTCGCTCCTGCGGGACGTCCGGGTCCGGGACCGGGCGGGCCGTCGGCAGGGGGCCCAGGGTGGCCGGGGCGCCGGTCGGGGCCGGGCGGCGGGGGAGGCGGGGGCGGATCAGGCGCAGCCAGACGAGCACGACCAGGGCGAGTCCCACCAGGAACGGCAGCACCGCGGCCAGCGCCATCACGATCCAGCGCAGCATGGTCACGAACGCGTCCCAGCCGCCCGCCAGCGCGTCGGCGACGCCCGGGTCGTCGTCCTTCTCGGCCTTCACGACCGGCTTCTCGGCCAGCGACAGCGTGATGGTGGCCAGCGTGGTGCGGTCCTTCAGGGACGCCTGGCGGGCGAGCAGCGACTCCAGGTCGGCCTCGCGGGTGCTGAGTTCGCCCTCCAGGGTGACCACGTCACTCAGTTTGGTCGCCTTGTCCATCAGCTCACGGATCCGCGCCACGCTCGCGCGCTGGGTCGCGATCCGGCTGTCCACGTCGACGACCTGGTCGGTGACGTCCTGCGCGTTCGCGGTGCGCTCCAGCAGCTTGCCCGCGCCCTGGAGGTCGGCGAGGACCTCGTCGTACTTCTCGACGGGCACCCGCAGCACCACCTGCGTCTGCTCGTGCCCCTCCTCGTCCCGTGTCGTGGACTCCTTGCCGACGAACCCGCCCGCGTTCTCGGTGGTGGTCCGGGCCGCGTCCAGGGCCTTCGGCACGTTCTTGACCTGCACGGTCAGCGAGGCGGTGCGGATGATGTGGTTCGCGCCGACCTTGGGCGCGGAAGTGGCCCGCTTGCCGCTCGCGGCGTCCTCGGCACCGGCCCCGCTGCTCCCGGCCCGGGACTGGGCCTGCGGTGCGTCGGCCCGTTCGGCGCTGCTGGAGTCGGCGCCCTTGTCGTCGCCCGCGCTGCACCCGGCCAGCGCCAGAGCGCCCACCAGCAGGACCCCGGCCAGGGCCCGGCCGCGGCCCGCGGAGCTTCGTGAACGGCGTGAACGTGGTGTGGGCATGAGCGTCCCCCGAGGGTCGTGAACAGCTGACGGTCCTTCGACGCCGCAAGGGCCACAAACGTTGGACCCCGCCGGTCCCGATGCGGTCACGGTCAGGACTCGTGAAGGACACCGGGCCGCCGACGGGCTGTCAGTGGGGTCTGAGACGCTGGGGCCATGAACGGATCACAGGTGGTCGTCGTCGGAGCAGGCATCGCGGGACTGGCCGCGGCGCACCGGCTGGCCCGGCGCGGCGCGCGCGTCACCGTCCTCGAGGCGTCCGACCGGGTGGGCGGCAAGCTGCTGGCCGGAGAGATCGCCGGCGCGCGGGTGGACCTCGGCGCGGAGTCGATGCTGGCGCGCAGGCCGGAAGCGGTGGCCCTCGCCGAGGAGGTGGGTCTCGCCGACCGCCTCCAGCCCCCGGCCACCTCGACCGCCTCGATCTGGACCCGGGGCGCCCTGCGCCCCATGCCCAAGGGCCATGTCATGGGCGTCCCCGGCACCGCCGACGCCCTCGCCGGAGTGCTGTCCGACGAGGGCGTGGCCCGCATCGCGCAGGACGCGGAACTGCCCCGCACCGAGGTCGGCGACGACGTGGCGGTCGGGGAGTACGTGGCGGCGCGCCTGGGCCGCGAGGTCGTCGACCGTCTCATCGAGCCCCTGCTGGGCGGGGTCTACGCGGGCGACGCGTACCGCATCTCCATGCGCTCCGCGGTCCCGCAGCTCTTCCAGGTCGCGAAGACCCACACCTCGCTCACCGAGGGCGTCCGCGAGATCCAGGCCAGGATGGCCGCCCATCAGCAGACGGGGCCCGTCTTCATGGGCATCGAGGGCGGCGTCGGCACCCTCCCGCTCGCCGTCGCCGACGCGGTCCGCGCGCGCGGCGGCGAGATCGTCACCGGAGCCCCGGTGACCGAACTGCGCCGCGAGGCGTCCGGCGGCTGGCGGGTCGTCGCCGGGGACCGGGTCCTGCACGCCGACGCGGTGATCGTCGCCGCCCCCGCCCCGGCCGCCGCGGCCCTCCTGCGGGCCGAGGCACCCGAGGCCGCCGGCGAGCTCGGCGGCATCGAGTACGCCTCCATGGCCCTGGTCACCCTCGCCTACCGCCGCTCCGACACCGACCTGCCCGCGGGCAGCGGCTTCCTCGTCCCGCCGGTCGACGGCCGCACCATCAAGGCCTCCACCTTCGCCTCCCAGAAGTGGGGCTGGATCGCCGACGAGAACCCCGACCTCGTCGTCCTGCGCACCTCCGTCGGCCGCTACGGCGAGACGCGGATCCTGGAGCGCGACGACGCCGGGCTGGTGGACGTCTCCCGCCATGACCTGCGCGAGGCGACCGGCCTCGACGCCACCCCCCTGGAGTCCCGCGTCACCCGCTGGACCGACGGCCTGCCCCAGTACCCGGTCGGGCACCACGCGCGCGTGGCCCGCATCCGGGAGCACCTCGCCAAGCTGCCTTCTCTCGCGGTGTGCGGCGCGCAGTACGACGGCGTCGGCATCCCCGGCTGCATCGCGAGCGCGCACGCCGCCGCGGACCAGATCGAGGGCGACCTGACCGCCGTGCGGGAGCTCACCGCCAACCCGGTGCAGAGCCTGCACGGGGGAGCGGGAGAATAGGGCCCATGAGCAACGACGCCCCCACCCCCGAGTCCGGCAGGGTCCCGAACAAGGGCAAGCTGGCCAAGGACCTCAACGAGGTCATCCGTTACACGCTCTGGTCCGTCTTCAAGCTGAAGGACGTGCTCCCCGAGGACCGCACCGGCTACGCCGACGAGGTCCAGGAGCTGTTCGACCAGCTCGCCGCCAAGGACGTCACGATCCGCGGCACCTACGACGTGTCCGGGCTGCGGGCCGACGCCGACGTCATGATCTGGTGGCACGCGGAGACCAGCGACCAGCTGCAGGAGGCGTACAACCTCTTCCGCCGCACCCGGCTGGGCCGTGCCCTGGAGCCGGTGTGGTCGAACATGGCGCTGCACCGCCCCGCCGAGTTCAACCGCTCCCACATCCCGGCGTTCCTGGCCGACGAGAACCCGCGCGACTACGTCAGCGTGTACCCGTTCGTGCGGTCGTACGACTGGTACCTCCTGCCCGACGAGGACCGCCGCCGCATGCTCGCCGACCACGGCAAGATGGCCCGTGGCTACCCCGACGTCCGCGCCAACACCGTCGCGTCGTTCTCGCTCGGCGACTACGAGTGGATCCTGGCGTTCGAGGCCGACGAGCTGTACCGCATCGTCGACCTCATGCGCCATCTGCGTGCCTCGGAGGCCCGTATGCACGTCCGCGAGGAGGTCCCGTTCTACACGGGCCGCCGCAAGGACCTCGGCGACCTCGTGGCGGGCCTCGCCTGATCAGCGAGTCGGCTTGCCGGCGGCCTTCCGGGCGCTGGCCGTCGGCTTCGGCTGAGGCTCCGGGTGCGGGGCGCACGCGGCGCGCCGCACCGGGAGGCGGCCCTCCAGCAGATAGGCGTTCAGGTAGCCGTTGACGCAGGGGTTCGGGCCGCCCGCGATGCCGTGGGTGCCCGCGTCCCGCTCGGTCACCAGCACCGACCCCGACAGTCGCCGGTGCAGCTCCAGTGCCCCCTCGTAGGGCGCGGCGGCATCCCGCTCGGCGGCGAGGATCAGCGTCGTCGGCAGCTCCGCGGGTCCGGTCCGCACGTCCAGCGGCTCCTGCCGGGCCGTCGGCCAGTAGGCGCAGGGAAGATTCGTCCAGACGTTGTCCCACGTCTCGAACGGCGCCACCCGGGCGAGCCGGGTGTTGTCCCGGTCCCACACCTTCCAGTCGGTCGGCCAGGACGCGTCGTTGCACTCGACGGCCGTGTAGACGGCGTGGGAGTTCTCCGCCTCCTTCGCCGCCTCCTGGTGCGGGCCCGCCTGCTGGATCAGCGGCTTCGGGTCACCCTTGAGGTAGGCGGACAGCGCCTGCGCCCGGTGCGGCCAGAAGTCGTCGTAGTACCCGACCGACAGGAACGCCCCCTGGAGCTGCCCCGGGCCCACCGTGCCCCCGGCCGGTTCCGCGGCCAGTCGCGCGGCCGCCTTCTCGTAGCTGAGCAGCACCTTGTCCGCGGTGTCCCCGAGCCCGTACACGTCGTCGTGCTTGGCGGCCCACTCCCGGAAGTCGGCCCAGCGGTCCTCGAACGCGGCCGACTGGTCCAGGTTGTTGCGGTACCAGACCTGTTCCGGGTCCGGGTTCACCGCCGCGTCGAACACCATCCGCCGCACATGTGAGGGGAAGAGGGTCGCGTACAGCGCGCCGAAGTAGGTCCCGTAGGACGCCCCCATGAACGTCAGCCTCGGCTCGCCCAGCGCGGCCCGCAGCACGTCCAGGTCACGGGCGTTGTTGAGCGAGGTGTAGTGCCGAAGGGCGGGGCCCGTCCGCCGGGCGCACCCGCGCGCGTATGCCTTCGCCTGCGCGACGCGTTCCTTCTTGTACGACTCCGAGGGGTGCGTCGGCGCCTGCGTGGGCGCGTGGAAGAACTGCTTGGGGTCCTTGCAGGACAGCGGCGCCGAACGGCCCACTCCGCGCGGGGCGTAGCCGACGAGGTCGTAGGCCGCCGCGAGCCCCTTCCACTCGGGCAGGGCGCCGATCAGCGGGAAGTACATGCCGGAGGCGCCGGGACCACCGGGGTTGTAGACCAGGGCGCCCTGCCGGGGCACCCGGCGCTTGCTGTTGTGCGGGTCCTTGTGGGTGGCGCGGACCCGGCTGACGGTCAGTCTGATCTGTGTGCCGTCGGGGTGCGCGTAGTCGAGCGGGACCGTGACCGTGCCGCACTGGACACCATCGGGCAGATCCTCCACCGCGGGGCAGGCCCCGAAGCGGATCCCGGCCGTCCCGGCGCGCGCGGCGGCGACCGTGGTCCCGTACAGCTCCGCGGCGCCCGGGGCGGCCGGTGCGCTCCCGGCCGGCGCGGCGGCGAGCGTGGTCAACAGCAAGGACCCGGCGGCCGTGTAGAGGGCGGGAGCTCTCATCGGTATCCCTTCGGTGCGCGGCAGCGACAAAAGGGATGTTTGGTTCGGCTGTGGTGGAAGGCAAGCACCGCCCCGCCGGTGTCGGCCCCAATGCCTCCGTGCGCCCCCGGGCGCGCTCAGTCGCGCGGGTCCGTGTCCCACCCGTCGTGCCGCTGCTCACGGTGGGCGAAGGCGGCGCGCAGATCGGGTTCGCCGACCGCGCTGATGCCCCGCACCGCGACGGAGGTGAGATAGGTCCGCTCGTCCGTGCCGCCGGTGCCCCGGCTCAGGGCGCCGAGCAACCGCTGGCCCGCAGGGGAGGCCCAGCGCGAGTACGGGTGGACCTCGATCCTCGCGATGGCCAGGCAGCTCAGGCTCAGCGCGAGCGGCAGCGCGAACCAGAGGGCGACCAGGTGCCGCGGCATCTCCGACGGGGCGGGCGCCAGCAGGGCGATCACGCCCAGCGCGACCACGGCCACCGAGGCCGACTGCACCTGGCGCACCGCCGCCGCGATGCCGGACCGGGCGCCGGCGGGCACGGCGAGACCCGCGTCCACGAGCCGGTCACCGAGCCCGCGCACGGCGTCCGCCGCGGCCGCACCGGCGCGCACCGGCGCGATCCGGCACTGTCCCTCCGGTCCGATGGCGCCGAGGACCGTGCGCTCCATCTCGTCCCGGCCCCGCGGATCGACGACGGTCGCCCAGCCGGTGCGGGCCAGCAGCAGCCGTCGCTGCCGGGCCATCGAGACCAGTGTCAGATCGGCGACCCGTCGCGGGCCGCCGGACAGGAACGCGGCCTCGTACAGCGTCAGATCGTGCTCCCGGGCATCCGCGTCCGCGGCCGCCGCGTGCACGGCGGCCAGGCACAGCCGCGTGCAGGCGGTGCCGGTGACGGCCCAGGCCAGCAGCAGGAGAAGAACCCAGAACATGCCGCGTTTCTATGCCAAAGGCTCGCGACTGCGCCATGGGCTGTTCACGATCCGGACGGAGTGTTGTCGGTGTGTGACGTTCCGTTTGTCCGGAAGCGGCCTAGGAAGGGGCGGGGGCCGGGCTGGAGGCGGCCGGGGGGAGCGAGTACGTCGTCGCGTACGGCGACGGGGTGACCGGCACGACCACGCCCGGGTCGGTCGTCGGACCGGGCGGCGCGGGCGAGTTGACGAGGGGCGGCGCGCTGTCGCCGGCCAGTTCCTGGGCCAGGGCGGCGAAGTCGACGTACCCGGTGGCCTCCAGGACCTTGATGTGGTCGAGGACCGTGGTGTTGGCGTCGTCGGCCAGGGCGCGGACCAGGGAGTTCTGCGTGCTCGCGCGGACCTCGGCGACGACCGAGAAGACCCTGCCGTGCGCGAGGCGCAGGATGTTGGCGAACTGGCGGTCGTAGTCGACGCCCTGGGCCTGGTCCAGCGTCGCGAGCCACTGCTTCTGCTGGTCGTTCGGCTCGTTGGGCAGGGCGAGCCCGAGCTTCGCCGCCACGTCCCGCACCCGGGCGTCCAGGAAGGTGTGGCCCGCCACGAGGTGCTCACCGGCCGTCCGCACGGCCTGCGTCGTGCCCTTCTGCTCCGCCTGCTGACCCGCGGGCAGTTCCCAGAGCCCGGCCAGCCGCACCTTGGTGACGAAGTCCCGGTCCAGTGCGGAGAGCGGGCCGTACGGGGTCGTCACGGTCCCGGCCTTGAGCAGGCTCAGTCCCGTGTCCGAGCGGTCGGCGTAGGACCAGATCGGGACGAGGATCGCCACGAGGGTCGCCGTCAGCCCGGCGATGATGACTCCGGTGCCGGTGAAGATGCCTCGGCCCTGGAGTGGCGGCCGTGGTCGCGCTCGCATGGTGCCTCCTGTTACGGCACCGCACGCTAGTACGTTTCAGGTGCGGGGTGCACATATTACCGTCGGGTCAACACCGACGGCCGAGCGTCCCACGGGCGCCGGCCACGGGACGCGGGGCGGCCCCCTCAGCGCCGCAGCAACACCTTGCGCGTGGCCCGGGCCAGCCGGACAGCGGGCCTGCGGGACCTCGGCGCGGGCCCCGACCGCTCCACCCACCACTCCCGCACCTGACGCCGCGTTCTGGCCTCCGCCAACGCGCCGCCGCCGAACAACAGGTGCTCGGCGAAGGTCAACGCGTCCCGCCGGTACCCGTCCGTCATCGGCGACCCCTGGGCGTACGCCAGGAACGCCGGCCGGTAGCCGGACCCCAGGATCAACGGCAGCTCCGGCGCCACCTTGGCCACCACGTCCGCCCGCTTCCCCGCGAGCGCCCGCGCCTGCACCCCGAGCCGCACCCGGTCGAAGCCCTCCGGGGCCGGAGTCCCCGCCACCAGCGCGGACAACAGCGCGGTCTGAGCGAGGGCGAGCCGCTGCCGGACGGCTTCGGCCGGAGCACCGGCCGACTCCTTCGAGGACGCGGAGCGCCCCGTACCGCTGGGCGGCCCCTGCGAAATCCTCGCCCGCCCCGCACCGGCGCGCCCGGCATCACCGCCGCCCCCCTTCTCCACGGCGTCCCGGATCGCCCTCAACTCCCCTTCCAGCTCGCCCGGTCCGGGGAAGTTCTCGTCCCGCTCCAGCAGCACCCCCGGAGGCGAGACCCGGGACGCGAGGTCGGTGAGGATGTCGAGGACCGGTCGCGGAACCGGGTGGGCGTGGCTGTCGTGCCACACCCCGTCGCGCTCGAACCCGCCCGCGACATGGACGTACGCGAGGGCCTCCAGGGGGAGTTCGGCGAGCGCCTCGGCCGGGTCCTCGGCGCGGTTGACGTGGTTGGTGTGCAGGTTGGCCACGTCGATCAGCAGCCGCACCCCGGTCCGGTCGGCGAGGTCGTACAGGAACTGCCCCTCGGTCATCTCCTCGCCGGGCCAGGAGATCAGCGCGGCGATGTTCTCGACCGCGAGCGGCACCGGCAGCGCGTCCTGGGCGATGCGGATGTTCTCGCACAGCACGTCGAGGGCGTCCCGGGTGCGGGGGACGGGCAGCAGGTGCCCGGCCTCCAGGCGCGGGGAGGCGGTCAGCGGGCCGCCCGCCCGGACGAACGCGATGTGCTCGGTGACCAGCGGCGCCCCCAGTGCCCCGACCCGTTCGGCGAGCGCGGCCAGCCGCCCGGCGTCGGGCCGCTCCGCCCCGCCGAGGCCGAGGGAGACGCCGTGCGGGATCACCGTGACCCCGCGCGCACGCAGCCGCCGCAGCGACTCGGGGAGATGCCCGGGGCAGACGTTCTCGGCCACGACCTCGACCCAGTCGATGCCCGGCATACCCTCCACGGCGTCCGCGATCTCCGGCCGCCACCCGATCCCCGTGCCCAGTCGCTCCATGGTCCGTCCCCCTCCTCCGCCCGCTCCGGCCGCCGTCCGGGCGGCGTGACGGAGGTATGGCCCCGGGTGCCCGGTCCGAACCGTGGCACGGGGACCTTCAGAGCAACATTTGAGGTTCGGGAACAGCGGCCCCGTACGTCACCGCAGCGCCGGATGATCGGCGACCACCGTGCAGCTGCCCGGCGCGATCTCGGTGAAACCGGCGTCACGGACCAACGGCAGCCCGCTGGTGGTCAGTTCGCCCCAGCGGCCGGGGTCCGCGGTGCGCACGGCGAGCGGGAACCCGGCGTCCCGCCAGTCGGCCTTCTCCTCGTCCGACAGCTCCCACCAGGCCAGTTGGGCGCCGTGACCGGCCTGGGCCATCGCCTTGCCGGCCGACATGTCGAGATCCGGGTTGAGCCACAGCACGGGGGCGGCCGTGTCCGCCTCGGCCGGCGGCTCGGGGTCGTCGAGATCGGTACCGGAGACCTGGAGCCTGGCCAGCTCCTTGGGCCAGCCGTCGAGCGGCACCGGCGGGAACACCCGCACCTCGGCGGACTTCCCCGTCACCGTGATCCCGGGCAGCGCCTCGGCCCGCCGCCACTCGGCCCCGCGGGCCCGCCGGACGACCTTGCGGATCCGGGCATCCTGCCAGTCCCGCATGGCCTCGGCCCACTCGCCGTCACGCACGGAACGCTCGTCGGCGAGCATGACGAGAACGGCCCGGGCGGCCGTCTCCAGGGCGTCGGTGCGAGCGGGCGGGGCCGCCTTCTCGATCCGGACGACCAGCGGCAGCACGAACTGCGGCGCCTGGTCGCGGGCGGTCGGCTCGGTGCGGAAGGGGCTGTCGGTGGAGGGCGTCACGTCGTTGCTCACCGGACAACCCTAAAGCTCACCCGGAGCAGGCCGTCCGCTGAGCCTCCTGCCACTCGCAGACCGGGCACAGGGTGATCCCCTTGTACGACTCCGGGTACTCCGTGGGCTCGCGGCACAGCACGCAGTCCGCGTACGGCGGCCCCTCGGCGACCGGCGGCCTCGGCACGGCGCCGATGGTGCAGTAGTCCTCGCTCATGCCTCCAGCCTAGGACCCGATCAGCTGGGACACCTTCATGAACCGAAAGCCCCGCGCCCGCAGCCGGGGCACCACCTCCCGCACCACCCGTTCCGTCGTCGGCGCCGCACTGCGCGTGCAGTGCATGACCACGACCGACCCCGGCCGCACCCCCTCCAGCACCTGCCGGGCGACCGCCTCCGCGTCCGTCGCGAACGCGTCGCCGCTCACCACGTCCCACTGGACGGCGGTCACCCCGGCCGGGGTGAGCTCCTGGAGGGCCCGCCGGTCGTAGCAGCCGCCGGGGAAGCGGAAGTACGGCCGCGCGTCCGGCACCCCGGCCTTCCGGAACGCCGTGTACGCCCGCTCCACGTCCGCCCGCATCCGGTCCGCCGGCACCGTCGGCAGCCCGTAGCAGTCGGCGGTGAAGGCGTAGTGGCTGTAGGAGTGGTTGGCCACCTCGAAGAGCGGATCGCGCCCGATGGAACGTGCCTGGTCCGGGTACTCCTCGGCCCACCGCCCGGTCATGAACACGGTGGCCGGCACCTTCAGCGCCCGCAGCGCCGAGATCAGCCCCGGATTGTCGAAGTGCTCGCCCGCCGCCGCCCGCGCCCCCTGGTCCGCGGTCATGTCGGCGTCGAAGGTGAGCGCGACCGTCCGCCCGAGCGCCCGGGACCCGTTCCTGAAGACGGGGGTCAGCCCGCCCGGGCCCGGGGCGAGGGTGGGCGGCGCGGCGGTCGCCGAGGGGGCCGGCCGTGCCACCCGGGACGCCGGGTGGACGGTGGGGGCACAGGCCGTGAGAGCGGTGCCGAGAAGACAGGCGGCCGTCACGCGTCGTACAAGAGTGATCATCGTACGAAAATAGGGCGAACCGTCTTCTTGTCGTCTCAGCCCCGGCCGGGGCATCACCCGCTCAGATGTCCCGCTGCTCCAGCGGCTTGGTCGCCGGGCCCTGGATCACCTTGCCGTCGGTGTCGAAGCGGGAGCCGTGGCAGGGGCATTCCCAGGCGTCCTCGGCGCCGTTGAAGGCGACCAGGCAGCCCATGTGCGTGCAGCGCGGCGAGACCGCGTGCAGGGCGCCCTCGTCGTCGCGGTAGACCGCTACCCGGTCACCGTTCACGCGGACCACCGCACCCTCGCCGGGCGGCAGGGACTCCAGCGGCGGGGAGGGGCGCAGCCGGTCGCCGACGAAGTGCCGGGCGACCTGAGCCTGGTGCTTGAGGAAGGACGGGGCCTCGCGGACCTGCGAGCGCAGCCGACGGGGGTCGTACAGCTCGCTCCACGCGCACTCCTCGCCGGTGATCTGCGCCGTGAGCAGGCGGCCCGCCATGACGCCGCCGCTCATGCCCCAGCCGCCGAACCCGGTGGCGACATAGGTGTGCCGGGCGCCCGGGTGCAGCGGGCCGACGAGCGGCACCGTGTCCGTGGGGTCGTTGTCCTGGGTGGCCCAGGCGTGGGTGAACTCGACGCCGGGGAAGTGCCGGGCGGCCCAGGCCGAGAGGTCGTCGAAGCGGGCCCGGGTGTCCCCGGTGCCGGGCGTGAAGTGCTCGCCGGTGACGATGAGCAGCCGCCGGTCCTCGTCCCAGGGAGCCGTCCGCACCGAGCGGGTGCCCTCGTCCGGCGTGATGAACATGCCGTCCGGATCCCGCTCCCGCCCGATCGTCCCGGCGACCACCAGCTCGCGGCGCGGGGAGAGCCGGGTGAACAGCAGGGCCCGGTCGAAGATCGGGTAGTGGGTGGCGACCACGACGTCCCGCGCCGTCACCGTCGCCCGGGTGTCCGTCGTCAGCCGGCACGGCTCGCCCTCGTCGAGACCGACGACGACGGTGTGCTCGTGGACCGCCGCGCCGGATGCCAGCAGGTCCTCGACCAGGGCCAACAGGTACTTGCGCGGATGGAACTGCGCCTGATCCTCGACCCGCACCGCTCCCGCCACCGGGAACGGCAGCCCGGTCTCCGTCACGAACGACGCCCGCAGCCCCGCCTCCCGGGCGGCCTCCGCCTCGGCCCGCAGTTCCTCGACCCGGCCCTCGTCACCGACATAGGTGTAGGCGCTGCGCCGCTCCCAGTCGCAGTCCACGCCCAGCTCCCGCGCGATCTCGGCGGCCCGTTCGACCGCCTCGCCCTGCGAGCGCGCGTACAGCCGGGCCCCCTCCGGGCCACGGGTGCGGCGCAGCTTGTCGTAGACCAGGGTGTGCAGGGCGGTGAGCTTGGCGGTGGTGTGCCCGGTGACCCCGGCCGCCACCCGCCCGGCCTCCAGTACGGCCACCCGCAGCCCCGCCTGCGTCAGCTCCCAGGCCGTGCTCAGCCCGGCGATGCCGGCGCCGATCACGGCCACGTCGACGTCGAGGTCCCCGGTCAGTGGCGGCAGGGGGCCACCGGGTGCCGTCTCCAGCCAGTACGAGCCCTTGACGTGCCGGTTCTCGGTCATGCGGGCCGAGTACCCAGGGATTCACTCTTCCAGCAGCCGCCTGCGGGCCTCCGCCACATCGAAGTCCGCCTTCGGGTACTGCGGGTCCAGCTCGGACAGGTGCTCCAGGAGAAGACGGCTGACCGCCCAGTTGCGGTACCACTTGCGGTCGGCCGGCACCAGGTACCAGGGCGCGTGCCGGGTCGAGCAGCGCTCCAGGGCGATCTCGTACGCCCGCTGGTAGGCCGGCCACAGGGCGCGCTCGTCGATGTCCGAGACGTTGAACTTCCAGTGCTTGTGCGGGCGGTCGAGACGCTTGAGGAGGCGGTCGCGCTGTTCTTCGTACGAGATGTGCAGGAAGCACTTGATCACGGTGACGCCGTCGTCGCTCAGCGCCTTCTCGAAGCGGTTGATCTCGTCGTAGCGGCGCTCGATCTCGGCGGCCGGGGCGAGTTCGCGCACCCGGGCGATCAGCACGTCCTCGTAGTGGGAACGGTCGAAGATGCCCAGCTCACCGGCCTGCGGCAGGACCTTCTTGACCCGCCAGAGGAAGGGGTGCTCCCGTTCCTTCGGCGTGGGTGCCTTGAACGCCTGGATGCGGCAGCCGGAGGGGTTGAACAGGCCGATGACGTGCTTGACCGTGCCGCCCTTGCCGCTGGTGTCCATGCCCTGGAGCACCAGCAGCACCCGGCGCCGGTCGCCCGCCGTGCTCGCCGCCCACAGCCGTTCCTGAAGGTCGGCCAGCGGATCGGCCAGCCTGGTCATCGCGGCCCGGCCGGCCTTCTTGTCCCCGGGGCCGGCCGGGGTCCTCCGGGCGTCGTGGGAGGCCAGGTCCACCGCCTTGCCGCCCGGCACGCGCAGCGACTCACGCAGGGAGACGTCCGCACCGGCCTTCGAGCGCTTCCTGGACATGGCACACCCCTTCCGGTCCGGGTCCGGTCCCTCGGTCCTGCGCCGGGGGACCGGGGCGCGCCGGCCGTCCCGGAGGGGCGGCTACCTGCGCCAGGGCCCCGTCACCGCGAAGGTCGTCCCGGGCGTGTAGCAGTTGACGTACATCGTCTGCCCGTCGGGCGAGAAGGTGACGCCGGCGAACTCGCCCCACTCGGGTGCCTCGGGCGTGCCGATGTTCTGTGCGTTGCGGGCCATCGCGTAGACCTCGCCGTGCCGGGTCACGCCGAAGACGTGCTGGGCTCCGTTGCCGTCCTCGCACACCATCAGACCGCCGCTGGGGGCCAGGCAGATGTTGTCCGGGGACTCGCCGGGCAGCTGCACGTCGGTGTCCGGGCCGAAGACGATCACCAGGGTGAGCCGGCGCGCCGAGGGGTCGTAGCGCCAGATCTGCCCGAAGTGGGAGGCGGCCGAACCGTCGGCGCTGCGCGCGAACGACGACACGAAGTAGACGGACGTCCCGCCCCAGTAGCAGCCCTCCAGCTTCTGGGCGTGGGTGATGCCCTTCGGGCCGAAGTCCTGGAGCCTGACGGGTGTCTCGATGGCCAGCGGGTCCGGTACGTCGACCCACTCGATGCCCTCGAAGCAGGCTCCGGTCTCCTGGATCACCGACAGGTCCGGTACGCCGGGCACCCGCATCGCCTGGAGCCGGCCGCCCGCCCGAAGCGAACCGGGGCCGCCCTCGGGCCGGTCGGGCAGGAACCGGTAGAAGAGGCCGAAGGGCTTGAGGAAGGCGTCCTCGGTCTCGTAGACGATGCCGCGCTTCGGGTCGATCGCGATCGCCTCGTGCTGGAAGCGGCCCATCGCGGTCAGCGGTACGGCGCCCGAGCGGTGCGGGTCGACCGGGTCCACCTCGAAGATGAAGCCGTGGTCCTTGGTGTAGCCGTTGGTGCCGGCCTTGTCCTCGGTCTCCTCGCAGGTCAGCCAGGTGCCCCAAGGCGTCGGCCCGCCCGCGCAGTTGACGGCGGTGCCGGCGATGGCGACCCGCTCCGACAGCACGTTGTTGCGGGAGTCCAGCGTGAGGGCCGTACAACCGCCCTTGCCCGCCGGGTCGTAGGTGAGGCCCTCGACCGTCGGGACCTGGAGGGGCGCGGTGGGGCGGTTCTCGTGGTTGCGGACCAGGTGCACCCGGCCGTGTCTGCCGGGCAGCGCGGTCATGCCGTCGTGGTTGGAAGGAACCTTTCCCTCACCCGAACGCAGCTGGTCGCCCTCGCGGGAGAGGACCTGGTAGCGGAACCCTTTCGGCAGGTCCAGCAGGCCCTTCGGGTCGGGCACGAGGGGGCCGTAGCCGGTGTGGCCGAGGGACTGGGCGGCGGCGGTGCCCGCGAAGAGCTCGGACAGGGCTCCGGTGAAGGCGATGCCGACCCCGAGGGCCCCTGAGCGGGCGAGGACTTGACGTCGTGTTGCGGACATGGCGGTGCGACCTTCCTGCTGGCGGACAGGAACTGTGACGCCGCTGTGTCTATCACCTGGGTCGGCCGTCGGGAACCACGCGCGTAGCGTGTCCCCATCCGTCACTGCCCGGTCGGGTGCTCCTGTGCGCGCTCCAGGAAGCGCAGCAGCTCCACCGGGAAGGGCAGGACAAGCGTGGAGTTCTTCTCGGCGGCCACCGCGACGACCGTCTGGAGGAGCCGGAGCTGGAGCGCGGCGGGCTGCTCCGACATCTCCTTGGCGGCCTCCGCTAGCTTCTTGGAGGCCTGGAGCTCGGCGTCGGCGTTGATGATCCGGGCCCGCCGTTCACGGTCGGCCTCGGCCTGACGGGCCATCGACCGCTTCATCGTGTCCGGCAGCGACACGTCCTTGATCTCCACGCGGTCCACCTGCACACCCCAGCCGACGGCCGGGCTGTCGATCATCAGCTCCAGGCCTTCGTTGAGTTTCTCGCGGTTGGACAGCAGATCGTCCAGCTCGCTCTTGCCGATGATCGAGCGCAGCGAGGTCTGGGCCATCTGGGAGACGGCGAACTTGTAGTCCTCGACCTTGACCAGGGCGCTCGCCGCGTCGACGACCCGGAAGTAGACGACCGCGTCCACGCGCACCGTCACGTTGTCCCGGGTGATGCCCTCCTGGGCCGGCACCGGCATCGTGACGATCTGCATGTTCACCTTGTGCAGCCGGTCGGCGAACGGGAGGACCAGCGTGAACCCGGGCTCGCGCACCCCGCCCGTGAGACGGCCGAGGCGGAAGACCACCCCGCGCTCGTACTGCTTGACCACCCGGGCCGCCGCCGCGAGGTAGACGCACCCGGCGGCGGCGGTCGCCGCGGCCGCCGCCAACAGTTCTGGGAGCATTCCGACCTCCTCAGAGAGGTCCTTCTGTCTGCTCCTGCCACGATATGCCCGGTGCCTGGTCCGAGGCCACGACGGCTCCGGACCAGGCGGTGAGGGCTACGGGGCGGTGGCCCGCACGGGCTCCGGCTCGGTGACGCGCACCGGTTCCGTGCCGACCGAGCTGTGCCGTTCGGCCCAGTTCTCCAGGGCCGTACGGCAGGCGTGGTCCAGGTGGTGCAGGCCCGAGAGGTCCAGCTCCACGGGCCGGTCCTGGGGCAGCGACTCCAGGCTGTCGAGGATCTTCGGCAGCCGCAGGAAGGTCGCGTTGCCCGACAGGTGGGCCTGGACGGGGCCCGCGCCCTTGTCGACGATCTCCAGCTTGAGGTGCGAGGCCTCCCAGGCGGTCTTGGCGACGGACAGCGCCAGACCGATCAGCACGCCCTCGAACATGTTGACCGCGACAATCGAGACGGCGGTGGCCACCAGGATCAGCGCCTCACCGCGGTGGCTGCGCCACAGCGGCACGATGGCCCGGAAGGGGATCAGCTTGAAGCCCGCGTGGACCAGGATGCCGGCGAGCGCGGGCAGCGGGATCAGGGCGAGCGCGGAGGGCAGCAGGGCCGCGAACAGCAGCAGCCACACACCGTGCATGACCCGGGACGCCTTGGTCCGCGCGCCCGCCTGGACGTTGGCGGAGCTGCGCACGATGACCGCGGTCATGGGCAGGGCGCCGAGCGCGCCGCACACTGCGTTGCCCGCGCCCTGAGCCATCAGTTCCTTGTCGTACTCGGTGCGCGGACCGTCGTGCAGCCGGTCCACGGCGGCCGCGCTGAACAGCGACTCGGCGGAGGCGATCAGCGTGAACGCGAGGATGGTGCCGAAGATCGCCGGGTCGGCGAGCTCGCCGAAGGCCTCCGAGCCGGGGGGCTGGATGGAGCCGAGCAGGCCGTTCACCTCGACGGTGGCGATCGACAGGCCGAAGACCTGGGTGACCACGGTGGCCAGCAGGACGGCGGCGAGGGCGCCCGGCACGCTCTGGGCCTTCCCGGGCAGCTTCTTCCACAGGACCAGCACCGCGACGGTGCCCGCCCCGACCGCGAGCGAGGTGAGCGCGGTGCTGCTGCCCAGCGCGTCGACCACGGCACCGGGCAGTCCCAGGATCTTGTCGACCCCGGTGGTGGGCGCCTTCAGGCCGGCCGCGGAGTACAGCTGGCCGGCGATGAGCACGAGGCCGATGCCGGCCAGCATGCCCTCGACGACCGAGACGGATATCGCCCGGAACCAGCGCCCCAGCTTCAGGGCGCCCATCGCGAGCTGGATCAGCCCGGCGGCCAGCACGATCACTCCGAGCGCGGGCAGCCCGAACTCCTGCACCGCCTCGAAGACGAGCACGGTCAGACCGGCGGCGGGCCCGGAGACCTGGAGGCTGCTGCCCCGCATGACTCCGGTGACCAGCCCGCCGACTATGCCGGTGACCAGGCCCAGTTCGGCCGGGACTCCGGAGGCGACGGCCACGCCCACGCAGAGTGGGAGCGCGACCAGGAAGACGACCAGGGACGCGGTGAAGTCCTGCCGCAGGTGAGGGTATTTGGTCAGCACGGCGATCACAGGCCCTCGAACGCGTCGGACTCGGTGCGGTGGACGCGGACCGCGCCGGTGTGCACCTCGTAGTACCAGGCGTGCAGGGTCAGTTGTTCCTCCGCCAGCTTCTTGTCGATGAACGGGTAGGACCGCAGCCGCAGGATCTGGGCCAGGACATGGCTCTGCACGCCCTCGGCGACCTCCGGGTCCTCGGCCGCGCCGGCCGGACGCGGGGTGGCGTGGTGCAGCCAGTCGCGGACGGCCGGTACGGCGTCCAGGTCGTCGCCGCGGACCAGGGCGCCGACGGCCCCGCAGTGCGAGTGCCCGCAGACCACGATGTCGCGGACGCCCAGCACCTCCACGGCGTACTCGATGGTGGCCGCCTCGCTGGTGGGGTGCTCGGAGGCGTAGGGGGGAACGATGTTGCCCGCGGTGCGCAGCTCGAAGAGCTCTCCCGGGCGGGCACCCGTGATCAGGGCCGGGACGACCCGGGAATCCGAGCAGGTGATGAACAGAACCTGGGGGGACTGGCCTTGGGCCAGCGGGGCGAACTCCTCAGGGCGCTGTCCGAACGTACGGGCGTTGTCGATGAGGGGCTGCATGTGGTGATTCCTCCTGGCGCGCCGTGGGGGGCGCGTCGGGCTTGCCGAGTGCGCGGTTGCGCGTCGGCTCGCATGACAGTGATTCAGGTGAGGTGGGGGACTTCGCTGCCGAGAGCGGTGGAGAACAGCGGAGAACAGCGGAGAGCAGCAGACCGCGGCTGTCAGCAGTCGTCAGCAGTGGTCAGCGGCTGTCAGCAGCGGAAGACCTGGAGTGCCGCCGGAGCGTGGGCTGTCGAGGGTCTCGACAGGGGGAATCCGCTCGGGACGGAGTGGTGCCCGGGTGTCGTCGCCGACTCCTGGGTCAGTGCCGCGCGGTCGGGCCCCTGGGGTGCGAAGTCGACGGCGCGGTGCCGGTCGCGTGCGCGCAGGGGACCGGTCGGGTCGCCCGCGGGGTTGCAGTGGCGCTTCGTGGCGGCTTCGATGCGCAGCGTGCTGCCGGTGGGTTTGGTTCCGGCAGGAGCTTTGGCCTCGACTTGACGAACCGTGTGCGCGGTTGCGAAGCCCTCGGTGGGTGCGAAGAACTGGAGGGCGAACAGGACAGCCGTGAGGGCCGCGAGCGCGGTGCGTACCGCCTTACCTCGAAACATGCGCCCCCCTCTCGCAGTTCTGCATCTCCAGTCCAGACCAACACCTGGTCAACGGCTGGTCAAGAAACACCTTAGCCCGGCAAAGTTGTTTGCTGGGTTAACTTAACGTTTCCAGCTGAAGAGAGGCTGAAGCGCGCCGGGTCGCTGTCGCGAACTGGCCCTTGACGTGCGATGTTTCGCTGTGGTGGGGCGAGCTGTGGTTCGGCGGGCCGCGGTCAGGCGACGAGACCCTTGGCGTCGCGGGCCAGCGCGGTGAGCCGGGATATCGCGCGGAAGTACTTCTTGCGGTAGCCGCCGTTCAGCATCTCCTCGCTGAACAGCCGGTCGAAGGGCAGCCCGGAGGCCAGGACCGGCACCTCGCGGTCGTAGAGACGGTCCGCGAGCACCACGAGCCGCAGCGCGGTCGACTGGTCCGGCACCGGCTGGACATCGGTGAGGCACACCGCCTTCAGACCGTCGGTCAGGGCGCCGTACCGGCTCGGGTGGACCTTCGCGAGGTGGGCCAGCAGGCTCGGGAAGTCGTCCAGGGAGGCGCCCTCGGTGGCGTACGCCGCCGTCCTGACCTGCTCGTCGGTGAACGGCGCCGGCGCCTCGGGCAGCCCACGGTGGCGGTAGTCCTCGCCGTCGATGCGCAGCGGGCGGAACTGCGCCGCGAGGCCCTGGATCTCGCGCAGGAAGTCGACGGCCGCGAACCGGCCCTCGCCGAGCTTGCCCGGCAGGGTGTTGGAGGTGGCGGCGAGCGCCACACCCGCGTCGACCAGCTTGCCGAGCAGGGTGGAGACCAGAACGGTGTCGCCCGGGTCGTCCAGCTCGAACTCGTCGATGCACAGCAGACGGTGGCCGGAGAGCGTCTGCACGGTCTGCTGGAAGCCGAGGGCGCCGACCAGGTTGGTCAGTTCGACGAAGGTGCCGAAGGCCTTGAGGGAGGGCTCGGCGGGAGTGGCGTGCCAGAGGGAGGCCAGCAGGTGGGTCTTGCCGACGCCGTAGCCGCCGTCGAGGTAGACGCCGCGGGGGCCGGCCGGTGCCTTGGCCGCCTTGGCCCTGCCGAAAGCGGTGCCGAGGCCGAGGAAGCCGCGCTTGCCGCCGCCGACCGCGTGGGCGCCGCCGAGACCCGCCGCGAAGCCCTCGAGGACCCGCACGGCCTCGGTCTGGCTGGGCTGGTTCGGGTCCGGGATGTAGGTGTCGAAACGCACCGAGTCGAACCGCGGCGGCGGCACCATCTCGGCGACCAGCCGGTCCGCGGGGACGTGCGGCGCGCGGTCGCACAGGGACGGAGGGGCGGGCTCGGTCATCGCACCGGACCCGGACGCGGCGGGGGAAGTAGACACGGTTCACCATGCTAAGCGCCGTGCCAGACTGCACGACATGCGACGCCTGTTCCCTGTGACCGACGAGACAGAGATCCGAAGCCCCGAGACGGAGATCCGCAGCCCCGAGGGGGAGGCCGGCCACGAGTGGAGCCTCGCCGAGCTGGCCGCCGCCTACGCGTACCCCGCGCTCGGGCCGGGCGCAGGACCCGGGGCCCCCGAGGTCTGGCTGCGCGCCAACATGGTCTCCACCCTCGACGGGGCCGCCCAGCACGACGGCCGTTCGCAGCCCATCTCCACCGCGACCGACATGCGGATCTTCGGCACCCTGCGGGCGCTGGCCGACGTGGTGGTGGTCGGTGCGGAAACGGTCCGCCAGGAGGGGTACCGGCCGGCCCGCGCGCGTGCGGAGTTCACGGTCGCGCGGGTGGCGGCCGGACAGGGGCCGGCCCCGGCGATCGCCGTGATCAGCGCGAGCCTGGACCTGGACTTCGCCCTGCCGCTCTACACCTCGCCCCTGGTGCCCACGCTGGTCCTCACCGGCGCGGCGGCGGCTCCGGACCGGATCGCCGCGGCCGAGAAGGCCGGAGCGCGGGTGGTGATCGCCGGCGACGGCGTCGGCGTGGATCCCGCGCGGGCCGTACGGGCGCTGGCCGAGCTCGGGCACACCCGGCTGCTGACCGAGGGCGGGCCCCGGCTGCTCGGGCAGCTGGTGGCCGCCGGGGTGCTCGACGAGCTCTGTCTGACCCTGTCGCCAATGCTCACCGCGGGGGACGCGCAGCGCATCGCCGGGGGGCCGTCGGTCGCGGTCCCGGCGCGGTTCGCGCTGGCCTCGCTGCTGGAGGAGGACGGATTCCTCTACAGCAGGTATCGCCGGCCTTGACCGCGGGCGTATGGGTATAGGGGTTCGATCGGTACCGCTGTCGCCGACATCCGCGGAATCTGTCGTTCCGTTTGATGTCCGGCGGGCACACTGAATCCGGCAGTACCCGTGCGATCACGGGGCAGGATGGTTTCCGCAACGCGCAGAGAAGGGGACGCCCCGGTGTTCACAAGCGTTTTGATGATCGAGAAGGCCCTGACGTCCGCCGACGTGGAGTTCGTCACCACCTTGCACGGGGATGAGTCCGTCGCGTTCCATGTGCTGCTCCAGCCGCGGGGGGATCAGGCGGACCGGCTGCTGCGGGCCATCGACGACGTGGCGCTGGGCGAGCTGGACGAGGCGGTCCGGGAGCGCGAGACGCCCGAGGGCGAGGACGCCAAGGGGGTCGGGGAGCAGGCCCTGGCGGTGTCCCTCCAGGCGCTCAGAGCCTCCGGCAGCGAGGCCGAGGGGCGGCTCATCGAGGACCACCCCCTGGACGCGCTGAAGTCCCTGGTCGACGAGATCGGCGCGGACGAGGTGATCGTCCTGACCGACCCCCACTACGTGGAGGAGTTCTTCCACCGCGACTGGGCGTCCCGGGCCCGTCACAAGGTGGGCGTCCCGGTGCTGAAGCTGTTCTCGCACAGCAAGGCATAGGCTGAGCCCCGCACTCGTACCGCACCACCTTGGGGAGACACACGCATGGCACCCGGCCTTCCTACCGCCATGGACCGACCGCACTTCATCGGGATCGGTGGGGCCGGGATGTCGGGGATCGCGAAGATCCTCGCGCAGCGCGGGGCCAAGGTGGCGGGCAGCGACGCCAAGGAGTCGGCGACCGCCGAGGCGCTGCGGGCGCTGGGTGCGACCGTGCACATCGGGCACGCGGCGGAGCACCTCGCCCCCGACGCCACCTGTGTGGTCGTCTCCTCGGCGATCCGGGCCGACAACCCCGAGCTCGCCCGGGCCGCCGAACTCGGCATCCCGGTCGTCCACCGGTCCGACGCCCTCGCCTCCCTGATGGACGGCCTCAGGCCGATCGCCGTCGCGGGCACGCACGGCAAGACGACCACGACCTCGATGCTGGCCGTCTCCCTGTCCACGCTGGGCCTGAAGCCGTCCTTCGCCATCGGCGGCGACCTCGACGCCCCCGGGTCCAACGCCCTGCACGGCGAGGGCGAGATCTTCGTCGCCGAGGCGGACGAAAGCGACCGCAGCTTCCACAAGTACGCCCCCGAGGTCGCGATCGTCCTCAACGTCGAACTCGACCACCACGCCAACTACGCCTCCATGGACGAGATCTACGAGTCCTTCGAGACGTTCGTGGACCGCATCACCGAGGGCGGAACGCTGGTGGTCAACGCGGACCACGAGGGCGCCCGGGAGCTGACCCGGCGGGTCACCGCGTGTGACGTGCGCGTGGTGACGTACGGCGACGCCGAGGACGCGGACGTACGGGTCCTCTCGGTGGTTCCGCAGGGCCTGAAGAGCGAGGTCACCGTGGTCCTCGACGGTGCGGAGCTCACCTTCGCGGTCTCCGTCCCCGGCCGCCACTACGCGCACAACGCGGTGGCCGCGCTGGCCGCCGGCGTGGCCCTCGGGATCCCCGCCGCCGAGCTGGCGCCGGCGCTGGCCGCGTACACCGGCGTCAAGCGGCGCCTCCAGCTCAAGGGCGAGGCCGTCGGGGTGCAGGTCGTCGACTCCTACGCCCACCACCCCACCGAGATGACGGCCGACCTGGAGGCCATGCGCGCCGCCGCCGGGGACGCCCGCATCCTCGTGGTCTTCCAGCCCCACCTGTTCTCCCGGACCCAGGAGCTCGGCAAGGAGATGGGCCAGGCGCTCGCGCTGGCCGACGCCTCGGTCGTCCTGGACATCTACCCGGCCCGCGAGGACCCGATCCCCGGGGTGACGAGCGAGCTGATCATCGAGGCGGCCCGGGCCGCGGGTGCGGACGTGACGCCGGTCCACGACAAGGCGGAGGTGCCGTCGGTGGTGGCGGGAATGGCGAAGGCCGGTGATCTCGTTCTCACCATGGGCGCGGGTGACGTCACCGACCTGGGCCCGCTGATCCTGGACCGTCTCGCACAGTAAGGGGCTGAACTTCATGTCGTACGACGTCGAAAAGCCGGACGAGCAGTGGCGAGCGGAGCTGACGCCGGCCGAGTACGCCGTACTCCGCAAGGCCGGTACGGAGCCGGCCTTCACCGGTGAGTACACCGACACCAAGACCACCGGCGTGTACTCCTGCCGTGCCTGCGGCGCCGAACTCTTCACCTCCACCACGAAGTTCGAGTCGCACTGCGGCTGGCCGTCCTTCTACGACCCGAAGGACACCGACGCGGTCGAGCTCATCGAGGACCGCTCCCACGGGATGGTCCGCACCGAGGTGCGCTGCGCCCGCTGCGGCTCGCACCTCGGGCACGTGTTTGAAGGCGAGGGCTACCCGACGCCCACCGACCAGCGCTACTGCATCAACAGCATCTCGCTGCGCCTGACGGCGGACGAGAGCTGACGCCGGCACCCCGGAGTGAATGACCGAACCATTGGTCTGTTGACTTTCGGCTGATCGAGCCAGAGGATTCCGGGGGTGACCCACACCGAGCTCCCGACTGCCCGCACCGCCCTCCCCGTCGACCTCGACGAGGCCGCCCACCGCTGTCTCGTCGCCGGGTTCGAGGGGACCACCGTCGTCCCCGACAAGCTGAAGCGGCTCATCGACCGCGGCCTCGGCGGGGTCATCCTGTTCACCCGCAACGTGCGCGACGCGGAGCAGGTGCGCCGCCTCACCGACACCCTGCGGGCCCTGCGCCCCGACCTGCTGGTCGGCATCGACAACGAGGGCGGCGGCATCGGGCACCTGGTGGCCGCCGGCGCCCCGGAGGTCCCCGGCTCCTACGCCCTCGGCGTCGTCGACGACCCGGCCCTGACCGCCCGCTGCGCCGACGCGCTCGCCGGGCACCTCGCCGCCCTCGGCATCACCGCCTCCTACGCCCCCGTCGCCGACGTGCAGCGGAAGGCCGACAACCCCATCGTGCGCACGCGGGCCTTCGGCGAGGAGAGCGGGCTCGTCTCCCGGCACCTGAGCGCCTGGATCGCCGCGACCGAGGCCCGCGGCATCGCCTCCTGCGCCAAGCACTTCCCGGGCCACGGCGGCACCCTCACCGACAGCCACCACGAACTCGCCGTCGACCCGCGGCCGTACGAGGAACTCGACCTCGAACCCTTCCGGGCCGCGATCGCCGCGGGGGTGCCGATGCTGATGAGCGCCCACGTCGTGTTCCCGGCACTCGACGCGAACCGGCCCGCCACGCTCAGCCGGCGGATCCTCGGGGACCTGCTGCGCCACGAGCTCGAGTTCGAGGGGGTGCTGGTCAGCGACGCGCTGGAGATGAAGGCCATCGCCGACCTGTACGGGGAGGCCGCGGGGGCACGGATCGCCCTCGCCGCCGGGGCCGACCAGGTCATCGTCGCCGTACCCGATCTGCGGGTCACCCTGGAGTGCCGGGACGCCGTGCTGGAGGCACTGCGAGAAGGGGTGCTCGCCGAGGAGCGGGTGCGGGAGGCGGCGGGGCGGGTGCAGCGCCTGGTCGACCGGTATGCCACGCCGACGGCGGAGGTCGCCCCGTGGGACGCGGACGCGGGCCTGGAGGCGGCTCGGCGGGCCGTGCGGGTGCCTCCCGTGGGGGTGCGGGGGGCGCATGTCGTGGATCTGTTCCCGGCGCCGCATCCCGCGTTGAACTGGGGCGGGGAGGATCTGCTGACCCAGGTGCTGGCGGTCGACCCGACGGCCACGGGAACGGCGCTGGCGGGGGAGCCGGCGGATCCGGAGGGCGTGGCTGCGGAGATTCTGGCCAGGGCCGGAGACGCCCCGCTGGTCGTGGCCACGTGTGACGCGGGGCTGTATCCCTGGCAGGGGCGGCTGAGGGACGTGCTGGTGGCCCGGCGGCCCGAGGCGGTCGAGGTCGCCACGGGGCTGCCGGACGGGGGTGCGGTCTGTTCCTACGGGCGGGGCAAGGTCAATTTGCGGGCAGTGGCTGAAGTTCTGGTCGGTGCGCGATGAGTTTCATCCGCGGGGCGGTGGGGGCTGGTCGCGCCCCCGCGGCGGAGCCGCACATCGATACAGCCCCGCGCCCCTAAAAGCCCTCACCGATCACTTTCTTGATGCCGCGCGCTGCGAGATGTCCCTCATCGCCCGCCCGCTCCGCCAGGACCACCGCCGGGCGCAGCCCCTCCTGACGCAGGCGCATCCACTCCTCGAAGTACGCCCCGCCGGGCCCCGACACCGACCGGGTGGACGGGGTGCAGTCCAGGACCAGGGCCGTGTCGCGGGGGAGGGCGGCCAGAGGGGTCGCCCGGAGTTCCGCGACCGTCGCCGCCACCGCCTCCGCGATCGGCTTGGGGCGGTCCTGTGCGTCGAACAGGCCCAGCGTGTACTCCAGTTCGGGGAAGTCCGCGAGGGACCGGTCCACGTCGTGGGAGCACCACCAGGTCACGCCCCACAGGCCCGCGCAGCCGGAGGCGTTCAGGATCGTCTCGCGGGCGAAGTGCGGGGCGTCCGCGGCCGGGATGTGGGGTTCGGGGGCGCCGGTCTCCTGGACCCAGACCGGGCGGGCGGGGTCCTCGGCGTAGGCCTTGGCGAGTTCCGTGCCGTACTCGGCCAGGTGCAGGACCTGGGGCGAGCGGGGGCCGTAGAGGCTCGCGCAGCCGCCGGAGAAGACCCACGGGTGGACCGTGGTGACGTCGCCCTTGCGGGCCGAGGCCTCCGGGGTGAAGGGGTGGTCGTCGCCGTACCAGGCCGCGTCGTACGCGGAGTGGGTCACCAGGCCCGCGCCCGCGCCGAGCCCCTCGCGGGCGGCGGCGAGCAGGGTGTCCAGGTAGTGGTCGACCTCCGTCGGCGTCGCCGGGTTGTGCTCGATCAGGTTGTTGAGCTCGTTGCCCAGCTGGAGGCCGATGAGGTTCGGGCGGCCGGACAGGGCGCGGCCGAGGGTGCGCAGCAGGTCCGCCTGGGCGGCGATGGCGTCCGGGTCGGTGAAGACGTTGCGGTGGTGCCAGCTGCGGGTCCACTCCGGGTAGAAGTCGAAGCTCGACAGGTGGCCCTGCACGCCGTCCACCAGGACGTCCAGGCCCGCCTCGGCCGCCAGGTCGACCAGCTGCGCCAGCTGGTCGACGGCGGAGGCGCGGATCAGGGTGCGGTTGGGCTGGAGGAGCGGCCACAGGTGGAAGATCCGGACGTGGTCGAGGCCCAGCCCGGCGATCTGGTCGAGGTCCGCGCGGGCGCGGGCCGGGTCGAAGTCGTGCCAGGCGTGGAACCAGCCGTGGCGGGGCGTGTAGTTGACGCCGAAGCGGAGCGTGGGAATGGGATCCTCCTCGGGTTCGGGCCGGTCCGACGTCGGCCCGGCTCGTGTTCCGCTCGTGTTCTGCTCTTGTCCTGCGCGAATGTATCAATCACCATAGTCATCGATGGGTAATTATTTGAACCACGATGTGCGTGACGCCGACGCCCTGGTCATCGGCCTCGACGCCGGCGGCACCCGTACCCGCGCGGTCCTCGCCGCCGCCGAGGACGGCCGCGTGCTCGGGGAGAGCACCGGCGGTCCGGGCAACGCCATGACCGTTCCGGCCCCGCAGCTCACCGACCACCTCGCCGAGGCGCTCGCCCGGGTGGTGCCCGAGGAGGCGCGCGGCCGGGTCGTGGCCGTGACCGGCGGTTTCGCGGGCGCCACGGCCGCCTCCGCACAGGACCCCGGCACGGTGAAGGCCCGCACGGCCCTCACCGAGGCGCTGCACCGCCTCGGCATCCCGGCCGGCCGGATCGGCGTGTGCAGCGACATCGAGGCCGCGTTCGCCGCCGCTCCCGGCACCCCTTCCGACGGCCTCGCCCTGGTCGCGGGCACCGGTGCGGTCGCCATGCGCATCACCGCCCGGCACGCCACGACCACGGTCGACGGCGACGGCTGGCTCCTCGGCGACGAGGGCAGCGGCTTCTGGATCGGCCGCAGCGCGGTCCGGGCCGCCCTGCGCATGGCCGACGGCCGCGGCCGTCCCACGGTCCTCGCCGCCTGGGTCGGCCACACCCTGGGCCTGCCCGTGGACGTCCTCCCCAAGGGCCCGGTCCAGCCGTACGACCGTCACGGCACCGTCCCGCCCCCCGGCACCGGCACCCCCACCCCCGGAGTCCCCGGCTGGGAACGCGCCCGGCGTGAGGACTTCCGCCGGCATCTGCTGCCCGCCGTGCTGGCCGACCCCCCGATCCGGCTGGCGCGCTTCGCCCCGCTGGTCGCCGAGGCGGCCGCCGGGAACGACGCGGTGGCCCTGGCGATCCTCGCCGAGGCGGCCGACCACCTGCTGGACACCGTACGAGCCCTGGAACCGCGCCCCAGTGAGCGGATCGTCGCCACCGGCGGCCTCCTCGGCCCCGAGGGCCCGCTCACCGCCCCCCTGACCGACCGACTCCACGCCCACGGCCTGACCCTCGACTGGGTGGCCGACGGCCGCCCCGGCGCGGTGGCCCTCGCACGACTGGCCCACACCTCATGAGCGACGCCCTCTACCGCGACCCCACCGCCCCCGTCGACGCCCGCGTCCGCGACCTCCTCGGCCGGATGACGCTGCGGGAGAAGGCCGGCCAGCTCAACCAGCGGATGTACGGCTGGGACGCCTACCGCCGCACCCCCGACGGCGGCTTCGAGCTCACCGACGCGCTGTACGCCGAGACCGACCGCTTCGAGGGCCTCGGCGCCCTGTACGGCCTCCAGCGGGCCGACGCCTGGTCCGGGGTCGAGCACGGCAGCGGGCCGGGAGCCGAGGACGGGGCCGCCCTGGCCGAGCTGGTGCAGCGGCACGTCGTGCGGCGGAGCCGGCTCGGCATCCCCGCCCTCCTCGTGGAGGAGGTCCCGCACGGCCTGATGGCCCTGGACGGCACGGTCCTGCCGGTGAACCTGGCCGTGGGCGCCGGCTGGGACCCGGACCTGTACCGGCGGGCCGCCGCCCACGCCGCCGCCGAACTGCGCGCCCGCGGCGGCCATGTGGCCCTGGTCTCGGCGCTGGACATCGCCCGCGACCCGCGCTGGGGCCGCACCGAGGAGTGCTTCGGCGAGGACCCCTACCTGGCCGCCCGGCTGACCGAGGCGCTGGTCCGCGGGATGCAGGGCTCCTGGGACCCCCTCGGTGACGACGTCTTCGCCGCCGACAAGGCCCCCGTCGTCCTCAAGCACTTCGCGGGCCAGGGCGCCACCGTCGGCGGCCGCAACTCCGCCGAGTCCGAACTGGGCCTGCGGGAACTGCACGAGATCCACCTCCCCGCCGCCCGGGCCGGGATCCGCGCCGGCGCCGCCGCCGTCATGGCCGCCTACAACGAGGTCGACGGGATGCCCTGCTCCGGCAACCGGGCCCTGCTCACCGGGCTGCTCCGCGAGGAGTGGGGCTTCGACGGACTGGTCATGGCGGACGGCCTCGCCGTCGACCGGCTGGCCCGCATCACCGGCGACAAGGTCTCGGCGGGTGCCCTCGCGCTCAACTCCGGTGTGGATCTGAGCCTTTGGGACGAGGGCTTCACCCACCTGGAAGAGGCGGTCGAACGGGGACTCGTCACGGAGGCGGCCCTCGACGCGGCCGTCGCCCGCGTCCTGCGCCTCAAGTTCCGGCTGGGGCTGTTCGAGCAGCAGGACGGCACGGCCCGGCCGCCGGCCGGGGGAGCGGAGCTCAGCCGGGACGTCGCCCGGGCCGCCGTCACCCTCCTGCGCAACGACGGCGTGCTGCCCGTCGGCGGACACGTCTCACGGATCGCCGTGCTCGGGCCCCAAGCCGCCACCACCGCCCACCAGTTCGGCGACTACACGGCCCCGCAGCGCCCCGGCACCGGCAGCAGCGTCCTCGACGCCCTGCGCAGGCTCGCCCCGCCCGGCCTCGACATCCGGCACGCCGCCGGCTGCACCCTCACCGGCACGGACCTCTCCGGCATCCCGGCGGCGATCGCCGCGGCCGCCGCCTCCGACCTCGCCGTACTGGTCCTGGGCGGCAGCAGTGCCCGAACGCCGGACACCGAGTTCGACGCCAACGGGGCCGCGCTCAGAGCCGTCTCCGAGATGACCTGCGGCGAGGGGGCCGATCTGGCCGAACTGCGCCTCGGGGCAGCCCAGTACGCCCTGCTGGACGCCGTCCTGGCGACGGGCACACCGACCGCGGTGGTGCTGGTGCAAGGGCGCCCGCACGTCGTGCCGGACACGGCGCCCGCGCTGCTCACGGCCTGGTACCCCGGCCCCTGGGGCGGCGACGCGATCGCCGAGGTGCTGCTCGGACTCGCCGAACCGGCCGGCCGGCTGCCCGTCTCCGTGCCGCGCTCGGCGGCCCAACTCCCCGTCTACTACAACCACAAGGACACCGAGTACGGCGGTTACACGGACCGGAGCGCCGAGCCCGCTTACTCCTTCGGACACGGGCTGTCGTACACGGACTTCGACTGGACCGAGCCCGCGTTCACCGGCACAGGTCTCAGTGTCGACGTCACCAACACCGGTCAGCGGTACGGCCGTTGTGTCGTGCAGGTCTATCTCCGCCGACTGATCACCCCCACCTGGCCGCGCACCCTCGAACTGTGCGCGTTCGAGGGTGTGGGCCTTGCTCCGGGTGAGCGCCGTACGGTGACCCTGTCTCTGGAAGGCGTCACCGGCACGGTCGAGATCAGGGTCGCCGCGTCAGCCGCGCAGGCGCTCGCCGTGAAGGGTCACAGCTTCACGGCCCCCGACGAGACGCCCTTGTAGAACCACCGCTGGGTGATCACGAACAGCACCAGTACCGGGACCACGGAGATCACCGAACCGGCCATGACCATCCGCTGGTCGTAGCCGAACGAGGAGCTCTGGAGCCGGGAAAGCCCCAGGGTGAGCGTCATGTTGCTCTCGGAGCGCAGCACGATCAGCGGCCACAGGAAGTCGTCCCAGGCGCTGATGAAGGTGTTGATGACGACCACCATGATCGCGCCCCACGCGGACGGCAGGTACAGGTACCGGAAGCGCTGCCACTCGTTGGCGCCGTCCAGCATCGCCGAGTCCTCGATCTCGCGCGGGACCGCGAGGAACGCCCCGCGCATGAGCATGACGTTGATGGCACCGACGAAGCCGGGCAGCCACACGCCGGCCAGGTTGTCGACCAGGCCCAGGTCGCGGATGCTGATGAACAGGGAGACCATGATCGACTCGAAGGGGAACATCATCGAGGCGATCAGCACCACCCAGACCGCCTTGCGGCCCTTCCAGGCGGGCTTGGATAGCATGTAGCCGGCGGTCGTGGAGAAGACCAGCTGGCTGGTGACCGACAGGGCGACCACGATCAGGCTGTTCCTGATGTACGACCACACCGGCACCTGGTCGAAGACCGTCCGGTAGGCGCGCAGCGTCGGATGGTGCGGCAGCAGCGTGGCGTCCGTGCCGAAGACGTCCTCGCTCACGCCCTTCAGGGAGGCGAGGAGCTGCCACAGCAGCGGGCCCACGGTGAGGCCGAGCACCAGCAGGAGCAGCAGATAGCGCACGACCAGCTCGCGCGGACGGCCGTAGTCACGCCAACGCGGCATCAGGCGACGGCCCTTGGTCTCGACGTGGGTCCCGACGACACTCGTCGTCATGACTCGTCCTCCTTGGTCAGACGCTGCGCCAGCAGGGTCAGCCCCAGCGTCAGCGCGAACAGGGCCACGCTGACGGCCGAGCCGTATCCCGCGTTGCCGGTGATCGGGTCCAGGCCGACGTCCCGGATGTAGAAGGGCAGGGTGCGGTCGGCGCCGCCGGGGCCGCCGGTGGAGCTGCCGAGCATGTAGATCTCGGTGAACACCCTGAGCGAGCCGATGCCGGTCAGGGTGCCGACGAGCATCATGGCCTGCCGGACGCCGGGGACCGTGATGTGCCAGAACCGGCGGACCGCGCCCGCGCCGTCCATCTGCGCGGCCTCGTGCAGCTCCTTGGGCACGTTCCCGAGGGCGGCCAGGTAGAACACCATGTACCAGCCCAGGCCCTTCCACAGCGTCAGGCCCATCGCGGAGAGCAGGATCAGCCACGAGTCCGAGAGGAACGGGATCGCGGACTTGATCAAGTGGGCCTTCTCCAGCCAGGTGTTGACCAGGCCGTCGTCGGCGAGCAGCCACTGCCAGCTCAGGCCCACCACCACGCTGGAGGCCAGCACCGGCGTGTAGAACGCCGACCGGAAGAATCCGATACCGGGCAGGTTCTTCTCCACCAGGACGGCCAGCATCAGCGGCAGCAGCACCATCAGCGGGACGACGATCACCGCGTACAGGATGCTGTTGCGGGTGGCGAGCCAGAAGTCGTCGTCCTGGAGCATCCGCGTGTAGTTGTCGAGCCCCACGAAACTCGCGGTGCCGCCAAGGGGTTTGGCGTTGGTGAACGACAGCAGGACCGTGTTGAGGAACGGGAACACACCGAAGACCACCGCGCACACGATCGCCGGGGCGGTCCACAGCCAGGGAAGCCACCAACGGCGGTACATCGCCGCTCCGTTGGCCCCGGGGGCGGGGCCGGGCAGCACGGCCCTGGCGAGTCGGCGCAGGCGGGACGGGGCCGTGCCCGGCGTGGAGGTCAGGGGCTCCACGCCGGACACCGGATGCGTGATCTGTGCCGTCACCGTCAGCTGCCCTGCTTCAGCAGCTCGTTCGCCTTCTCCTGGGCGTCCTTGACCGCGTCCGCCGCGCTCTTCTTGCCCTGCATGGCCAGCTGGACCTGGGCCACGATGGCGTTCTGCACGGCCGGGGAGAGGTTGGTCTGGTTGGTGGAGGCCGTCTTGAGCTGGTCGGCGACGAGCTTGCGGGCCTGGGAGAACGGGTCGCTGCCGGTGACGTCCTGGAAGAACGGGTCGTCAAGCGACTTGGTGGTGGTCGGGAAGATCACCACGTCGGGGTCCTTGCACCAGGCCGTCTGGTTCTCGGCGTTGGTGAGGAACTCCGCGAACGACAGTGCCACGGGCGCGTGCTTGCTGGTCGCGGCGACCGAGATGTACTGCGGGGCGCCGGCGGACGCCTTGCCGAGCGCGTCGTAGGGCTGCTGGCCCACGGCCGTCTTGGCGTACACCGACGGGCTGTTCTGCTTCACGAACCGCACGAAGCTCGGGTTCGTCGAACCGTAGGCCACCTTGCCCTGGCTGTAGAGCGTGGACGGGTCGTTGCTGGAGGACAGTGAGTCCTTCGGCATCGCGCCCTCCTTGTACAGCTTCGCCATCCAGGCGACCCACTGGGTGGTGCGCGGGTCGTCGCCGAAGACGGCGGACTTGCCGTCGGCGGACAGGACCTTGATGCCCATCTGGTCGAAGTCGGCGGGGATGCGCCAGATCGGGTTGGCCATCGTCGCGAAGAACTTGCCGCCGGAGGCCTTGGCGACCTTCTCGTAGTCTGCGAAGAGGCCGAAGATGCTCGTCGGCGCCTTGGCCGGGTCGACGCCGGCCTTCTCCAACAGGTCCTTGTTGTACGTCAGCAGGACACCGCCGGTGTACCAGGGCAGCGTGGTGTGGATCGCCTTGCCGGAGGCGTCCGGGAAGGTGGCGGTCTTCCAGAAGGACGGGACGAAGGGCTCGCCGGCGGCCGGGTCCTTGGTGCCGATGTCGAGCAGGTAGCCGGCCTTGGTGAGGGCGGTCGCCGTCGGCGCGTTGACGTTGATGACGTCGGCCATCGTGCAGGCCTGGGCGTCGGCGACGGTCCGGCTCGTGAAGGTGTTGTCACCGGGGTCGTCGATCCACTTCACCTTGGTGCCGGGGTGGGCCTTCTCGAAGTCGGCGATCACTCCGTTGAAGAAGCTCCCGAAGTCCTTCTTCAGGTTCGTGGTCTGGAAGGTGATGTCGCCCTTGACCTCGCCGGTGAGCTTGCCCGACCCGACGTTGCCCTTGTCGACCTTGCAGCCGCCGGCGGTGGCGTCACCGCTGTCGGACCCTCCACCGGACAGGCCGCAGCCGACGGCCGTGAGCGACAGCACGGCGATACAGGTCAGGGTGCGGGTCAGTCTCTTTGCACGCATGTGATGCCCTCCACGGCTGGTTCATTGAACCAACTCCGACTCCGATTGATGAAAATGTGGACCAGAATTCATCGGAGGTCAATGGTTTGCCGTGTTGCTTTTAGGTTCCGTAGGAGATCAGTGACGGTGTTCATGATCCGGATGGGACGGATCGCCGGGGTGTTCGTGCCCATGGGAGTAGGTCACGCCCGCGCGCGACTGGTCCAGCCATCCGAAGAACGCCTGGCGGCCGGCCGCGGTGCGGAGCTCGCGGGTGATGTGGTCGCGGACCTCGTCGTACGGGCGTATGTCCTGAGGGGTTGCCCCGTCGAAGGGGGTGACGCCTCGCCTGAGTGCGTCCGGGGTCAGGAAGCGGTCCTGGTTGCGCTCGTAGTAGTCCCGTACGGCCGTCTCCGGGACCGTCTGTTCGGCTTCCAGGGCGGCGAGGAGGGTGCGGGCGGCTGGCGAGTGGGCCAGGGCTGCGGCGACGATGCTTCCGAGGTCTGCCACGTCGGACTCGGCCAGCGTGAGGATTTTGGCCGGGGAGACTTCGGGTGGCGGTTCCAGGCCCCGTGCCGCGCAGGCCCTTCGGGCGAGTTCGTCGGTGACGACGACTTGTGTGGCCCAGCGGCGTCTTTGTCTCGCGACGGAGGGTGCCTCTGGTTGCCGTCTGGCGGGTGCCGGCTCGTTGTGGCTTGTCGCGCCCCGCGGCGGAGCCGCAAATTGATACAGCCCCGCGCCCCTGGAGGGGCGCGTTTCCAGGAACGAGTCCACCCGTTCTCTCGGCAGTGGTTCACCGTCTATCAGGGCCGCGTGTTCCGGGTTCACTCGGTGACCTCCAGGGGGATCGTCCTCGTGTACGCCACCTGGCCGTTCCATGCCGCCTTGGCCAGGAGCCAGTACGTGCCCGGGGGGATCAGGGAGCTGTCGACCTCGATCACGGACTCGGTCCGTTCTCCTCCCGGCACCGTGAAGCCCTGGAGGCCCGGCGTCACGCCCTGCCAGGTGCCCCAGGACGAGACCGCCCACAGCTGGCCGCCGATCGGGCCCCGTGTGGTGTTGTGCAGGCTCACCGGAACCTGAGCCCGCTCACCTCTGCGCACGGTGACCCGGTCGGCGGCCAGGTCGCACGCCAGGCCCTGGCCGGCGGGCGGTCCGCCCGGCACGTCCAGGCCCAGCACGTCCTCGTAGGTCTGGCCGCCGTACGTCAGCCGGGCCGTGAGCCAGTGGCGGCCGGGCTCGGCGTCCGGGGGCGGTGTCACCGTCACCTCGGACAGGGAGAAGCCGCCCGGGCCGAGCGCGTACGGCAGTACGGCGGGCTCCGCGGACCAGCCGGGCGGTACCTCGAAGGCCACCGTGCCCGTCGTCGAGGCGTCCGTGAGTTCCGAGCCGACCCGGACCGTGGCGGTGACGGGGCCCGTGGCGGTCAGGGCGGTGGGGGAGACGTAGACGGACACCGGCATGTTGCCGCGGGGGGCCGGTCCGGAGTTGTGGAGCCAGTAGCGGGTGTGGACCGGCTGGGCCGGCTCGTGGGCGGCGACTCCGGGATCGGTCGCCGGCTCGGGAGCCTGTGGGGGCGTGGCCAGGACGGTGGCGACCTCGAAGCCCGTGAGCGTCGTCTCCAGGGCCCCTTCGCCGTCCGGGGTCAGCGGCTCACCCGGCCTTTCCAGTACGTCCGCGCGGGCGCCCTCCGTCCAGGCGACCGGCCCGCGCACCCGTGCCCGCACCGGCCGTCCGTTCACCTCGTGCATCCGGACCACGACCCCGCGTCCGGGGTCCGCCGGGGCGGAACCGCCCCTGGCCAGCGGTGAGCCCAGCGGCTTGAGGGCGTCCAGGAGGACCGCGCGGGCCGGTTCCACCTCCAGCAGCGAGGTGGTGCGGGGCAGCAGCGGGGTGGTGCCCCCGTCGCGCACCCGGGCCGTGAGCGGATGGTTGAACTCGTGTCCCCGTGCGGGGAGTTCGAGGTCCCGCCAGTCGCCCTCGCCGGCGACGACGGCGTACTCGAAGGTGTGGGACCAGCGCTGGAGCTGGAAGCCCGAACCGTCGGGGGTGGTGCGGCGGGGCGGGTCGACCCAGATGCCGGACGGCCAGCCGGTGCAGGAGCGCATCAGCGACATGTAGAGGTCGCCGGAGCTCGTGATCACACAGCCGGGTGTGCCCCGGTTCAGGACGGCGAAGCCGCGCCCGTCCCAGGCGTCACCGGGCGGGAGCGCCTCGCCGCCGCCCGCCGCGGTGGCGGTGACGGTGAAGTCCTCCAGGTCCGTGATCAGCGCGTCGACCGCCTTGGCGTCCCCCGACGCGTCGGCGCCCGCGATCACCAGCAGCGGCAGCCGTTCCAGGTCGCGCAGGTCGGCGCCGGGCACCCACTCCTCGCGCAGGGAGGCGCGCGGCGCGACCCAGACGGCCGCCACGCCCCGCTCGGCGACCTGGCGGCGCAGTTCGCGGTCGGCGGCCGGGTCCATGGCGAGGGCCTCCGCGACCAGGGAGTTGCGTGCGGGGCCGCCGACGGCGATACGGAGGTCGGGGAGGTTGGAGTCGACCTCCAGGTCGCCGTAGCGGGGACCGCCGGCGATGGTCGAGGTGGCGGTGACACCGGTGCGCACCAGGGCCGCCGCGAGCGGGGCGCCCAGCTCACCGGCCTCGTCCCAGTCGGCGTACACCAACTCGGCGACCCCGAAGGCCCGTTGGCCCAGGAGTGCGCCGGAGTCGTCGCGCAGGGCGACCCGGGCCGTGGAGCCCAGCCCGAACCATGTGTTGGCCGGGTTGTCGAGGGTCCACGGGAACTCCTCGCTGTTGACCTCCACGAACCCGAAGCCGCGTCCGATGACCGCGTCGGCGACCTCGTGCACGGGCAGTCCGCCCCGGACGTCGGAGGGCCAGCGGACCCGGATGAGGCGGTCCTCGCCGTCGTAGCCGTCGAGGGTCGTGGTGACGTCGAGCCGGTCCACGCCGGTCCACAGGGTCAGGCGCTGCGTGTAGGTGAAGAGCCCGAGGTCGGCGCGGACGGTGATGCGGGAGCCGGCCGGGGAGTGATCGACATCGATGTCGGCGGTCACGTCGCGGCTGCGGGCGGCCGTGGTGCCGGTCGGGGTGAGGTGCCAGGGGCCCTCGCCGAAGCGCGGGTGCCGGGCGAACTCCTCCTGGACGACCAGTTCGTTGCCGATGTCCCCGGCGGGCAGGAGTTCCCGGTCCTCCACGACGGATCGAAGACTGCTGACGGCGCCGCCGCGCGCCGGGTCGACCGTCACCTCGTAGAACTCGTTGCGGATGGTCAGGCCCTCGCCGGTGGTCCACTCGGGGATCGAACCGGCCGTCAGGGGCAGGGCCTTGAGGCCCATGCCGGGCACCTGCGGTACGACGACGTTGAGGGTGCCGTCCTTTTCGCGGACGGCCGGCAGCGGCTGGAAGTCGTCGCCGACGGGCACCAGACCCGGGTCGGCGACGGTCAGGACGTCCCGTCGTTCCCAGGTGGCGGGGTTGAAGACCACGAGATCGGGTCCGGTGCCCGGCTCGACCCGGTCGGCCAGTGCCTTCGTCGCGTCGGCGTGCACGGTCTCGGCGAGATCGGCCAACTCCCGCCAGCCGGTGAGGAGATCGATGTACACCTGGTCCGACTCGGAGCCCGTGATGGCGTCGTGGTGGGCGCCGTACACGAGCTGGCGCCAGGCCTTGTCGAGGGCCGCGTCCGGATAGGGGTGCCCGGTGACCAGCGAGGCGAGGGTCGCCCAGGCCTCCGCGTCGGCGAGAAGCGTCTCGCCGTACCGCTGGGCCTGCTTGGTGTCGATGTAGGAGACGTCCTTGCCGGTGTAGACCGGGTTCATGTCGCGCGTCTGCGGCGAGGCCCTGCGTCCCTCGGCCTCCAGCTCGGCGCGGACGGCGGCGAAGAAGTCGCGGGGGATGCCGGAGACGAACCGGGGCCAGACGTAACGGGCGTTCCAGTCCCGGTGGATGTCCATCACCCAGCGGCACGGCGGCGCGTAGTCCCCGCCGACCGGGAGCAGCACGTTGCGGGTGAGCGCGACCTGCTTGAGCCCCTTGAACAGCTTGAAGGCCTCGGCCTCCGCCTCGGGCAGCGTCGGCGCGTTGTCGATCCGCCAGCCGGCGCCGTAGTGGTTGACCATGTACGCGGTGAGGATCCCGCGTCCCGAGGGGGCGATCCAGTCGAACTCGGCCGGGAACTGCATGCGGTTCGGGTCCCGCGGCTCCTCGCCGAAGACGGAGAGGGTCGGCCCCCACTGGTGGAAGGGCCCGCGCGCCCAGGAGCTGGAGGAGACCCCCGCGTCGGCCATGATCCCCGGGAACTGCGGGTCGTGCCCGAACGCGTCCAGCTGCCAGGCGGTCTCCGGCGACGCCCCGAGGATCGCCCGCTGGTATCCGTCGCCGTACAGCGCGTTGCGTACGGTCGCCTCGGCGCCGGTGAGGTTGGTGTTCGGCTCGTTGTAGGTGCCGCCCATGATCTCGACGCGGCCGGTGCGGATCAGCTCCCGCAGGAAGCCGCGCTCCTCGGGGAAGGCGTCCCAGTACGGCTTGAGGTAGTCGACCTCGGCGAGCACGAAGGTGTACGCCGGGTCGCGCCGGGCCAGGTCGGAGTGGGCGCGGACCAGGCTCATCCCCGACTGGCCGCGCGAGTCGAAGGTGCGGGCGGGGAGGCCGGTGCCGGCCGGGTCGTCGGCGACGTCCCAGGTCTCGGTGTAGGCGCCCTGGGTGTTCCACCAGACCGGGTCGTAGTGGAAGTGGCTGACCATGAACATGGTCCAGCCGGGCTCGGCGGGCGTGAACTCGCCGGTCGCGCTCGCGCTCTCGTCCCCGTCGGCCGCGGTGACCGTGATCGGTCCGCCGGGGCCGGTCACGGGTATCTCGGCCCGTGCGGTGCCGTCCTCGCCGAGGGTGACCTCGGCCTCTCCGGTGCCGTGGCCCTCGACGCGGACGCGGACCGAGCGGCCCGGGAGGTGCTCGATCCGGGCCGCCACCACCTGGAGCGGTTGTTCGGGGGAGCCGACGAACAGCTCGGTCGACTCGACAGCGGTGACGCGCATGGGGCTCCTACGAGATGACTCGGGGAGCCCCATCCTGGCATCGAGAGGATGATTCAAACAACCATCTTCGTGTTATCTCGGTGGTTCATCCATGCAAGATCGGTCACGGTCACCGGGTGCGGCGAGCCTTCACCGCGTGCTGCGGGGTGATGTGGTCGGTGAGCGCGAGGGAGGCGCTGGCCCGCTGGTAGGCGACCTGGCCGACCCGGACGTAGAGGCAGTCCACGAGCATCAGGACGGAGTGCCGGCCACCGATGCTGCCGGTGCGGAAGCTGGTCTCCGAGGTCGCCGAGATGAGCCGGATGTCGGCGGCCCTGGCCAGCGGGGAGCGCGGGTCCGTGGTGATGGCGATGGTGGTCGCGCCCCGCTCCCTGGCCATCTCGAAGGGTTCGAGGGTCTCGCGGGTGGCGCCCGAGTGGGAGATCCCTATGGCCACGTCGGCCGGGGTGAGCAGGGCCGCGGAGGTGGCCGCGCCGTGCACCTCGGTCCAGCCGCGGACCTGGCAGCCGATGCGGAACAACCGGGTCTCGGTCTCCTGGGCGACCGCGCCGCTGCCGCCGACGCCGTACACGTCGATCCGGCGCGCCTTGGCCAGCGCCTGGGCCGCGCGCTCCAGGGAGTCGAGGTCGATGCGCTCGATGGTCTGCTGGATCGCCCGCAGGTCGGCGCTGCCGACCACCTGGACGACGCGCTCCAGGCTGTCGTCCGGCGAGATGTCCGGGCCGATCTCGGCCGAGCCCCAGTCGGAGACCTCGCCGCGGCCGCGCTCCTGGGCCAGTTCGATCAGCAGGTGCTGGTAGGAGTCGAGCCCGATGGCCCGGCAGAAGCGGGTCACCGTGGCCTGCGAGGTCCCGGTGCGGCGACCCAGCTCGGCGGCCGAGCAGTGGGTGACGGCGGCCGGATCCTCCAGGATCAGCTCGCCGACCTTCCGCAGGGAACCGGCCAGCCGGGGCAGCTCGGTGCGGATCAGTGTGGTGACGTCCGTCGGAGGCATGGAGAGAAGGTATCAGCCACCGTATGGGGCACTGATTGAATACCAGGACCGTGCTGTGATTTATTGATTCATCGATCGGTGATTGAATGGTGGTTCAATCCATCAGTGGGGAGTGTCGCGTGTCCGTCGAGTCAGTCAGCGCCCAGGGCTTCGCCGAACAGAGTCTGGACGTCCTCCGTCACCTCACCGAGTCCGCCCGCGAGGACGTGCGCCGAGCCGCCGGCCTGATCGCCGACTGCATCCGCGCCGACGGTGTGATCCAGGCCTTCGGCACCGGTCACTCCCAGGCGATGGTGCTGGAGGTCGCGGGCCGGGCGGGTGGGCTCGTGCCGACGAACCGGTTGCAGATGTCCGACCTCGTCGTCTACGGCGGGGACGCGCCGAGCGTTCTCGACGACCCGCTGCTGGAGCGTGAGCCCGGCATCGCCGTCCGGCTCTACGACTTGGCCGCGCCTGCCCCGCAGGATCTGTTCGTGATCATCTCCAACTCCGGGGTCAACAACGTCATCGTGGAGATGGCGCTGCACGCGAAGTCGCGGGGGCACAGGATCCTCGCGATCACTTCGCTCACCCACACCGGCGCGGTGCCCGCGGGGCATGCCAGCGGGAAGAAGCTGGTGGATCTGGCGGACGTGGTGCTGGACAACGCGGCGCCGGTGGGGGACGCGATGGTGTCCTTGCCGGGGGGTGGGGCGGTGGGGGCACTGTCCACGTTGACCGGGGTGATGCTGGTGCAGATGGCTGTCGCCGAGACGTGTGCGGTGCTGCTCGCTGCGGGGGAGCGGCCGCCGGTCTATGTGTCGGCCAATGTGCCTGGTGGGTTCGAGGGGAATCTGGAGTTGGAGAAGCGGTATGCGGGGCGGGTTCGGCGTACTGCTACTTAGGGTTTGGGGCTTGGGGTATCGCGGGGAACTTGCGGCCGGTGGGGGCCGGTCGCGCAGTTCCCCGCGCCCCTGAGTGAGTTGCCCGGCCCTCAGTTCACAGGTACTGGAGTCAGGGCGACCGCCAGTGGATAGGCACCCGTCGTCAGAGGTGACTTGACGGTACTGGTCGCCGTGTCCACCGGGACCAGTACGTTGCCGTCCGCCGTCGTGACGTAGGCCGTGGTGCCGTTCCAGTCGAGGGCCACGTCGAAGGCCGACTTCCCCACCTTGACCGGGGTGCCCGGGGCGCCCGTCACCGTGTTCACCGGGGTGATCGTGTCGCCGTTGCTCGGGCTGACCCAGAGGGTGCGGCCGTCGGGGGAGAGACCGAGTCCGTAGGCCTGGCCGCTGACCAGGAGGGTCGGCTCCGTCTCGTTCGTGGCCGTGTCGATCGGGGTCACCGTCGAGCCGCCCGAGTTGGAGACGTAGACCGTCTTTCCGTCGGGTGCCGCCACCACGTTGAAGGGGCTCGGGCCCACCGGGATCGGCTTGCCTGCGGTGGCGGTGGTGAGGTCGACCGGGGTGACCGTGTTGTCGTGGATGTCGGCCACGTACAGGGTCCGGCCGTCGGGGGTGATCGCCATGTTCTCCGGGCCGTCTCCCACGGGTATCGGTGTGCCCGTGCGCAGAGTGGCGGTGTCGATCGACTGCACTGTGCCGTCCGTGTAGTTGGCGACCCAGAGGGTGTGGCCGTCCGGGGTGAGCGCGAGCCCGGCCGGGACCTTGCCCACGGCGACGGTGGCGGTGACCTTGCCGCTCGCCACGTCGATCACGCTGACCGTGTTGCTGCCCTGGTTCGCCGCGTACGCGGTACGGCCGTCCGCGCTCACCACGACCTCGCCGGGATTGGCGCCCACGGCGATGTTCGTCGTTGTTCCGGAAGCCAGGTCGATCGAACTCACCGACGCACCGCTGAAGTCGGCCGTCAGCGCCCGGGGGGTGCCGGCGCCGTCCGTGACCTGGACCGGGAGGGCGCGGTCGAGGATGCCGGTGCCCTCGACGACGATCGAGTGCACGCCCTGCGCCCGGCCCGTGACGGTGATGGTGGCCTTGGTGCCCGTGCCTTCCGAGGGCGTGGCGGTGACACCGTCCGGCACGTCGAGCTTCCAGCCGGCCGTCCCGGCCCGGGTGCCGGAGAGGTCGAGGGTGACGGTGGCGGAGGCTCCGGGCTTCAGGGAGAGGGACGCGGGGGAGAAGGACGCGTCCACACCCGGGTCGGGGGCGTTCTCCAGCATCGTCGTGTACAGGAACTGGTCCATCACGCCGGGGGAGACCTGCTGCGGGATGGCGTCCAACTCCTTGCGTTCCTGCTGGAGTTGCTTCCAGTACGTCGAGACCGCGTCCGTGTCACCGGCCCTGTGGGCCAGCAGCAGCCTCACGGCCGTCCCGCCGGCGCTGCCGTAGCGGCCGAGCTTGTCGAGCCAGGGGGAGGTCTCGTCGAGGAATACCGGGTTGTCGAGGTCCGCGCGCAACCGGGCGGGGGTGGCCGCCATGTCGGCGAAGTAGTTCGTGAGTGCCGTCGCGGCACGGTCGAGCCCGCTGTCCTGCTCGTAGGCCCTGCGGAAGGCGGCGATCAGCTTCGTGAGGGTCGGGGACTCGGTCGCGTCCAGCTGGGAGGAGTAGTTGTTCTCCGCGAAGATCCGCAGCCACTTGGCGGCTCCGGGACCCGCGAGATCACGGACCGAGGCGAGGAACGCCCTGTGCGGGTCGTAGGAGTCCGGGTTCCACAGGTAGGCGCCCGAGGTGAACAGGGCGATCCGGCTGGCCTCGCCCTGGACCATCGGGTTGGCGGTCACCCCGGTCGCCTGTGCGGCCACGCCCGGTTCGCGGCCGGTGTACGGACCGAGGAGGAGGCGGCTGGTGACGTAGTCGTTGACCGGGTAGTTGTCCCAGACCAGGATCGGGTGGCCGTAGACCTCGCGGGCCTGCTTCAGCTGGTCGGTGGTGAGGGTGGGCGCGATGACGCCGACGCCGGTCCACTCGACGACCACGGACGGGTCGAGCTGCTCCCGAAGGGCCTTCTTGTACGGGGTGTCGGCGAGGTCGGAGTACTCGGTGGGGACCATCTCCAGGGGTTCGAGGTCCGGGTGGCTCGCGGAGAACCGCTTCCAGACGGTGTTCAGCAGGTGGGCCTGCGCGGCACCGGCCGCGGCGCCGCCCGTGCCGAACTCCTCCTCGTCCGCGGGGCAGTTCCACTTGGTGTAGCTGATGTCGTCGAGCGGGATCGCGAAGGAGCGGACACCGATGGCGTACAGCGAGTCGAACTTGGCGGTGAGGGCGTCGACGTCGGCTTCGGAGGAGTAGCAGACGGAGAGGCCGGGGGACAGGGCGTAGGTGAAGCGGACGTGGTCGGTCGCGGCCCGGTCCGCCAGCTCCTTCAGCAGGGCCAGTTGGGCGGCCGGGTACTCGTCCCGCCAGCGGGCGCGCAGATAGTCGTCGTCCTTGGGCGAGTAGACGTACACGTTCTGCTTGGTACGGCCGTAGAAGTCGAGCTGGGCGAGCCGCTCGGCGTGGGTCCAGGGGGTGCCGTAGAAGCCCTCGATGACTCCGCGGAGCGCGGCGGTGGGCCAGTCGCGGATCGTGAGTGCGGGCAACTCGCGCTGCCCGGCGAGGAGTTGGCGCAGGGTCTGGGCGGCGTAGAAGGTGCCGGTCGAGTCGGCGCCGGAGAGGGCGAGAACGGCCCTGCCGTGACTGCGGCCGGAGGCGAGGACGTAACCGCCGGAGGGGAGCCCGTCCGGGGAGCCGGCCTTGAGCCGCTTCAGCACCTGGGCGGTCGCGCTGTTCTCGCCGGGGCCGCCGAGGTGGACGGTGAGGGCGGCCGGGGGCAGCCGGTCGCCGGCGTGCACGGTGGTGATGCGGTCGGCTCCCGCGGCCTTGAGGGCGGCTTCCACGACCCGTCGGGCGGAGGGGTCGGTGCCGGGGCCGACGACCTCCACCACCCGCTGGGGAACGGGCAGTTCGCCGTGTTCGACGGTGATCCGCCGAGGAGTCGGCCACACCTCCGGCACCGGCTGCCTGGGCGCGGCCGAGGCGGGAACCGTGGGGGCGGCCAGGCCGAGCGCGAGGAGCAGGGCGGCGGCCGTGCGTCTGAAGTTGATGAATGAATCCACCCTGTGAGGCTATTGATGTTGAATGATGCATTCAATCGGAGGAACGTTCAAAGTACCTTGCGGTGCACCAGCGCCGACATGCACAGCACCCCCGGCAGCAGCGGCAGCCACACCGTCAGGACCCGGTAGCCGATCAGGGCCGCCGTGCCGACGCTCACCGGAACGCCGTAGACGGCCAGGGTGAAGACCATGGCCGCGTCCACCGGGCCGATGCCGCCGGGCGCGGGCACCGAACCGACCGCGGTGCTCGCGGCCAGGTACGCGAACGCGACCTGGGCCCAGGACAGCGTCACGCCGAGCGAGGCGCCGACCGCGTGGATCACGCTCGCCTGGAGCAGGGGCGCGGCGGCCGCACCGCCCCACAGGGCCAGGACCCGGCTGGGCATGGTGTGCAGCAGGCGGGCGTCGGTCAGGGCGGTGCGCACGAACGTGACCGCGGGGCGGCGCAGCGGACGGACCAGGACGAGGAGCAGAAGGATGCCGCCGAGACCGAGCCCCGCGGCCGCCAGGGGCAGGAACAGCATGCGGCGGTCCGGGACGAGTTCACCGAGCCGCAGCAGTCCGGGCAGCGTGACCAGGAAGCCGACCAGCACCAGCGTCTTCGCGATCGGCCTGACGAGCGAGTACAGGGCGAGCGAGGCGGTGGCCCGGGCCAGCGGGACGCCCTGGCCGCGCAGGAAGCGCAGGGTGACGGCGTGGGCGCCGAGACTCGCCGGCAGGACGTGGTTGGCGGCACCGGCGGCGAACTGCGAGGCCACCAGCAGCCCCGGGGGCAGCCGTTCGGGGAGGGCGCCCTGCCGTACGACGGACGCGGATACCCAGCCGAGGCAGGTCCACAGCAGCGCGACGAGCAGCCACCCGGGGTCGGCGTCGGCCAGCCGCGCGGTGCCGTCGTACAGGGCACGCCAGTCCAGCACCGCCCAGACGCCGATGAGCAGCACGGGCAGCAGGGTCAGCACCCGGCGGGTCAGGCGGGACAGGGAGCGGCGGTGACCGGCGGGGGCGGGGGCCGGGGCGCTGCTCGGGAGCGGGGCCGGGGGACCTTCGAGCGGAAGCAGGGACACGGCTCACGTCGTCCTTTCGCGTCATGCCCCGTGCGGGGCGCGGGGCATGACGGAGGCAAGGCGATGCAGAGGGGACGAGTGAAACGTTCCCTCTCGGTGTGACGTTCAAATGTCCGGCAGCCGAAGGAGTGCGGGCGGGTGGGCGACACGAGGCGGGGCGGCGGTCGCGGAAACGGGCCGCCCCGGCACCCGTTGCCGGGGTGCCGGGGCGTGCGAGGCGAGCGGACTCCTAGCTGATGAAGGAGCCCGGGGCGCAGGCGGACGAGGTCACCCAGGTGTGCGACTGGATGTTGTTGTTCATGTTCGCGTTGTTGGTGAAGTGGTTCCGGCTGAGGTCGTCCACGTACTTCTCGCCCGGCAGGAGGCAGCCGTACGAGCCGTCGTTGTAGTTGTCGAGCCAGTAGAAGGCCACGACGTCCTTGCCGCCGATGAAGCCGCTGTTCATCACGGACGAGGCGCTGTTCGCGTCGCTGCCCTGGAAGGGGCCGGCGCCGTCGCCCCAGGAGGGGTCGCTGCCCGCGGTGACGCCGAGGAGCGTGCCGCCGCAGTCGGTGCCGTCCCAGGCGCGGACGTCGCCGTCACGGCCATGCGCGTTCCAGTTGGCGTTGCAGCCGGGGCCCGCGTGGGCGGTGGCCGGGACGGCGATGCCGAGGGCCGCGATGCCCAGGGTGGCGAGGGAGACGGTCAGCTTGCGCATGACGGATTCCTGTTCTGCTCGCGCCTCTTGGGAGGCGTGGTGGGGATGGTGAGGTGACGGTCCGCGAGTGTCGTCGCGGGGTCTGTCCGTGACACGGGTGTCACGGATGTTCCGGGACCGGCGCGTACCGGGTCAGGTGCGCGCCGGGACGGTGCGTTCGGCGACGGTCAGGGCGTGCCGTTGCATCCGCAGGTGGGCGTCGAGGGCGGAGCCGTACGTGCCGGCGAGCTCGCCGACGTAGTGGGCCTCGCGCCGCTCGCCGACGGAACGGAGGGAGACCGACCGGGCGCAGGTGGCGTCGGCGACCGCGAGGCGGGTCTCGTTCGCGAAGCTCCTGGCCTCCTCGGCCGGGGTCTGTCCCGCGCTGTGATCGCGCGTGGACTGGCGTGCCGCGTCGGGATCGGGGAAGGGGTGACCCGCCTTGTTCATGCACTGCGACCAGGCGGCCACCGCGCTCTTGAACTCCTTGTCGGCCAGCAACTTGCCGACGTACAGGGGGCGCAGGTTCCTGACGGTCACGTCGGAGCGGAACCACGCCTCCGGATCGCCGTACAGCGTCTTCTCGGCCTGGCCGGCACAGCCGCCGGACTGCTTGCTGATCGTGCCGCCGGACGGTGTCGGCGACTTCAGCACCACCGCGTCCCGGCCGCCGTCCATGGCGATGTCGAAGGCCTTCTGGCGGGACCGGGAGAGGGACTTGCGGTAGGCGATGTTGGGGTTGCGCAGACGCGCGCGGTCCTCCTTCGCCTCGATCCGGCTGCCGTAGCCGTGACTGCGCGCCCAGTCGACGTCGTCCTGCACATAGCCGACCGGACGGCTCTCCTCCAGGCTCGGCGGCTTCTCCTCCTGGTAGTCGAAACCGTGCTTGCGCATGCACTCCGTGACGAGGTGCTGCTCGGCGTCGGAGATCCGCAGGTCCTGGGCCCAGGTGAGCTTGTCGGTGGCCCCGGCGGCCTCGGCGCGGGCGACCGGCGAGGTGCCGTGGGCGGTGCCGGAGTCCGCCGAGCATCCGGTCAGGACGAGCGAGGACAGCGCGGCGATCGTGCCCACCGCGGTGGTCGCGCGCCGCATGCCGCGTCCACTGGCTACCACCGTCCGGCGGGGGGCGTCGGCGCGCTTCATCGGCATGCTCCTGGGGTGTGCGGTCGAACGGGTTTGTTCCTACGAGCCGTTGACGCCCCTGGAGGCACATCCGTATGTCCCTCGGATCATGGAATTTTTTCTTGGTCCGGCGCTCATATGAACGACCCGGCCCAGCCGTCCCTCGGAGGAGCAGGACCTCTGCCCACTGTCGAAATCCGGCCAACCAGCGTGCGGCGGGGAAGGCGGCGCACACCGGGTCTGTTCCTACGCGCAGGCGCTGTCCGGGACCCGGCCCGAGGTCGTCAGGCATCCGGATCCGGCCAGGAAGGCTGTGCGCGCGCCGTGTGATGTCCGTGCCCGTCGATATCGTCGAAGACGTATCCATGGGGTGGGTGCGGCGATCGGGGGATCATGCTCCAGGTACGACTGCTGGGTCCGGTGGAGGTGTGGCAGGGCGGCCGGCGGGCCCCGCTCGGCGGGATCAGACCTCTCGCCGTGCTGTCCGCGCTCGTCGTCCACCTCGGCGAGGTCCTCTCGACGGACCGGCTCGTCGACTCCGTCTGGGACGAGCAGGCCCCCGCGACCGCCAGCGCCCTCGTCGCCACCCATGTCTCCGCGGTCCGCCGCGCCCTCGCCCGCATCGACGCCGCCGAGGTGATCCGGACCCGGCCGCCGGGCTATGTCGCCGACCTCGACCCCGCCCAGGTCGACGCCCGCCGCTTCGAGGAACTCCTCGCCTCCGGCCGGTCCGAGGCCGCCGGGGGCCACCTGGAGGAGGCCGCCGACCTGCTGTCCGAGGCGCTCGGACTCTGGCGCGGCCAGGATGCCCTGGAGGGGCTCGCGCAGTCGTTCGCCCGGATCGAGGCGGCCCGGCTGGCGGAACTGCGGCTCGTCGCCCAGGAGGAGTCCTTCGGCCTGCATCTGGAGCTCGGCCGCGCCGACCGCACCATCGCGCCCCTGCTCGCCCATGTCGCCGCCCATCCCCTGCGGGAGCGGCCGCGCGGCCAGCTGATGACCGCGCTCTTCCGGACCGGCCGGGTCTCCGACGCCCTGCGCACCTACCAGGAGGGCCGCGAGGTCCTGCGGGAGGAGCTGGGCATCGACGCCGGGCCCGAACTGCGGGCCCTGCACAAGGCCGTCCTGACCAACGACCCCGCCCTGCTCGGCGTCGGCGCCCGGCCGCACGAGCCCTCGCGGTCAGCACCCGGCTCCCGCCCGACCTCGCCGTACCCCGGGCACCCGCCCCACCCCTCGCCCCACGAGCCGTCACCCGGCCCCGCACAGCGGCCGCACGACCGCACACTCCTCGGCACCGGCGCCCGGTCGCACGCCCCCTCACGGTCCGGCCCCGGCTCCCACCCGCCGGTCCCGGAGGCCGAGCCCGCCCGGACGCCCCGGCAGCGGACCCCGAGCCGTACCGCGCCGGACGGCACCGGAGCGGGCACGCCGACCCGGCCCGCGCCCTCCCATCTCCCCCCGGACATCGCCGACTTCGTCGGCCGGACGGAGCAGATCGACTGGGCCGTCCCGCTGCTCCGCGGAGTCGACGACCCCGGCCGTACCGCCCCGCCCATCGGGGTGATCTCCGGGCGCTCGGGCACCGGCAAGACCGCCCTCGCCGTCCACGTCGGCCACCGCACCGCCGAACTCTTCCCGGACGGCCGCCTGTTCGTGGACCTCAGGGCCGCCGACACCGCACCCCTGGAGCCCGCCGACGCCCTCGCCCGGCTGCTGCGCGCCATGGGCGCCGAACCGGAGACGCTGCCCAGCTCGGTCGAGGAACTCACCGGCCTGTACCGCACCGTCACCGGACACCGCCGCATCCTGCTGATCCTCGACAACGCTGCCGGGGAGGCGCACGTACGACCACTGCTGCCGCCGGGACCCGGCTCCGCGGTGCTCGTCACCAGCAGGCGCCGACTGGTGGCCCTGGAAGGCGCCGCCCACCTCGACCTGACCGTGCCCGACCAGGACGAGGCCCTCGAACTCCTCCGCCGCGTCGCCGGAGCGGACCGCACCGACGCCGAACCGGACCAGGCCGCCGAGATCGTCTCCCTGTGCGGACGGCTGCCGCTCGCCGTCCGGATCGCCGGGGCGCGGCTCGCCGCCCGGCCGCACTGGGTGCCCGGCCGGCTCGCCGCCCGGCTGCGCGACGAACGGCTCAGGCTCAACGAACTGCGCGCCGGGGACCTGGAGTTGCGCACCAGCCTCGAACTCGGCTACGCCGACCTCGACCCGCAGCAGCGGCGCGCCCTGCGCCGGCTCGCCCTCCTCGACCTGCCCGACTTCGCCGCCTGGATCGCCGCGCCCCTGCTGGACATCGGCACCGAGGAGGCCGAGGAGGCCGTCGAGCGGCTGGTGGACTGCCACTTCATCGACGTGATCGGCGTCGACGGCACCGGGCGCAGCCGCTACCGCATCCACGACCTGGCCCGCGAACACGCCCGCGAGCGCTGTCTGTCGGAGGAGAGCCCCGAGGAACGCTCGGCGGCCGTGCTGCGCCTCGTGGAGTGCTGGCTCGGACTCGCCGAGAAGGCCGCGGCCCGCGGCCCCGGCGGCGCGGCGCGCTACTTCCCCGAACCGGCCGCCGTACGGCCCGTCGATCCGCTGGACCCGCGCGCCGAGGAGGAGCTGCTCGCGCGGCCCGCCGCCTGGTTCGCCGCCGAACAGGCCGGTCTGCTCGCCGCGGTGGACCACTGCGCCGACCACGGCATGGACCGGGCCGCCCGCGACCTCGCGGGGGCGTTGATAGCCAGCTCCGTCGCCCTCTACAACCAGTTCGACGCCTGGTCCCGCTCGCACACCGCGGCGATGGCGGCCGTGCGCCGCAGCGGTGACCGCGAGGGCGAGGCGTGGCTGCACATCGGCCTGGGCCAACTGCGCTACGAACAGGACGAGTTCGAGGAGTCCTACAACTACTTCCGGGACGCCCTGCGCCTGTTCGAGGCCTTGGGGGACACGCCGCAGGGGTCGGCCCAGGCCCTGGTCGGCATGGCCACGGCCCGGCGCGAACAGGCCTGCTTCCCCGAGGCGTCGGAGCTGCTCGACGCCGCGCTGGAGCGGTACGGACCGGACGGCGACCGCGGCGCCCGGGCCCAGGTGCTGTACGGCCTCGGCTGTGTCCACCGCGAGCAGGGGCGGGGTCCCGAGGCCCGCGAGGCCCTGTCGCGCGCGCTGGAGCTGTATCGGGCGGAGGGCGACCGGTTCGGTGCCGCGCTGACCGTGCGGTCGCTGGCGCTGTGCCATCGGGCGGAGGGCGCGTGGACGGCGGCGGAGGGGCAGCTGCGGGACGCGCTGCGGGGGTTCGAGGAACTCCAGGACACCTTGGGCCTGATGTACACGGAACAGTCGCTGGCCAAGGTGGAGCTGCGGCAGGGGCGGCTCGACGCGGCGCGGGAACGGCTCGAACGGTGCCTGGAGGTGGCCCGCGACCGACAGGACCGGTTCGGGGAGGCGCTGGTGCTGCGGACGCTGGGGGAGTGGCACCTGGCGGCGGGTGACGCGGTTGCTGCGCGGGAGCCGTTGGAGCGGGCACTGTCGGGGTGGGAGAAGTTGCGGCTGCCGTTGTGGCGGGCGCGGACGCTGTGGGACATGGCGGAGGTGTTCGAGGCCTCGGGGGAGTCGGGGGCGGGGGCCGATGCCCGGGCTGAAGCGATGCGGGTTTTCCGGGAGTTGGGGGCCAGGGAGGCGGCCGAGCGGGGTTAGTCGCCTACGGGGGTGCCGGGTCCGGTTGTAAAGCGGCTGCGGGTTCGTTGTGGCTGATCGCGCCCCGCGGCGGAGCCGCAAATCGATACAGCCCCGCGCCCCTATAGGGCGCGCTGCAGGACCCTGGATAGTTGCTTGCAGGCGATCTGCAGAGCAATTGCAGAGCTCCCGGGGACTCTGTTCCCGTGACCGACATCATCACGCTCGCCGACCCCCGGGTCGCCGCCGTCCGGCCGGACGAATGCGGTGAGCCCCTCGTCGATCTGCGGGCCGGCGGGCAGTTGCTGCTCGACGACCGGCAGGCCGACGACGACGGCAGCTACGCGCATCTGCGGGCCGGCGCGCTGGAGCGGCTCGTGCGGGCGCAGCGGCTGCTGCCCGCGGGGATCCGGCTGCTGGTGGTCGAGGGGTACCGGCCGCCGGACCTCCAGCGCCGCTACTTCGAGCAGTACGCGGCCACCCTCCGCAAGGACCTCCCGGACGCGGGTCCCGAACGGATACGTGAGCTGGCGAGCGCGTACATCTCACCGCCGGAGGTCGCCCCGCACGTCAGCGGCGGCGCGGTGGACCTGACCCTGTGCGACCGCGCGGGCCGGGAACTGCCGCTCGGCACCGAGGTCAACGCCACCCCGGAGGAGAGCGGCGGCACCTGCCGCACCCACGCACCCGGCATCAGCGCCGAGGCACGCGCGAACCGGGCCCTGCTCGGCCGCGTGCTCAACGCGACCGGATTCGTCAACTACCCCACCGAGTGGTGGCACTGGTCGTACGGCGACCGGTACTGGGCGCTGCTGCGCCGGATGCCGGCCGCCCGTTACGGCCCCGCCGACCCGCCCCGCCCTCCGGCCTGACCACCGGAGCGGGACAGCACACGAAGGACACCGCAGGGGATCACCGGACCCATGTGATCCCCGCAAGAATCATCACCAGGGGGAACGAGTGGACCACAGTCACACCAGCTGTCCGCCACCGCCGCGTGAGGCCGGCAACGGGATGAGCCCGAAGGACTTCGACGCCTCCTTCACGGCCGACATGCCGCGGCTGCGCCGACGGCTGCTCGCGCTGACGGGAAACCCGCACGACGCCGACGACCTGCTCCAGGAGACCTATCTGCGGCTCTCCCGGCGGGCCCGCGCCCAGAGCCTGACACGACAGCAGCACCCGTACGCCTACACCTGCGCCGTCGCCCTCAACCTGCTGCGCGACTCCTGGCAGCACCCCTCCCGGCGCGAGCGCACCACCGACGAGCTGCCGGAATCCGGCTGGGACGGCGGACTCGCCTCCTACGAGGCCTCCGCCACGGCCCTCGCGCTGCTCGGCATGCTCTCCGAGAAGGAGGCCGCCGCGGTCATCCTCGTCGATCTGGAGGGGCTCACCCACGACACGGCCGGGGAGCGGCTCGGCGCCCACCGCGGCACGGTCCAGCGCAACCGGCTGCGGGGCCTCGCCAAGATGCGCGCCGCGCTCCACAACTGACCCGGGAGGCACACCCCCACGGGGGTGGGGTGCGCCTCCCGGGTCGGCCGACCACGGGCGCCGACGGCATCCCGACCGGCATGCCGTCGGCGCCACCTCGAGCACTTCGAGCACCTCGACGTCACCTCGACGTCCCTCGACGAAGGAAGAGTCCCTTGCAGACCATCAGCACGCGCCGCCGGACCAGCGGCGCGATCCTGGGCGCCTCGGCCCTGGCCCTCACCGCCTTCTTCTCCGCCCCGGCCCACGCGGCCCAGACCGCCGCGGACGCGAGCTGCGGAGTCCTCGCGCCCGGCGCCTCGGCCACCGCGCAGGCCGCCGTCGACGCGGCCTGTTCGCAGATCGGCGTCTGGTACAGCTGGGGCGGCGGCCACGCGGCCACCCCCGGCGCCAGCTACGGCTACTACGACGGGTCCGACCCGGACAGCCTCCACGACGGCGAACGCAAGGGCTTCGACTGCTCGGGCCTGATGCGCTACGCCTACTACCGGGCCACCGGCAAGGACCTGCTCAACGGCACCGCCGACGACCAGTTCCACACCTCGCAGGCCGCCGCCCGGTTCTCCGCCGGGCAGGGCACCGCCCCGCTGCTGCCGGGCGACCTGATGTTCTGGGGCAGCGGGCACATCCACCACGTGGCCATGTACCTGGGCAACGGCCAGATGGTCGAGGCCTACGAGTCCGGCACCCACATCCGGGTCACCTCGGTGCGCACCGGCGGCGACTACGCGGGCGCGGTCCGGATCAACGGTTCCGGCACCCCGATCCCGCCGCCCGCGAACGGTGGCACGGTCTTCGAGACCTGGGGCACCGGCGTGCGCACGCACCGCTCGCCGAGCGTGGGCTCCGACGTCGTCGACACCTTCCCCGGGCCGACGCAGGTGTCCGTGCAGTGCCAGCAGCACGCGGAGACCGTGACCGCCGAGGGCTACACCAACGACGCCTGGTCCAAGCTCGCCGACGGCTCCTGGGTCACCAACATCTACATCAAGGGCCCGGCCTGGCTGCCCGGCATCCCGGACTGCGGCGGCAGCAGCACCCCGCCGCCGTCCGGTGGCAGCAAGGCGTTCCAGACCTGGGGCACCGGGGTGCGCACCCACAGCGAGCCCAACGTCAACGCCGGTGTGGTCGACTACTTCGCGCAGCCGACCACCGTCAACGTGGTCTGCCAGGCGCACGCCCAGACCGTCACGGCCGAGGGCTACACCAACGACGCCTGGGCCAAGCTCACCGACGGCTCGTGGATGACCGTCATCTACATCAAGGGCCCGGACTGGCTGCCCGGGGTGGCCACCTGCTGATCCGGTCACTGCTCCGACGCCTCGCCGGCCGTCCGGCGAGGCGTCGGAGCCGCGTTCGCCGGGGCCTCAGCCGAGCGTCAGCGGGAGCGACACCGTGAACACGGTCGAGCCCGGCTCGCTCTCCAGCGCGATCGTGCCGCCGTGCGCCCGGACCAGGGAGCTCGCCACGGCGAGGCCGAGGCCGCTGCCGCCCCGGTCCCGGCTGCGGGCCTTGTCGACCCGGTAGAAGCGGTCGAAGACCCGCTCCTGGTCGGCGGCCGGGACACCGGGGCCCGCGTCCGCGATCCGCACCCGCGCGCTCCCGTCCCGCACCCGCACCCCGACCGACACCTCGGTGCCCGGCGGGGTGTGCACGGCCGCGTTGGTGAGGAGGTTGTCGAGGACCTGGCGGACCCGCTGCGGATCGAGCCGCAGCTTCAGGGCCTGCGGTCCCGGCACCACCGTCAGCGGATGGTCCGGGTGACTCGCCCGGAACGCGTCGGCCGCGTGCTCGACCAGTTCCACCAGGTCCACCTCGGCCGGGCGGAGCGGGGTCTCCACCTCCGCCGCGTCGAGGCGGGCGAGCAGCAGCAGGTCGTCCAGGAGGAAGCCCATGCGGGCCGCCTCGGCGCGCAGCCGGGCCAGGTGCCGCTCGCGCTCCTCGGGCGCGTTCGCGGCGGCGTACTGGAAGAGGTCCGCGTAGCCCCGTACGGACATCAGGGGCGTGCGCAGCTCGTGCGAGGCGTCCGCGACGAACCGGCGCAGCCGCTGCTCGGCCTCCGCGCGGACCGCGAGGGAGTCGTCGATGTGCTCCAGCATGGTGTTGAAGGCGGTGCGCAGTTCCTCGACCTCCGGGCCGCCGCCCCGCTTGTCGGCGCGCAACGGCAGCCGGGCCGCCGTCTCGGACAGGTCGTGCGAGGCGATGCCGTGCGCGGTGTGCGCCATGTCGCTGAGCGGTTGCAGACCGCGCCGCAGCAGCCTGCGGCCGATCAGCACCAGCACCAGCAGGGCCAGCCCGAAGGCGACGACCTGGACCGTGACCAGCCGCCGTACGGTCGCGTCGATGTCGTCCATGGGGGCCGCGCTGACCAGGATCACGCCGGGCTCGACCTCGCAGGCCCGCAGCCGGTAGTCGCCCTGGCCCCTGAGGTGCTCGGTGGCCAGCACCTCGGTGTCGGACACGGTCTGCGCCTTGGCGACGGTGGTGAACTCCTCGACGTCCTTCGGCAGGTCGGTGGGGTCCTCGGGCGTGCGCAGCTCGGGGGTGCCGTCCTGCACGTCGTACACCGCGTAGTACCAGCGGTAGTACTTCTTGCCCGCCAGCGTGCCGGACTCCGCGATGCTCTTGGACTGGGCGGTCTGGGCGAGCGCCAGCTGCTCGTTCAGCTGCGCCGACAGGTAGTCGTGCATGTAGGTCGTCAGGGCCGTGCCGACCACGCCGAACACCAGCAGGGCCAGCACCCCGAGGCCCAGGGCGAGCCGGGTCCCCAGACGCATCCGGCGGTAGGCGGAGCGCAGCCGCCGGATCATTCCGCCGCCTGCCGGATGACGTACCCGAAGCCCCGCACGGTGTGGATCAGCGGCGCCCTGCCGTCGTCGGGCTCGTCCAGCTTGCGGCGCAGCCGGCTGACGACCAGCTCGACGACGTTGGAGCGGCCGCCGAAGCCGTACTCCCACACGTGGTCGAGGATCTGCGCCTTGGTGAGCACGGTCGGCGACTTGCGCATCAGGTACCGCAGCACCTCGTACTCGGTCGGGGTGAGCGTGACCAGCTTGTCGCCGCGGCGCACCTCGCGGGTGTCCTCGTCCATCGTGAGGTCCGCGACCCGGAGCACCGAGCGCTGGAAGCCGGGTCCGGCGCTGCGCCGCAGCACGGTCCGCAGCCGGGCCATCAGCTCCTCCACGGCGAACGGCTTGACCAGGTAGTCGTCGCCGCCCCGGGTCAGTCCGGCCACCCGGTCGGCGACCGCGTCCCGGGCGGTGAGGAACACCACCGGCACCATCGTGCCCGAGCGCCGCAGCCGGTCCAGGACACCGAAGCCGTCGATGTCCGGGAGCATCAGGTCGAGCACCACGATGTCCGGACGGAACTCGGCGGCGCGGCTCAGCGCCTCCTCGCCGGAGTTCGCGGTGACCGCCTCCCAGCCCTCGTAGCGGGCGACCGTCGCGACGAGATCGGCGATCGGCGGGTCGTCGTCCACGACGAGGAGTCGTACTTTTTCCACCCGCTCATAGTGCTTCACGGCGGGCCGAAAGCCAGAGCCGGACGGGAACCCGGGACAGATCGATAACCTCTTGAAAGTTGTACGACAGCTGATCGACAGCTACCGCCGGGGAAGCTCGGTAACCCAGGCCCCGATCAAGGAGCTCCCTGCCGTGACGACCGTCCAATCGCCCCCCTCGCCCCCCACGGCGATACAACGCCCCAGGGTGGTGGCCCGCACCGGTCTCTACGCCGTGCTGGCCGCCAACGCGGCCGTGGTCGCGTTCTTCTTCGCCCAGGCCGGCTTCGCCTCCAACGCGCTCATCGTGCTCGGCCGCCTCACCGGCCTGTACGCCGCGCTCGTCATGGCCTTCCAGCTGGTCCTGGTGGCCCGGCTGCCCTGGCTCGACCGCCGCATCGGCATGGACCGGCTGACCTCCTGGCACCGCTGGACCGGCTTCGCGCTGCTGTGGACGCTCCTCGCGCACGTCGTCCTCATCGCCTTCGGCTACGCCGAGGGCACCGACGTGGGCCCGATCGGCGAGATCGTCGACCTGGCCGAGACCACCGAGGGGGTGCTCCGCGCGGTCGTCGCGTTCCTCCTGATCCTCGTGATCGGCGCCGTCTCCGCCCGCTTCGCGCGGCGCCGCCTCGCCTACGAGACCTGGCACTTCATCCACCTGTACACGTACGTCGCCGTGGTGCTGGCCTTCACCCACCAGGTCGCCGTCGGCACCACCTTCACGTCCTCCCCGGCCGCCACCGGGTACTGGTACGGCGTCTGGGGCGTCGCGCTCGGCTCGGTGGTCCTCGGCCGCGCGGTGCTTCCGCTGTGGCGCAACTGGCGCCACCAGTTCCGGGTCACCGCCGTCGTCCCCGAGAGCGACAACGTCGTCTCGGTCTACATCAGCGGCAAGGACCTCGACCAACTGCCCGCCCGCGCCGGCCAGTTCTTCCTGTGGCGGTTCCTGACCGCCGACCGCTGGTGGCAGGCCAACCCCTTCTCCCTGTCCGCCGCCCCCGACGGCAGGACGCTACGGCTGACCGCCAAGGCGGCCGGCGAGGGCAGCGCGGCCCTGCGGCACGTCAAGGTCGGCACCCGCGTCTTCGCCGAGGGCCCCTACGGCGCGTTCACCGCCCTGCACCGCACCCGGCCGGAGTCCGTGCTCATCGCCGGCGGTGTCGGCGTCACCCCGATCCGGGCCCTCCTGGAGGAGATCCAGGGCCACGCCGTGGTGATCTACCGGGTCGGCTCCGACCGGGACGCCGTCCTCTACGACGAGCTGCGCGACCTCGCGTTCGCCAAGGGCGCCGAACTCCACCTGGTCACCGGGCCGCCGGTGCCCGACAAGCTGGCGGCGGGCGAACTGGCCCGGCTCGTGCCGGACATCGCCGAGCGGGACGTCTTCCTGTGCGGACCGCCCCCGATGATGAACGCCGTGCTGGGCAGCCTGCGGGAACTGAACGTGCCCAGGGCGCAGACCCACTTCGAACGCTTCAGCCTGGCGGGATGAGGAAGAGACCGTGAAACGAGCCATACCCGTCGTCGTCCTGAGCATCGCGGGCCTGGTGCCCGTGTGGCTGTACCAGCCCTCGGCCGGCTCCTCCAGCGTCCAGGCGACCACCCCCGCGCCGACGTCCACCTCCTCCTCCGGGACGTCGGGTACCCATGTGGTGACGACCCCGACCGTCGACACCGAGAAGGGCCCGGTCCAGCTCCAGGTGACCTTCGACGGCACGAAGATCACCGCCGTGAAGATGCTCCAGCAGCCGGACCACCCGCAGACCGAGGCCGCGGTGCCGAAGCTGGTCGCGGAGACGCTGCAGGCGCAGAGCGCGGACATCGACACCGTGTCCGGTGCCACGATCACCAGTGACGCCTACAAGAAGTCCCTCCAGGCCGCGATCGACGACAACGCCAAGACGGCCGCGAAGGCTTCGGCGTCCCCCGCCCAGGAGGCGGCCAAGACCGTCGACGGCACGGCGGTGGACACCGAGAAGGGCACCGTCCAGGTCCAGGTGACCTTCTCGGGCGACAAGATCAGCGCCGTGAAGATGCTCCAGCAGCCGAACCATCCGCAGACGACGGCCGCGGTGCCGAAGCTGGTCGCGGAGACGCTTCAGGCGCAGAGCGCGGACATCGACACCGTGTCCGGTGCGACCATCACCAGTGAGGGCTACAAGGAGTCCCTCCAGGCGGCGATCGACGCGAAGGGCTGAGAAACCGACCATGCTGCACCGCGTCGAACACGTCATGGGCTTCCCCGTCTCGCTCCGGGTCGACGACGAGGACGTCCCCGAGTCCGCGGCGGACGAGGTCTTCGCGTGGCTGCGCGAGGCCGACGCCCGGTTCAGCCCGTTCAAGGAGGACAGCGAGGTGTCGCGGTACGACCGCGCCGAGCTGTCCGAGGACGCGCTGAGCGCGGACCTGCGCGAGATCCTCGGCCTGTGCGAGCACTACCGTCGCGCGACCGGGGGAGCCTTCGACGTACGGCCCCCCGGTCGCCGTCTCGACCCCTGCGCGGTGGTCAAGGGCTGGGCGGTGCAGCGGGCGGCGGAGCTCCTGAAGCAGGCCGGTGCTTGCCGCTTCGTCCTCAACGCCGGCGGTGACGTGGTCACCGCCGGCGGCCCCTGGCGGGTGGGCGTACGGCATCCCGAGCACGCCGACCAGCTGTGCACGGTGCTCTCGCTCACCAACGGGGCGGTCGCGACCTCCGCGCGCTACGAACGCGGCGACCACATCTACGACGCCCGCACCGGCCGCCCGGCGACCGGCCTGCTCAGCCTGACTGTCGTGGCCGCCACGCTCACCGAGGCCGACTCGGTCGCCACCGCGGCCTTCGCCCTCGGCCCCGAGGGCGTCGACTGGGCCGCCGCCCTGCCCGGCTGCGAGGTGTTCGCGGTGGACGCGCAACGCCGCGTGCTGCGCACCCCGGGGTTCCCGACGGCCGAGGCGACAGCGGCTTAGCGGGTTGCCGCGCGGTGCTGAAACACCGGCCGTCTAGACTCTGCCGGACGGCCGTTCGCGTGGCCGGAAGTGGTCAATCCCGGCCAGACCCGAAGGGTATTCGGCGCCTTGATACGGATAGATTCAGTCACCAAGCGGTACCCGGACGGCACCGTGGCGGTCGACCGGCTCTCGTTGGAGATACCCGACCGCTCGATCACCGTGCTCGTGGGGCCCTCGGGCTGCGGCAAGACGACGACCCTGCGGATGATCAACCGGATGGTCGAGCCCAGCGAGGGCACCATCCTGATCGACGGCAAGGACAGCCGTCAGCAGCCGGTCAACACCCTGCGCCGGTCCATGGGGTACGTCATCCAGAACGCCGGCCTCTTCCAGCACCGCACGATCGTCGACAACATCGCCACCGTGCCCCGGATGCTGGGCTGGGGCAAGGACAAGGCACGGGCCCGGGCACGGGAGTTGATGGAGCGGGTCGGGCTGGACGGCTCGCTCGCCAAGCGGTACCCCTACCAGCTCTCCGGCGGCCAGCAGCAACGCGTCGGAGTGGCCCGCGCCCTCGCCGCCGACCCTCCGGTCCTCCTGATGGACGAGCCGTTCTCGGCTGTCGACCCCATCGTGCGCAAGGGCCTCCAGGACGAACTCCTGCGCATCCAGGACGAGTTGGGCAAGACCATCGTCTTCGTCACCCACGACATCGACGAGGCCGTCAAGATCGGCACCATGGTCGCCGTGCTGCGCACCGGCGGCAAGCTCGCCCAGTACGCGCCGCCCGCCGAACTGCTGTCGAACCCGGCCGACGCGTTCGTCGAGGACTTCCTCGGCGCCGACCGGGGCATCCGCCGGCTCTCCTTCTTCGGCTCCGCCGGACTGCGGCTGCTCACCGGCCCGGTCGTCGCGGTCGACGCCGGCGCCGAGCAGATCGCCCGTGCCACGGACGAGGCCCCCTACCTCCTCGTCACCGACGTGGACGGCCGGCCCCTCGGCTGGAGCGAGCCGAGGAACCTGACCGCCGGGAGCGTCGACACCGCCCGACTGCTGCCCTACGGACGGCCGTTCGTCGCCGGTACGGACTCGCTGCGGGCCGCGCTGGACTGCGCGGTGCTCTCGCCCACCGGGTGGGCGGTCGGCGTGGACGCCGAGGGCCGGGTCGCCGGAGTCGTCTCCCAGCAGGCCATCGGCGAGGCGATCCGCGGGGCGCACGCGGAGGGCCGCACCGACTCCGAGGCCGTGCGGTGAACGGCTTCTTCGACATCCCCAGCGACCTCCAGCACAGCTGGCTCGGGCTGATCGGCCTGCACCTCAGGGAAGCCCTGCTGCCGGTCCTCGCCGGGCTGGTGATCGCGCTGCCGCTGTCCCAGCTGTGTGTGCGCTTCCGGTGGCTGTACCCGCCGGTGCTGTGGGTGACGACCGTGCTGTACGCCATCCCCTCACTGGCCTTCTTCGTCGTCCTCATCGACTACACCGGCCAGACCGAACTCACGGTGATGATCCCGCTCACCGTCTACACCCTCGTCATCCTGGTCCCGGCGATCGTCGACGGCGTCCGCTCGGTGCCGCAGGAGACCCTCGCCGCCGCGACCGCCATGGGCTTCGGGCCCGTACGCCGCTACCTCCAGGTACAGCTGCCCATCGCGGTGCCCGCCATCATCGCGGGGCTGCGGGTGGCGACCGTGTCGAGCATCTCGCTGGTCAGCGTCGGCGCCCTCATCGGCAACCAGGGCGCGCTCGGCAACCTCATCAACGACGCCAACATCTACAACCGGCCCGAACTCGCCGTGAACGCCGTGCTGACCATGGCGGTCCTCGCGATCCTCGCCGACGGGCTGCTGGTCGTCGTACGCCTGCTCCTGACGCCGTGGATGCCGAGCGGCGCGCGGGCGCGCCGCGCGCAGCGGCCCGAACCGGAGGTCGCCGCCCGGTGAACGTCCTCAACTTCATCAACGCGTTCTTCAGCGACGGCGCCCACTGGCAGGGCTACGACGGGATTCCCACGCGGCTGTGGGAGCACGTCCAGTACACCCTGGAGGCCCTCGCCATCGCCGCGGCGATCGGACTGCCGGTGGGGCTCGTCACGGGGCACTACGGGCGGGGCGGCAACGCGCTCGCCTTCATCGCCGTCGCCGGGCGGGCCCTGCCCACCTTCGGCCTGCTGGTGCTGATGACCCTGTCCCTCGGGTTCGGGCTGATCAACGTGATGATCCCGCTGGTGGTGCTCGCCGTACCGCCGATCCTCGTCACCACCTACGAGGCGATGCGGTCGGTGGACCCGGCGCCGGTGGACGCGGCGCGAGGCATGGGCATGCACGAGGTGGAGGTCCTCTTCCGGGTCGAGCTCCCGGTCGCCCTCCCGCTGATCCTCGGCGGCCTGCGCTCCGCGGCCATCCAGATCGTGTCCACGGCCACGATCGCCGCCTACGTCTCCCTGGGCGGGCTCGGACGGTACATCGTGGACGGGCTCTACCAGCGCAACTACGAGAAGGTCGTGGGCGGTGCGACGCTGGTCGCTGCGCTGGCGCTGGTCACGTTGGGGGTGTTCTGGGGGATCACCCGGCTGACCGTGTCGCGTGGCGTGCTCAGGAGCAACTAGGCGAGGGACCGGGGGAGCCGCCCCGGTCCTCGGCCTCACTCCCCGGTACGCGCCAGCGCCTGTTCCAGCACCACCAGCAGCGCGTCCCGCACCGACCCCCGCTCCCTCGCGTCGAAGACCAGTACAGGGACGCGGTCGTTGACGTCGAGGGCCCAGCGGACCTCGTCCAGGGTGTGCTCGACCCTGCCGTCGAAGGCGTTGACGGCGACCGCGAACGGGATCTGCTTGTGCTCGAAGTAGTCGACCGCGGCGTAGCAGTCGTCGAGGCGCCGGGTGTCGACGATGACCAGTCCGCCCACCGCGCCCTCGACGATGTCGTCCCACATGAACCCGAAGCGCTCCTGGCCCGGCGTGCCGAACAGATACAGCTTCAGGGTCGGGTCGACGGTGATGCAGCCGAAGTCCATCGCGACCGTGGTCGTGGTCTTGCGCGGGGTGTGGCTGAGGTCGTCCACGCCCGCGGCGACCTCGGTGATGGCGGCCTCGGTGGTCAGCGGCTCGATCTCGGAGATCGAACCGACCGCGGTCGTCTTGCCCACCCCGAAGCCGCCCGCGATCACCATCTTGACCGGCAGCGGCGGTCGTACGGCGGCGGACGCCGCGGCCGAGGGCCGGAAGGCCGGTTCAGTCGGTGTCACGGAGAACCCCTCGGGAGTCGGGGATGGCGCGCAGGCCGTCGATCAGCCTGCGCAGGACGGACGCGTCGTGGGTGACGTCGGAATCGGGCACGTGCACCGTGAGCTGCCCTGCCGTGCGCAGGTCCTCGGCGAGGATCCGCACCACGTTCAGATGCAGCCGCAGCCGGGCCGCGATCTCCGCGATGGACTGCGGGATCCGGCACGCGGCCACGATGTCGTGCTGTTCGAAGGACAGCCGGTCGAGCACGGCGAGACCCTCGGCGGTGGCCACCACCTGGGTCTCCACCGGCATGGTCCGGCCGGACGGATCGGGTGCCACCCGGCCCGCGGTGACGAGGAACGGCCGTACGGCGGGTACGGGACCGCCCGGCTCCGGGTCCGGAGGCGTGCTGCCGTCCGCCATGACTGCGCTTCCTCCTCGGTCAGCGCTTCGACGTCGCGCCGACGCTGTTCTTCAGCTCCAGCACGAGCTGGGGACTGAGCGCGGCACCGGCACGGTTGGCGAACAGCGTCATCTCGTAGGCGATGTTGCCGAGCTTGGCCTCCTTGTCGGTGACGACGCCGAGCACGGCGCCGCTGCCGATCGCGGAGACCAGGACATGGCCGCCTTCCAGGTCGATGATGACCTTGTTGAGGCCGCCGAGACCGTAGTTGCCGGAGGCGCCGGCGGCCAGGCTCGTGATGCCGGAGACGATCGCGGCGAGGCGTTCGGAGTCCGCGTGCTCACGCAGCTCCGAGACGGCGATGAGGAGGCCGTCCGAGGACACCGCGATGGCGTCGACGACACCCGCGGTCTCCGTCGCGAAACGGTTCAGCAGCCAGGTGAAGTCGGCCGCGGCGGCCTGAAGCTCGGCCGGCGTGGTGCCTGCCGTAGGGGTGCCTCCGGTCGGGGTGCCACCTGTGGACGTGCTCACTGCTCCGCTCCTTCCGTGGAGTGGTTCTGTTCGTGCGGGGGGTTGGACGCGGTCCGGTGGGTTTCCACGGTGTGGCTCGGTACCGGCGCGGCATGGCTGCCGGTGTCCCGGTGGGCGCGCTCCACGGCCGCCTCGAACTCGTCGAGCTCGTCGCGCACCGCCGTCGCGTCGGCGGGCCGGGGAGCGGCGGTCTTCGGTACGACGTCGGCGCCGAGGGTGGTCCGCAGGGTGGCCCCGCGGACACGGCGACGCAGCGGACGGGCGCCGGCGGAGTCGTCCGGGGCACCGGGCGCCTCGGCGGGCACCGCAGGCTCTCCGGCGCGGGCCCTGGGGACGAACGGGGCGGTGGAGGAGGCGGACTCGGGGGCCGCCGGGGCGTCTGAGTCCGGACCTGCGGAGGCGATGTCGCGCTGCGGGACCCGGCGCGGGAGGGGGGCGGCGTCGTCGGCGGCTCCCGTGACGCCGGGCTCGGGGGCCGGGGTACTCCGGCCCGGCGCGGCCGGGGCTGCCTCCTGGCCGGAGCCGGGCCGGGCCGCCGTAGAGCCCGTGCCTGCCACCGGATGCGCGGCGGGTGTCGAGTCCGGGCCGGTGTCCGAGGCCCAGGACGGCGCCGGGCGGGATCCCGTGCCGTCGTCCGCACGGGTGGCCGTGGCGGTGAGGGCGTCGGCCGTGGCGGCACCGCCGGCGTTCACCGCCACCGGGCTCATCGTCAGCAGGAGCGACGACGGGATCGTCACCTCGGCCGTCACGCCCCCGCCGGGGGTGCGGGAGAGGGTGACGCCGACCTCCCAGCGGCGTGCCAGCGTGCCGACGACGAAGAGGCCGAGGACCTTCGTCGGGACCAGGTCGAGGCGCTCGCGGCGGATGAGACGGGCGTTCTCCTCCGCCAGGCGCTCGGCGCTCATGCCCAGACCGTGGTCGGAGATCACCACCAGCGCGCCCTCGTGGCTGTTCTTGACGATCACCTCGACCGGGCTGCCCGCGGGGGAGAACGACACCGCGTTCTCCACCAGTTCGGCCACCATCAGCGTGAGGTCGCCGATGATGTCCGGCTCGACCATGACCTCCGTGCCGGCCTGGAGGGAGACCCGCTGGAACCCCTCGATCTGGCCGAGCGCGACCCGGACGACGTTGGTCAGGGCGAGCGGGCCCGAGTCGAGGACGGTCTCGCGGATGCCCGCGAGCAGCATCAGGCTGTCGGCGTTGCGGCGCAGGCGCACGGCGATGTGGTCGATGCTGTAGAGGCGTTCCAGCAGCGCCGGGTCGGTCTCACCGCGCTCGACCGCGTCGATCAGCGCCAGCTGCCGGGTGGTCAGGTTGCTGACCCGGCGGCCGACGTTGCCGAACATCTCGGCGACGTTGCGCCGGCTGAGGACCTGGCGTTCGAGCAGCGCGACCGCGGTCGTCTGCACCTGGTTGAACACGTCGGCGAGGTCGCCGATCTCGTCCTTCGCGGTGACCGGCATCTCCTGGAGCCGCGGTGTGCCGGTGTCCTCGGTGTCGTCGTCGGCGACCCGCGCCAGCTCACGGCCCGCCACCTCGGCGACCTGCCGGGCGGCACCGGTCAGCGCCTGCACCGGCCGCACCACCGAGCGCCGTACGGCGACCGAGAAGGCCAGCCAGAGCACGAAGCCGAGCAGGGCCGAGCCGAGCAGCCAGAGCGCGTTGCTGCGGGCGTCCCGGGAGGCGGTGTCGGCGCGGTCGGCGATCTGGTCGATCAGCGAGGTGGTGGTCTTCAGCCGGGTCCGGGCCTGGGCGCGGTAGTCCGGGTAGGAGTCGAGCGCGGTCTGGAAGGCGGCCTTGATCTCGGACGGGCTCTCCGCCTGGAGCGACCCGGGGTCGATCTGGAGCTCCGCGTACTGCTGGGCGATCGTCGCCTGGGCGCTGTTGTGCTCGATGTCGCCGAGGGCCTCGGTCTGCTCCGGGGTGGCGAACCGGCCGAACCGCTCGACCTGGTGGGTGTACTCGTCGTAGGAGCCGATGGCGCCGATCAGCTCGATCAGGGCGTTGGAGTCGCCGGTGGTCGCGGAGAAGACACCGGTCTCGAAGGAGCCGTGCGCGGCGTCGGCGCGCAGCAGCGAGTCGAGGAGGTTGCCGGTGAAGGTGGCCGCGAGCGCCGGGTTCCGGTCCAGCCCGAGCCCGTCGATCAGCCCCTTGGCCGCGTCGCTGTAGGCCGGGTCGATGTTGTCGGCGGGCAGGTACGCCTTCTCGATGGTGTTGCGCAGGTCCTCCAGGCCGTCGACCTCGCGCAGCGCCCCGGCCTCCTCGTCGGGCAGCCGGCCGCCGAAGGTCCTGCGGACCTGCTCGACCTGGTTGTCCACGCGGATCTGGGCCTCGCGGTAGGCGGTCTGCGAGGGGGTGTCGCCCGGCCGGTTGGACTGGTGGCGCACCGAGAGCAGGACGGCCTGCTGGTGCTCGGCCTCCAACTGCCCGACCAGCTTGGCCACCTGGGCGCTGTCCCGCACCAACTGGGCGGCCTTCGCGGCGTCCTGGGACTGGCCGATCTGGTCGGCGAACAGGTAGGCCAGCAGCGCGGCGACCACTGCGAGCGGCACGCCCACCAGGACGTTGAGCTTGCGCCGGAACGGCCAGCGTTCGGCGAAGTCCCGCAGGCCTCGGTCGTCACGTATCCTGCCCCGGCTCGGCGGCGGTGCCGACCGGGTGGACGCGTCCACCTCGTTCGTGGACACCAGCCCTCCTTCGTGGATGTCCCGGCCGACGCGCGAGGAAAGCGCGTGACCGATTCTGATCGCTACGGGACAGTGCATAGAGATACCTGAGTGGCTCCTGCACGCCTGTGTGACCGGCGCCAACTTCGGCGAGACTACAGCCTCTTCGGACAGCGCTTCCCGCCACCCCGAGTCAAGAATCCGTTACAACCTGGCGGCGCACCGCGCGCCGGTTTCGCCTTTCCTTCACAACCCGATGGTGATGGAGGCCAATTGTGACCAGGCCGGTCTTGACTGGGCGAGAACAGGCTGGATTGGATCAGTGCAAAGGCTTCCCCCGAGGCCGAGAGCTTCACCGCAAGCTCCCTGAATCCCCTTGAGTCCCCCAGAGTCCGGAACGGGAATCGTGACTGTTACCGCCGTACACCGCAGGTCCCTCAGGAAGAACCCCGGCCTGGCCGCCGTCGCGCTGGCCGCCGCCACGGTCCTGCTGGCGGGATGCGGTTCCTCCGACAAGACCTCCGACCCCCTCAACGAGGACAGCGCGGGTGCCGGCAGCGGTGACACCGTCGTCGTCGGCTCCAACAACTTCGCCGAGAGCATCCTGCTCGCCGACATCTACGGCGAGGCCCTGAAGGCCAAGGGCGTCAAGGTCAGCTACAAGCCCAACATCGGCAGCCGCGAGACCACGTACGGCCTGCTGAAGAACGGCTCGATCACCGTCCTGCCCGAGTACAACGGCTCGCTGCTGGCCTACCTGGACAAGGACGCGGCGCAGGAGTCGGCCGAGGCCGTGAACACCGCGGTCAAGGCCAAGCTCGACCCCAAGCTGACGTTCCTCGACTCGGCGCCGGCGGAGGACAAGGACTCGGTCTCGGTCAACGCGGCGACCGCGAAGAAGTACAACCTGACCGCCGAGTCCACCCTCGCCGACCTCAAGAGCATCGCCGGGGACCTGGTCATCGGCGGCTCGCCCGAGTTCCAGACCCGGCAGCAGGGCCTGCTCGGCCTCGAGTCGCAGTACGGCCTGAAGTTCAAGTCGTTCAAGGCGCTCGACGCGGGCGGTCCGCTGACGCAGGCGGCGCTGAAGAAGGACACCGTGCAGGCGGCGGACATCTTCACGACCGACCCGACCATCACCAAGGAGAAGTTCGTCGTCCTGAAGGACCCGAAGAACCTCTTCGGCTTCGCGAACGTGACCCCGCTGGTGTACAAGTCCGGTCTCAGCAAGGACGGCGTGGCCGCGCTGAACGCGGTCTCCGCCAAGCTGGACACCAAGGCGCTCCTCGACATGGACTCCCAGGTCCAGCTGGAGAACAAGGACCCGCTGGACGTGGCGAAGGCCTGGCTGAAGACGAACGGCCTGGGCTGACCCACCCGCGCCGGGCCGCGGCCCCTGCCGTGCACCGGCGGCCGCGCCCGACGCCGGACCACTGATCTGCGGCGTTGTCGTCGGTTGGGGCCCCTCCCGCTCGAAACAACCTCGCGCGGGAGGGGCCCCCGACGCGTCGTCGCCCTTCTCCGCCGTGCACCGCGCAGCACCGGACCCGGCTCACTGTGCCGCTCAGCAGCGCTTCTTGCAGCCCGCCTGGTCCGCCGGACGGCCCTAGTCGTCGACCGCCGCGGCGATCAGCAGGTCCAGGAGGGCGATCAGGACGTCCCGGGAGGAGTCGCGGCGGCGTGCGTCGCACAGCACCACCGGGACGTGCTCCGGCAGCGCGAGGGACTCCCTGATGTCCTCGGCGGGGTAGGGGTGCCGGCCGTCGAAGCCGTTCACGGCGACGACGAAGGGGATGTGCCGGCGCTCGAAGAAGTCCACCGCGGCGAAGCTCGACTCGGGGCGGCGGACGTCGATCAGGACGACCGCGCCCAGGGCGCCCACCGCGAGGTCGTTCCACATGAACCAGAACCGCTGCTGGCCCGGGGTGCCGAAGAGGTAGAGCACCAGTTCGTCGCTGATGGTGATCCGGCCGAAGTCCATGGCCACGGTGGTGGCCCGCTTCTGCTCGATCCCGGCGAGGTCGTCGACGCCCAGACCGGCGACGGTGAGCGGTTCCTCCGTGCGCAGCGGGGTGATCTCGCTGACCGAGCCGACCATCGTGGTCTTGCCGACGCCGAAGCCCCCGGCGATCAGGATCTTGACGGTGTCGGGCGGGGCGGGAGTCTCAGCGGTCCCGCGGGTGCCCGTCTCAGAGCCGGCCAAGGCCTTCCCTCACTTTCTGCAACAGGTCCAGATCCGGGGTGCGGGGCGAGACGGGATGCGGGGGATGCGCGGTGATCAGGCCCGCCTCCAGCAGATCGCAGAGCATGATGACGACCACGCTGACCGGCAGGTCGAGCAGCGCGGCGAGTTCTGCCACGGCGACCGGGCGGGCGCACCGGCGCAGGATGCGGCTCTGCTCGGGCTGCGGGCGCGGGGCCCGCTCCGGTGGCGGATCCACCGCGGTCACCGTCGTGATGAGGGTGAAGTCGGCACGGCTGGGCCGCGTCCGTCCGCCGGTCAGGGCGAACGGACGCACCAGCCGGCCCGCCGCTTCGCTGTCGGTCACCTCACCCCGCCGGTGGGGCCGATGCCGGCCCGCGGTGCCGCGCTGAGGTGCTCGCCGATCTTCTTCACCAGCATGTTCATCTGGTACGCCACGACGCCGACATCGGCGTTCGGCCCGGTGAGGACGACGAGGTGGGCGCCGGGCCCGGCCGAGGTCAGGATGAGGAAGCTGTTGGCCATCTCGATGAGCGCCTGGCGCACCGGGCCGCCCCGGAAGTCCATGCTGACGCCCTTGCTGAGGCTCATCAGACCGGACGCGGTCGCCGCCAGCCGCTCGGCGTCGTCGCGCAGGAACCCGGTGGACTTGCTGACGACCAGCCCGTCCTCGGAGAGCACGACGGCCTGCGTCACGTCGGCGACCCGCTCCACGAGTCCGGTGAGCAGCTGGTCCAGCTGGGTGTGCGTGGCGGGGGTGGGGCGTGTCATGGCGTGTCCTTCATGAGCGATCGGTGTGGGGAGCGCGTGCGGTGACGGCCGGGTCCTGCGGGGCGTCCGGGGGGCTGTCGGGGGGCTCGCGGTCCCCGGGGGTGTCGAGCGGGTCGATCCCGTATGCGGTGGCCTCCTTCGGTACGTCGGCTGCGGCGCTGTCGGCGTCGGCGACCGGCTCCGGCGAACTCTCCGGGTCCTGGAGCGGGTCGTCGAGGGGGGCGTCCTCGTCGCGGGCGCGCCGCGTGCCGCGCTGGAACCCGGCGAGCGAGGAGGCCGCGTGGTCGGCCGTGAAGTCCTCGACATCGCACTCCTCCGCACCGGCGACCGGGGCCTCCTCCCGCAGCTCGACGGCGAGACTGGTCTGCGGCACCCGCCGGGGGAGCGGGGCCAGGCCGTCGGCGCGGGGAGCGGTGACAGCGGGCCCGGCACCGTGAGCGCCCTGAGCGTCCTGCGCGTGCGCCGCGTCCGCCGAGCCCGCCGCGTGCGAGTCGGCCGTGTCCGCGGAACGGCCCGTGCCGCCTTCGCTGTTCGTGCCGCCTTCCCCGGCAGCCGCCCGGACCCCGCTGCCCTCCGGCCCCGCCGTGTCCGGCGAGCCCGGGAGCGCCGCGGAGTCCGTCGTACCGGCCCCGGCCGCGGCCGCCGTGTCCGTCGTACCGGCCCCGGCCGCCGTGTCCGCCGTACGGTCCGATCCCGCCGCGCGCGCGGTACTCGCGGGGCCGCCCGACACCTCGGCGAGCCCGTCGGCCGCACCCGAACCGCCGTACGAGGCAGCGGTGTTGCCCGTCGCACCGGCGGAGCCCGTCGCGTCCGCCCCGGCCTCCTCCCGTACGACGATCTCGTGCGGGATCAGCACGATCGCCGTCGTCCCCCCGTACGGCGAGGACCGCAGCGTCACCTGGATGCCGTGGCGGTTGGCGAGCCGGGCGATGACGAACATGCCGAGGCGGAGGTCGTCGGCGAGGGCGACCACGTCGAACTTGGGCGCCTCGGCCAGGTGGGTGTTGAAGGAGGCGTACTCCTCCTCCGACATGCCGAGCCCCCGGTCCTCGACCTCGACGACCAGCCCCTTGGCGACCAGCCCCGCCCGCACCCCGACCGGGCTCGGCGCGGGGGAGTACAGCGTGGCGTTCTCGATCAGCTCGGCCAGCAGGTGGATCACGTCGGCGACCGCGGGCGGCGCCAGGCAGACCTCCTCGTCGGTGTGCACCTCGACCCGCTGGTACTCGGCGACCTCGCCCACCGCGCTGCGCAGGATGTCGATCAGCGCGACCGGCTCGGTCCAGCTGCGGCGCGGCTGCCCGCCGCTGATGATGACCAGGTTCTCCTCGTACCGCCGCAACTGGCTTGCCGTGGAGTCCAGTTCGTACAGGCCCGCCAGGACGTCCGGGTCCTGGTGCTCGCGCTCCAGCGTGTCCAGTCGGCTGAGCTGGAGGTTGACGAGGTTCTGGCTCTGCCGGGCGATCCCGAGGATCACCTTCTGGAACCCCCGCCGGGTGTCGGCGAGTTCGACGGCGGTCTCCACGGCCGTCCGCTGTGCCGTGTTGAACGCCTTGGCCACCTGGCCGAGTTCGTCCGGGCCGTAGTCCAGTTCCGGAGCGGCCCTGTCCATGTCGACCTTCTCGCCCCGCTCCAGCCGCGCCACCACGTCCGGCAGCCGCTCCTGTGCGAGACCCAGCGTGGCCATCCGCAGGCCGCGCAGGCGCCGGGACAGCGAACGGGTGATCCGCCACGACATGATCAGGCAGATCAGCAGCGCGAACAGTCCGACCGCGCTGAGCGAGGCGGCCGTCAGCAGTTGCTCGTGGGCCTTGTCCGCGCTCCTGGTCAGCAGTCCCGAGGTCTGCTGCCGGATCAGGGCGCTGTAGCGGACGGAGACCTCGGCCATCGCGGCCGTCCACTGCTTGCGCGCGTTCGGCAGGGCCACCTGCCCCGTGCCGTCGGACGGCCGTGCGGCGAGCACCTGGTCCTCGACGGACAGCAGGGTCTGCCAGTCCTCGCTCGTGAGGATCCGCTCGGTCTCCGTCTTCGCGCTGCCGCTCAGCGCGGGCACGATCTGGTCCTCGACCAGCCACCGCCGCGTGTTCACCAGTTGGACGAACTCCGCCCAGTCCTTCTCGCCGAGGTGCCCGGAGGGCCAGGCCAGGGTGAGCTCGACGTCCTCCTGCGCGGTCAGCTCCGCCGCGTGCTCCAGGGCGACGAGCGGACCGGCCTGCGAGGTGAGGTCGCCGTCGTCGACCTGGGAGAGCTGCTGGAAGGCATGGACCTGGTCGTCGATGATCGACGTGTACTGGTCAAGGGCCTGCTCGGCGGTGATGTCGGTGGGGTGGTCCACCTGGCCGCGGTAGTACTCCAGGCTGCCGACCGAGCCGAGGACCGAGTACAGCTTGTCGGCGACGCGCGCGGGCGCCTGCTGGATCTGGTCGGAATGGCCGACGAGCTGGGCCACCGCCTTGTCGGTGTCCGCGCGTTTGCGGTCCAGCACCGCCCGGGCGCCGGGCACCCCGGTGAGCCACGCGGCGGAGGCGGAACGCTCCCCCTGGAGCGCGAGCGTGGTCTCGGTGCCCATCGCGCCGGTCGACCGGCTGAGATCCGTCTGCGAGCGCAGCCGCAGGCCCTCCGAGAACAACTGCGTGGTCGTCACACCCCACATGGCGGCGAGCGTCACGCTCGGCACCAGCGCCAGCAGGATGAGGGAGAGACGTATGGAACCGAGGCGGCGCCGGGCACCTTTCCGGTCGGGCATGGTCGTCCTTGGGCGGTCAGGGGGAGGGGTTTCCCGAGGTAGGGGTCAACGGGTGCCGGCGGCTGCGAACTTCGCGACAGCCGCGACGTTCGTCCGGGTGACGAAGGCGGGCCCGGTGAGCACGGGGGCCACGCCGCCCCCGCTGATGTTGCCGTTGTGCCGGTACAGCCACAGCGAGTCCACCGCGAGGTAGCCCTGGAGGTACGGCTGCTGGTCCACCGCGAACTGTACGGTCCCGGTGCGGATCGCCTTGACCAGGTCGTCGTTGAGGTCGAAGGTGGCGACGTGGGCCCTGCTGCCCGCCGCCTTCACCGAACCCACCGCGTCCAGCGCGAACTGCGCGCCCAGGGTGACGATCTCGTCGATCCCGGGTTCCTGCCGCAGCTTCGCGGTGAGCACCGCGTCCACCGCGTCGGGGTCGGTGCCCTCCACGTAGAGGTTCTCGGTCTCGCCGCCGAACGTCTTCTTCACACCGGCGCAGCGCGCCTCCAGGGCGACGTTGCCCCGCTCGTGGATGACGCACAGCGCGTGCTTGGCCCGCAGGCCGTTCAGCTTGTTCCCCACGGCCGCGCCGGCGACGCTCTCGTCCTGGCCGAAGTACTCGAGCAGGCCCTGCGACTTCCAGGCGTCGATACCGGAGTTGAGACCGACGACCGGGATGCCCGCCGCGAGGGCCGCGGCCACCGGTGCCTTCATGGCGGTCGGCTTGGCCAGGGTGACCGCGATGCCGTCGACGTGGTCGCCGATCGCGTCCCGCACCAGTTGGGCCTGGCCCGCGGGGTCGGAGTCGTTGGCGTAGGTCAGCTCGACACCGTCCTTCGCGGCGGCGGTGGCGGCTCCCTTGCGCACGAGCTCCCAGAAGGCGTCGTCCTTGCCGGCGTGGGTGAGCAGGGCGATCCTCATCCGTGCCGTGCCCGCGCCGTCCGTGCCCGCGGCGAGCCCTGTGTCCCCGGGGCCGGAGCCGGAGCCGGAGCAGCCGGCGAGCAGCAGGACGACGACGGAGGCCACGGCGGCGGCGGACAGGAATCCGGAGCGGGCCCGAGGTGGGGGAGGAGGGTTCATGGGTGCGGCACCTCGCTGTGCGGCCGAGCAGGCGGAACGCGAAAGGGCGGCCGGAACGCGGGCGCGTCGACCGTTTGAACTTTCACTGGCCAGGAGCCAACCGCGTGTGACCGCCGGTAGTCAAGTGATCAGCCCCTTGTAGTGACTTCTCGGTTCCGCATCGTAATGATCTTTCCGCCCGGGGCGGCGGAGAGAGCCGGAGACGGGCGGGCGTCCCTGGCTAGGATCACGTGAATGGCCACAGAACCCACGATCGTCGCGACCTCCGGAGGACACCGCACCGGTGGCCGCACCATGGTGTCCTTCCACGCGCTGGTCCATCACGCGGTCGAGCTGTCGGGCGTCCACGGGCGCAGACCGCGCGTGATGTACGTCGGTACGGCCATCGGGGACGCCGAGCACTTCACGGCCCGGATGCACGAGGCGGCCCGGGTGGCCGGCTTCGACCTCACTCCGCTCCATCTCTTCCCCATGCCCAACCTGGACGACGTCGAGGGCACCGTCCTGGAGCAGGACGTGGTGTGGGTGATGGGCGGCTCCGCGGCGAACCTGCTCGCGGTGTGGCGGGTCCACGGCCTCGACCGGATCATGCGCCGGGCATGGGAGTCCGGCGTGGTGCTGAGCGGTGTCAGCGCGGGCTCCCTGTGCTGGTTCCAGGGCGGCACCACCGACTCGTACGGCCCCGAACTCCGCCCGCTCACCGACGGGTTGGGCCTTCTGCCGTACGGCAACGGGGTGCACTACGACAGTGACCCGGGCCGCCGCCCCCTGGTCCACCGGCTGGTCGCGGACGGCACCCTGCCGGAGACCCACTGCACGGACGACGGCGTGGGCCTCGTCTACCGCGGCACCGAACTCGTCGAGGCCGTCACGGAGATCCCCGGCAAGTCCGCCTGGACCGTCACCCGCGACGGCACCGGCACCCGAGAGGAACGCATCGAGCCACGCAGGCTGCCTGGGGTGTGAGGGGGGCGGTGCGTGCGCGGTGCGGGGGGTGCCTTCGTGGGTTCGTGCCGCGCGGGGCTCGTGAGGCGAGGGGGCGCCGGGGCGGACCGTGCGGGCTGCCCGGTGGGTGAGCGGGCTCCCGTCGGCGCGGGCCCGTGAAGTCGGACCGCACCCTCCCCGAACCGCACCGCGCAGGCGAGTGGGATGTGCCGACGCCCTGGCGCCGGGGGAGAACGCGGCGAACCGCGCAGGCTGCCCGGTGTGACGGGGGTGCCTGCGCGGTTCGGTCCCGGGAGGGGGGCGGATCCGGCGGTCCGCGGGGGTGTTGCTAACGCGGGGTTCGGGTCACTGCGCGGTCTGCGGGGTGCCCGTGGCCATCCCGGCCGTGCCCGTGCCGTGGTCGGGCCGGTCGGTGTCGTACGACGGACCGTCCTGGGCCGTCTGCTGCACCTGCTTGCGCCGGTCGCGACGGCTCACCCGCTGGTCCTGCTCGGGCAGCCAGCCGAAGGTGAGGACGCTGCCCACGACCCCCAGCAGGAGGCCGACCATGAAGCCGCCCAGGTTCGAGGTGAGCCAGGTGCCCATCGAGCACAGGACGCCGACGATCGAGTAGAACAGCCGCTGCCCCGGGCTGAAGAGGATCAGCAGACCCACCAGGAGCATCAGGGCCGGCAGGAGATAGCCCGCCACCCCCTGCATCCCGACATGCATGACGACCTTGATCGAGGCCTTCATGGTGAGCAGGATCCAGGCCCCGCCGAGGGTGAGCCACAGCCCACCCCAGAAGGGGCGTCCGTACACCCAGCGGGTGAACGCGTCCTGACGGAGGGCGGGTTGCCCCCCGTCGCCGGGCCGGTCGCCGTCCACCGGCTCCCGGCCGTCCAGCGGCTCCTGGCTCTCCATCAGCAACCCGAGCTGCTGAAGCTCATCTTGAGGCCGGGCAGCTTGAAGACACCCGCCGTGGTGGCGTAGTTGGTCTGCCGCAGGTTGGCGATGTACACCGTGTCGGCCTGCTGGCTGAAGACACCGAGGGGGCCCTTGACGCCCGCCTTGGTGAGGGTGCTGGCGTCGTTGCCGATCTCGATGTTGTCGAAGGAGGCGTCACCGGACAGCTCGGTGGAGTCCGTGGTGAGGTCGGTCGCCTCGACCTTCTTGGTGCCCTGGCCCGCCTTGATGAGCAGGTTGGTGCCACCGAGGTCGACGCTCTGGCACAGCTTGGTGAGGGTCGCGCTCTTGATGGCGGAGGTCATCACGAGGACCTGCCCACCGGTGTCACCGGCGTTCGGGCTGTTGTCCGCCATGTTGTCGAGGCCGCCGAACTGCTCGAACCCGGTGCCGTTGAGCTCCGTCGCGGTGACCGTGAACGGCATGCCGGAGATGGCGAACTGGACTCCGAGCGCACCCTCGGCGGTCATGATCGCGAGACCCGCGGTGATCGCGACGGCCGGCACCGCCATGATCGCGGCCCGGCGACCCCGAACCCGGCCGCGTCTCGCGGAGCCGTCGGGGGCTTGTGGCGCGGAACCGCTTTCGGGGGTCTCGAAGGTGTTGCCGACGGACGAGGCCATGTGCTGCTCCCAGGGACTTAGTCAACGCAAGTGGGGCTCACGTGCGGATGTGCGGCTTCAGTGGCTCGGTGTCCTGGCGCGGACATCGGCTGCGGTGCACGCCCCGTCACACCCCTCGGCGGCTGCAAGGGCTTTCCGGTGCGTACTCCGCAGTAACGCCACGGAAGTTACCGGCGGTTACGCTCATGGGTCAAGCAAGTTGTGAGTAAAGGGTGTTGATTATGCGTCATCTGTGATCCACAAGGGCCAGACATGCAGAAAAAAGCGCTGATTGAAGATCAACTCCCTTTCGATGCCTTGACGTTGACGGATGATCAGGTCTACAACTCTCCTGGCTTCCCCCGGATCCGTGGCGCCGGATCCAAGCCTTCGGGCGGTACCTGTCCGCTTTCCCGGACCATCTGTCCTTCACGGGCTCTTCACCGCCCGAGTTCGACCCTCCCACCGGCACCCGTGCGACCGCTTTCCCCCCTGGGGTCGCATCGGGCCGGCCACCTCCCGCCCGGCCCGGTCGGAGCCCTCCCCCATAGGGCCTCGGCCGGTCACCGGCCGGCTGCCGTTGCCGGTCCGTCACGTACGGAGAAGGCGTGACGGGTCGGCAACGGCGGACGCCGCCATGCGTCCGCGCTCCCCCTCACCCACCCTCACCTCATGAAAGAGGCAATCCCGCATGCGTATGCGTTCTCTGGTCTCCCTCACCGCCGCTGCCGCCGCCCTCGCGCTCCCGGTGGCCGTGGCCGCCTCGGCCCCCGCCGCCGCGGACGACGTCGCGGTCCTCACCACCGGCGCCGTCGGCGGCCCCGCCGTCGCCGAGGGCTCGACCATCACGGCGTCCCTGGCGAGCGGCACCTCCGCGACCCTCTACTCCACCGCGACCGGCACCAGCGGCATCACCTGTGGCACCTCCACGTTCACCGCCACGGTGGGCAGCAACCCGACCGCGCCGGGCACCGCCGTCGAGTCCCTGACCGGGCAGACCTTCGGCAACTGCACCTCGAACGTGGTCGGCGTCCTCGGCGTCACCAGCATCACGGTGAACAACCTGGCCTACACCACCGACGTCTCCTCCGACGGCACCGTCTCCGTGACCCCGTCCAGCGGTCCCATCCAGACCACCGTCGTGCTGCGCACCCTGCTCGGCAGTGTCAGCTGCGTCTACCAGGCCGCGGCCGGTCTGTCCGGCACCGCCGACAACAGCGACAACAGCATCAAGTTCGCCAACCAGCAGTTCAGCCGCACCTCCGGCTCCTCGCTGTGCCCCGCCAGCGGCTTCTGGACCGCGAAGTACAGCCCGGTGACGGCGGGCGGCGAAGCGGTCTACGTCAACTGAACTCCGTGACCCGGTAGTTCAGCGCCGACGCAGGCGAAGTACCAGGGCGGCGCCACCGGTGAGTACCAACACCCCGGCGGCGCCGCCCGCCAGCATGGGCGCGGACGGCGCCGAGTCGGCGGCCACCGGCGTGGAGTCGGGGGCCGCCGCGGCCGCGGACCCGGCCACGGAGGGAGCCGGCGTGGAGGGTGCGGCGGGAGCCGACGCCGTCGGACTCTTCGCGGGCTCCTTCTTCGCCGCCTCCTTCTCGGCTTCCTTCTCCGCTTCCTTCTCCGTGGCCTTCGAGGGCGACGGCGACGCGGCGCCGCCGGCCTGCTTCCCGGCCGCCGCCGCGAACACCACGTCCGAGCACGAGTAGTACGTGTCCGCCGTACTGCTGTTCTGCCAGATCGTGTACAGCACCTGCCGGCCCGTACGGTCCTTCGGCAGCGTCATCCTGATCCGATACGCCCCGTTCGTCAGCGCCGGGTCCTTCACCTGAGCGAACGGCTGCTCCGGCAGATCGGACCACCTCAACGGCTTCGACGGGTCGTAGCCCGGCTCGGTGAGGTACATCCGGAAGGTGCCGGTGTGCGGGATCGTCGAGGCGTACTTCATGGTCAGCGTCGCACCGGGGGACAGCCGGGTCGCCGGCCAGTCCGAGCGGGCCAGGTCGAGGCCCTTGTAGGCGGGCAGTCCACCGCTGCACAGCTCGCCGTCCGGGATCGTCTGCCGGTCCCGGCCGTTCACGTTCGCGACCCGCAGGTTGTCCCATGCGGTGAAGGGCGAGCCGTTCGCCGCGACGGCCGCCCGGCACGCGGCGGTGCCGGTGGAGGCGCCGTCGGGGGAGCAGGCGAAGACCCGGCTCACCGGATCCGTGGGAGCGCCGTGCGCCTGCGCGGGCGTCGCCGCGAACACGGTCAGCAGGAACGGTGTCAGGGCGGCGACCGCCGCACTTGTACGACGGGCTGTGGTCCAGGGCATCCGGGCCATCCGGAACGCCTCCTCGGGCGGCGCGGGAAAGACGGGCTTCCGTGCAGTACGCGGCACGGGCCCCGCACGTTCACCGGCGCACCGGAACGTTCGCCGGCGACCGGTTCACCGGCGCACCGGAACGTCCGCTCGCGACCGGTTCAGCGGCGCCCCCCGTCCGTCCGCGGGCAGACGCGGTCAAAGCGGCCGTCTTCGGTCAACCGGCCACCTGACAGGGGGTGTTCCCGGCCGCATCAAGGGTTTCCCCTGTATCCGCATGACCAGCTCTTTGCCTATCGTTCGACCACAGCTGACCCACAGGTAACCCCGAACAGGTCACGCACGCACCCCCTCTCTGCCCGGCCGGCCGCCGCGCTCCTGGCTTCACCCCCCCGCCGCTTCATCGCCGAAGCGAACCGTTTGCCGCTCCGCGCTGCCCGGAGCACGGCCACGAAAGGCAAGAACCTTGCGCACCTCCCCCTCCCTCCGGCGGAAGCTGATATCCGCCGCCGCCGTCTCCGCGGCCCTGCTCTCCGTCGGCACCGCGTCCGTCGCCGCCGCCCAGGACGCCCCCGCCGAGAGCGCCGGAGTGCCGGCCGCGCTCACCGAGGCCGCTCCCGGCGTCCAGGCCGAGCGCCTGATCGTCGGCTACAGGTCCGGTGCCGCCGAGGCCACCTCCAACAAGGCCGCCGAGGCCGACGCCGCCGCCAAGGACGCCGACTTCCAGCGCAGACTCGGCACCGGGGCCGCCCTGGTCGACCTGGGCGCGAACCCCAGCACGGCCGAAGTCGCCGACGCCGTCGCCGAGTTCAAGGCGGACCCGCAGGTCGCCTACGTCGTGCCGGACCGTCTGAACAAGCCGCAGGCGGACCCGAACGACACCGAGTACGCCAAGCAGTGGGACCTGTTCGAGACCACGGCGGGCATGAACGTGCCGGGCGCCTGGACCACCTCCACCGGCACCGGCGTCACCGTCGCCGTCATCGACACCGGTTACGTCACCCACAGCGACCTGGCCGCGAACATCGTCGCCGGCTACGACTTCATCTCCGACACCGCGGTCTCCGTCGACGGCGACGGCCGCGACAGCAACCCGGCCGACCCGGGCGACTACTACGCGGCCAACGAGTGCGGATCGGGCATCCCGGCCTCCACCTCCTCCTGGCACGGCACGCACGTCGCCGGCACCATCGCCGCGGTCACCAACAACAGCAAGGGTGTCGCGGGCATCGCGTACGGCGCGAAGATCTCCCCGCTGCGCGTCCTCGGCAAGTGCGGCGGCTACGACTCCGACATCATCGACGCCATCACCTGGGCGTCCGGCGGCTCCGTCTCCGGCGTGCCCGCCAACACCAACGTCGCCAAGGTCATCAACATGAGCCTCGGCGGCGACGGCGCCTGCACCTCGGCGACCCAGACCGCCATCAACAACGCCGTCAGCCGCGGTACGACGGTCGTCGTGGCCGCCGGCAACGACAACGAGAACGTCTCCGGGCACTCCCCGGGCAACTGCAACAACATCATCTCGGTCGCCGCCACCAACCGCACCGGCGCCAAGGCCTCCTACTCCAACTACGGCTCCCTGGTGGACATCTCGGCCCCCGGCGGCCAGACCAGCACCGGCACCGCCAACGGCATCCTGTCCACCCTCAACTCCGGCGCCTCGACGCCCTCTTCGGAGTCGTACGCCTACTACCAGGGCACCAGCATGGCCACCCCGCACATCGCGGGCCTGGTCGCCCTGGTGAAGTCGGCGAACCCCGCGCTGACCCCGGCGCAGATCGAGACCGCCATCAAGAACAACGCCCGTCCGCTGCCCGGCGCCTGCTCCGGCGGCTGCGGAGCGGGTCTCGCGGACGCGGCGAAGACCGTCGCGGCCGTGAGCGGCGGCGGTACGACGACGGGCACGACCTTCTCCAGCAGCACCGTCGTCGCCATCCCCGACAACGGATCGGCGATCGAGTCCCCCGTCACCGTCAGCGGCCGCAGCGGCAACGCCCCCTCGACCCTCCAGGTCGGCGTCGACATCACCCACACCTACCGCGGTGACCTGGTGATCGGTCTCGTCGCCCCGGACGGCACGGTGTACAGCCTGAAGACGGCCAGCTCCTCGGACTCCGCCGACGACGTCAAAACCACCTACACGGTGAACGCCTCCTCCGAGACCGCCAACGGCACCTGGAAGCTGCGCGTCCAGGACACGGCCGCGCAGGACACGGGCACGCTCAACAGCTGGAAGCTGACCTTCTGAGCCTCCCTCTCCGACGGGACGGGCCGGCCGGTGCGTTGGGAGCACCGGCCGGCCCGTCCCGTGTGTGTCGTATGCAGAGGCGCGCCCCGCACCTCACGCCTCGGCGCCCACCAGTTCACCGCTCTGCGCCGACGCCAGCACCCGCGCCGCCCGGTCCGGCCGGGTGTCGAGGCCGCTCAGCAGCCCCGGCACCGCGATGCTCGGCAGCAGATGGGACCACAGGACCGAGATGCGGTGTCCCAGGTCCTCCCGGGCGTGCAGCGCCCGGGACATCAGCTGCACCCCGGCGAAGGCTCCCACCAGCAGATCCGCTGTGTCGCGCGGCTGCACGGTCGGCAGCAACTCGCCCTGGTCCCGGGCCCCTTGCAGCATCTCCACCACCCGGTCGCTCCACTGCCTGAACGGTCCCGTGTGATCGACCCCGGGCGGTGCGCACTGGTCCAGCGTCAGCCGCACACTCCCCTTCAGCAGGGAGTTGGTCCGCAGCCGGTGCCCGAAGACGAACGTCATGTCGACGATCTCCTGGAGCCGGCACGGATGCGGCGGCACGTCCCCCAGCGACAACTGCTCGTCCAGCACCGCCTGGGCGAGGGACTCCTTGGAGGGGAAGTGGAAGTACAGTGCGCCTTTGGTGACTTCGGCCCGCTCCAGCACCATGGCGATGGTGGCCGCCGCGTACCCGTGCTCGTCGAAGACGGCGCCCGCCGCCTCCACGATCGTCCTGCGTGTCCTGACGGCGCGCTCCTGTCTCGCCACAAGAACCCCTCCCATGAGCCGAGTCGGGTATCTTCCGGTCTCGATCAGGTCACATTGAAAACAGACCGGAATCCCTCGTACTCTATCGCCCATCGGCACGGGCACCTCGCCGTCCGTCATCGCTCCGTGGGAACCGCTTCGGGGGAACGAGGGGGAGACATGCCAGAGTCGCGGCAGTTCGCGGAACTCCCGTCCGAGGCCGGGCCCCTGACGGCGACCGTCCCCCGTGAACTCGTGCACCGCGTGTCCGTGGCGGAGACCCTCCTCACCGGCTGGACCAGGAGCGGCCCCGACCGCTTCACGCTCACGGCCCAGTGGCCGCGTGCCCACCAGTTACACGTGTCGGCGGACCGCTCCGCCTATGAGCCGCTCCTGGTGGCAGAAACGGTCCGCCAGTGCGGGGCGCTGCTCGCCCACACCGCCTACGAGGTTCCGATCGGTCATCAGTTCGTCCTCAGGGAACTGCGGGTCGACACCCGTCCCGAGCATCTGGCGGTCGGCTCCGTCCCCGCCGAGCCCGTCGTCGACATCACCGTCGAGACGGTCCGCCGCACCGCGGGCCGCCCCGCCGGACTGCGCTACGACGCCGTCGTGCGCCTCGGCCCGGAACGCGTCGGGACCGGTCGCATCGCCGTGAGCTGGACGAAGGAGGCCGTCTACCGCCGGATGCGCGGGGGACGCACCGCCGACGTGGGGGCGCTGCGGCTGCCCCGGCCGCCTCCGGAACCGTTACCGGCCGCCACGGTGGGGCGGGCCCTGCGCGCCGACGTGCTCCTGTCGCCCACCGGCCGTCCCGGCCGCTGGCGGCTCAGAGTCGATTCCGCGCACCCCGTTTTCTTCGACCACCCGCTGGACCACGTCCCCGGCATGCTCCTCCTGGAGGCCGCCCGCCAGGCCGCACGTGCGCACGGCGGTCCGGACGGCCCGGTGCCCGCCTCCCTGCACGCCACGTTTCACCAGTTCACCGAACTCGACAGACCGGTCTGGATCGAGGTGAGCGGTGCGGACGGCGCCGACGTACAAGTCGTAGCGCTGCAAGGGGAGTCGGTGGCCTTCGAATGCCGTGTGGGCGCCGTCGCGGGGTGAGTTATCGTGTACGGAGAGTTAGAAACAAACGGCATGCCCCGTTCTTTTCCTTCCCAGGAGTGTGCAGTCGATGCCGAGGCAGTTACGCGCTGAACAGACCCGAGCGACGATCATCACCGCCGCCGCCGATCTGTTCGACCGTCGTGGCTATGAGTCGACCAGTCTCAGCGACATCGTCGAGCACGCCCAAGTCACCAAGGGCGCCCTGTACTTCCACTTCGCGGCCAAGGGCGACCTCGCCCACGCGATCATGGAGATACAGTCCCGGACCTCGCGCCAGGTGACCGGAGAGGTGGAGGCCCGCGGCTGCACCTCGCTGGAGGCGCTGGTCCGGATCACCTTCCAGATAGCGCGGTTGTCGGTCGAGGGACCCGTGCTGCGGGCCGGACTCCGGCTCGCCACCGGCGGAGTCGAGGTGCGGGAGCCGCTGCGGCACCCGTTCACGGAGTGGCTGGACCTCGCGACCGCCAAACTCCTCGGCGCGGTCAAGGAGTCCGACCTCCACCCGGACACCGACGTCGACGCGATGGCGCACTCCCTGGTGTGCTTCTTCGTCGGCACCCGCGTGGTGGGGCGGCACCTGGAGCCGGTGGGACGACAGCCGCGCCGGCTCGCCCAGATGTGGCACGTCATGATCCGGGGCGTGGTGCCGGTGCCCCGCAGGGCCAGGTATCTGGCCCTGGTGAGTCAGCTGGAGCAGGAGTCGAGGGCCGGCTGAGAGGTGGTTACAGTCGGCGTATGTCTCCCAGCGCCGCCGTCGTCCTCGCCAGTGAACCCGGCTCCTTCCCCCACAGCGTGCTCGCCGAGCGGCACCCCGCGATCATCGCGCAGGTGCGGGAGGCCTTCCCCTACGGCCCCGAGCAGCACCGCGCCCTCGACGCCCTGCTCGACAACTGCACCAAGGGCGTGATCGAGCCGCTCCCCGGCGGGGCGTGGGCCGAGTGGGAGATCGGCACCTACGCCGGGCAGTCCTGGTTCGACGTGCCCTGGCTGTGGTCGGAGAGCTACTTCTACCGCCGGCTTCTCGACGCCGTGGGCTACTTCGCGCCCGGCCCCTGGCAGGGCATCGACCCCTTCCGGCCCTCCAAGCTCACCGAGCTCGACTCCCCGGAGACGGACCAGGAACTGGCCGCGCTGGACGAACTCGCCTCCCGGCCCGTCGAGGAGCGCGGCACGGCCCTGCTGCACGGGTCGCTCTGGGGCAACCGCGCCGACCTCGGGTTCCGGCTCTCCGACGGCGAGGCCGAGGGCCGGGACGCCGTACCCGATCTGGTCGCCGACGACAGCGAGAGACTGTGGACACGGCTCGACGGCACCGGCACGCTCTGCCTGATCGCCGACAACGCCGGCCGTGAACTCGTCCCCGACCTGCTCCTCCTCGCCCACCTCCTCGAACACCGGCGGATCGAACGGGCCGTCCTGCACGTGAAGCCGTACCCCTACTACGTCTCCGACGCGACCACCGCCGACGTCGTCGACGCCCTGCGCCGGCTGGTACGGGCGCCGGGGGAGGCCGCGCGGTACGGACGGCGGCTGTGGGACGCCATGGCGGACGGAGCGCTCGTCGTCCGTGCGCACCCGTTCTCCTGCGCCCCGCTGCCCTACGCGGACATGCCCGACGACCTGCGTACGGAGATCGGCCGGGCCACGCTGACCGTCCTCAAGGGCGACCTCAACTACCGGCGCCTGGTGGGGGACCGGTGGTGGCCGCCGACCACGTCCTTCGCCGAGGCGACCGCCTACTTCCCGGGACCGGTGGCCGCGCTGCGCACCCTCAAGTCCGATGTGGTCACCGGGCTCGACGCCCGCACGGAGGCCGCGCTGGTCGAGGCGGAGGGGCAGCGCTGGCGGACCGGCGGCACCCGTGCGCTCATCCAGGTCCGGCCCTGAGGAGCGTTATGCTGCCGACCTGTACCGGTGGGCTGCCGTACGTCCCGCCGACGGGCAGCGAAAGAGGACCCCATTGACCCCGCGGTACCTGAGCAATCCTGGGGAGCCCGTCTACGACGTGGACGCACGCCGCTACCTCGACGTCACCGACCCCCGTGACGAGGCCGACCTCCACGACGTGTTCACGGACATCTACCGCACCAACCGCTGGGGTTCCGACGAGACCCGCTCCGGACCGGGCTCCGAGCTGCAACGCATGAAGCGGGTCATCGCCCGACTCGGGCTCCTCATCGCGGACCTGGGCATCCGGTCGGTACTGGACGCCCCCTGCGGCGACTTCAACTGGATGCGCCACGTCGACCTGCACGGCGCCACCTACCTCGGCGGCGACGTCGTCGCCGAGCTCGTGGCGGCCAACAGCGCCGACCACTCCGCGCCCGGGCGGGAGTTCCAGCTGCTCGACTTCACCGCGCAGCCCGTGCCGCGCGTCGACCTCATCGTGTGCCGGGACGCCCTCGTGCACTTCTCCTACCAGCATGTCGTGGAGGCGCTGACCCGGTTCCGGGAGAGCGGCTCGCGCTATCTGCTCACCACGACCTTCTCCCGGACCCCGGCCAACACCGACATCGTGACCGGCTGGTGGCGCCCCATCGACCTGTGCAAGGCGCCCTTCGGCCTGCCCGAGCCGCTCCAGGTCATCGGCGACGAGGAGTCCGACGACTTCTACGACGACAAGGTGCTCGCGCTCTGGGACCTCGGGCAGATCCCGGCCCGCTTCCCGGGCTACGAACCGGCGGCGGCCGAGTCGGGGTCGCGGGGAGCCTGATCCCCCTGCGCGGCCCGCAGCCGGGCCAGCGCCTCCCCGGCGGCCAGGGTCCGCGGATGCCGTGGCCCCAGCACCTCCTCGCAGACCTCCCGTACCTCGGTGAACTCCGCTTCTGCCTGGACGAGTTCACCCTTGAGGCACAGCAGGTCGGCCAGGTTGTGCCGGACCGCCAGGGTCCCCGGGTGGCGGGGCCCCAGGGTCTCCACGCAGTCCGCGAGGACCGTGCGGTACTCGGTCTCCGCCCGCTCGACATGCCCGCGCAGGTGCAGGACGTGCGCGGCGCCGTGCCGGACCGACAGGGTCAGCAGGTGCTGTTCGCCGAGCACGGTCCGCCGGGCCTCGTAGACCTCCCTGAACTCCTGCTCCGCGGCCGCCAGCCGGCCCTGGTCCTTGAGCAGGTCGGCGAGGTTGTGGCGGACCGCGAGCGTGCCGGGGTGACGGGGCCCCAGGGTCTCCACGCAGTCCGCGAGGACCGTGCGGTACTCGGTCTCCGCCCGCTCGACATGCCCGCGCAGGTGCAGGACGTGCGCGGCGCCGTGCCGTACCGAGAGCGTCAACAGGTGCTGCTCGCCCAGCACTTCGCGCCGCGCCGCGTACACCTCCCGGAACTCCGCCTCCGCCGCCTCCAGTTGGCCCCGCTCCATCAGCAGGTCGGCCAGGTTGTGACGGACCTCCAGGGTGTGCGGGTGCATGTCGCCGAGCAGCCGGCGCTGCACCTCGAAGACCTCCCGGAACTCCGTCTCCGCGTCCCCGGGCCAGCCCCGGTCGCGCAGCACCGTGGCCAGGCCGTACCGGGCGGACACGGTCTCGGGGTGATCCTCGCCGTAGGCCTCGGCGCGGGTCGCGAGCACCGTGCGGAACTCCTGCTCGGCCTCGGCGAGCAGACCCCGGTCGCGCAGCACGCCGGCGAGGTCGTGCCGGACCGCGAGCGTGCTCGGGTGGCGTTCGCCCAGCACCCGCGCACACACCTGGAGCGTCTCCCGCAGCTCCGCCTCGGCCTGGCCGAACATGCCGCGCTCGTGCAGCACCTGGGCCATCTCGTGCCGGGTGGCCAGGGTGTCGGGGTGGTGGGCGCCGAGCGTCTCCCGGTAGGCGTCCAGGAGCAGGCGGTACTCCTCCTCGGCCTCCGCCAGCAGTCCCCGGTAGCGGGCCATCCACGCCACACCCTTGCGGGCGGCGAGGGTCCCGGGGTCGCGCTCGCCCAGCAGGGCCCGGCGCGTGGCGTGCACCGCGCGGTACTCGGTCTCCGCCTCGACCGGGCGGCCCCGGCCGTGCAGCAGGTTCGCGAGCGCGTACCGGGCGTCCGCGGTCTCGCCGGAAGCGTCGCCGAACAGGGCACGGGTGTCCGCCAGCACCGTGCGGAACAGCGACTCGGCCGCCGCCAGCCGACCGCGCATGTGCAGCAAGTGGGCCGCGGCGGCGCGTACTTCGAGCGCGTCGGGATCGTTCGGGCCGCACGCGAGCACCACCGGCTCGCAGGCGTCGAGCACCTCCTCCGCACGGTCCAGCCAGCCTCGCCGGAACAGATGCCGGGCCCCGGCAGCCGCCGCCCTGAGCGCCTTCGAGACCAGCTCGTCCTCGGCCTCGTGCGGGTCGCCCATCAGGGCCAGCGGGGCGTCGCAGTGCGGGAGCAGCAGCCGCCAGCGCGGCCAGTCGCGCGGGTCGTCCTCGCTCAGCTCGGCGGTGGCGCACACGACCAGGTCGGCGACGACGGCCGCGTACTCCTCCCAGTGCTCGGCGAGGTCCCGCTGCAGCCGGCCCGCGTCCCGGACCAGCGGGTGCAGCACCAGGGTGCGGGCGTGGTCGTCGCCGCCGGGCGGGGTGTGCAGTTCGACCAGGCCGAAGTCGGCGAGCGCGGTGAGCGCGGTGTACAGCTCCTGCGGTGTGATGCCGGGCAGCAGCGAGGAGGCGGCCAGCCGGTCCGGGCGTAACAGGCCGACCAGTGGCACCGGGGCCTCGCCCAGGCAGCACAGCAGCCGCATCAGCGGCCGGGCCTGGACGATGCCCCGCCGCTCCAAAAGGTCGAGCGACAGCTCCCAGGTACCGGTCACCGGTACCGAGTAGGTGCCGCCCTGCTGCCCGGGCGGGCGTTCGTCGAGGAGTTCGGTGAAGCGCTCGTCGAGGGCCACGCGGTAGTCGGCGTACGTCCGTACGGTCGTCGTGCCCGGCCAGGCGGGGAAGGCGGAGGCCGCCGCGAGGTGCGACCCGGCGATGCGCAGCGCCAGCGGCAGCCCGCCGAGCCGCCGGGTCAGCATCCGGGCGTCCTCGCGGGAACCGGCCCGCTCCCCGGCGAGGTCCCAGAGCACCTCGGTCGCGTCGTCCTCCTCCAGGGCGTCCACCGAGTGCAGCGTGGCCCACGGCCCCCAGGTCGTCGGGCTGCTGTCCCGGCTGGTGATCAGCACCAGACCGGGCAGCTCGGCGGCGGGCCGGATCCAGCCCGTGCCCTCCGCCAACCGGCCGTAGGGCGCGAGGTGTTCGGGCTCGTCGGCGTTGTCCACCACCAGCAGCCAGGGGGTCGCGGTGTCGCACAGTCGGCGCCACAGCAGGTCGGTCGCGCTCGAACGCCCCGACCAGGCACGGTCGATGAGATCGGCGGGGGTGCCGAGCGCCGCCACCACCTCGCGCATCCCCGCGCTCAGCGCGGCGGGGTTCTTCGCCGTCACCCACCACACGTCGACGTTGAGGGCGGCGGCGTGCGCCGCGATCTCCAGGGCGACCGTGGTCTTTCCGCTGCCGCCCATGCCGTGCAGCACTCGCACACCCGAAGTCGGCTTGCCCACCAGCTGCTTGAGGGTGTCGAGGAGCGGTCCACGGCCGCGCACCCGGCGGTCGAGCCGGCCCAGCGGAGGCGCCACGGTCAGCGCGCCCGGGGCGCGGGCGGGCTCCAGCGGGGCCGCGGGCTGCTGGACCTGGATGAAGACCGGGCGCACCACCCCGGAGAACTCCTGCACGAACTCGGTCAGCAGTCCGGCCAGTTCCGGATTACGGTCCAGCAGGCCGCGCAGGGTGCTGCCCCACTCCTCCCGCTGCTGGCGCAGGATGACCTGCTGCCGCCCCGGCGGCGCCGCGTCCAGCTCCGCCCGGGCCGCCTCCAGCCGCTCCACGTCCTCCCGGCGCAGGAACCGTGCGATCCGGTGCCTGGCCACCTGCCAGGCGTCCGTGGTCATCAGCCCCACCATCGTGCCCGCGGCGGCGGCAGCGGTCTGGGTGAACAACTCTGCCCCGAACATCGAGGACCCCCCTGTCGGCACACACCTCGACGGCTACGTCCGAACCCCTCTCCCGTTTTCAGGTTCTCATGTCACGAGGTGGGACATCGCCGAGTTCGACGCGACATCGTACGGATCCGCGCGTGGAGACGGGAACGCCACAAACGCCGTCCGTCGTGTCCGGATTCACCCCCGATTCACGCGATGGTGTGATCATGTCCCGGCTCGCGGATGGCACTTGAGGGCCCTGGGTAGGGCCCGGCTCATGACGCAGCAGCCCTTCGAACTTCCGCACTTCTACATGCCGTACCCCGCGCGGCTGAACCCGCACGTCGACGAGGCGCGCGCCCACTCGACCGCGTGGGCGCGCGAGATGGGCATGCTGGAGGGGTCCGGGATCTGGGAGCAGTCCGACCTCGACGCACACGACTACGGACTGCTCTGCGCCTACACACACCCCGACTGCGACGGCCCCGCGCTCTCGCTGATCACCGACTGGTACGTGTGGGTGTTCTTCTTCGACGACCACTTCCTGGAGATCTTCAAGCGCACCCAGGACCGCGCCGGCGGCAAGGCCTACCTGGACCGGCTGCCGCTGTTCATGCCGATGGACCTCACGACCCCGATGCCCGAGCCCGGGAACCCGGTCGAGGCGGGCCTCGCCGACCTCTGGACGCGCACCGTGCCGTCGATGTCCGCCGACTGGCGCCGCCGCTTCGCCGTCGCCACCGAGCATCTGCTCAACGAGTCCCTGTGGGAGCTCTCCAACATCAACGAGGGGCGGATCGCCAACCCCGTCGAGTACATCGAGATGCGCCGCAAGGTCGGCGGCGCCCCGTGGTCGGCCGGGCTCGTGGAGTACGCGACCGCCGAGGTCCCGGCCGCGGTCGCCGGGTCCAGGCCGCTGCGCGTCCTCATGGAGACCTTCTCCGACGCCGTGCACCTGCGCAACGACCTGTTCTCCTACCAGCGCGAGGTCGAGGACGAGGGCGAGCTCAGCAACGGCGTGCTCGTCCTGGAGACCTTCTTCGGCTGCACCACCCAGGAGGCCGCCGACACCGTCAACGACGTCCTCACCTCCCGCCTCCACCAGTTCGAGCACACCGCGCTGACCGAGGTGCCCGCCGTCGCCCTGGAGAAAGGTCTCTCCCCGGCCGAGGTGGCCGCCGTCGCCCAGTACACGCAAGGGCTCCAGGACTGGCAGTCCGGCGGCCACGAATGGCACATGCGCTCCAGCCGCTACATGAACGCCCGCGCCGAGACCACCTCCCCCTGGCAGAGCCCGACCGGCCCCGGCACCTCGGCCGCCGACGTCGGCGCCCTGCTCGCCGCGGCCGGCGCCGAGCGGCTGCGCGCCCACACCCATGTCCCGTTCCAGAAGGTCGGGCCGTCGCTGCTGCCCGACTTCCACATGCCGTTCCAGGTCGAGCACAGCCCCCACCTGCCGGGCGCCCGCCCGCGTCTCGTCGAGTGGATGCACCGCATGGGAATGCTCCAGGAGGGCGTCTGGGACGAGGACCGGCTCGCCGCGGCAGACCTCCCGCTGTGCGCCGCGGGCATCGACCCGGACGCGAGCGCCGAGGCCCTCGACCTCAGCTCGCACTGGCTGGCCTGGGGCACCTACGGCGACGACTACTACCCCCTCGTCTACGGAGCCCGCCGCGACCTCGCCGCCGCCCGCCTCACCACCCACCGGCTCTCGCAGTGCATGCCCCTCGACGGCGAGCAGAGCCTCGTACCCGGCAACGGCATGGAACGCGGCCTGACCGACCTGTGGGCCCGCACCACGGCCGGGATGACCCCCGACCAGCGGCAGACCCTCAAGGACGCCGTGAACGCGATGACCGAGAGCTGGGTGTGGGAGCTGGCCAACCAGATCCACCACCGCGTCCCCGACCCCGTCGACTACCTGGAGATGCGGCGCACCACCTTCGGCTCCGACCTCACCATGAGCATGTGCCGGATGGGCCACGGCCCCGCCGTACCGCCCGACGTCTACCGCAGCGGACCGGTCCGCTCCCTGGAGAACGCCGCCGTCGACTACGCCTGTCTGCTCAACGACGTCTTCTCGTACCAGAAGGAGATCGAGTACGAGGGCGAGATCCACAACGCGATCCTCGTCGTGCAGAACTTCTTCGGCATCGACTACCCGACCGCGCTGCGAGTCGTCCATGACCTGATGACCCAGCGCATGCAGCAGTTCGAGCACGTCGCCGCGAACGAACTGCCCGTCGTGTACGACGACTTCGGGCTCTCGGAGGAAGCTCGCGAGGTGATGCGCGGCTATGTGGCCGACCTCCAGAACTGGATGGCCGGCATCCTGCACTGGCACCGCACGGTCGACCGCTACAAGGCCGACTACCTGGCCGGCCGCACCCACGGCTTCCTGCCGGACAGGGCCCCGACGCTCCCCATGGCGGGCTGACGGGACGGCGGTGGGCGGGGGCGACGGGGGCAGGTGGGGTGACCCGGGGGCAGGCGGAGTCGGGGTGCCTACCCGCTTCGGGTTCGCCGGACCGTCCTGCGGCCGACCGTCCTGCGCCGGACCGCCCACCGTCGCGACCGCCGGCGCCCCGACCGTCGACCACGCTCCCCGCGCTCGGGGTGGGCCGCGCGGGCTGACGCACCCCGCGCGGGCACGCTCCAGCACGCTCGCGTCGGCGGCCGGGCGGAGCCGCCGCGGACCCCGGACCTGCTGGTTCCGGCCGCTTCCCACTCCTGACCACCGGTCAGTCTCACTCGTTCGTGGCTCGTCACGCGCTCGTGCGCCGGGTAGTCACCACCCGGTGGTGATCCAGCCGGAGGCGATCCATGGAACAGACAGCGTTGCGTCCCAAGCCGATGCCCGGTCAGGAGACCGGGGGCGGCAGGAAGCCCCGGTCCGCCCGGCGCCCGCACGCCGCGCGCCGGCGCGGACGCCGGTTCACGAGCGTGCTGTTCGGCCTGCTCGTCGCGTTCGTTCTGGTGCTGTCGGGGGTGGGGCTCGGTGCGGTGGGTACCACCGTGATCGGCATGGACAGGCTGGCCGAACTCCAACGGCAGGTCGGCCTGCACCCGGGCGGACCGTCCGCCCCGGCGCACCCGGGTCCCGCCCGCCCGTCCCCGACACCGCCGCCCGCCCCCTCGGCCGCGGCCGCCGTCGCGACACTCGGCCTGGAGGTCGTGGATGCCGAGAAGGCGGGCGCGCTGGTCGTCGGCGTCCATGTCCCGGGCCCGGGCTACACCGCGGGCCTGGTCCGCGGTGACGTACTGCTCGTGTTCGGCCGTACCCGCATCGACACGGCCGACGACCTCGCGCGAGCCGTCGCCCACGCCCGCTCCGGCCGCGAGATCGTACTGACGGTCCGCCACCGCAGCGGGGGCTACCAGCAGCTGACGGCGGTGCCGGGCGTGCTGACGTGAACCCCCTCACGGCGCCGCGACCCCGCTGACCAGCGCCGGGCGGCGGGTGATGCCGGTCGGTCCGCCGAAGCGAGCCTCGGCCCTCCGGCTCTCCTCACCACACTCCGTCACCGGTAGGCCTCGCATGGTGCCGAGCGGTCCCCTCATCGGCTCCCGCTCCAGCGGGCGCCGGCGTCCAGAGCACGTCTCCGGGCGCCGTACTGCTGCTCCCCACCCCCGCACGGCCGGAGGAGTCCGTCAGCCCGTCGTGCGGCAGCGCTCTTCTCGCGAGCCGCCCGAAAGACCTCGCAACCGGCTCGCGCGCCCCACGTCGGGCGGGCAGGATGCTGCCCAAGACCCACACCCGCCCAGGGAGGCCCCGATGACCGGCACCGCAGCGCCCTTCGCCGCCGACGACTACCGGGCCCGCATGGAGCGCGCGGCCCGGTCGGCCGCCGAGGCAGGGCTCGCGGGGCTGCTGGTGGCCCCGGGACCGGACCTGGTGTGGCTCACCGGCTACGCGCCCACCGCCGCCACCGAGCGCCTCACCCTGCTCGTCCTCGCCCCCGGCCAGGACCCCGTCCTGGTCGTCCCCGCCCTGGAGGCCCCGGACGCCGCCAAGGCCGTCGGCGCGAGCGCCCTGACCCTGCGGGACTGGACGGACGGCAAGGACCCCTACGCCGTCGCCGCCCCCCTCCTGGACGCCGGCGGCCGGTTCGGGATCAGCGACAACGCCTGGGCCATGCACCTGCTGGGCCTCCAGAAGGCGCTGCCCGGCACGTCGTACGCCTCGCTCACCGAGGCCCTTCCGATGCTGCGGGCGGTCAAGGACCGGGCGGAGCTGGAACTGCTGGCAGCGGCGGGGGCGGCGGCCGACGCGGCCTTCGAGGAGGTCCGGAAGCTCCCCTTCGGCGGCCGCCGGGAGTCCGAGGTCGCCGCGGACCTCGCCGACCTGCTGCGCCGCTTCGGCCACTCCCAGGTCGACTTCACCATCGTCGCCTCCGGCCCGAACGGCGCCAACCCGCACCACGAGGTGGGTGACCGGGTCATCGAGCGCGGTGACATGGTCGTCCTCGACTTCGGCGGCCTCAAGGACGGCTACGGCTCCGACACCTCCCGCACGGTCCACGTCGGCGAACCCACCGCCGAGGAACGCCGGGTGCACGACCTCGTCCGCGCCGCCCAGGAGGCGGGCTTTCACGCGGTACGGCCCGGAGCGGCCTGTCAGGAGGTCGACCGGGCCGCCCGCGCGGTCATCGCCGACGCCGGCTACGGCGAGTACTTCATCCACCGCACCGGGCACGGCATCGGCGTGACCACCCACGAGCCGCCGTACATGATCGAGGGCGAGGAACAGCCCCTCGTGCCGGGGATGTGCTTCTCCGTGGAACCCGGCGTCTATCTGCCGGGCCGTTTCGGGGTACGCATCGAGGACATCGTCACCGTCACCGAGAACGGCGGCCGCAGGCTCAACGACACCATCCGCGAGATGGTCATAGTGGACTGACCCGACCCCAGGAGCCCCCTCCACCCCTCGAACGACTACGGCGCGACATGACCCAGGCACCGACACCCACCGCGGACACGGTCCGCCGACTGGTCCGTTCCCTGCTCAAGGACGGCCTGTCCGACACCGGCCCGTCCGACACCGGCCCGTCCGACACCGGCGGGCCCGAGGTCAGGCCCGTCACCGAGATCGGCGCGCACTCCACCTGGTGGGTCGGCGCCCGCCATGTGCTGCGGCTGTCCGAGGACCGCGCGGCCGCCGCCCGCCGACGCCGCGAACTGCGTCTGCGCGACCTGGTCCGCCCGCACGTCCCGGTCGCGGTGCCGACCAGCGTGGCGCAGGGCGAGTGGGCGCCCGGCCTGGCCTACACGCTGGACACCAGGATCCCCGGCGGCTCGGCGGAGGAGCACGACGTCTCCGCCGTCGGCGAGGCCGACCTGGCCGGGCTCCTCACCGGGCTGCGCGAGGTGCCCGTACGGCAGGCCGAGGCGCTCGGCGTCCCGCGCGTCGCCCCGCGCTCACTGGAGGCGCTGCGCAGACAGGCCGGCCGGGCCGCCGAACTCCTGGGCGCTGCCGACGAGTTCGACCCGGCCCGGCTCCACCAGCTCACCTCGGCCGCCGCGGTCCAGCTCGCCGCACAGCCCGGCAGCGCGGTCCTCGTGCACCACGCCCTGACCGGCGAGCACCTCGTGGCCAGTGCCGACGGCCGGGTACGGGGCGTGCTCGACTGGACCGACACGGTCGTCGGCGACCCCGCCGAGGACATCGCGGGCCTCGCCCTCGCTGTCGGCGCGCCCGCGGCCGTCCGCGCCGCCACCCTCGCGGGGTACGGTGCCCGGCCCTGCCTGCGCGGTCTCTGGCTGGCCCGCTGCGACACCGTGCTCCACCTCGCCGCCGGCCTGGACCACCGGGAGGACGCACCCCTGGGGCTGCTGAGGGCCCGGCTGGGCCGCGCCTGGGAGGCGATCCTGCTGGAGCGGGTCACCGAGCTGCGGGACGAGGAGCCGGACGACGCGGAGCCGTAGGGGCTCCACCGCGCTCCGGACACAGGCCGCTCCACCCGCGGGCCGCTCCAGCGGCAGGCCGTTCCACCCGTAGGGCGCTCCACCCGTGGGTGGCTTCCTTCTCGGACCGTCTCCACCTGCGTATTTCCACCCTCCGTCCACCCCCGGGCCGAGGCGCACGACCGTGCCCGAGCCGGATAGTCGACGCATGACGATCTCCGACTGGCTCATCGACGTGGCCCTTCTCCTCGTGGTCTTCCGGCAGCTCCGCGAGGAGAGACTGACCCTGCGCACGGTCCTGCTGCCCCTCGCGCTGATCACCTGGGCCGGGACCACCTACCTCCACCACATCCCCACGGCCGGCAACGACGCGCTGCTGATCGCGCTGTTCGCCGCGACCGGAGTCGCCTTCGGCCTGGCAGGGGGCCTGATCACCCGCGTGCGGTTCGCCGACGGACACGTGCGGGTCAGGGCGACGTGGGGCGCGGCGGCCCTGTGGGTGGTCAGCATGGGCTTCCGACTCGGTTTCGCGGTCTGGACCTCCCACGCCTCCGGTGCGGCGCATGTCGCCCGCTTCTCCGCCGACCACGACATCACCAGCGGACAGGCCTGGGTGGCCGCCCTGATTCTGATGGCCTTCGGCGAGGTCATCGTCCGTCTCGGCGTCATCGTCGCCCGTGGCCTGCGCATACGGGCCCGCCACCAGGGAGTGCCCGCCGTGTCCGCCCTCGTCTGAGCCGGGAGGCGAGCGGAATCCATGGCGTCACGCCTGGAGCAGCACCACGCACGACTCGCCGGGAACATGCAGCACTCCGTCCGTGCCCGGCGCCTCCACCGGCTCCCAGGCCGCTAGGACGCGGGCCTCGCGGGGCCCGAGCGGGATGGCCGCCGTCGACTTCGCGAGGTTCACGGCGACCCGGACGTCCCCGCGGCGGAAGGCGAGCCAGCGTCGGCCCTCGTCATGGGCGACCTTGGTGTCGGCGAGGTCGGGGTCGGTGAGGTCCGGGTGCTCGTGGCGCAGCGCCAGGAGCCGGCGGTACCAGGCCAGCACCCGCGCGTGGGGCTCACGGTCGAGCTCGGACCAGTCGAGGCAGGAGCGGTCCCGGGTCGCCGGGTCCTGCGGGTCGGGCACGTCCTCCTCGGCCCAGCCGTGCTCCGCGAACTCCCGGCGCCGGCCCCGTCGTACGGCCTCGGCGAGTTCGGGATCGGTGTGGTCGGTGAAGAACTGCCAGGGCGTGCCCGCGGCCCACTCCTCGCCCATGAACAGCATGGGCGTGAAGGGCGCGGTCAGCACCAGCGCCGCCGCGCAGGCCGCCAGGCCGGGGGAGAGGGACGCCGCCAGCCGGTCGCCCTGGGCGCGGTTGCCGATCTGGTCGTGGGTCTGGGAGTAGCCGAGCAGCCGGTGCCCGGCCGTGCGGGTGCGGTCCAGCGGACGCCCGTGGCTGCGGCCCCGGAAGCTGGACCAGGTGCCGTCGTGGAAGTAGCCGCCGGTGAGGGTCTTGGCGAGCGACGCCAGGGGGGCGCGGGCGAAGTCGGCGTAGTAGCCCTGGGACTCGCCGGTGAGCGCGGTGTGCAGGGCGTGGTGGAAGTCGTCGTTCCACTGCGCGTGCAGCCCGAGACCCCCCTGGGCGCGGGGGGTGATGAGCCGGGGGTCGTTGAGATCGGACTCGGCGATCAGGAACAGCGGCCGCCCCAGGTCGGCGGCGAGGGCGTCGACCGCCGTCGACAGCTCCTCCAGGAAGTGGCAGGCGCGGGTGTCCGCCAGCGCGTGCACGGCGTCCAGGCGCAGTCCGTCGATCCGGTAGTCCCGCAGCCAGGAGAGCGCGCTGCCCAGCAGATACGCGCGCACCTCGTCCGAGCCCGGCGCGTCCAGGTTGACCGCGGAACCCCAGGGAGTGTGATGCGTGTCCGTGAAGTACGGCCCGAAGGCGGGCAGGTAGTTGCCCGACGGGCCCAGGTGGTTGTGCACCACGTCCAGCACGACCCCGAGACCCAGTTCATGCGCCCGGTCCACGAAACGCTTCAGGGCCTCGGGGCCGCCGTAGGGCTCGTGCACCGCCCACAGGGAGACCCCCTCGTACCCCCAGCCGTGCCGCCCCGGGAAGGGGCACAGGGGCATCAACTCGACGTGGCTCACGCCGAGTTCGACGAGGTGCTCGAGGCGGCCGGCGGCCGCGTCCAGGGTGCCCTCGGGCGTGTAGGTGCCCACGTGCAGCTCGTACAGGACCGCGCCCGGCAGGGGGCGGCCGGTCCACCGGCTGCGCCACGCGTGGCGCTCGTGCTCGACGACCGCGCTGAGCCCGTCCGGTCCGTCCGGCTGGCGCCGCGAGCGCGGATCGGGCAGCACCGGGCCGTCGTCCAGCGCGAAGCCGTAGCGGGTGCCGTCCGCGGCCTCCGCCTCCGTCCACCACCATCCCGCGCGCTCCGGATCGCGCTCCAACGCGCGCGTGGCGCCCTCGCAATGGAGCGTCACACGGCCGGCCTGTGGTGCCCACACCTCGAACTGCACGGACGGTCCCCTTCGTCGGCTCATCCGGATCCAGCCCGTCCATGGTGCGTCAGACGCGATCAATCCGCCTCGGAATCAGCCCCTTTGCCGCAGGTGTCGTCGGGTACGCGCGCGTGGCGGCCGTTGTCTCGTTTTCTGGACACCCGGGGTTCACTGCCCGACAATCACGAACGTGACGTCGTCCTTCGAGTTCAACACGTACCCCGCGCGGCTCTCCGACGTGGAGCGCGACAAGGCGCTGAAGGTGCTCCGTGACGGCGTCGCCATGGGCCGCCTGTCGCACGACACCTTCGTGCGCCGCATGGAACTGGCCCTCGTCGCCCGCCGGTCCGACGAACTCGCCGCGCTCACCGCCGACCTGCCCCAGGAGAACCGCGTCGCCCGGCTGGTGTTCGGCACCGTCGAGGCCGTCTCCGGCTTCACCGTACGGCTGCGCAGGGCGTGGCAGGCCGAGCGGCTGCCCAAGCTGCTGCTGCCGCACCCCGGCAGCGGTCACGCGCTGCGCATCGGCCGGGACCCGGCCAACGGCCTCAGGCTGACCCACGAGACGGTCTCCCGTGTGCACGCCGAACTCAGCCGCCAGGGCGGGATGTGGGTGCTGCGGGACCTCGGCTCCACCAACGGCACCACGGTCAACGGCCGTCGGGTCATCGGTGCCGCCGTCGTCCGCGAGGGCGACCAGGTCGGGTTCGGACGGATGGCCTTCCGGCTCGCGGTGAACTGAGCCCAAGCTCACCTCTGGCCTGGGCTTTACGTGCCGTCGCGACCCAAAGCCCTTTCCTTCGCACGGTGTTGACGTAACCGTCAAGTCGTGACTGACTGTGCGTACACCATGCACACCAGGTGAACCGACGGCACCACATTGTGGAGGTGTGCCCTGCCGCCCCTCCTCCGTTACCCGACCGTCGACGAGCTGGGCGCACGGGCCGCGTCACTCGTCGCCCGCCATCCCGCGGACGCCCGGCTGCGCCGGGTCGGCACCTCACGGGCCGGCAGCCCCCTGTGGCTGCTCTCCGTCGGCCACGGCAGCCGCCAGGCCCTCGTCGTCGCCGGACCGCACGCCAACGAGCCCGTGGGCGGCGGCACCGTCCTCAGACTCGCCGAGCGGGCCCTGGCCGACCCCCGCCTCACCGCCGGGGCCGACGCCACCTGGAACCTCCTGCTCTGCCTCGACCCCGACGGCCTGCGGCGCAACGAGGGCTGGCTGCGCGGCCCGTACTCCCTCGACCGCTACTTCCGGAAGTTCTTCCGGCCCGGCTTCGGCGAACAGCCGGAATGGCTCCCGGACGGCGCGCAGGCCGCGGCGCTGCCGGAGACCCGCACCCTCCTCGCCCTCCAGGACGAGCTGCGTCCCTTCCTCCAGTGCTCCCTGCACGGCGTCGACGTCGGCGGCGGCTTCGTCGAACTCACCCGCGACCTGCCCGGCCTCCCCCGGCACGTCGCCCACACCGCCGCCGAGCTGCACATCCCGCGCGAGTTCGGCCCGTACGACACGCTCTACTGGCCGTGCCTGGGCCCCGCCGTCTACCGGATCCCGCCACCCCGCCGCGGTGACCTGGCCGCCGCCATAACGGAAGCCGCCGTCGAGTCGACCTGGTACCACCCGCACCCGTACGGCACCGTGACGGCCGTCGTCGAAGCCCCCATGTGGGGCGTGGCCGGCGTCGAGGACGCCGGCCTGCCGCCCGATACCGCTGCCGTCCTGCGGACCGTCAGCCACACCCTGCGCCGCGACGCACGGCTCCTCCAGGACGTCCTGGCGCGGATCCGCCGCTATGTCTCGGACGCCCCGGACGCCGCCCGGCTGCTCGCCCCGGTCGACGACTATTTACTGGTCTGCCCGGGGCTCGCCGACGCCTGGGACCCCGACGTCACCGGCAGCGGCCGCCCGCTGCCCCCGCTCAGCGTCGGCCATCTGGCCGCCCTGCGCATCGCCGGCCGGCGCCTCGCCCTGCGCACCGCCGGACTCCTCCACCAGCTCGTGATCCGCGCGGGCACCGACCCGGCCGGCGCGCTGCCCGAGCTGGACCGGCTGATCGACCTGTGGTGCGCCGACTACCGCGACGGCTGCGGGGCCCGCTGGATCCCGGTCCCGCGCCAGATCGAGTACCAGTCCCGGGTCGTGCTCGCGGCCTTCGAACTCGCCGCACGGGACGCGCCCGCGCGCTCCCGTTCGGGTGAGCCCGGGTGGGGATCCGAGGCCGCCGTGCCGATGCATCGGGAATGACGCACACCCACACAGCGACAGCACTGCGACGAGCGGCCCGCACGGGTCTGACGGCGGCGGCCGTCCTGCTGGCCGCCGCGGCCCCCGTCTCGGCGGGGGACCGGTCCGTCGGCGACTACCTCTACCTCACGGTCACCAAGGGCGACAGCCGCTCCAGCGACACCCGCGGCACCCTCCTGCTGTGCGACCCGCCCCAGGGCCACGGCCGCGCCGCCGAGGCCTGCGCCCAGCTCGACGCGGCCGGCGGCGACATCGACGCCCTGCCTGCCGCCGACGTCTTCTGCCCGATGCTCTACGCCCCGGTCACCGTCCAGGCGCGCGGACAGTGGGACGGCCGGCCCGTCGAGTACCGCCGGACCTTCTCGAACGGATGCGTGATGCAGGCGCGGACCGGGGCGGTGTTCGCGCTGGAGAGCTGACCCGCCCGCAGCGAAGCACGGGCGCACGCGCGCGTGGCGCCGCGTCACTCTCGGTCCGCCCGGTCCCGCGCGTGCAGTGCCACCGTCACGACCGTGCGGGCCTGGTGCTCCACCTGGTGCTCCAACGGCACCCAGCGGGCCCGGAAACGCTCCGCGAAGGCGTCGCTCCAGAGCCTGACGAGGTGTTCGAGGCCTGGCGCAGCGCGGTCGTCGTTCTCCCGGAGGACCCGCAGCAGCATGGCCGCCACCCGCAGCGGCAACCGCCGGGAGAACGCGTCCACACTGCCGATGTACGCCCGGGTCCCGTCGGCGGGACGGGTGTGGATCCAGTCCGCGGCCAGCCCCGGCACCAGCTCCAGACCCCAGGTGGCCGCCCGCAGCAGGGGCCCGTCCACCCCCTCGAGACGCGGCCGCGCGTCCCCGAGCACCCGCTCCACCGTCCGCGCCTGCCGCAGCAGCCGGCCCGCCAGCCGCCGTATCGCCGCCGCCGGGTCCGGATGCGGTGCCGGATCGTCCACCAGGTCGCTCGCCCACATCGGCACCTCGACGACCGCGGTCAGACCGCCGTACCGGTGCGCGTGGTACCAGGTGCTGTGCCGGGCGTCGTCCGGCATGCTCGGGTACGCCGCCCCCGCGCCCGGCGCCGGCATCACATGCACTCCCGGCCCCGACGCCGGCCAGCCCGCCGCGTCCGAGGCGCTGGTCTCCACCGGAATGTGCAACTCCGCCGCGGACTTGGCGAACGGCTCGGCGAGACCGGGGACGTCCTTCGTCAACTGCACCCAACTGCCGCCCAGATCGGTGCCGTGCAGGGTCACCTGGAGGTAGGGCCGCAGTTCGTCGATCACCGCGGTCAGCGCGCGGGTCTCGGGCGGCAGCCGGTCGGGCGGCAGCATCGACGGCGCCCACTCCGGCTGCTCCGCACCGGCCGGCCGGAAGAACCCGAGGTGGTAGTCGAACAGACTGCGGGGCGCCGGGGTGACATGGAGACTCGCCCCGTCGGGATCCGCGCACAGCAGGAAGTGCCAGGAGGTGTCCGCCCGCAACTGCCGCTCGGCCAGGACCCGTTCGGCCACCGCCAGCGCCGCGGGGCCGCCGGCGGGTTCATTGGCGTGGGCGCCCGCGACCACCAGGACGGCCCGCCGGGCGTGGCCGACCGACAGCAGCTGCAGGGGCCTGCCCGCGCGCGAGACACCCACCTGCCGCAGTCGGCAGACACCGGGTCGCATGGCGGCCAACGCCCTTGCGGACAGCACAAGTTCGGGCACCGTGGGGTAGCGCAGCTCCGGCAGGAGACTCACCCCCGACATGTCCGACCGGCCTCGCAATCCGCAGTACCCCACGGTCCGGTTGAGCTGTCAAGGACGCCGTGGGGGAGGCGCCAGGGGGCGCCCGGAGGCAACGCGCCGGCAGCGGGCACAACCGTGGACGCCGAAGGGCGGCCCGCGCCCCCGTACCGCAGGCGCCCGCCCGGCGGTCACCGCAGGTCCGCGCCCTCAGGACGGCCGGCCGTGCCCCGGGCGCGGCCCGCGCTCACCCGGCCGCAGCCCGCCGCTCCAGCAGCGCCACCGGCGACGCCCCGAACAGGTCGGCCAACCGCATCTGTCCCGAGAACTCCCGCTCCGGCACCAGCACGTCGCTCCACACCCCGGGCGGCAGCGGCAGCACCGTCTCCTCCCAGCCGCCCGCCTCCGCCAGCCGCAGCGACAGCCGGGTCACCGCCGTGAGCACCTCCCCGGAGCGCGTGAAGGCCACGCAGTGCGCCGCGGCGGGCCCCTCGGCGGCCAGCGGCTCATAGGCCGCCGACGCCCCGAAGACCTCCGGCCGCCGCCTGCGCAGCCGCAGCGCCGCCGCGGTGAGCGCGTCCTTGTCGCCGGAGTCCTCCGGCGGGAAGCGCACGGCCCGCCGGTTGTCCGGGTCCACCAGCGCCAGGTACTCGCCCTCGGTGCCCTGGTACACGTCGGGCACCCCCGGCATGGTCAGCTGCACCAGGGCCGCGCCCAGCACATTGGCCAGGATGTGCGGCCGCAGCCGGTGCCGCAGCTCGGCCACCCGCTCGCCCTGCGGCCCGCACGGCCCCGCCGCGACGAACGCCGCCACGGCCTCCTCGTACGCCGGCTCCTGCTCCGTCCAGCTCGTGTACAGGCCCGCCTCGCGCACATGCTTCAGCAGGGCCTCCCGCGCCCGCCCGGGCTCCGCGGGGCCGAGCCCGAACACCGTCTGCCAGGCCGCCCAGGCCAGTTGCGCGTCCGGCACCCCGTCACCGGTGCGTGTCACCTCCGCGAGCGTGTCCGCCCACCACCCGGGGCACTCGGTGAGCACGGCCAGCGCGGCCCGCACGTCCGCGCTGCGCTTGGTGTCGTGCGTGGAGGCGACCGTCCCCGTCAGCGGCCAGTCGCGCTGCACGCGCGCGCAGTACGTGTGGAACTCCTCCGGGGAGACCGCCGGGCTCCCGGGGTTCCCGCCGACCTCGGTCGCCGACAGCAGCGGCACGTACCGGTAGAACGCCGTGTCCTCCACGGACTTGGCCCGCAGTGCCGACGAGGTCTGCGCGAACCGGGTCCGGAACTCCACGTGCTCCGGCCCGTCACCGGCCCGCCCCAGCACCAGATCCCGTACGACGTCGACGGCCTCCGCCTCCTCGGGGACCGCGAAGGCGAGCCGGGCCTCGGCCGCGGCCTCCTCGGTGACCACGGCGGCGGCGTCCGAGGAGGCGTAGGGCCGGTAGACCTCCATGCGCACCAGGAGCTCCACCAGCGCGGTGCGCAGCGCCCAGGGCGCCCGGTCGCGCAACGCGGGCTCCGGGGACGCGGCGCACACGCGGACCGCCGCCCGGGTCAGCCGCTCGGTCTCGGCCGCCAGCTCGTGCGTGATCACCTTGTACGCCGCCCGCCGTACCGTCGCCGCCCAGTCGCCGCCACGGTCCGTCTGGGGGGCCGCGAACCGCCGGTACTGGCCGAGGAGCTCCCCGAACCCCGCCGGGTCCGTGAAGAGCCCGTCGAGGTGCCTCAGGGCGTCGTAGCCGGTCGTCCCGGCCACCGGCCAGGAGGCGGGCAGGTGCTCACCGTCGGCGAGGATCTTCTCCACGACCGTCCAGCGGCCGCCGGTCGCCTCGTGCAGCCGCCGGAGGTAGCCGTCGGGGTCCGCGAGGCCGTCCGGGTGGTCGATCCGCAGCCCGTCCACCACGCCCTCGTGCAGCAGCTGGAGGACCTTGCCGTGGGTGGCCTCGAACACCTCCGGGTCCTCCACCCGCACCCCGATCAGCTCGGAGATGCTGAAGAAGCGCCGGTAGTTGAGTTCCGTACGGGCCAGCCGCCACCAGGCGAGGCGGTACCACTGCGCGTCCAGGAGCTGCGGCAGCGGCAGCTCCGCGGTGCCCTCGCGGAGCGGGAAGACGTGGTCGTGGTAGCGCAGCACCTCGCCGTCCACGGTGAGGCTGCCCAGCTCCGCGCCGACCGGGCGCCCCAGCACCGGCAGCAGCACCTGGCCGTCCTGCGCCTCCCAGTCGATGTCGAACCAGCGCGCGTACGGCGACTTCGGGCCCTCCCGCAGCACCTCCCACAGGGCGCGGTTGTGGCGCGGGGCCATCGCCATGTGGTTCGGCACGATGTCCAGCACCAGGCCCAGTCCGTGCTGTCGCGCGGTGCCGGACAGCGCCCGCAGCCCGTCCTCGCCGCCCAGCTCCTCGCGCACCCGCGCGGGGTCGACGACGTCGTAGCCGTGCGTCGAACCGGGCACGGCCTCCAGGACGGGCGACAGGTGCAGATGCGAGACGCCGAGCGAGGCCAGGTACGGCACGGCGGCCGCCGCGGCCCCGAACGGGAACTCGGGCTGCAACTGGAGCCGGTACGTGGCCGTCGGCACCGCAGGGACGGATCGCTCAGGTGTCATGCGAACCTACGTACCCGCCCTGCGGCCTTTCGTGTCATCGCTGCTCCATGTGCCCTCCCCGGGCGCCCCCTAGACCGGCCGCTGCAACACGGTCAGGCTCCGGTCCACCAGGCTGAGCCGGTCCCCGGCCTGCACCTTCGCCCCCGTGCCGGGCGGCACCCCGTCCGGGCGGGCGGTGTCGACCACGACCTCCCACTGCCGGCCGTGGTTGACCGGCACCACGAAGTCGAGCGTCTTCGGCGAGGCGTTGAACATCAGCAGGAACGAGTCGTCGGTGATCCGCTCCCCGCGCGGGCCGGGCTCGGAGATCGCGTTGCCGTTCAGGAACACCGTCAGCGCCGAGGCCTGCGCCCGGTCCCAGTCCCGCTGGGCCATCTCCTTGCCCTCGGGGGTGAACCAGGCGATGTCGGAGAGCTCGTCATGGGTGCCCTCCACGGGCCGGCCGTGGAAGAACCGGCGGCGCCGGAAGACCGGGTGGTCCCTGCGCAGCCACACCATCGCGCGCGTGAACTCCAGCAGCTCACTGCTGAGCCCCGCCTCCTCGGCCCCGTCCGGCCACTGCACCCAGGCGATCTCGCTGTCCTGGCAGTAGGCGTTGTTGTTGCCGCCCTGGGTGCGGGCGAGCTCGTCGCCGTGACTGATCATCGGCACACCCTGGGAGAGCATCAGGGTGGCGACGAAGTTGCGCATCTGCCGGGCGCGCAGCTCCCGCACCGCCGGGTCGTCGGTCTCGCCCTCCACCCCGCAGTTCCAGGACCGGTTGTGGCTCTCGCCGTCCCGGTTGTCCTCCCCGTTGGCCTCGTTGTGCTTGTCGTTGTACGAGACCAGGTCGCGCAGGGTGAAACCGTCGTGGCAGGTGACGAAGTTGATCGAGGCGAGCGGCCGCCGCCCGTCGTCCTGGTACAGGTCGGAGGAACCGGTCAGCCGGGACGCGAACTCCGCGAGCGCGCGGCCCTCGCCCCGCCACAGGTCCCGTACGGTGTCGCGGTACTTGCCGTTCCACTCCGTCCACAGCGGCGGGAAGTTGCCCACCTGGTAGCCGCCCTCGCCCACGTCCCACGGCTCGGCGATCAGTTTCACCTGGGAGACCACCGGGTCCTGCTGCACCAGGTCGAAGAACGACGACAGCCGGTCCACCTCGTGGAACTGCCGGGCCAGGGTCGCCGCCAGGTCGAAGCGGAACCCGTCGACATGCATCTCGGTGACCCAGTACCGGAGCGAGTCCATGATCAGCTGAAGGACGTGCGGGGACCGCATCAGCAGGGAGTTCCCGGTGCCGGTGGTGTCCATGTAGTACCGCTGGTCGTCGGTCAGGCGGTAGTACTGCGGGTTGTCCAGCCCCTTGAAGGACAGCGTCGGGCCCAGGTGGTTGCCCTCGGCGGTGTGGTTGTAGACGACGTCCAGGATGACCTCGATCCCGGCCTCGTGCAGCGCCCGGACCGCCGACTTGAACTCCAGGACCTGCTGGCCGCGGTCGCCCCAGGAGGCGTACGCGTTGTGCGGGGCGAAGAAGCCGATGGTGTTGTAGCCCCAGTAGTTGTTCAGGCCCATGTCGACCAGACGGTGGTCGTTCACGAACTGGTGGACCGGCATCAGCTCCAGCGTGGTGACGCCGAGCTCCACCAGGTGCTCGATGATCGCCGGGTGCGCGAGAGCGGCGTAGGTGCCGCGCAGCTCCTCGGGCAGCCCCGGGTGCCGCATGGTGAGGCCCTTGACGTGCGCCTCGTAGATCACCGTCTCGTGGTAGCCGATCCGGGGCCGCCGGTCGTCGCCCCAGTCGAAGTACGGGTTGACCACGACCGACGTCATGGTGTGCGGCGCCGAGTCGAGGTCGTTGCGCCGGTCGGGCGCGTCGAAGTGGTAGCCGTACACCTCCTCGCCCCAGCGGATCGAACCGCTGACCGCGCGCGCGTACGGGTCGAGCAGCAGCTTCGACGAGTTGCAGCGCAGGCCGCGCTCGGGAGCGTACGGGCCGTGCGCACGGAAGCCGTAGCGCTGTCCGGGCATCACGCCGGGCAGGTACGCGTGCCGCACGAACGCGTCGCTCTCGCGCAGTTCCACCGCCGTTTCCGAGCCGTCGTCGTGCAACAGACACAGCTCTACTCGGTCCGCGGCCTCCGTGAAGACCGCGAAGTTGGTACCGGCGCCGTCGTACGTGGCACCGAGTGGATACGCCTCTCCAGGCCAGACCTGCATGGAACGACTCTTTCAGGTGTCACGCGCCCCGTGTGGCGCCTTGGGCTCGAGTGTCCACGAAAGTGATGGAACCACCTATGACTTACGTCCCTCTTACCCAGCGACCGGCGCACAGGACGATCACAGGACCGCCCTGGGCCGAACCATTGGGGCATACACGTACTCCCGGAGTTCGCCGGGGAGTAGGGGGAAGATGTGCGCAAGATAGTGCACCGCCACCTCGGGAAGGTGGTGGCAGGTGCGGCCATCGCGGTGGCCGGGACCGCCGTGATGATCGGGATCACCCTGCCGGGCACGGCAGGGGCGGACGACGACCCGGGGGGCGGCACGACAGCCGCAGGTCGGTCCGCGGCGCAGGCCGGAGCGGGCCGGGACGGGGCGGTGGCGCCCGGGGTCGTCGAGCAGGCGCCCGCGGCCGAGGGGGAGAAGGGCAAGGGCCGCGACCCGCTCACCGACGACGAGATCAAGCGGGTCGAGCAGCTCGCCGTGAACCGGCAGATGTTCGACACCAGTGAGGACGTCGAGGGCGAGCGCGGCCCCCAGCGGCTCACCGTCGACCTCGCCGACCCGAAGGCCGACGAACTCGACGACCCGAACGCGCCCCGGCGCGCGGACGTCACGTTCTACGACTACCGGGACGACACCCTCGTCACCAAGACCGTCGACCTCGCCACCGGCAAGGTCGTCGCGACCGGCACCCAGCACGGCGTGCAGCCGCCGCTGAGCAGCGCCGAGTACGCGGAGGCCGCGAGCCTGCTGATCGCCGACCCGCTGGGCGCGGACCTCAAGGCCGACTACAAGGACGCCACCGACAAGGCACTCACCGACCCGAACCAGCTGCTGCTCACCGGCGCGGTGTACCGGGCGGTCCCGGGCGGCCAGCCGGCCGTGCTCGACAAGTGCGGCGAGCACCGCTGCGTACGGCTGTTCCCGAAGGTGAAGAACGGCCCCTGGATCGACGCCAGGGCCTTCGTGATCGACCTCAGCGCCCGCAAGATCGCCAAGCTCGCCGGCTGAGCCGCGCCTTTTCGTCCACTTTTCCCACCTGCTCCTTCCGCAAGGGAGTCATCTCTTCATGCGTGTCAACAGAACCAGCCGCGCGCGCAGGCACGCGGCCCTCGGCGTTTCCGTGGTCGCGCTGGCCGCCGGTGTCACCACCGGCGCGGGACCGGCCGCCGCCCAGCCGAAGGCCGCCGCCGCGGCCGCCGCGGAGTGCAGCTCCGCCTACAAGATCGAGCAGAAGCTGTCCAGCGGCACGACCTGGAGCATGTGCTGGCGCTACGACAGCAAGGCCGGGCTCGTCCTGGAGGACATCTCCTACCAGCCCAAGGGCGAGGCCGCGCCCATCAAGGTCCTCAACAGTGCCCGGCTCGGCCAGATCCACGTCCCCTACGACGACGGCAGCGTCGAGTACGACGACCTGACCGGCTTCGGCTTCGCGCAGGGCCTGATGAACCTGGACCCGGGCGAGTGCCCCGGCGGCACCATCAAGAAGGTCAAGGTCCCCGACTCCTGGGACCCGGACCAGCCGGACGTCAGCGGCCTGTGCACCACGACCCGCTCCCGCGGCCACGCCTACCGCATGCAGGGCGACAGTGCCAACAAGGTCTACCAGGCCCAGGGCAAGGACCTGCTGGTCTACTCGGTCAACCAGGTCGGCTGGTACGAGTACATGACCGAGTGGCGCTTCCAGGACGACGGCACCATCACCATGAACCTCGGTGCGACCGGCAGCCTCTCCTACTACGACTACGACGCCGGCGACGGCCGCGGCTGGCCCATCGGAAAGGGCCCCCGCGCCCAGGCCACCAGCCACAGCCACAACGCGTTCTGGCGCCTGGACTTCGCCCTCGACGGCTCCTCCAAGAACCGCGTCGAGCAGTACGACTCGACGGTCACCGCCGCGGCCCCGGGCCAGCAGGCGCCGAGCACCAAGACCACCCGCACCCCGGTCACCAAGGAACTCGCCGGCGACGCCAAGAGCTACCGCTGGTGGCGGGTGGTCAGCGCGGTCGGCAAGAACAAGGACTGGCACCCGCGGTCGTACGAGATCGTCCCCGGCCCGAGCACCAAGTACCCGGGGCGCAGCTTCACCAAGCACGACGTGTACTTCACCGAGTACAACGAGTGCGAGCAGTTCGCCAGCAACAACCCCGGCAACTGCGGTGCCGGGGCGGGCAAGTCCGTCGACAAGTGGGTCAACGGCCAGACGCTCACCCACCCGGTGGTCTGGATGAACGTGGGCTTCCACCACATCGCCCGGGACGAGGACCAGCAGCCCATGCCGGTCCACTGGCAGGGATTCTCCATCGCCCCGAGGGACGTCACGGCTATGAATCCGCTCACTCCGGCCGAGCTCGCCGGACAGAACGGACAGTGGACGCCCGGTAGTTGAGATTGACCCTGTCCATCCGGCTGCACCGCCGACCGCTCCCGGAGTACCCTTCCTTGATCGTTGGGTGGGGAGACCCTCCGGGTGGCACCCGGGGGAGCGGAAGGCGGTGCGCGGGTGGGCTCGGGAGGGCTGGAGTTGCCCCCTGGTGACGAGGGTCACGAGGGGAACTCCCAAGACGCCCCGCCCGGCACGGTGTCCCTGGCACGGCCGATGGACGCGGGAGCGACGATCGGGCCGGAGCTGGACTGGGACGCCGAAGCCTGGCGTGAGGTGCGTACCCGCGCGCAGCGGGCGGGGCGGGCCTACATCTGGCTGAACCTCGTCGAGCAGCGGCTGCGGGCCGTCGTGGCCGCCGTGCTGCGGCCCATCTACGAACCCGTCCACGGCCACGACGACTGGGTGGTGGCCGCGGCAGGACCCGCCGGGCAGGAATGGGTCCAGCGCGCGGTGGCCGTCCGTGAGGTCAGCCGCCGCAAGGGCTATCTGCTCGACCCCGCCGACGACAACGTCCTCAGCTTCCTCACCCTGCCCCAGCTGCGCGAGCTGATGGTGCAGCACTGGCCGTGCTTCGAGCCCTACTTCGACGAGCGCCGGGACGTCGAACTGGCCCTGGACGAGCTGGAGGTGACCCGCAACGTCGTCTCCCGCAACCGCGCCCTGTCCGAGGCGGTCCTCGGCCAGGCCGAGCGCGCCTCCGCCAAGCTCCTGGAGATACTCGGCGCCGGCGGTGACGTGCCGTCCGCCCGGCGGCTGCCCGTGGACGCGGTCGAGGACCTGGTCGGCGACCGGTACGCCGACGTGGTCGCCGTCCACCCCGACCGGGTGCGGCTGCTGCGGCAGTTCCCCGCGGAGGACATCTTCGGCGGCGCCCGCCGTCTCGACGCCGTCGGCATCGGCCTCAACCTCCTCGTGCAGAACTTCTCCGGCCGCCGCCTGGTGCGGCTCGCCGAGGCCGGCTGCCGGGTGCGGCTGCTCTTCCTGAACCCGGCCTCCAGCGCGGTCAAGCGGCGTGAGCGGGAACTGGGCATGAAGCGGGGCGAGTTGAGCCGCGCCGTCGAGATGAACATCCTCCACATGCGCCGGGTGCGCTCCCGGCTGCGCGACCCGGGTGCCTTCGAGATCCAGGTCTACGACGACACACCCCGCTTCTCGGCCTACCTGGTGGACGGCGACGGCACCGACGGCATAGCGGTCGTGCAGTCCTACCTGCGCCGGTCCCGGGGCATGGAGGCACCGGTGCTCGTGCTGCGCAACGGCAACCGGGTGGTGAAGGCGGGCGACGTGGACGACATCGGGCTCTTCCCGACCTACCGCGAGGAGTTCGAGACGAACTGGGTCGATTCACGCCCGGTGTCCTGAACTGTCCGGAACGGCAGGGCCGGTAAGCGGAACGCGGCCGTCTGATTGTCAGTGGCGCATGGGAAGGTGGAGACCACTGGGGGAAAGCACCACCACGAAGGGGGACCGCCCATGGGCTGGCACCAAGAGCTGCTGATCGGTTTCGACCTGGAGACCACCGGCACCGATCCGCGCGAGGCGCGCATCGTCACGGCAGCCGTGATCGAGGTCAGGGGCGGGCAGCCCATGGGGCACCGGGAGTGGCTGGCCGACCCGGGCGTCGAGATCCCGGCCGACGCCGTCGCGGTCCACGGCATCAGCAACGAGCGGGCGGCCGGCGAGGGCCGCCCCGCCGACCAGGTCGCCGACGCCGTCGCCGACGTCCTCACCACCTACTGGAAGACCGGCGTCCCGGTCGTCGCGTACAACGCCGCCTTCGACCTGAGCCTGCTCTCCGCCGAACTGCGCCGGTACGGCCTGCCGTCCCTGCGCGAGCGCCTGGGCGACCTCGACCCGGCTCCGGTCATCGACCCGTACACCATCGACCGCTCGGTGGACCGCTACCGCCGCGGCAAACGCAACCTCGAAGCGGTCTGCACCGAGTACGGCGTCGCCCTCGACGCGGCCCATGACGCCTCGGCCGACGCCCTCGCCGCGGCCCGGCTGGCCTGCGCGATAGCCGTCCGCCACCCCAAGGTCGCCGCCCTCGGCCCGGCGGAACTGCACCGCCGCCAGATCGAGTGGTACGCGCAGTGGGCGGCGGACTTCCAGGACTTCCTGCGCCGCAAGGGCGACGCCACCGCGGTGGTCGACGGCACCTGGCCACTGCGCGAGCCGGCCGACGAGACGGTGTGAGGGACCCTCACGGGAGCAGAGCCGGCGGGGTGGGCGCCGTGGTGCCGGTTGATGGCGGCCCCGGGCACCCGATGTCCTCCTCGGTGGGCTGAACTTCCGCGCTGCGCGGGGCGGTCGCGCGGTGGGCGCGCTCCACGGTCTGTCCCCAGTAGGTACCCGTGACCATCAGGACCGCTCCCAGCCCGGTCAGTACGGTGAAGTGCTCGCCGCCCAGCGCCACACCGACCGCCGCGGCCCAGATCGGCTCCGTGCCCAGCAGCAGACTGGCCCGGCTGGCCGAGGTGCGCTGCACGGCCCAGGTCTGGGCGAGAAACGCGAACACACTGCAGAACAGGGCCAGATAGAGCAGCTGGGTCCAGGTGGCGGTGTCCGTACGGGCCAGGGTCGGCAGGTCCCGTGCGGCCGGGACCAGGAACAGGCCGGTGCCGACGAGGGTCTGCACGGTCGTCAGGTGCAGCGGCCGTACCGCCCGGCCCGCGGTGAGCCGGCCGACCAGCGCCACATGGCCCGCCCGGACCACGGCGGCGCCGAGCATCAGCAGGTCGCCGAGGCGGGGCGCGTGGAAGCCGTTGCCCGCCATGAGGAGCCCGACGGCCAGGACGCACAGGCCGGCGGCGGCGTAGAAGACCGGCGGCAGCCCGCCCCGCTGACCGCCGCGGTCGAGAAGGGGGGTGAGCACGATGGTCAGACTGATGATGAGGCCGGCGTTGCCGGCGCTGGTGTGGGCGACGCCATAGGTCTCGACGACCAGCACGGCGGCCTGGGTGAGGCCGAGGGGCAGTCCCGCCCGCAGCTCCTCCCGCGTCCACCGGCGAGGCCCCCGACCGGGAGCGGCTACGACCACCCCCAGACACGCGAGCGCGGACAGGGCGTAGCGCGCGAACAGGACGAGCAGGACGGGAAGAGCGGCGGTGGCGGTCTGGGCGGACAGGTAACTCGAACCCCAGACGAGCGCGACCAGCAGGAGTACCGCGTCGGTACGGCGGGCGTCGGACACCCGACCCACCCTGCACCCCGCCGTCCCTGAAGCCCAGAACCATTTTCTTCAACGATCTTTCAGTACTCCTACACTGTTGTGATGGACGAACGTCAGCTGCGGATCCTGCGGGAGCTGGGCGAACTGGGGAGCGTCACCGCGGTCGCCGAGGCGCTGCTGGTGACCCCTTCGGCTATCTCGCAGCAGCTGCGGCTGCTCCAGCGCTCGGTGCGGGTGCCGCTGACCGAGCGCGACGGACGCCGACTGGTCCTCACCGACGCCGGCCAGGCCCTGGCGGGCGCGGCCATCGAGGTGGAGACGGCCCTGGCGCGCGCCCGGCACACGGTCGAGGAGTTCGCCGACCGCCCCGACGGCGAGGTCTCGGTGGCGGCGTTCCACAGCGCGGCCGCCGCGTTCTTCCCACCGCTGCTCCAGGCGCTGGCCGGGACGGACGGCCCGGTGCCGAGACTGGCCGACGAGGACGTCCCGCAGGAGGACTTCCCGCGCCTGACCCGCGCGTACGACATCGTCCTGGCCCACCGCCTGGAGCACGCCCCCGCCTGGCCGCCCACGGTGACCGCCACCACGCTGCTGCGCGAACCCCTGGACGTGGCCATGCCCGCCGACCACCCCCTGGCCGCCAAGCGCCGGGTCACCCCGAAGGACGTGGCCGGCGAACCCTGGATCACGGTCCACGACGGCTTCCCGGTGATGGCCACCATCGAAGCGATCTCGGCCGCAGCGGGCCACCGCCTCCACCTGGCCCACCGCATCAACGAGTTCGCGGTGGTGGCGGAGGTGGTGGCGGCGGGCGGCGGCCTGGCGTTGATGCCCAGGTGGACGATGCGCCGCCATCCGGCGTTGGTGCTGAGACCCCTCAGCGGCGTCCAGGCGAGACGCCACATCGACGCGCTGTACCGCCCGGAGAGAACGGCGAGGAGGGCGGTCAGGACGGTTTTGGCGGAACTGAAGAAAGCCGCACTCTCGATTCAGGGTGAGCAGAGTACTTAGGGGCGCGGGGCTGTATCGATCTGCGGCTCCGCCGCGGGGCGCGACCAGCCACAACGAACCCGCACCCGCCCTAGAACGGATACCACCGCACAGCCGAATCCCCGTCCCGCAAAGAACGCACCCTCCGCTCGAACTCCACCAACGCCTTCGGATTAGTGGGCGCATGCTGCGCCACCCACGCACAACTCGCCGTCTCCCGAGCCCCCCGCAACACCGCACACCCCTCCCACTCCCGCACATCCCACCCGTACGCGCCGGTGAACGCGTCATAAGCGGCCGCAGGCACCCCGTACCGGTCCCTGGACAACGCCATCACCACCAGATCGTGCTCGCGCAGATCCGAGGAGAAGGTCTCCAGGTCGACGAGGACCGGCCCGGACGGCCCGACATGCACATTCCTGGGCAGCGCGTCCCCGTGGATCGGCCCCGGCACCAGATGCGGCGTCACCGCTGCCGCCGCCCCCGCGAATCCGTCCCGCCGCTGCCGCAGATACTCCGCGTCGGCGGCGGAGATGGCGTCCCCCGCGAGCCGCAGCCACCGCTCGACACCGCCGAGCAGGTCCCGCGGCGGCAGGGCGAAGGGCGGCGTCGGCAGCGCGTGCACCACCCGCAGCAGTTCGGCCAGATCCCGCGGCTCGGCGGGCCGTACGGCGTCCGGCAACCGGTGCCACACCGTCACCGGGTGCCCCTCGACCAGCCGGGCCTTCGGCTCGGCCGCGCGCACCGCGGGCACCCCCGCCTCCGCGAGCCACACCGCGATGTCCAGCTCCCGGCGCGCCCGGTCGAGGAGTTCGGCGTCGCGGCCGACCTTGACGACCAGGTCACCGGCGGCGAACACGGCGTTCTCGCCGAGCGCGAGCAGCGGTGCCGAGGCCGGCAGCACCCCCGCCGCGTCCAGTACGTCCCGTGCCCGTGCCTCGTCCATCGTCCGGCCTCCAGTCGCCGTAGGTCCGCGTGCTCGGCCACGCCGGCGGGAACGGCGTGATCGGGCCAATCATCGGCCAGTCTCGCATCAGCACAGGTCGGCCCGTGTGCGCGGAGCCTTGACGGGGCACGGCGTGGTCACGACCATGACGGGGCCCACCTGGACCCGGACCGTCACGAGCCGCGCGAAGGAGCCGATCACGTGACAGTGGTGACCGCGACGAAGCGGCCGGCGCGGGACGCCCCGCGCGCCGGGAGCAGGCGGACGTCCGACCGGGGCGCCTGGTTCCTGGTGCTGCCCGCGCTGATCCCGATCCTGGTGCTCAGCGTGGGGCCCCTGCTCTACGGGATCCTGCTGGCCTTCACCGACGCCCAGTCCGGCCGGACCCGGGCCACGCAGTGGATCGGCGGCCTGAACTTCCAGGACCTGCTGCACGACACGCTGTTCTGGGAGTCGTTCCGGATCGGTCTGGTGTGGGCGGTCGGCGCGACCGTCCCGCAGTTCCTGCTGGCGCTCGGGCTCGCCCTGCTCCTCGACCAGGACCTCAGGCTGCGCTGGCTCGCCCGTGCCCTCGCGATCATCCCGTGGGCCATGCCGGAGGTCGTCGTCGGTGTGATGTGGCGGCTCGTCTACAACCCGGACGCCGGTGTCCTCAACGAGACGCTGCGCACCCTCGGCCTCGGCGACGGCCGGGACTGGCTGAGCGGCCTGTCCTCCGCGCTGCCCGCCGTGATCGTCGTGGGGGTCTGGGCCGGGATGCCCCAGACGACGGTCACCCTGCTCGCCGGCCTCCAGAACACCCCGCGCGAACTCCACGAGGCCGCCGCGATGGACGGCGCGGGCGCCTGGCGCCGGTTCCGCACAGTGACCTGGCCCGTCCTGAGACCGGTTGCGCTCGCGATCACCGCGCTGAATTTTATTTGGAACTTCAACTCGTTCGCCCTGGTGTACGTGCTGACCAGCGGGGGTCCCGGTGGTCGGACCCGGCTCCCGATGCTCTTCGCCTACGAAGAGGCCTTCCGCTACGGCCAGTTCGGCTACGCGGCCGCGATGGGGCTGGTGATGGTCGCGGTGATCTCCCTGCTCCTCGCGCTCTTCCTGGTGGGCCGGATCAAGGGAGGCGAGGAGGCATGAGGACCAGCACCGCCGGCCGCGCCGGCCAGTACGCCGCCCTCCTCGGATATCTCGTCTTCCTCGCCTTCCCCTTCCTCTGGCTGGTCTCCACCGCCTTCAAGTCCCCCCGGCAACTGGGCAGTCTGCATCCCACCTGGATCCCGCGGCACCCCACCCTGGACAACTTCCGCCAGGCCTTCGACGAACAGCCCCTGCTGCGCGCCGCGGGCAACTCCCTGCTGGCCGCGCTCGCCGCCGCCGTGATCGCCGTGCTCGTCGCGACGCCGCTCGCCTACGTCATGGCCCGGCAGCGCACCCGGCTCGCGAGGGCCGCCACCGGCTGGGTGGTGGTCAGCCAGGCCTTCCCGCTGGTGCTGGTGATCATCCCGCTGTTCCTCGTGCTCAAGGAGCTGCGGCTGATCAACTCCCTGGCGGGGCTGGTGATGGTGTACGTCGTGTGGGCGCTGCCGTTCGCGCTGTGGATGCTCGTCGGATACGTCCGTGCCGTGCCGACCGAGCTGGAGGAGGCCGCCGCAGTCGACGGGGCCGGACGCCTAAGGACCCTGGTGTCGGTGACGGCACCCCTGCTCGCGCCGGGAATCGTGGCGACGGCGCTGTTCGCCTTCATCACCGCGTGGAACGAGTTCTTCTTCGCGCTGGTCCTGCTGAAGACCCCGGAGAAGCAGACGCTGCCGGTGGTCCTCACCCACTTCATCGGCGCGGAGGGCGTCGCCGACCTGGGCCCGCTCGCGGCCGCCGCCTTCCTCGCCACCCTCCCCTCGCTGATCATCTTCGCGATCATCCAACGGCGGATCACGGGCGGTATGTTGGCCGGGGCGGTGAAGAGCTGATGCGTGAAGAGCTGATACGCGCACGGTGGATCGTCGTCCTGATGCTGCTCCTCGCCGGCTGCACCCACGGCGCCGACGGCTCCGGCACGGGACCTGTCACCCTCCGTTTCCAGTCCCTCGCCTGGCAGGAGGAGTCCGTCGCGGCCAACAAGGAGCTAGTGAAGGAGTGGAACGCGACCCATCCCCAGGTCAAGGTCGATTACGTGCAGGGGAGTTGGGACAGCGTGCACGACCAGCTGCTCACCTCCTTCGAGGGCGGGGAGGCGCCGGACATCATCCACGACGCCTCCGACGACCTCGCGGACTTCGCCTACGGCGGCTACCTCGCCGACCTGAGCGACCTGCTGCCCGCGCGGCTCAAGTCCGGCATTCCGCAGCACAGTTGGGACACCACCACCTTCGGCGACGGGGTGTACGGCGTGCCGTTCCTCCAGGAACCCCGCGTCCTGATCGCCAACGCCACCTGGCTGAAGGAGTCCGGCGTACGCGTCCCGACCGCCGAACACCCCTGGAGCTGGCCGGAGTTCCGGCAGATCACCGCAAGGCTCAGCGGTGCCGGAAAGTACGGTGTGGCCTGGCCGCTCAAGGAACCCGTCTCCGCGACCCTCAACCTCTCCCTGTCGGCGGGCGGACAGCTCTTCCACCGGGGTGCCGACGGCAAAGTGACCATCCGCTTCGAGCAGGCCGACGAGACCGTGCCGCGCACGATCCACGACCAGGCGAACACCGACCACAGCGCGTCACCCACCACCCTCGGCAGCGGCGGCTCCGACACCCTGCCCGGATTCTTCGGCGGCAAGTACGCGATGGTCCCGCTCGGCTTCTCCTACCGCCAGCAGATCGCGCAACAGGCGCCCAAGGGCTTCCGGTGGCAGGTGCTGCCCGCCCCGGCCGGCGCCGACGGGCTCACCCAGGGGGTCAGCCCGCAGACCCTGTCCGTCGCCGAGGACAGCCCGCACAAGAAGGAGGCCGCCGCGTTCATCGACTTCCTGCTCCGGCCGAGGAACATGGTCCGGCTGGCGCTCGGCGACTGGATGCTGCCGACCGGCACGGAGGCCCTCGGCGACCCCGCCCTGCACACCGCGAAGGACGGCTGGGCGACGGGAACCGCCCTCGCCCCGCACCTCCGCCCGGCGCCCGCACAGTCGGTGCGCGGCTACCCCGAATGGAAGGACAAGGTGGCCACCCCCGCCTTCCAGGAGTACTACAGCGGTGCCATCGGCCTCGGTGAACTGCGGAAGCGGCTGGAGGAGGACGGAAGCCTGGTGCTCGCCCGCTACCAGCGCTGAAAACCGGTTGCCCGGGCCGACGGGGCCCGCCTAGCGTTCCGTCCGTGGCAGCGAACAACGCGATCATCTCGACCGGTCCCGGCCGGGGCAGTGCGCATTCCCAGCGGAAGCGCCGTGGCCCCGGAGCCCTGACCGGTCCGGGGAGCCACGCCCACCGCCGCTGATCGCCCGCGGCCAGGTTCGTCCCGCACACACTCTCCTGTCTTCCGGTCAGGGCCTTCGTCTGCCCTTCTCCCCCTTCCGGAAGACAAGGACCGCAGGCCATGGCCCGCCCTCCGCGCGTTTCTCGCGCGCTCTCGCAGAACTTCCTCACCGACGCCCGCGCCGCCGCGCGCCTGGCCGACATCGCCGTGTCCGACCGGGAGGCGTTGCTTCTCGAAGTCGGTGCGGGGAAAGGCGCGTTGACCGAGCATCTCGCTCCGCGATGCCGTCGGTTGCTCGCGTACGAGATCGACGACCGGCTCGTGCCGACCCTGACTGCACGCTTCTCCGCGCTGCCCCAAGTCCAGGTCGTGGCCGGGGACTTCCTCCGGGCCCGGCCTCCCCGGACGCCCTTCTCCGTCGTCGGCAACGTGCCGTTCTCCCGTACGTCGGCCGTCGTCGACTGGTGTCTGCGGGCACCGGCCCTCACCGACGCGACCCTCCTCACCCAGCTCGAGTACGCCCGCAAACGCACCGGGGACTACGGGAGGTGGACCCTGCTGACGGTACTGAGCTGGCCCCGGTACGAGTGGCGGCTGGTGGGTCGGGTCGGGCGGTACAGCTTCCGGCCGGTGCCGCGGGTGGATGCCGGGATCATCAGGATCGAGCGCCGCCGGACACCGCTCCTCGCCCCTGCGGTCGAGCGTGGATGGCGGCACCTGGTCGAGCTCGGGTTCTCGGGCGTCGGCGGCTCGCTGCACGCCTCCCTGTGCCGGGGCCGCCCCCGCCGCCTAGTGGACGCGGCCTTTCGCCATGCACGGCTCGACCCCGCCGTACTCGTGGGTGAGGTGTCGCCCGAGCGGTGGCTTCGGCTGCATGAGGTGCTGGTCCGTTAATGAAGTGTACGAGACGTCTCGTCTCGTCTATGCTTCCCGGCATGACCAGCCGCTCGCACATCGCCATGTTCTCCACCGCCAACCACGGGCACGTGAACCCCAGTCTGGAAGTGATCCGGGAACTCGTCGCGCGCGGGCACCGGGTCACCTACGCCATTCCACCGCTGCTCGCCGAGAAGGTCGCCGAGACCGGGGCGGAGGTGAAGCCCTGGAACTCCACGCTGCCCGGGCCCGACGACGACCCGTCGGCCTGGGGGAGCGAGCTCCTCGACCACGTGGAGCTCTTCCTCGACGACGCCGTCCAGGCCCTGCCGCAGCTAGCCGAGGCCTACGCCGGTGACGTACCGGATCTCGTCCTGCACGACATCACCGCCTACCCGGCCCGTGTCCTCGCCCACCGCTGGGGCGTCCCGGCGATCTCCCTCTCGCCGAACCTCGTCGCCTGGGAGGGATACGAGGAAGAGGTCGCCGAACCCCTGTGGGCCGAGCCGAGGAGCACCGAGCGGGGACAGGCCTACTACGCCCGCTTCCAGGGGTGGTTGGAGGAGAACGGGATCGCCACGCACCCGGCCCCCTTCGTCGGCCGCCCCGACCGCTCCCTCGTCCTGATCCCGAAGGCGCTCCAGCCGCACGCCGACCGGGTCGACGAGGCGGTGTACACCTTCGTCGGCGCCTGTCAGGGCGACCGCGCCGCGCAGGGGGAGTGGCAACGGCCGGACACCGCAGACAAGGTGGTGCTCGTCTCCCTCGGCTCCTCCTTCACCAAGCGGCCCGAGTTCTACAAGGAGTGCCTGCGGGCCTTCGGCGACCTTCCCGGCTGGCACCTCGTGCTCCAGATCGGCGCCCACGTGGACCCGGCCGAGCTGGGTGCCGTACCGGCCAACGTCGAAGTGCGGTCGTGGGTGCCGCAGTTGGCGATCCTCCGGCAGGCCGACCTGTTCGTCACCCACGCCGGCGCGGGCGGCAGCCAGGAGGGACTGGCGACCGCCACACCGATGATCGCCGTACCGCAGGCCGTGGACCAGTTCGGCAACGCCGACATGCTCAGCGCCCTCGGGGTCGCCCGACGGATCGACACCGAGGACGCGACCGCCGAGGCGCTGCGCGAGGCGGCGCTCGCGCTCGTCGACGACCCCGAAGTCGCCGGGAAACTCAAGGAGGTTCAGGCGGAGATGGCCCAGGAGGGCGGCACGCGTAGGGCGGCCGACCTGATCGAGGCCGCACTGCGCGCATGAGTGAGGGCCCGTTGGCACCCCGGTCGCCAACGGGCCCTCGGTATCAGGGGGTTCATCCAGCCCCGCGCAGGGGGTTCAGCCCCGCCCGGGAGGGATCAGACCCTCACGCGCTCACCCTCGTCGTCCCGGGCCGCCGTGGGCCCCGCCACGGCGTCCGCGGACTCGTCGTGGGTGAGGTCCGGCAGCCGGTTCAGCCACTTCGGCAGATACCAGTTGCGCTCGCCGAGCAGGGCCATGACCGCCGGGAGCAGCACACCCCGGATGATCGTGGCGTCGATGAGCACCGCGGCCGCGAGGCCCACGCCCATCTGCTTCATGGACTGCATGGACAGCGTGCCGAAGATCGCGAACACGGCGACCATGATGACGGCCGCGCTGGTGACGACACCGGCCGTGGTGACCACCCCGTGCTGGATCGCGTCCCGCGTCGTACGGCCCCGCAGCCGCGCCTCGCGGATCCGCGAGACCACGAACACGTGGTAGTCCATCGACAGGCCGAACAGGATCACGAAGAGGAACAGCGGCAGCCAGGTGATGATGGCGCCGACGCCCTCCGCGCCCACCAGGGACGCCCCCCAGCCGTGCTGGAAGACCGCGACGAGGATGCCGTAGGCCGCGCCCACCGACAGCAGGTTGAGCACGATCGAGGTGATCGCGACGGTCAGCGAGCGGAACGACAGCAGCATCAGCACGAAGGCGAAGATCACGACGAACGCGAACACCGGGACGACCGCTCCGGTCAGCTGGTCGTTGAAGTCCTTGGACCCGGCGACCTGTCCGGTGATCGGCGCCTGGACCCCTTCGACCTTGCCGAGGGTGGCCGGACGGACCTCGTCGCGCAGCTTGTCCAGGCTCTGACCGGCCTTGTCGAAGTCGGAGCCGCCCACGAGCGGGACGTAGACGAAGGCGAGGTTCTGGGCGTCGTGCAGCTTGATCTCGACCGGGCCCCGGGAGGCGCCCGAGGAGATCGCCCGCGCCTTGAAGTCGGCCAGTGCGGCGGTGACTTCGGGGGCGTTGATGTCGGCGGCCCTGACGACCACCTCGGCCGGCTCGGAACCGCCGGGGAAGGAGGCGTTGACCCGGTTGTAGGTCTGCACGATCGGCAGCGAGTCGCCGAACTCCTGGTCCAGGGTGAGGTTCTGGGTCTTCATGCCGAGCGCGGGCGCCGCGACGGCGAGCAGGGCACCGGCGGCGACCACGACGCAGAGGAGCGGCTTGGCGAGGACGCCCTTCAGCACGGCGGTCCAGAAGCGGCTCTCCCGGTTCCCGGCCCGCTTGCGGCGCAGCCGGCTCTCCGGGTGCAGCCAGGGGATCTTGCCCTTCTCGACGTGCTCGCCGAGGAGGGAAAGCAGCGCGGGCAGCACGGTCACCGAACCGACCATGGCGACCGCCACGACCATCAGCGAGGCCAGGCCCATCGCCTCGAACTCGGCGAGCCCGGTGAACAGCATCCCCGCCATCGCCACGCACACCGTGACACCCGAGACGATGATCGCGCGGCCACTGGTGGCGGCGGCGATCCGCAGGGCGGTCCCGGCGTCCCGCCCGGCCTGCCGCTCCTCGCGCTCGCGGCGCAGATAGAACAGGCAGTAGTCGACACCCACGGCCAGACCGACCAGCAGCATCACCGAGTTGGCGGTGTCGCTCATCGGCATGACGTGGCTGACGATGCCCATCAGACCCATCGTCGCCATGATCGCGCTGACCGCGAGCAGCACCGGCAGCAGGGCCGCGACCAGCGCGCCGAAGGCGATGAGCAGGATGCCGAGGGCCACCGGCACGGCGGAGAGCTCGGCCTTCTCGAAGTCGTCGCCGAACGCGTCGGAGAACGTCTTCTGCATGCTTGCGCCGCCGATCTCCTCGATCCGCAGCGACCCGTGCTCCTTCTGCACCCCCTCGACGGCCTTCAGCACCGGCTCGACCCGGTCGCCCGCGGTGTCCGCCTCGCCGCGCATGTCGAACTGCACGAGCGCGCTGCGACCGTCCTTCGAGATCGTCCTCGTGTCGTACGGCGAGGTCACGTCGGTGACCTCGCCGGTGCCCTCGACCGCCTTCATCACCGCGGCGACGGCGGCCCTGAAGTCCGCGTCGGTCGCCTTGCCGCCGGCGTCCTTGGCCTGGATCAGCACCGTCTCACTGGCCGGCTCGTCGATCCCGGCGTCCTCGATGATCTTCGCGGCGGTGTGGGTCTCACCCTTCAGCTGGTCGCTCTCCTTGACGTCGACCCGGCCCGCGGCCGAGCCGATTCCCATCGCCAGGACGACGAACAGCACCCAGATCCCGACGGCAGCCCATCGGTGCCGTGCGCTCCAGCCGCCGGCCCGGGCGGCCAGGCCACGCACCCTTGTGTCTCCGTTCCCCATGACGGGCTTGCCCCCTCGGAACCGGTGACAGCCCCCTGCCGTCACCTCTCGTTTCGAAGGTATGAGCTGGATAAACCCGTCTCGTCGTGCTCTCCGGTGAAGTCCGGAGGCGGCCGGGTCCTCCGGAGGGACCGCGTGCCCTCCGTACTGGGGAGGATCGTGACCCTTACATCTAACGGGCCTTCTGCGGGGCGGTGATCGGGGTCGGCGGTCCGGGCCGTCCTACGCTGTGCCCATGACGACCACGTACGCGGCGCTGCTGCGCGGAATCAACGTCGGAGGCAGCAGGAAGGTCCCCATGGCCGACCTGCGCACGCTGATGGAGGGGCTCGGGCACAGCGGTGTGCGCAGCTACCTCCAGAGCGGCCAGGCCGTCTTCACCGCCGACCACGGCGACGAGGAGTCCCTGGCCGCGGAGCTCACGGGCGCGATCGAGAAGCGGTTCGGCTTCGCGGTCGACGTGATCGTCCGCGACCACGCCTACCTGAAGGGCATCGCCGACAACTGTCCCTTTCCGGCGGCCGAGTTGGAAGGCAAGCAGCTCCACGTCACCTACTTCTCCGGCCCCGTCGACGCGGACCGCTTCGCGGAGATCGACCAAGCGGCCTACCTGCCCGAGGAGTTCCGTCTCGGCGACCGCGCCCTGTACCTCTACGTCCCGGACGGCCTCGGCCGCTCCAAACTCGCCGAACACCTGTCCAAGCCCCGGCTGAACAAGGGCGTGATCGCCACCAGCCGGAACTGGAACACGGTCGTCAAGCTGGTGGAGATGACCGGTGCGTGATCGTGCCGAGGCCGTCGATGTCGTCATGGCGAGGGAGCTGAGCTTGCTCGACCCCGAGGTGCGGGCCTCGCCGGAGCTGGTGGGCGCGCTGCTGCACCCCGAGTTCCACGAGTTCGGCGCGTCCGGTCGGCACTGGGACCGGGCGTCGATCATCGCGGCCCTTGCCGGCATCACGGACCAGGGGTCCGGACCGATCGTGGCGACCGGCATGAAGGGGGTGCAACTGGCGCCCGAACTGGTCCACCTGACCTTCGACACGGAGCACAACGGCAGCCGCGCGCACCGCAGTTCACTCTGGCGCCACACGCCGAGCGGCTGGCTGCTGTACTTCCACCAGGCGACGCCGTACGCGGGGTGACGCCGTTCGCCCGTGATCCACGGCGGCGGCTCGGTTCGCGGAGTACCCACCGGGCCGTCACCGGCCGAAGGCCCTGTGCGAGGCTCCTTCCATGCGCTACATCATCATCGGGGCAGGGGCGGTCGGTGGGGCCGTCGGTGGGCGGCTCGCCGGGGCCGGGTGCGAGGTCGTGCTGGTCGCTCGCGGGGCGCAGTACGCGGCGCTCCGGGACGGGGGACTGCGACTGCGGGTGCCGGACGGGGAGTTCACCCACCGGCTGCCCGTCGTGGACGGGCCGGCCGGACTCGGCACCCTGCGCGCCGACGACGTGCTCGTCCTCGCCGTGAAGACCCAGGACACCGAGGCCGCCCTCGCCGCGTGGGGCCCGGCCCCGGTCGAAGGCGGCGGCACGGCGGCCGGACGGCTGCCGCTGCTGTGCGCGCAGAACGGCGTGGAGGGCCAGCGGATGGCCCTGCGCCGGTTCCGGCACGTGTACGGCGTCTGCGTGTGGCTGCCGGCCACCTTCGTGGAGCCCGGGGTCGTCTCCGCCGCGGGCAGCCCGCTCACCGGCATCCTGCACCTGGGCCGGTATCCGCGGGGCACGGACGAGACCGTGCGCCTGATCGCCGACGACCTGGAGAAGGCGAGGTTCGAGGCGCCGGTCGTGCCGGACCTGGCCCGCTGGCAGTACGCCAAGCTGCTGGCCAACCTCGCCAACGCGGTGGAGGCGGTCACCGGTCCCGTCGAGGGCGGGGCGGCCCTGGAGTTCGTGGAGCGGGTCCGGGCGGAGGGCGCGGCCGTGCTCGACGCCGCCGGGATCGCGTACGCGAGCGCCGAGGAACAGCGCGCGCTACGCGGCGACAAGGTCACCCTGCTGCCCCTGGCGGACGCCCCGCGCGGTGGCGGCTCCTCCTGGCAGTCCCTCGTCCGCGGCACCGGCACCGTCGAGGCCGACTACCTCAACGGCGAGATCACCCTCCTCGGCCGCCTCCACGGCGTACCGACCCCTCTGAACGAACTCCTCCAGCGCCTCGCCAACACCTTCGCGCGGGAACGCAGGGAGGCCGGATCCATGCCACTGGCCGAGCTGCTGAGGCTTGCTGACGAGGCCGTTGCCGCCGCAGCCGAGTGAACGCGCCTCACGCACTCACGGACAGCCGCAGACCCCGCGCCGACGCCGCGTCGTACCGTCGCAGCACCACCCGCGCCACCTCCGGCGCCGCCCCCAGCACCTCGGCCAGGACGTCCGCGTCCGCCGCGCCCCGCGCGATGCGGTCGGGCAGGAAGCCGGGGGCCAGGACATAGGGCGCCACGGCCACCCGCGCACACCCCAGCGCCCGGAGTTCCCGCACCGCGTCCTCGGTGCGGGGCAGGGCCGCGGAGGCGAACGCAGGTCGCACGGCGCACCAACCGGTGTGCCGCCACTCCCGCGCGATGTCAGCGATCACTGCGATCGCCTCCGGGTCGGTGGACCCCGCCGAGGCCAGCACGACCCCGGTCGAGGACTTGTCGGCGGGCGTCAACCCCGCCTCGTACAGCCGCCGTTCGAGCGCCGACAGGAGCAGCGGGGACGGGCCCAGCACCTCGGCCTGCCGGATGCGCAGCTGCGGCGGCGCGTCCCGCAGCACCGCGGGGATGTCCGCCTTGGCGTGGAACGCCCGCGTCAACAGCAGGGGCAGTGCCACCACGTCACGGACGCCCTCCGCCGCCAGCGACTCCAACACCCCCTGCACGGAAGGGATGTTGAAGTCCAGGAAGCCGGTCTCCACCCGCACGCCCGGGCGCAGCGCGCGCACCCGTCGTACGAGAGCGTGCACCGTCGCGGCGTGCCGCGGGTCGCGGCTGCCGTGGGCGATTACCACAAGGACGGGGCGGACCGGCTTCGTACGACGCATGGGCTCAGCCCTTCACCAGCAGACCGCGGCTGCGCAGCACCCACCGCTCCAGCGGGCTGAAGATCAGCAGGTCGATCGCGATGCCGACGAACAGGATGAGCAGGATGGCGAGGAAGACCGTGGCCATGCTGCTGTTGGTGCGGCCCACCTCGAGGAGCTGGCCCAGACCCATGCCCATGTCCGGCGACTGGGCGATGATCTCGGCGGCCATCAGCGAACGCCACGAGAACGCCCAGCCCTGCTTCAGACCGGCCACGTAGCCGGGCAGCGCCGCCGGCATCACGATGTGCCAGGTGCCGCGCAGGCCGGTCGCGCCCAGGGTGCGGCCCGCGCGCAGGAACAGCGGGGGCACCTGGTCGACGCCCGACACCAGACCGTTGGCGATCGAGGGGACGGCGCCGAGCAGGATCACCGTGAACATCACCGAGTTGTCCAGGCCCAGCCAGATCACGGCGGGCGCGACCCAGGCGACCGACGGCAGCGACTGGAGACCGGAGAGGATCGGGCCGAACGCGGCGCGGACGAACTTCACCCGAGCCACCACCAGTCCGAGCGGCGTCCCGATGGCGAGCGCCAGCAGGAAGCCGAGCAGACCGCGGGAGACACTGCCCCAGACGTAGTCGAGAAGGGTCCCCTTGAGCCACTGGTCCTCGACCTCGCCCCAGACATCGGCCGGGGACGGCAGCTTCGACGGGTTGTCGACGACCGGGTAGAGCAGGGTCCAGGCCACCAGCACCACGGCGACGGCGATGATGGGCGGCAGGATCTTGTTCTTGAAGGTCTGGCTGAAGGGCGGCCGGCCGGTGGCCGTGGTCTCCAGTGCGTCGAGGCCCGCCTCCACGCTCCCGGCGTCCAGCGCCGGCGTCGTCTCAGTGCTGGCCATGACGGCGGATCTCCCCACGCAGTTCTTCGGTGATCTCACGGGCCAGTTCGGCCACGGGCGCGTCCTCGATGCGACGCGGCTGCGGGATGTCGACCGTCCACTCGCGCGCGATCCGCCCGGGACGGGACGACAGCAGGATCACCCGCTGCGCGAGCCGTACCGCCTCGCGCACGTTGTGCGTGACGAAGAGGACGGACACCCCGGTCTCGGTCCAGATCCGCGTCAGTTCGTCGTGCAGCACGTCCCGGGTGATGGCGTCGAGCGCCGAGAACGGCTCGTCCATCAACAGCAGGTTGCTCTCCTGGGCGAGGGCCCGGGCGAGAGCCGCGCGCTGGCGCATACCGCCCGACAGTTCATGGACGCGCTTGCCGTACGCGCCCTTGAGGCGGACGAGTTCGAGCAGCTGCTCGGTCCTGTCGCGCCGTTCGTTCTTCGGAACTCCCCTGAGCTTGAGGGCGAGTTCGATGTTCTTGCCCGCGGTCAGCCACGGGAAGAGGGCGTGCTCCTGGAACATCAGGGCCGGGCGGCCGTCCGTCGCGATGGCGCCGACGGTCGGCTTGTCCAGTCCGGCCACCAGGTTCAGCAGCGTGGACTTGCCGCAGCCCGAGGCCCCCAGGAGGGTGACGAACTCGCCGGGCGCGACATCGATGCTGATGTCGTCCAGGACGAGCTGCTGCCCGCCCGGTCCTGCGAAGGACTTCGAGACGTGCTCAAGGCGAGCGGCGTACTCCACCGACTCTTCGGCCTTGGCGAGGGTCGTTGCCATGGTCGTCACCTCCTGGGAACTCGTCGGGCGGGTGTCAGCTGGTGCCGAGACCGGCGGCGTCGACCGGGCTGTCGCCCGCTGCCTTGAGGATCTTGTTGAGGATCGTGAGGTCGTAGATGCCCTTCAGGTCCGGCTTCTCCAGCAGGCCCGCCTTCACCGCGTGCTCAGCCTCGGTGTTGAGGCTGGCGGCCAGCGGGTCGTCGGTGAACTGGATGGACTTCCACGCCGGGTCCAGGACGTTCGCCTTGAGCGCCTTGCCGGAGTCGGCCTCCAGCTGCCTGTTGGCCGCGGCCTTCGCCTGGTCGGGGTTGGCGTTGATCCACTTGTTGGCCTCGACCGAGGCCTTCAGGACCGCCTCGACCGCCTTCGGGTGCTCCTTGAGGAAGGCCTGCCGCACGATGATGTTCGTGATCACGAACTTCTTGTCCGGCCACAGCGACGCCTCGTCGAGCAGCACCTTGCCACCCTCCGCGACCAGCTTGGACGCGGTCGGCTCCGGCACCCAGGCGCCGTCGATGGCGCCGGACGCGTAGGCGTCAGGGGTGATCTTGTTGTCGGTGCGGACCACCGACACATCGCCCTTGCCGGTGTTCGCGTCGACCTTCCAGCCCCGGTCGGCGATCCAGTTGAGGAACGCCACGTCCTGGGTGTTGCCCAGCTGCGGGGTCGCGATCTTCTTGCCCTTGACGTCCTCGAGGGACTTGATCTTCTTAGGGTTGACGACCAGCTTCACGCCGCCCGACGCCGAACCGCCGATGATGCGCAGGTTGGTGCCGTTCGCCTTGGTGTAACCGTTGATCGCCGGGGACGGACCGATCCAGCCGATGTCGATGGAGCCGGAGTTGAGTGCCTCGATCTCCGAAGGACCGGCGTTGAAGATCTGGTACGCGGCCTTGGTGGCGCCCAGTTCCTTCTGGAACAGGCCCTGCTGACGGGCGACGAGCGCGGTGCCGTGCGTCAGGTTGCCGAAGTAGCCGATCTTGACGGAGTCGAGGCCGTCGATCTTCGACGATCCGGCGGCGACCTTCTCCTTGGCGTTGTCGGTCGTGGCCTCGGAGCCGTAACCGCAGGCGGCGAGGGTGAGAAGCGGGAGCGCGGCGATGACCGCCAGGGAGCGGCGACGAACTGATGGAGCAGGCACGGGAGGTGTTCCTCTCGGAGGCCCGGCGGTCACGGTCTCTCAGGTCGTGGCCGGGAGGTCGGCAGGTCTGCGTCTACGGCTGTGGGGGGACGGGGCGCGCAAGCGGTGCGCGTACGTCAACGCACACATCGCGCCACTCCGCCCTGCCCGCTGCCGAGCGCGCCGCTGCCTACGCGGCCGCCCTCCTTCGCGAACGTGGACCAGTAGTCGGTGGAGTTCATGTCAGAAGTCCCACCCGTCGTCCTCGGACTCGTCCTTGACGGGCTCCGGGGACGCGAACGACTCGCCGACCATGCCCGCGGTGAGCGTGGTGCCGTCGTTCGGGTCGATGAGGATGAACGAACCGGTGCGCCGCGAGTCCGAGTAGGAGTCGACCGGCAGCGGCTCGGCGGTACGGATCTTCACGCGGCCGATGTCGTTGGCGACGAGCTGTCCCGGGTGCGGGTGCAGGGACAGGTCGTCGAGCGTGAGCCGGGACGGGATGTCCTTGACGATCGCCTTGACCGTGCGGGTGCCGTGCTTGAGCAGGACCCGGTGCCCGACGGTCAGCGGTGCGTCGGCCACGTGGCAGACGGTCGCCTCGATGTCCTGGGTGGTCGGCGGGGCGTCCTTGCTGGGCACCAGCAGGTCGCCGCGCGAGATGTCGATGTCGTCCTCCAGGAGGATCGTCACCGACTGGGTGGTCCAGGCGACGTCGACCGGCTCACCGAGCAGGTCGATGCCGGCGATCTTCGTGGAGCGGCCCGAGGGCAGCACCGTGATCTGCTCGCCGACCCGGAAGGAACCGGCGGCGATCTGACCGGCGTACCCCCGGTAGTCCGGGTGTTCCGCGGTCTGCGGCCGGATCACGTACTGCACGGGCAGGCGCGCGTGGCAGTGGGAGAGGTCGTGGGTGACCGGGACCGTCTCCAGGTGCTCCAGGACGGTCGGGCCGCCGTACCAGTCCATGTTCGCGGACGGCTCCACCACGTTGTCCCCGGCGAGCGCCGAGATCGGGATCGCGGTGACCTCCGGGACGCCCAGCTCGGTCGCGTACGCCGTGAACTCCTCGGCGATCGCGGCGAAGACGGGCTCGGCGTAGTCGACGAGGTCCATCTTGTTGACGGCGAGGACCACGTGCGGGACCCGGAGCAGTGCGGCGAGGGCCGCGTGCCGGCGGGTCTGCTCGACGACGCCGTTGCGCGCGTCGATGAGGATGACTGTGAGCTCGGCCGTGGAGGCACCCGTCACCATGTTGCGGGTGTACTGCACGTGGCCGGGGGTGTCGGCGAGGATGAACCGCCTGCGCGGGGTGGCGAAGTAGCGGTAGGCCACGTCGATGGTGATGCCCTGCTCGCGCTCGGCCCGCAGACCGTCGGTGAGCAGCGCGAGGTCGGGCGCGTCCTGCCCCCGGCTCAGCGAGGCGCGCTCCACGGCCTCCAACTGGTCGGTGAGGACCGACTTGGAGTCGTGCAGCAGCCGTCCGACCAGGGTGGACTTGCCGTCGTCGACGGAGCCCGCGGTCGCGAACCGCAGCAGGGTCGTCTCCGAGAGCACCTCGGAAGTGGTCGTGCTCATCTCTAGAAGTACCCCTCGCGCTTACGGTCTTCCATCGCGGCCTCGGACATCTTGTCGTCGGCGCGGGTGGCACCCCGCTCGGTGAGCCGGGAGGCGGCGATCTCGGTGATGACCTGCTCGAGCGTCACCGCGTCGGAGTCGACGGCACCCGTGCAGGACATGTCCCCGACGGTCCGGTAGCGCACCAGTCGCTTCTCCACCGTCTCGCCGTCCTTGGGCCCGCCCCACTCACCGGCCGTCAGCCACATGCCGCTGCGCGAGAACACCTCGCGCTCGTGGGCGAAGTAGATCTCCGGCAGCTCGATGCCCTCGCGGGCGATGTACTGCCAGACGTCCAGCTCGGTCCAGTTGGACAGCGGGAAGACACGGACGTGCTCACCGGGTGCGTGGCGGCCGTTGTACAGGTTCCACAGCTCGGGGCGCTGGCGGCGCGGGTCCCACTGCGAGAACTCGTCCCGCAGCGAGAACACCCGCTCCTTGGCGCGGGCCTTCTCCTCGTCGCGGCGGCCACCGCCGAACACCGCGTCGAACTTCTCCGCCTGGATCTTCTCGGTCAGGGGGAGGGTCTGGAGCGGGTTGCGGGTCCCGTCCGGACGCTCCTTCAGCACACCGCGATCGATGTAGTCCTGTACGGAGGCCACATGGAGGCGCAGCCCATGGGCGGCGACCACACGGTCCCGGTACTCCAGGACCTCGGGGAAGTTGTGCCCGGTGTCCACGTGCAGCAGCGAGAAGGGGACCGCGGCGGGCGCGAACGCCTTCAGCGCCAGGTGCAGCATGACGATGGAGTCCTTGCCGCCGGAGAACAGGATCACCGGCCGCTCGAACTCACCCGCCACCTCACGGAAGATGTGCACGGCCTCGGACTCGAGGGCATCCAGGTGGGACAGGGCGTACGGAGCCTCCGTGCCCTCATCCACTGTGGCAACGGTCGTCGTCATGCCAGTCCCCTCTCGGTGAGCAGCGCGTGGACCGCCGCCGCGGACTCCTGGACGGTCTGGTGCTGCGACTCGATCCGCAGGTCGGGCGACTCGGGCTGCTCGTAGGGGTCGTCGACCCCGGTCAGCCCGGACAGCTCGCCCGCGGCCTGCTTGGCGTACAGGCCCTTCACATCGCGTACGGAGCACACCTCGACCGGAGTCGCCACGTGCACCTCGATGTACGCGGTGCCGCTCTCCTGGTGGCGCTTGCGCACCGCCTCACGGCTGTCGGCGTACGGCGCGATGACCGGGACCAGCGCCTTGACGCCGTTGCGGGCGAGCAGTTCGGCGAGGAAGCCGATGCGCTGCACGTTGGTGTGCCGGTCCTCGCGGCTGAAGCCGAGGCCCGCGGAGATGAACTCGCGGATCTCGTCGCCGTCGAGCACCTCGACGAGGTGGCCCTCCTCGCGCAGCCGGCCTGCCAGCTCGTACGCGATGGTGGTCTTGCCGGCACTCGGCAGACCCGTGAGCCAGACGGTGGCTCCGGTCGTCACGTGCAACTCCTCGATAGATGTCGTCATCCGTGCAGCCCGCACTCGGTCTTGGAACGCCCGGCCCAGCGGCCGGCGCGCGCGTCCTCGCCCTCCAGGACTCGGCGGGTGCAGGGGGCGCAGCCGACGGACGCGTAACCGTCCATCAGCAGCGGGTTGGTGAGCACGCCGTGCTCCTGGACGTACGCGTCCACGTCGTCCTGGGTCCAGCGGGCGATCGGCGAGATCTTGACCTTCTGCCGCTTTTCGTCCCAGCCGACCACCGGGGTGTTCGCCCGGGTCGGGGACTCGTCGCGGCGCAGTCCGGTCGCCCAGGCCACGTAGTCCTTCAGGCCCCGCTCCAGCGGCTCGACCTTGCGCAGCTTGCAGCACAGGTCGGGGTCGCGGTCGTGCAGCTTGGGGCCGTACTCGGCGTCCTGCTCGGCGACCGTCTGACGCGGGGTCAGCGTGATGACGTTGACGTCCATCACGGCCTCGACCGCGTCCCGGGTGCCGATGGTCTCCTCGAAGTGGTAGCCGGTGTCGAGGAAGACGACGTCCACGCCCTTCCTCGCGCGGGACGCGAGGTGGGCGACCACCGCGTCCTCCATCGACGAGGTCACGCAGAAACGCTCGCCGAAGGTGTCGACGGCCCACTGGAGGATCTCCAGCGCGGAGGCGTCCTCCAGGTCGCGGCCCGCCTGCTCGGCGAGGGCCTTGAGGTCGTCGGTCGTGCGCTCTTCCTGAGTCGCGGTCATATCTGGTCTCCCCCTGCTTCGGGCTGCTGAAGGCCCCGGGCGAGCAGCCCGAGGAACTTCAACTGGAATGCGCGGTTGCAGGCCGCGCATTCCCAGGCGCCGTGGCCCTGTTCGGAGGGACGGAGGTCCTCGTCGCCGCAGTAGGGGCAGTAGAAGGGGGCGGCCCGCTCGCTCACGACAGGGCCTCCTCGCTGGCACGCGAGGCCCAGGCGGCGAACCGCTCGCCGTCCTCACGCTCGGCCTGGAACCGCTTCAGGACCCGCTCGACGTAGTCGGGCAGCTCCTCGGACGTGACCTTCAGGCCACGCACCTTGCGGCCGAACCCGGCCTCCAGACCGAGCGCGCCGCCCAGGTGCACCTGGTAGCCCTCCACCTGCTCGCCCTTGTCGTTGAGGACCAGCTGGCCCTTGAGACCGATGTCCGCCACCTGGATACGGGCGCAGGCGTTCGGGCAGCCGTTGAGGTTGATCGTGAGCGGCTCGTCGAACTCCGGGATCCGGCGCTCGAGTTCGTCGATCAGCGCGGCGCCGCGCGCCTTGGTCTCGACGATGGCGAGCTTGCAGTACTCGATGCCGGTGCAGGCCATGGTGCCGCGCCGGAACGGGGAGGGCTTGGCCGTGAGGTCCAGCGCTTCCAGGGCCTCGACGAGCGGCTGGACCTGCGCCTCCTCGACATCGAGGATGATCATCTTCTGCTCGACGGTGGTCCGCACCCGGCCCGAGCCGTGGGCCTCCGCGGCTGCGGCGATCTTCGTCAGGGTGGCACCGTCGACGCGGCCGACGCGCGGGGCGAAGCCGACGTAGAAGCGGCCGTCCTTCTGCCGGTGCACGCCGACGTGGTCGCGCCAGCGGCCCGAGGGCTCGGCGGGCGCGGGACCGTCGACCAGCTTGCGCTCCAGGTAGTCGTCCTCCAGGACCTGGCGGAACTTCTCCGGGCCCCAGTCGGCGACGAGGAACTTCAGCCGGGCACGCGTGCGCAGCCGCCGGTAACCCCAGTCACGGAAGATGCCGACCACACCGGCCCACACCTCGGGCACCTCGTCCAACGGCACCCAGGCGCCGAGCCGGACGCCGAGCTTCGGGTTGGTGGACAGGCCGCCGCCGACCCACAGGTCGAAGCCGGGGCCGTGCTCGGGGTGCTCGACGCCGACGAAGGCGATGTCGTTGATCTCGTGGACCACGTCCAGGAGCGGGGAGCCGGAGATCGCCGTCTTGAACTTGCGGGGCAGGTTGGAGAACTCCTTGCTGCCGATGTACCGCTCGTGGATCTCGTCGATGGCCGACGTGCCGTCGATGATCTCGTCCTCGGCGATGCCGGCGACGGGTGAGCCGATGATCACGCGCGGGGTGTCGCCGCAGGCCTCGGTCGTGGACAGACCGACCGCCTCCAGGCGGTTCCAGATCTCCGGGACGTCCTCGATGCGGATCCAGTGCAGCTGGATGTTCTGCCGGTCGGTGATGTCCGCGCTGCCGCGGGCGAACTCCTCCGAGATCTCGCCGATGACGCGCAGCTGCCGGGTGGTGAGGCGTCCGCCGTCGATCCGCACCCGCAGCATGAAGTACTTGTCGTCCAGCTCCTCCGGCTCCAGGATCGCGGTCTTGCCGCCGTCGATCCCGGGCTTGCGCTGGGTGTAGAGGCCCCACCAGCGCATCCGGCCGCGCAGGTCGTTGGGGTCGATCGAGTCGAAGCCGCGCTTCGAGTAGATCGTCTCAATGCGTGTCCGCACATTGAGACCGTCGTCGTCCTTCTTGAACTGCTCGTTGCCGTTGAGCGGGGTGTGGTGCCCCGCGGCCCACTGACCCTCACCGCGGTGACGGCTCACCTTGCGGCGGGGCGCTGCGGCAGCAGGGTTCTGCGGGGTGGCGGCCATGGTTGTTACGTCCTTCGGGACAGGCGGAAAGCGGCTCTTACCTGCGCGTACGGGCGCATGGGTATACCTGCGCGTCGTTGCGCGGAGAGGAGAACGAGAGGGGGTACCGGGTGACGCTGCGGCTCGTCAGCGCACCGGACAGATGGCGCTGGACATGCGGCCGAGGTCGACGTGCCGCCGACTCACCAAGGCAATTCCAGTTCCAGACATGACGGAAGCGTGTCACGGCGATCTGGACACAGTCCAGCTTTATCCGCCATGTGGACACCCTTGTCTCGCCAGGCGAGACAAGGGTGTCCTTGGTCACAAAGATCGCGAGACCTCTTGTTCCCGCAGGTCAGGCCGGGTAAGCCCCCGGCCAGGGCCCTGGCGTGGGTACCTCCGCCTCCTCCTCGACCTTGGTGTCGAAGAGCTTGAAGCCACGGCGCTGGTAGTTGTCCATCGCGTGCTCGCCGTCCTTGCTGCACGTATGCAGCCACACCCGCTTGGTGTCCGTCAGCCCCGGCCAGCGGTCCGCGAGGTCCCAGGCGCGGGCGGCGCCGTACGAGAGGAGGTGCCCGCCGATCCGCCGGCCGCGGAAGGCCGGGACCAGGCCGAAGTAGACGATCTCCACCACCCCGTCGTCCTGGGGCTCCAGCTCCACGTAACCGGCGGGGGTGCCGCGGTCGTAGGCGACCCAGGTCTCCACACCCGGCCGCTCCAGGTGCTCCCGCCACCGCGCGTACGTCCAGGAGAGCCGGTCGGTCCAGCGGATGTCGCCGCCCACGGAGGCGTACAGGTAGCGGCTGAACTCGGGGGAGGGGACTTCCGCGCGATGGATGCGGACGTCGCCCTCCGGGGGCTCGGCCGGGAGGAGGTCGGTCGGGGCGGTCTGTTCCAGGGACCAGGTGGTCACGGCGATGTTCGGCATGGAGGCCAGGGAACCATCTGCGCCGGAGATCTGTCGATCGAGGCCAGGGCCCGGCTAGCCCAGGGACGCGTCGATCGCGGTCAGCGGCAGCGCGAACAGCACTCGGCGCGACTGCGACCACACCTCACCGGTCTGCTCCCAGTACGACAGCGACTCCGACTCCCCGCTCCAGCAGTTGCGGGACTCGTCCGTGCCGCAGCGGGCGGCCTTGGCGGGGCCGGAGGTGGTCTGGCGCCACAGGGTGCCGTGATCACCCTCGGTGCCGGCCGCCCGGCTCAGGTACCACCGGGAGTCGTACGACAGGACCGGCCCTGACCCGGAGGCCTTGGTGACGTAGGCGTCGTGCACGCGCGCGTAGTCCCCGGCGTCGGTGGCCAGCAGCCCGGCGCGGCCGGCGGCACCGCTGAAGTCGTACCGCCACAGTCGCGTGCCCCGGTCGTCGCCCGAGGACACCCACTCGCTCGCGACCAGGGAGTCCGGGGCGGTGCTGCGGTCCAGCGAGAGGTAGTCGGGTCGTGCGCCGCCCGTGTCGCCTCCGGTCAGGCGGTAGGAGCCGACCGCGGGCAGCACCCACTGGGCGCCGTGCGCCGACCAGCCGCCGCGCACCTTGCCGACCGCGTCGCTGCGGACGCCGGCCCGCTGGATCCGGTTGATGTCGTACACGTACAGCGCGTCGCCGCCGTCGCCGCTCGCGGTCACCAGCAGCTTGTTCTGGTACCAGACCATGCCGGAGACCTGGGAGACCAGCCCACGGTAGTCGCGTCCGCCGTCGACCGGGACGGCCAGCAGGACCCAGGAGTAGGTGGGACGGCTCATGTCGTCGGCGTCCACGAAGGCGACCCGGGCCAGGCCCCCGCCCTGCGCCGCGGTGCCGGTGCGGCTCCACGCGGAGAGGATCACCCGGTGGGTGCCCCAGGCACCGTCGTCGTCGGCGTCCCCGGAGGTGGTGACCGCGCCGGCCCGCCAGGACCGGGTGTCGGCGGCGTCCCAGCAGTACGCGGCGGTGGCGCTCGGCGCCACCGGCAGTGCCTCGCGCTCGCCGGCCGTGCAGTCGATCGCGTCGCGCAGGCTCCGGTCGGCGGAGTCGAGGACCGCGGAGACACCGACGGGGCGTCCCATCGCGGCGGAGAGCCGGTCGAGTGACCGCTCGGGGACCAGGGATTCCCTCAGTCGCAGCGAGGTGGTCTCGGAGGGGGAGCCGAGGGACTTCAACTCCCCGGGATTGGCGGCCACGGTGGCCTGGGAGGCACTGATCATGGTGGCGGCGGCGGTCAGCGCGAGAGCGGTGCCGGCCAGGAAGGCGCGCAGGGCTCGACCACGCCTCCGCCTGCGGTGTCTGCCACGATGCTTCATACGTCCTCCCGAGGCGGGCCAACTGCGCCTGATGATCCGTACGTTGACCGAGGAGCAGGTGGGGTGGCCCGTAGAGCGATGCTACGGCAGTACGGCGCGGTTGGAGGCGAAGACCGTGCAATTATGCGGGAGATACGCCCGGATCGAGGGTTTTCACTCGGTCTCGGTGACGGCGCGGGCCCCGAGCACGGCCGGGGCCGTCGAGTGCGGCAGCAGGTCGGCGGGACTCTCCGGAAGCAGCACCTCCACCTCCGCTTCCTCGCAGAAACGATACGGCCGATGCTCCAGGAAGGCCCCGAGGTACCGCCGTACTCGGGACATCTCCGCCCGTACCGTCACCGTACGGACCGGATCGCCGAACATGTCCTCGGCCAGGCCCGCCGCGGTGCGGCCCGAGCGGTGCAGGGCGAGCAGATAGAGCAACTCGGCATGCCGGGGGCTCAGTTCGTGACTCCAGGCGACCGCGCCGCCCCCCGCCGTCACGGTCACCGTCCAGCGGCGGGGGTGCGCGAGATCGAGGACGATCCGGGTGACGCCGGGCGGCTCCGGCTGGTCGGCGGCCCGGATCAACCAGCCGCCCGCCAGCGGCTCCAGCGTGCACAGACCGAGCGCGGGCAGCCAACGGCGTCCCGGCGACGGCGATTTGGGCAGCGCGATCCGGTTCGGGTACGGCATTCCGGTCACCGCCGCCGTCCAGCCGTCCCGGTCCACCACCAGGGCCCTGCCGGTGAGCCGGGCGAGCACCGGCGACGCCACGGCCCGCAGGTGCTCCAGCGAGGTCAGATGCAGCTCGCGCAGCCGCGCCTCGGCGAGCTTGGCCACCGAGTCGACCCAGGCGAGCGTGGCCGGATGCATGGTGTCCAGCGGCCCGCTCACGTCGACCACCCCGATCAGGCGGCCGTCCCGCGGATCCTTGATGGGGGCGCCGGTGCAGGTCCAGGAGGTCTGCGAGCGCACGAAGTGCTCGGAGGCGAACACCTGCACGGGGTGGCCCACCACCACCGGGGTGCCGATGCCGTTCGTGCCGACGACGCTCTCCCGCCAGTCGGCGCCGAGTTCGAAGCCGGTGCCGTCGGCCTTGCGCAGCACCGGCGAACTGCCCTCCCGCCACAGCACCCGGCCGTCCTCGTCGGCGACGACCATGATGTGGTGGGCGACGTCCGCGACCGCCAGCAGTCCGTCCCTGAGAACGGGCAGGACGTGCCGGAGCCGGGTGTCCTCCCGGCGCCGCTGGACCTCCTCAGGAGACAGCAGCCCTGACCGGAAATCGTGGTCGGGGTCAACGCCACCGCGCAGCATGCGACTCCAGGACTCCTCGATCACCGGACGCGGGGCGAGCGGGGCGGGCCGGCCGGACAGGGTGGCGGAGCGGACCTCGCTCAGCACCCTGGCCGCGCGAGCCGAGTCCACGGCGGCCAGGCGGGTCACATGGGTCGGCGAGATCGGCACGGGTCCGCCCTCCGTCCGTCGTGGCTGTGCGTCGTGACCGGCTGTCTTGACTGTCCGTCCAATAGTGCCGCTCGCGTCCGGGGAACGAGGACGGTCCGGCCACAGTCACCAGGAAGTTGCAACCCCCTGCAACCCTGGTGGTGCGCCCCGGCCTGGTTGAAACTTGAGCGGACGTCGTCTCGCAGCGGCGTTTTTCGGCCTGTGGGCCATCACGGGGGTGGTGCCGTGTCGGCGCAGCACCACCCCCGTCTCCGACGGTTGGGCCGGGCGCCTACGGTTGTGCCTCGTTGGGTGCGTTTGCGGCTGCGGGCCGGTGGGGGCTTGTCGCGCCCACGCGGCGGAGCCGCACATCGACACAGCCCCGCGCCCCTGTCGGGCTCAGGCCTGCGGCCCGGCCCGGTCCACCACCTTCGCCAGATCGAGCGCGGCGGGCAGGGTGCCGAAGGCCGTGCCCCCGTCCCCGCCCAGGCGGGACGCGCAAAAGGCGTCGGCGACCTCCGGTGGGGCGTGGCGGACCAGCAGGGAGCCCTGGAGGACCAGGGCCAGGCGTTCGGTGAGGTGTCTGGCCCGGCCCTCGATGCCCTCCAGGTCGGCCAGTTCCGTGAAGAGGCTCTTGACGGCGGCGTCCAGGCGGTGGTCGGCGCCCCGGGTGCGGCCGATCTCCAGGAGGTAGGCGTTCAGGGCCTGCGGTTCCCGCCCGAGGGCCCGTACGACGTCCAGGGCCTGGACGTTGCCGGCACCCTCCCAGACCGAGTTCAGCGGTGACTCACGGACCAGGCGGGGGAGGCCCGACTCCTCGACGTAGCCGTTGCCGCCCAGGCACTCCGCGGCCTCCGTGACGAGGGGTGTGCAGCGCTTGGTGATCCAGTACTTCGCCACCGGTACCGCGATCCTGAGGAAGGCGCGCTCCTGCTCGTCGCCCTTGTCGTAGGCGGCCGCCAGCCGCAGCGCGAGGGTGGTCGCCGCCTCGGACTCCAGGGCCAGGTCGGCCAGGACGTTGCGCATCAGGGGCTTGTCGACGAGTTTGCCGCCGAAGGCCTCGCGGTGCGTGCAGTGGTGGATCGCCTGGGCCACGGCCTGGCGCATCAGGCCCGCCGAGCCGAGGGCGCAGTCCAGCCGGGTCGCCGCGACCATCTCGATGATGGTGCGGACGCCGCGGCCCTCGTCCCCGACGCGGCGGGCCCAGGTCCCCTCGAACTCGACCTCGGCGGAGGCGTTGGAGCGGTTGCCGAGCTTGTCCTTCAGGCGCTGGAGGAGGAACGGGTTGCGGGTGCCGTCCTCCAGGACCCGGGGGACCAGGAGGCAGGTGAGTCCGCCGGGGGCCTGGGCGAGGACCAGGAAACCGTCCGACATGGGGGCCGAGCAGAACCACTTGTGGCCGGTGAGCTCGTAGGTCTCGCCGTCGGGGAGGGGGCGGGCGGTCGTCGTGGCCGCCCGGACGTCGCTGCCGCCCTGCTTCTCCGTCATGCCCATCCCGAACAGCGCCCCCGCCTTGAGGTGGGCGGGCCGCAGCTCGCGGTCGTAGACCATGGAGGTGAGCCTGGGCTCCCACTCGGCGGCGAGATCGGGGTCGGTGCGCAGGGCGGGTACCGCCGCGTGGGTCATCGACAGGGGGCAGCAGTTGCCCGCGTCGACCTGTGTCCACAGCAGGAAGGCGGCCGCGCGTCGTACGTGTCCGCCGGGGCGGGCCCAGGCGGCGGTCAGGCCCGCGGAGACGCCCTTGCCGAGGACGCGGTGCCAGGCGGGATGGAACTCGACCTCGTCGACACGGTGGCCGTGGCGGTCGTGGGTGCGCAGCCGGGGCGGGTTCTCGTTGGCCTGGGCACCCCATTCCTGCACCTGCGCGGAGCCGCAGGCCCGGCCGAGCGCCGACAGCTCGCCGTCGACCTCGTCGAGCAGGTCCGGGTCGAGATGCCGTGCCACGGCCTCCTTCAGCGCGAGGTCGGCGCCGTAGACGTCGTAGCCGATCAGAGGCGGGGGCTGGTTGGTCACGGTGTGCGTGGTGCCTGCCATGCCTGCGAAAGTACCCCGGGGTGCGGGGTGGGTCACATGACGGACACGGGGGTGGGCGGTGTCGTCTCGGGGGCGGCGGCCGGTTCGGGGCTAGGTCAGGGCCCTGCGGTGTGTGCCCCGCCCCGGGACCGGGGGATGAGTGCACGCTCTCCTGGCGGATACCTTTAGGTCGTGCAGGCAGCAAGCGAATCCCCTCAACAACCCTCCGGGCGGCTCCACCGGGCCCGAGCCCTCTACCGGAACGTATCCAAGCGCAGGACCGCCTGGCTGCTGCTCAAGGACACCGTCAACTCGTGCGTCGAGTACCGCATCCTGGGGCTCGCCGCCGAGGCCGCGTTCTTCTCGCTGCTGTCGGTACCGCCGCTGCTGCTCAGCCTCATCGGCCTGCTCGGCTACGTCGACGACTGGACCGGCACCGACAGCATCAGCAGCCTGGAGGCCAACCTCCTGGCCGCGGCGCGCACGGTCCTGTCCGACAAGGGGGTACGGCAGATCGCGCAGCCGATCCTCGACGACGTGATGAAGGGCGGCCGTCCCGACGTCATCTCCGTCGGCTTCCTCTTCGCCCTGTGGTCCGGGTCGCGTGCGGTCAACGTCTTCATCGACACCATCACCGTCATGTACGGCCTCGACGGCGTCCGGGGCATCGTCAAGACCCGCCTGGTCGCGTTCGCGCTGTTCATCGCGGCGCTGCTGATCGGCTCGGTGGCGCTGCCGCTGATGGTGGCCGGGCCGGACGCGGTGGTGCGGATCGTGCCCTGGTCGGCGACGGTCGTGCAGGTCCTGTACTGGCCCGTGGTGATCATCCTGTCCGTCGCCTTCCTGACGACGCTGTACCACGTGTCCGTCCCGGTGCGCTCACCGTGGATCGAGGACGTCCCCGGCGCCCTGGTGGCCCTGGCGATGTGGGTCCTGGGCAGCTTCCTGCTCCGGATCTACCTCCAGAGCACCATCGAGGGCGCGACGATCTACGGCTCGCTGGCGGCCGCGGTCGCCGTGCTCCTGTGGATCGGCGTCTCGGCCTTCGCGGTCCTGGTGGGCGCGGCCGTCAACGCGGCGATCGACCGCGTCTGGCCGGCCGCGGCGACGGCGGCGGCGCGCGCCGCGAACGAGCGGGTGCGGGAGGCCCAGGTCGCCGAGTACGTGGCCCGCGCGGCGGCGGCCGTCCGGGACACCGAGGTCGACCCGGACGACCCCGACATGCCCTCGGAGTTCCCCGAGCGGTGGTCCCGCTTCCTGCCACCGGAGGACGTGACGTCCCGCCTGCGCACCCACGCGAAGTCGACCCATCCCCCGCACAAGCCGGAGGGGCCCTGACGGGGGCGCGGTGCCAGGTCGGGGCCGACGGGGGCTGAGGCCATCCGCACGGACCGACAGCGCCGTCCCCGAGTGGGGTGACTTTCGTGCCCCGCAAGGGTCCGCGGGCAGGCCGTCGTCCGTACCCGACACGGGGGGCTCCGACTGCACCCCGACGACCTCGCCCTCGCCCGCGGGCCCGGCGCGGCGAGATCGGCAAGAGGGGTGCGCAGGAGCCCCCGGGCGGTCGGCGTCCGGGCGTCCTAGCCTGGGTGGGTGTACACGGAACGGGTGTCCAGGCTTGCCGGTGCCGTCCTCTGGGTCGGGGACGGTGTCGGGCGCGTTCTGCCCGACGGGTGCATGGACCTGCTCTGGAACGACGGGCGGCTGCTGGTCGCGGGCCCCGACACTCGGGCGTACGTCACCGCAGGCGCCCCCGGCACCTGGGCCGGCCTGCGTTTCCAGCCCGGTTCCGCACCCGCCTTCCTCGGCGTCCCCGCGCACGAACTACGGGACCTCCGGGTCGAGTTGGCCGACCTGTGGCCCGCCTCGGAGGTACGGCGGCTGGGGAGCCGTGTCGCCGGGGCGGCCGACCCGGCCACCGCGCTCGAGGACATCGCGCTGGAGCGCGCCACCCCGGCCGACCCCGTCCTGCGCACCCTTGTGGCCTCCCTCGGCGCGGGTCGGCCGGTGGGCGTGACCGCCGATGAACTCGGGCTCGGGGCACGGCAGTTGCACCGCCGATCCCTCGTCGCCTTCGGGTACGGGCCGAAGACGCTGGCCCGGATCCTACGGCTCCAGCGGGCGCTCGCGCTGGCCCGGGCCGGCGTGCCCTACGCGGCGACGGCGGCCCGGTGCGGCTTCGCCGACCAGGCCCATCTCGCCCGGGACGTCAGGGAGTTGACCGGCGTGCCACTGACGCGGCTACTCGCCGCCGGGTAGCGGGGCGTACAGGTCGACGCCGTTGCCGTCGGGGTCGTGCAGGGACGCGTACCGCTGCCCCCACACCGCGTCCCACGGCTTGAGCTCCCCGTGGGCCCCCTCGCCCACCAGCCGCTCGTACACGGCGTCGACCTCGGCGGGGCTGTCGCAGCGCAGGGCGAGGGCGGTGCGGCTGCCTCCTTCCGGGGCCCGCCAGCCGGGGTGGAAGGAGCGGACCGTCTCCTCGGTGTCGAGCATCAGCCGCATCCCGCCCGGGAGTTCGGCCTCGGCGTGCGGCTGGGTCTCGGCGCCTTCGGGGAAGGGGAGACCGAGCCGCCGGTAGAAGGCGACGGACGCGGCCATGTCGGAGGCCACCAGGCCGATGGCGTCGAATCGTGGAGTCATACCGGCACGGTAGACGGGGCTGCCGGGCCAGGTCTTGAAGGAATCGGACACGTCATCCGAAGCTCACCGGGCCGCGCGGGGTGTCCACCGTGAAGGAGAGACCCACCGGGCCCTCGGACAGGCGCAGGTCGGTGCCGACGGCGGCGAGAAGAGGGCGGATCTCGTCCGGGGCCGGGTGGGTCGCCGCGACGGAGAGCAGGGGAGTGCCGGGCAGGCCCGAGGCCGTGGGGTGCGGGGAGGCGCCCCAGTCGATGAGGAACGGGACCAGGCCGGAGGGGTGCTGGGTGACGCCGTCCGTGAGGCGCCACTCCAGGAGGGTGCCGTCGGGGCGGCGGCGGCTCATCGGGCGGATCTCCCCGGGGTCGTAGCCGCGCGACCGGGCGGCGGCAACCGCCGCGTCCAGGTCGGGCGGGCTGATCGCCCAGGTGACGGCGCGGGCGGCGGGCAGCGTGTCCACGGTGAAGGGGCGCGGGCCCGTGGGCTCCGGCTGCTCCGGGTCCGGCCCGATGATCTCCAGATAGGCGGTGCCGCCCAGCCCCACCAGGTGGTTGCGGGTGCCGCGTCCGACATGCACGCCGCCGGGGGCGGGCACGACGCCGGTGCGCCGGGTGAAGTCGGCGACCGTCGCCGCCAGGTCGGGGGTCGCGAGGACCAGATGGTCGAGGCCTGCCGGAATCGCGTTCACCGCGCCGAGGCTACGCACCCGTGACCGCCCGAGGGAACACCCACGGCGGCCTGCGCTCGGGCCGGAGCGCCCGGGCAGGGTGCCGAACCCGTCCCATCCCGACCCGGCGGGTCCCCGTACGTCCCGCGCTCCCGGACCGAGCCGCCGTACACCGGGCGGACCGTCCCCCGCCGGACCGGGGACGCGAGCGGCTCTCGCCGTGCGCACCTCAGCCCTGTGACGCTGTGCCGTGCCGAGCGAAGCGAACCGCCCCAGGGGGAACCACGGGGGGAACCACGGCGGTTCGGAAAGGGAGACATCCATGAGCATGCGCAAGCGGGCCGCCGCGACGGTGACGGCCGTGTTGCTGGGCGCCGGGACCATCGGCCTCGCCGTGGCGCCGGCGGCGGAGGCGGCCCCGTACTACGGGATCGACGGCAACGGAGTCGTCAGCGACGACTTCCAGGACGAGGAGAACCTGGGCGTCGACGACCACGCCACCGGCAACGCCACCGCGCTGTGGCAGTCCGTCCTGTACGCGGACGGCGCCAAGTGGCAGGACGACGACGGGGACTGGCACAACTTCGCCAAGAGCCGGATCGACGGTTCCTTCGGCCCGGAGACCGAGTCGGCCACCCAGTGGTGGCAGGAGCGCTTCGGTCTCACCGACAACGACGGGGTGGTGACCGACCAGAGCTGGGAGTTCGCCCAGCAGTGGCTGCACGGCCCCTTCTCGGGCGGCACCGTCCGCTACGACGGCGACAAGCGGGACGTCGACTTCAAGCGGGTCGGCGGCAAGTACCGGGTGAAGCTGAAGGGCAGGGGAAGCTGGCGCAACGCCTACTACGACCAGGTCGGCTGACCCTTGTCGGCGGGGGAGCGGGAGCGGCCGTGCCGTCACTCGCTCCCCGACGGCCACGCCCACAGCACCCCCGCCACCAGCAGCACGATCACCGCGAACGCCACCAGTGCCGCCGCCCGCCACCGCCGGTGCTCCGGACCGGGCACGGCCGCCGCCACGGCCTGCGGGGCGGCCGCCTCGGGCACCCCGTCCGCCGGGATCCGCGGCGGCACCGAAGGGCCCACCGGGCCGTACGGCCAGACCGGGTCGGCCAGTTCCCACAGCGCGAGCAGCCGTGCCTGGTCCGCGCCCGCCACCCGGCACAGCGCCCGCACCGCACCGCGTGGCGGCTGCTTGGCCCCGCTGAGGTACCGCTGCCAGGACGACTTGCTGTACGCGGTGCGCCGGGCGAGCTCCGCGAGGCTCAGATCCGTGCGGTCCTTGAGCTGCCGCAGCTGCTCGACGAGATGCCGGGCCTCCCTCGGCAGTGCGTCGGGCAGCGGCCGCCAGCGCGTCATGGTCGTCCCCCAAGTGCTCGCCGCCGCCCGGGCCGGGGCGACGGCCCCTCCCCGCCGCACCGTTCGACGCCCGTCCGACCCGGCCAGTTCCCCTCGCCCACGGATGACCGAAGCTGAACGATTCCGACGCACACAGGCCCACGACCAGGGACGCACGCGGACGAACCCGCGGCATAGCCGGGGCGGCTCGGACGTCGGCCAGGGCCGCCCCGCCGACGGCCCCCGCCTCCTCGCGCGCGGCCTGTCCGCGGTCGCACGGCCCGTCCCGCGCGCCGGATGCGCACGGCGCGGCCGGGGAGGGCTGCGGGTCGCCGCGGGCCAGGCGGCCCCGGTCGCGGCGGACGCCGTCTTCGTCCGCTCAGACGGCAGCCGGCGAGCGCACGACAGGCCACCGACGGGGGCTCGGGGTGCCCGGCTTCGACGCTACCCGGGGGGGGGTCTGGTGGCCGGCCCCGACGCCATCGGGGGGTCTGTGGTGCCCGCCTCGCCGCCGCCGAAGGACCCAGGGTGCCCGGCCCCGCCGCCACCGACAGACCCCAGGGTGCCCGAACTCGCTCAGCCGTGCGGCGCCCCCGTGCTCGCCCGTTCCACCAGCCGCGTCGACAGTTCCGTGCGGGTGCTCTCCGGGCGGTCGCCCTCCATCATGCGGACCAGCAGCCGCAGGGCCGTCGCCGCCATTTCCGACAGGGGCTGGCGGACCGTGGTGAGGGCCGGGGTGGCCCAGCGGGCCTCGGGGAGGTCGTCGAACCCCACGACGCTCATGTCGTCCGGCACCTTCAGGCCGCGTTCGGCCAGGGCCGCGTACACGCCGAGCGCCATGCTGTCGGAGCAGACGAAGACCGCGGTGGGCGGTTCGGGCAGGTCCAGGAGTTCCAGCGTGCGGCGGTACGCGGTGCTCTCGTCGAAGCCCGCGAGACGGACGTACTCGGGCCGCTGCGCGACCCCCGCCGCCGCGAGCGCCGAACGGTAGCCGGCCACCCGCGCGCTGCTGCACATCTTGCGCTGGTGACCGGCGACGACCGCGATGCGCTCATGGCCCAGCGCGAGCAGGTGCTCGGTCGCGGTCACTCCGCCCTGCCAGTTCGCCGCGCCCACCGAGACCACGCCCGCCGGCGGCTCCAGGACCGGGTCGATCAGGACGTAGGGGATCCGGTGCTGGTCCAGCCACCCGTACTGCGCCGGCGACAGCTCGGCCAGGTTGAACAGCACGCCCGAGGACCCGCGCCCAGTGAGCTTGTCCAGCCAGCCGCGCTCGGGGCGGCCGGCCCGGTTCCGGGTCAGCCCGGCGGAGACGACCACCTCCAGTCCGGCGTCGTGGGCGGCCGCCTCCACACCGTGCAGCACCGCCCCCGACCAGGAGGTCTCCAGCGAGTGCACGACCAGGTCGACGAGGCCGGACGACTTCGCCGCGTCGAACCTCGGTCTGCGGACGTAGCCCAACCGGTCCAGCGCCTCGGTGACCCGGCGGCGGGTCTCGGGGGCCACGTCCTCGCGGCCGTTGACCACCTTGGAGGCGGTCGGCACCGACACACCCGCCTCCCGGGCCACCACCGCCAGCGTCGGACCGGCCGCCACGCTCGCACTCCCCGTGCGGACCATCGGGAACCACCCTCTCCGGCCCGCCCGAGGGCCATGGAAGTCTCGACCAGCGCGGAAAGGCAAGCGCGAGGCAGCAAGCGCTTCCTACCCTAGGTTCGCCCGGTTGAGTCGGGAAGAGGCCGGGCCCCGCCGACCGCATCCCGACTACGCCGAGCAGCCGCCTTGACGCGCTCTGCACCGGAATACCGGGCCGAAATGTGGTGCTCTGTTGTTCACGGTGCACAAGCGCGCTGAGGAGGCTGGTGGTCACATGGCAGCAGTCCGGACAGATCCCGTGGTCAGCACGCCGTACGGAGCCGTACGCGGCCGCCACGAGGACGGGGTCGCGGTCTTCCGGGGCATCCCCTACGCGTCCCCGCCCTTCGGCCCGAACCGCTTCCGGCCCCCTGTCCCGCCCGAGCCCTGGGACGGTGTCCGCGACACCGCCGACTTCGGGCCGACCGCCCCGAAACCGCCGTACTCCGACGCCTTCGCGCAGTACCTCTCCGACCCGGTCGTCCCCGGCGAGGACTGCCTCAACCTCAACGTCTGGACGCCCGAACCAGGCCCCGGCGCCCGCCTCCCGGTCCTGGTGTGGCTGCACGGCGGTGCCCTGACCAGGGGGTCCTCCGCGGTGCCGGTGTACGACGGACACGCCTTCGCGCGGGACGGCGTGGTGTTCGTCTCGGTCAACTACCGGCTCGGCGTGGAGGGCTACGGCCTCTTCCCGGACGCCCCCGCCAACCCCGGCCTGCGCGACCAGCTCGCCGCCCTGCGCTGGGTCCACGAGACGATCGAGGCCTTTGGCGGCGACCCCGGCCGCGTCACCCTGGCCGGGCAGTCGGCCGGCGCCATCAGCATCGGCGCCCTGCTCGCCGCCCCGCAGGCCCAGGGGCTGTTCCGGCGCGCGGTCCTGCAGAGCGGGCCGCCCGAGGCGAGCGACCGCGACAAGGTACGGCGGATGGTGCGCCGCATGGCGACCCGGCTGAAGGTCCCCGCCACCGCCGCCGCCTTCGCCGAGGTCGACCGCGACCTGCTGCTGCGCACCCAGGCCGAGGTGGGCCGCCTCAGCAGCCCGGTCCTCGGCGGCCCGGCCTTCGGCATCGTGATCGACGGTGACCTCGTGCCCCGCGACCCCCTGGAGGCGCTCGTCGAGGGCTCGGTGGCCAGCGAGGTCGAGCTGATGCTGGGCTGGACCAGCGACGAGTACCGCCTCTGGCTCGTCCCCGGCGGCCTCCTGGAGCGGGTCGACCGGCTCGGCCCGGTCGCCCTCGCCGGTGCGATGGCCCGCTGCCACTGCGGCTCCGAGGTGGTCCGCGGCTACCGCGCCCTGCACCCCGACGCCGGCACCGCCGACATCGTCGGCCAGATGGTCACCGACCACCTCCTGCGCATCCCCCTGCACCGCCTGGCCGAGGCCCGCCCCGGCTCGTCGTACGTCTACGAGTTCGCCTGGCCCTCCCATCTCCCCGACCTCGGCGCCTGCCACGCCCTCGAACTGGGCTTCGTCTTCGACACGGGGGACGTCCCGGAGTCGGCCAAGCTCGCCGGCGAGGGCGCCCCGGCCGAGCTCGCCGCCGCCATGCACGGTGCCTGGGTGCGCTTCGCCACGGACGGCGATCCCGGCTGGCGCCCCTGGGACGCCACGCACCCGGTCCAGGTCTTCGGCAAGGGCGACCCGTACGTCGAGTCCGGCCCTCGGGACCGCGATTTCGCGGTGTGGACGGCGGACACGACCACGAAGGAGACCGCCCCGGTCTCGGAACCGGCGGAGGGCTGGCCGGCCAGGACGGCGGAACTCCGCTCCGTGGTACGGCGGTTGCGGCGGACGGGGCTCGCCCGGCGGCAGCACTGAGGGGGCCGGGCGGGGTCGGCCGACGCCGGTGAGTCGGGTCACTGCGGCCCCTTGCCCGGGCGCCGGCACGCGTGGGAAGCGGCTGCCCTCAGGGGGTGGCGCGGGGCGGCCGTAGGGTCGAGGACCGGGCGTGCTGGGAGATGGCGTCCGCGGCGGCGGAGACCAGGGGGGCCACCTTCGCGGGCTGGAAGGTGTCCGCGGGAGCCACCACGGCCACCGCCGCGACCACGGCCCGGCCCGCTCCGCGCACCGGGAAGGACAGGGAGGCGCAGTCCGGATCCAGGGTGCGGTGGGTCACCGCGTAGCCGTCCCGCCGGACCTTCGCCAGGGCCTGCCGCAGCGCGGCGCCATGAGCCGGGGTCGTGGGCGTGTACGCCCGCAACGGCGATTCGCAGACATGGTTCTGGACGGCGTCGTCGGCGTGCGCGAGCAGCACGAGTCCCGCGGCGCACGCGTGCAGCGGCATGCGGTCCCCGGACTCGGGCAGGCACACCGGGGCGCCGGCCCCGCCCCAGGCGATGGCGAGGCAGACGCCCTCGAGGCCGTCCCGGATCACCAGCAGCGCGCCGGCCGAGGCACGGGCCCGCAGGTCCATCAGATGGGGCAGGGCCGCCTCGGCGAGCGGTGAGCAGCGTGGGGCGAGGGTTCCGGTCTCCCAGAGCCGTAACCCGATGCTGTAACTGCCCTCCTCGCCTCTCTCCAGGGCGCCCCAGCTGTGCAGTCGGTTGACGATGCGGTGCGCGGTCGCCAGCGGGAGACCCGAGCGCCTGCTGATGTCGCTCAGTGTGAGCGTGCGGTTCTGGCGGTCGAAGGCACTGAGCACACTCAGGGCGCGATCGACGAGCGAGCGCTCCGGGGCGCCGACGTGGGGGGTGGTCATCCCGTCTCGTTCCTTTCCTCTGCACGCAATGCGAGCGGTGTCCGAGTCGCGCATGCTGCACCGGTGTGATCCGGAACGGGCGGCCAGGACTATCATTGAATTCTTAAGTGACTTGAGAAAGGTCGATTCCGGAACCTCTATGGTCGATTTCGCACGCCTGCCGATTCCCGTCGTGCCCTACACCCCCGTCTGCCGATCGGGTTCCGGTATCTCGGTGATGTCGCTCGAGGACCTGCTCGAGAAGGTTCCGCAGACACTTCTGTCCTCCCCGCACCGACTCGGCTTCCACGAGATCCTGCTGGTCACCGAGGGCACCGGTATCTTCTCGGTCGACTCTTCGTGCATCGAGTGCCGTCCCGGCAGCCTGCTGTGGCTGCGCCCGAACCAGATCGTCAGGTACGCGCCGCAACCCGGGATGAAGGGCGAAGTCATCCTGTTCACCGAGGCGTTCCCGCTGCCGATGCAGGCGACCGTGGGCGCGCTCGACGACGTGCTGCGCCCCTCGTTCTGGCAGCTGGAGGAGCCGGAAATGGGTCAACTCGGGCGCGTCCTGGACTTGTTGCGCGAGGAATTCCGTTGCACCGAGCGCGCGATGGGCGAGCATATTCTGCAACACCTGCTGTCGGTGGTGCTGTTGACCGTCACCAGGGTCTGCCGCAGTCGGCAGGAGTGCCGGCTCGCCCAGGACGAGATCGACCACAGCGAGCTGGAGCTCTTCCAGCGGTTCCGGCAGGACCTGGACCGCTCGTTCCACCGCACCCGCCGGGTGGAGTACTACGCGACCGCCCTCAACTGCACCAGCCACGCCCTGTCCAGGGCCTGCCGGACCGTCATCGGCACCTCCGCCAAGGGGGTGATCGACGCCCGGGTGGCGCTGGAGGCGCGCCGCCTGCTCGCGCACACCCGGCTCCCCATCGGCGCGGTGGCCCGGCAGTTGGGATTCACCGAGGTCAGCAACTTCACCAAGTTCTTCATACGCCTGGTGCAGATGACCCCGGGTGCCTTTCGGCGCGTTCACGGAGTGAATTTCGACGGATGAGGGAAACGGCGCTTCCTGACGAGACGTCGATACCGGCCGGTAACTGACCGGCCGGTATCGAGAGGTCATTCCACCGGGAGCGTTCCGGTGCCTTTCCATTGAATGGAAGGCCGGTTGATCCGCATTCCCGGCACTGTGGAGACTGTGATCGCGTACAGCGGGCGGCCAAACCCACAGCTGCGCACGTCAGACGGTGCGGAAAGCGAGCACCACGTTGTGACCGCCGAACCCGAAGGAGTTGTTCAGGGCCGCGATGCGCCCCCCGGGGAGCGGTCGCGGTTCACCGCGGACGATGTCGGCGTCCACCTCGGGGTCGAGGTCGTCGATGTTGATCGTCGGGGGCGCGAGCCGGTGGTGCAGCGCCAGGACCGTCGCCACGCTCTCCACACCGCCGGCCGCGCCCAGCAGATGGCCGGTCATGGACTTCGTCGCGGACACCGCGATGTGGTCCATGGCCTCGCCGAACACCTTCCGCAGCGCCCTCACCTCGGACACGTCGCCCTTGGGCGTGGAGGTCGCGTGCGTGTTGACGTGGACCACCTGGTCCGGGACCAGGTCGGAGGAGTCCAGCAGACCGGAGAGCGCGGCGACGATGCCCCGCCCCGACGGCTCCGGCTGGGTGATGTGGTGACTGTCCGCCGACAGCCCCTGCCCGACGGCCTCCGCGTAGACGCGCGCCCCGCGCCGCTCCGCGTGCTCCGCGGACTCCAGGACGACGACCCCGGCGCCCTCGCCCATGACGAAGCCGTCACGGCCGCGGTCGTAGGGACGCGAGGCCGCGGCCGGGTCGTCGTTGCGCTTGGACATCGCCATCATGTTGCCGAAGCCGGCGATGGTGAGCGGGTGGATGGCCGCCTCGGTCCCGCCCGCGACCACGATGTCGGCCCGGCCGGAACGGATCATGTCGATGCCGTAGCCGACCGACTCCGAGCCGGAGGCGCAGGCGCTCACGGGGGAGTGCACGCCCGCCCGGGCGTTCAGGGCCAGTCCGACGTTGGCGCCCTGCGTGTTGGGCAGCATCATCGGGATGGTGTGCGGCGACACCTTGCGCACCCCCTGCTGCCGCAGCACGTCGTGCTGGTACAGCAGGGAGATCACCCCGCCGATGCTGGAGGCGACGACCACCCCGAGCCGGTCGGGATCGGCGGTGCCGTCCGTGCCCGCCGGTCCCGTGAAGCCGGCGTCGGCCCAGGCCTCACGGGCCGCCACCAGCGCGAACTGTGCCGAGCGGTCGAGTTTGCGGGCTTCGGGTCTGGGGAGCAGCTCGGCGGGTTCCACCGCGACCTCCGCGGCGATGCGCACCGGGGTCTCGGCGGCCCAGGCATGCGTCACCAGCCGCACCCCGGAGCGGCCGGCCAGCAGCCCCTGCCAGGTGGACGCGCTGTCACCGCCGAGTGGCGTGGTCGCTCCGACACCGGTCACGACCACCTTGCGATCTGTCGAGAACATGCGAACGCCTCCTGGTCGGTCAGCGGTTGGCGATGATGTAGCCGATGGCGTCGCCCACGGTCTTCATGCCGGCGGCGGCCTGGTCCGGGATGGTCACCCCGAAGCGCTCCTCAGCGGCCACCACGACCTCGACCATGGACAGGGAGTCGACGTCCAGGTCGTCCGCGAAGGACTGCTCGGGGCGGACCTCGTCGAGCGGCGCTCCGACGATCTCGTTGACGATGTCCGCCAGACCGCTGCGGACCTCTTCCTGCACGGTGTTCATGTCCTGCTCCTCTGCTTGTCGGTCGACGAGTGGTGCTGTCCTTCGGTCCTGGTCCGCAGCGCGAGGCTCCGGGAGATGCGCCCGGCGGCCGTCAGCAGCGGCCGGGTGAGGTCGTGGATGTGGGCGGTGCGGTCGCGGTCGTGGGGGGTGCGGTCGCGGTCGGTGACCAGACCGACGGCACCCACGGCGGTCCCGTCGGCGTCATACAGGGGGGCCGCGGCCTCGACGACCCCGTCGAGCAGCTCGCCGTCGCACACGGCGAACCCCTGGCGCCGGCCCTGCTCGACGAGTCCGCGCAGCACGGCCGGGTCGGTGACCGTCCTCGGGGTGTGCGGGCCCAGCCCGAGGGTGTGGATCTCCTCCCACGTGGTGTCGTCGGCCGCGGCCAGCAGGACCCGTCCGCAGGCCGTCGCGTGCAGGGGGAAGCGGTGCCCCCGGGACCAGGACCTGTGCAGCGGCCGGGCCGTGCCCGAGACGCTCTCCAGGCAGATGCCCTCGTCCCCGTCCCGCACCGAGAGCAGGACGGCGCTGCGGGTCATCGCGCGCAGCTCGAACATGTGCGGGACCGCCGCGCTGCGTAAGTCGGAATGCCGCGGTGCCAGCAGGGCGATTTCCCACAGGCGCAGACCGATGGTGTACCGGTTGTGTTCGGCACGCTCCAATGCGCCCCAGGAAAGAAGTTTCGCGACGATGCGATAAGCGGTGGCCACCGGAATCCCGGAGCGGCGGCTGATCTCACTCACCGTCAGACGCACATTTCCGGTGTCGAAGGCTCCCAGGACGCTCAGCGTGCGCTCGACGACCGAACGATCCGCGGCGGGTGATGGTATGGACATTCGGCAGAACCCTTTCGTCGTGCGACTCGCGGTGGTGCATTCGCATGGCGTTCCCGGGGATGCCGGTCATTGGCCTGTCGGCCGCGGTCCCCGCCCGCCCGGCGGGGACCGCGGAATTCACGCCGAGATGTGTTCCGCGCTCTCCCTGCGCGGATGACGGGGCCGTGCGGCCGGGTCGGTCGCCGGATAGCCCACCCGGAAGAACACCAGCGGGCGTTCGCCGTCCTTGGCCCCGCACAGCCGGGCCAGGTCGTCGACGGTGCCGGGGCAGTCGATGACATGGCTCTGCGGATGGACGTGGATCCCGTCCCGGAAGAGGTCCAGCCAGAGCCGGGTCACCAGCCGGCCCGCCTCCACCTCGTCCGCCGGGTCGTTCCCCTTGCCGAGGACGACCAGGACCACGCCGTCGCCCCTGGTCGCGCCCGACGACAGGGTGGTGAGCAGCCGCACCAGGCCCAGCGGGCGCAGGGCGCGGTAGACCGGGGGTGCGAAGAACATCCGCATGGCCAGCGCCTCGGCCCTGCTCAGCACGAGCATCACGTCGTTCAGCCCGTCCCGGCGGTACTCCGGGTGACGGGGGGTGAGCCGGGCCCAGACCAGCAGCTCGGCGGCGATCCCGGCGTCCCCGAAGAACCAGTGGTACGCCCTCACCAGCAGGGGCCGGGCGGCCTGCGTGGGCACCACGGCCACCCGGAAACCGGCCTCTTCGGCGGTCCGCCGCGCTCGGTGGAGGGCCTCCGCGGGTACCTGCTCCCGCTTCCAGGCGCCCCGCCACACCCGCCGGCCCTCGACCTCGGCCACCGAGCGGGGACTCGCCGTCGGCCAGGCGTCGGGGCGGAGCAGGCCGACCCGGGTGGCGTCCACGTCGAAGTCGGGTTCGTAGCGCACCGGGATCCCCGCCTCGGCGGCGCAGATCAGCAGGCTCTCGACGTAGGTGCCTAGGGAGAGTCGCAGGTCCCGGTGCGCGGGGTCGCTCGGGCCCAGCGCGTACTGCGGGCGCCAGCCCACCTCGACGTGGTCGGAGCGGAACCGCAGTTCCCACGGCTGGGTGTTGTGGGCGTTGGCCGCCCGGGCGGCGACGCCGGCGATCTCGCGCAGCCGGTCCATGCTGCGGACGGGGGTGCTCTCGGTGTCGGTCACGGACGTGATCCCGTCGTCTGGGGGGCTGTCCCGGATCGGTCGGAGGAGGGTGCGGCGCCGGCCGGGGCCGCCTCGGGCTCGGCGGACTCGCTGATGCCGAAGCGGCGGTGGAGGGCCTTGAGCGGCGCGGGGGCCCACCAGTTGTAGGGACCGACGGCCCGCATGAACGCCGGTACCAGCACACCGCGCACCAGGACCGCGTCCACCACGATGGCGAGGCCCGTGGCCAGGCCGTACATCTTGATCAGGGAGACCCCGGAGCTGAGCATCGCGAAGAAGGACACCGCGAGGATGGCCGCGGCCGCGGTGATCACGGGCCCGCTCGCACCGAGCCCCTCGCGCACCGAGCTCTCCAGACGGCCGGTGCGGTCGTGGCGCTCCTTGATGCGGGCGACGAGGAAGACCTCGTAGTCCATGGACAGGCCGAAGGCGATGCAGAACACCAGCACCGGCATCGACACGGCCAGCGGTGACGGCGTGAAGCCGAGCGGGCCGGAGAGATGGCCGTCCTGGAAGATCCAGACGGCGACGCCGAGGATGCCGACGAGGCTGAGCGCGTTGAACAGCAGGGCCTTGACGGGCATCAGGACGCTGCCGGTCAGCAGGAACAGGAAGAGCAGGCTCAGCACGCTGATCAGGACGATCGCCAGGGGCAGCTTGGCCGCGATCGAGTGGGTGATGTCCACCAGCTGGGCCGCCTGCCCGCCGACCAGGACCTCGCTCCCGCCGGGCGGCGTGACCGCGCGGACCGCCCGGGCGAGGTCGCCGCCCTTCTCGGAGTACGGCACGACGTCCGTCTGGACCTGGAGCCGGACCGCGTCCCCGCTGCGGTAACCGGCGGCAGCCGCCGGGTCGAGTGCCGCGACCCTGGACCCGTCCTGGAACACCCCGGCGGAACCGACGACCCGGGTGACGCCGGCGACCTTCGACAGGTCGGCCGCGTACTGTCCGAGCCCGCTCCCGGTGGCCTTCCAGTCCTCGGAGACCACGTTCAGGGCGCGGTCGTCGCCCGCTCCGAAGTCCGCGCGGACCGCCTCGTTGACCACTCGGCTCTCGGCCCCCTTGGGGAGGACCCGCTCGTCCGGCACGCCGAACTGGGCACCCGCGAAGGGCACCGCCATGAGCAGCAGCAGGGCGATCACCGGAGTGGCGAGAAGGGCGGGGCGCCGGAAGGCGAGGCCCGCGACACGGCCCCAGAAGGTCTCCGCGGGCGGTGCCGGCAGCTTGCGCCGACGCCCCCCGAGCGCGTCGATCCGGTGGCCGAGCAGCCGCAGCGCGGCCGGCAGCAGGTAGAGGGAGCCGAGCACGGCACCCAGTACCACCGCGATGCCCGCGACCGCGAAGGAGCGCAGGAAGTACTGGTCGAAGACGAGCAGCGTGGCCAGTGCCGCGCCGACCACGCCGCCGCTCACCGCGACCGTGCGGCCTGCGGTGGCACGGGTGATCCGCAGCGCCTCGGCGTCGGTACGGCCCGCCGCCCGTTCCTCCCGGTAGCGCGTGACGATCAACAGGCTGTAGTCCACCGAGAGCCCGAGCCCGAGTGCCGTGATCAGGTTGACCGCGAAGACCGAGACGTCCGTGAACTGCGCGGTGACGTTGACGGCGGCCAGGGCCCCGACGATGGTGAGCACCGACAGGAGCATCGGCAGCAGGGCGGCGACCAGACCGCGGAAGACCAGGACGAGCAGCAGCAGGGTGATCGGGATCGCGATGGTCTCGGCCGCGACGATGTCCTTCTCGACCTGCTTGTTCATGTCGTCGTTGACGGCGGTGATGCCGCCGAACGAGACCGAGACGCCGCCGTCGGTGTCCGACAGCTCCTCGTGCAGGTCGTCGGCGGTGCGCATGCTCTCGTTCTCGTCGCCGTCGATCCGCACGAGGATCAGCCCCGAGTCGCCGGACCGCAGGCTCGGGTCGGGCGTCTCGAACCAGGAGGCGACGATCCGGGCGCCGGACGTGCCGGACACCGCCTTGCGCACGGCGTCCGCCTCGGCCCGGGCCGGTGCGCCGTCGAGGCCGTTCTCGGTGTCCTTGACCAGGACGATCAGGTTGGGCTGGCTGTCGGGGAACGAGCGCTCCAGCGCCTTGGCGGCGGCCACCGAGTCGGAGCCGGGGTCGTCGAACCCGCCCGACTTCAGATGGGTCAGTACTCCGGCGCTCGCGGCACCGGCGACCAGCAGGAACAGTAATCCGGCGAGCAGGGTGAACCAGGGACCGCGGCGGTTCGTCCTGGCGCTCCCGGAGGGCACCGAAGTGGCCATCACACGGGATTCCTTTCTACGGCTGTACCCGCGGGCCGACCGGGCCGGAACGGGTGCGACGGGGGACTGGATGCCCCTGAACGGCCGGTGCGGGCGAGACCCGTCCGGCCGGGAAGCACCGCTGTGCTTCCGGGCTCATAGGCACTGACGTGGGGAAACGCGGCCAGGGCTGACGTGCTGCCGCGTGGCGGAGATTGGCGCTCTCGGATGAGAGCAATGCTCTGCCCGGAGAGCAGTGTTACAGCGATCGTCGCTTCAATGCAAGAGCACTGATCTCATGAAGAGAGCACTGCTCTCTTACTTGGGCGGTGCTCTCGTAGGTGGCAGACTGCTCACATGGGAGTCATCCAAGGAGCCAAGGACAGGGCGCGCGCCGAGGTCGCGGGCGCCATCAAGGACCAGGCACGCAGGCAGCTCGCCGCCGAGGGTGCCGCGCGGCTCTCCCTGCGTGCGGTGGCCCGGGAGCTCGGCATGGTCTCGTCGGCGCTCTACCGCTACTTCCCGAGCCGGGACGACCTGCTCACCGCCCTCATCGTCGACGCGTACAACGCGCTCGGGGCCACCGCCGAGGAGGCCGTCGAACGCGTCGGCACCGCCGACTGGATGCGCGCCTGGAGCGCCGTGTGCCGGGCCGTGCGCCGCTGGGCGCTGGACCATCCGCACGAGTACGCGCTGATCTACGGCTCGCCCGTGCCCGGCTACGCCGCCCCGCAGGACACCGTGGCCCCCGCCTCCCGGGTGGCGCTCGTCCTGCTCGCGGTGGCGCAGTCCGCGCACGAGGCGGGTGCCCTCGCCGAGCCGGACGTGCCGGGCGCGGACTGCCGCTCGGTGCTCGCCGACGACGTCCGCCTCCTGCTGCGCGAGCCCGGCCGCACGCTGCCGGAAAGGGCCGCGCCACGGCTCGCGGCGGTCTGGGCGCAGCTCTTCGGGCTGATCAGCTTCGAGGTCTTCGGGCAGTACAACGCGGTCATCGAGGACCGCGAGGCGCTGTTCGAGGCGACGGTTCTGGTCCTCGCCCACCAGGTCGGTCTGCGCCCCGCGGGGCCGGAGGTCTGAGGGGGCCGGCGGGTCGCCCGAGGGGGCAGAGCGGGTCGCCTGTGGGGGGCGGCGGGTCGCTTTGAGGGGGGCAGGCGGGGGCCTAGGGGGGCGGCGGGTCACCTGAGGGGGTCGGTGGGGTGCCTGTGCGAGTCGGTGGGTCGCCTGAGCCTGAGGGGGCGGCGGTCGCCGGCGGAAGTCTGCGGGTCGCCTGAGCGAGTCGGCGGGTCGCCCGAGGAGGCGGGCAGGTGGCCTGAGGGGGCGGATGGGTTGCCTGTGGAAGTCAGCGGGTCGCCCGAGAGGGCCGGTGGGGTGCCTGTGGGGGTTGGCGGGCGGCCTTCGGGAGCAGGCAGGTCGGCCGTGGGGGCCGGCTGGGTGTCCCCGGAAGCCTGCGCGCTGCCCGTTCGTCATTCTTTCTCACCAGCCGGAAAGCTTCCGGTCGCCGGATTTTCGCCGCGTCCCGGTTTTCCCCGGTCGCTCACCGGCATTCTTTCCACTGGTTGAGAAGGCTGCTTGCGCACGCTCCGGAGTCACCGTCAATCTCTCCGTGTCGGCGTCGGCGGGCGGGTCCCATCCATTCCATTTCCCGCCTTCATTCCCCCGGTGTCCGACCAATTCGCAATCGATGTGGGATCGAGGGGGCGTTCGTGGCTGGTATGGCTATCGTCGGCATGTCGTGCCGATTCCCCGGAGCCGTCAATATCGACGAGTTCTGGAAAATTCTCATGAATGCCGAGCCACAGTTCTCGGCGGTTCCCGCCAACCGGTGGGACCACTCCGTGTACCACCGGCCGGGCGACTTCCGTGAGCCGCACGGCGTCTACACCGACCAGGTCGCCTTTCTCCCCGAGGCCGACCGGTTCGCCCCCGCGCACTACGGCATCCCGCCGCGCCGGGCCCGGGCCATGGACCCGCAGGCCAAGCTGTTCGTCGACCTGGCGCGGGAGGCGATCCAGGACGCCGGCTGGGAGCGGGACGGCTTCGACCGGGCCGGCACGGGTGTGTTCGCCGGAGTGACCTCCCTGGACCACCGGGACATCAGCGTCTCCAGGATCAGTGCGAACCTCCTGGCGGACGGCTCGTTCCACGACGGCGAGACCGACCCCGAACTGCTGGGCCGGCTGCACCGGGCCACGGACTCCGCCCTGATGCCGTTCAACTCCTTCACCATCCCCGGGTGCCTGGCCAACATGGTGCCCTGCACCGTCAGCGAGGTCCTCGACCTCGGCGGCCCCTCCGTCTCGCTCGACGCCGCCTGCTCCTCCGCGCTCGTCGCCCTGGACGCGGCGATCCGCAGCCTGCGCTCGGGTGCCTGCTCCATCGCGCTCGTCGGAGGTGTCTACCTCAGCCTCTCGCCGACCCCGCTGGTCGGATTCGCCCGTGCGGGCGCGCTGTCCCGGCAGGGCGTGTGCCGGCCCTTCGACGAGCGCGCCGACGGATTCGTGCTCGGCGAGGGCGGCGCGACCCTGGTGCTGCGCCCGGTCGAGGACGCGCTCGCGGCCGGCGACCGCATCTACGCCGTCATCAGCGGGGTCGGCTCCGCCAACGACGGCCGGGGCGGCGGACCCATGACACCGCAGGCCCAGGGGCAGCTCGCCGCCCTGCGCGCCGCCTACCGGGACGCCGGGGCCGACCCCGGGGAAGTCGGCCTGCTGGAGGCGCACGGCACCGGCACCCCGGTCGGCGACCGCACCGAGATCGAGGCGATCGGACTGCTGCGCGCGGAGTCCGGCGCCACCACGCCGTGCTACGTCTCCTCCTCCAAAGCCCTGATCGGCCACACCCTGTCGGCGGCCGGGGCGGCCGGTCTGGTCAAGGCGGCGCTCGCCGTCCACCACGGCGTCGTACCGCCGCAGCCTGCCGGCACGCAGGTCGCCGACGTCCTGGACCTGGACTCCTCGGGGCTGCGGCTGACGACCAGCGCGCAGACCTGGCCGCACGACGAGGTCCGCCGCGCGGGAGTCAGCTCGTTCGGCTTCGGCGGCACCAATGTGCACGCCGTCCTCGAAGGCGCCCCGCGCGTCGCACCCGCCCCGGCGGCGGGCGGGAGCCTGTCCGATGACGGGAGCCTGCCGGAGGATCCCTGGCTGATCCTGCTCTCCGCCGGATCGGTGCCGGACCTCGCCCGGCACGCCGAGGAGGTCGGCAACGCCGTCGCCGCGGACCCGCAGGCCACCCCCGCCGACGTGTCCCGCACCCTCGGCCGCCGGCAGCTGCTCACCGCGCGTCTCGCCTTCACCGCGGCCGGCCGCGAGGAACTGCTCGACGGCCTGCGGCTCGCGGCCGAGCGGCTGGCACAGGGAGCGCTCGGCGAGATCGCCCCCGGCATCCATGCCGCGGCCCGGCCGCTGCCCGCCGAGGAACGCCGGATCGCCTTCGCGTTCCCGGGCCAGGGCTCCCAGCGCCCCGGCATGCTCGCGGACCTCGTCCGGAGGTTCCCGGTGCCGGCCGCCCGCGCCGCCGAGCTGATCGAGGTGACCGCCGAGGAGTCGCAGACCGTGCCGTCCGCCCTGCCCGGGCTGATCACGGAGCCGCACGCCCCGGGCGACGCCCGGGCGCAGGCGCTGCTGACGGTGACCGACATGTGCCAGCCGGCGCTCGGCATCACCGGTGCCGGCACCGTCGAACTGCTGGCCGCCTGCGGGATCGAGCCCGACATCACGGTCGGTCACAGCGTCGGGGAGTTCCCCGCCGCGGTGGCGGCCGGCGCTCTCACCGCCGACGAAGCTGTCAGGTTCATGACTAAGCGAGGTGCCGTGCTGGCCTCCGCCGTCCCCTCCGGGAGCGGGGCCATGCTCGCCGTCCAGGCACCCGTCGCCGAGGCCGAACGACTGGCCGAAGCCGTCGAGGGGGTCTGGCCCGCCTGCTACAACCACGACGGCCAGCTGGTGTTCAGCGGCAGCACCGAGACGGTGGAGGAACTGCGCGAGCACTGCGCGGCGCAGGGCGTCACCACGGTCCTCCTGAGGGTGTCGCACGCCTTCCACTCGCCGCTGGTCGCGGCGGCCGACGAGGAGATGTCCGAGACCATCGCCGCCCTGCCCCTGACCGTCCCCACCCGCACCTTCGTCTCCGCCGTCAGCGGCCGGGTCTGCCAGGACCCGCAGGAGACCAAGGACCTGTGGGCCCGCCACAACACCGCCCCCGTCCGCTTCACCGACGCCGTCCGCTCGGTCGCCGCCTCCGGGGCCCACTTCCTGGTCCAGGTCTACGGCGGCGACACGCTCCTGCGCATGGCCCGGAACAACGAGGCCGGCGCGAGCCTCGAGATGCTCCCCCTCAGCACCGGCCGCCCCGACGCCTGCCGTGCCCTCCTCACCACGCTCGGCCGGCTCGCCGTGGCCGGGGCGCCGCTGGACCCGACGCCGCTCCTCCCCGCCGCGGGCCGGCTGCTCTCCCTGCCGCCCTCCCCGCTGGCGACCTCGGTCTACAGCGTCCGCACCGGCGGGAGCCTGCGGGAGCGGAGCGTGGTGATCCCGAGCCCGGCGGCGGCTGCGGCGAGTGCGACCGCCCGGTCCGCCACCGTCGCCTTCACTCCGGGAGCCGAACCCGCCCCCGCCGTCGCTGCCGGGGGCCCGGAAGCCGTGGCCGGACACGGCTCCGGTACCCGCTCCGCCGCGGCCGTGCCCCTCGCCGACGGTGCCTCCGAACCGTCGCTGCGCGCGGTCATCCCCTCACCCCTCCCCACGTCCCCGATCGGAGAGCCCAGGATGAGCGGTCTCATCGAGTTCCTGCACGCCCAGGTCGCCCTGCTCCAGTCGTTCGACCCGGCCGGCCGCGGCCTCCCGGGCCCGGCCCTGCCGACGATCGCCCTGCCCGTCACGGAACCCGCCGTGACCCGCCCCGTGGCAGCACCGGTACCGCCGGCCCTTCCGGCCGCACCCTCCACGGTCACCGCCTCCACGGTCACGGCCGACGAGGTCACGGCCGTCGTCTACGCCGGCATAGCCAAGGTCAGCGCGTATCCCGAGGACTTCCTGCGCCCGGAACAGGTTTTCGCCACGGACCTCGGCTTCGACTCGATCATGCTGGCCGAGCTGGCCACCCGCCTGCGCGCCCAGTGGCCGGACCTGGCGATGCCGGCCGCCGACATGATGGACATCGCCTCGATCGGCGACCTCGTCACGGCCGTGCACACCCGTCTCGACGACCGGCCCGGAACCCGGCCGACCGCCGCGCCCACACCGTCCGAGGCCCCGGCCCGGCAGGCGGACGCCCCCTCTCCGGACCGAGCCGTCGTGCCGACCCAGGCCGCCCCCGCCGAGCCGTCCCACAGCCCCGCCGACCGCCGCGAGGCCGCCGACGTCAGGACCTTCCCGGAGGTCCTCGCCTCGCTGGAGCGCAAGCGGGGCCTGGAGGCGTCCGGCGCCGTGAATCCGTACTTCCTGCCGCACGAGGGCACCATCCGGGACACCACCCGCGTCGGCGACCGTGAGCTGATCTCGTTCTCCAGCTACAACTACCTGGGCCTGTCCGGACATCCCGAGGTCGCCGCCGCCATCCGGGAAGCGGTCGAACGGTACGGCTCCTCGGTGTCCGCGGCCCGCATCCTGTCCGGCAACCGCCCGCTGCACGTGGAACTCGACCGGGGACTGGCCGACCTGGTCGGCGCCCAGGACGCGGTGAGCCTCGTCAGCGGCCACGCCACCAACGTCACCGTCATCGGGCACCTGATGGGCCCTCAGGACCTGATCCTCCACGACGCCCTCGCCCACGACAGCATCATCCAGGGCTGCCGCCAGTCGGGCGCCGCCCGGCAGCCCTTCCCGCACAACGACCTCGTCGCCCTCGACCGGATCCTCGACCACGTCCGGGACAACTACCGCCGCGTCCTCATCGTCGTCGAGGGCGTCTACAGCATGGACGGCGACACCGCCGACCTGCCCGCGCTGATAGCCGTCAAGCAGCGGCACGACGCCCTGCTCATGGTGGACGAGGCGCACAGCATCGGCGTCATGGGCAAGACCGGCGGCGGCATGGCCCAGTTCTCCGGCGTGAACCCGGACGACGTGGACGTGTGGATGGGCACCCTGTCCAAGTCACTGGCCAGCTGCGGCGGTTACGTGGCCGGACGGCACGAGCTGATCGAGCACTTCCGGTACACCCTGCCGGGCTTCGTGTTCAGCGCGGGCCTGCCCCCGGCGTCCACCGCGGCCGCGCTCACCGCGCTGCGGCTGATCCGTGAGGAGCCCGAGCGGGTCACCCGGCTGCACGACAACTCGGCGCTGTTCCTGCGGCTCGCCGCCGAGGCCGGCGTCGACGTGGGCACCAGCGAGGGCACCCCGGTGGTCCCCGCGATCACGGGCGACTCGCAGAAGGCGCTGCACCTCGCCGACCGGCTCTACGCCCGGGGGATCAGCGCCAACCCCATCCTGCACCCGGCGGTCGAGGAACGCCTGGCGCGGCTGCGGTTCTTCATCACCTCCGAGCACACGGAGGAACAGATCACCACCGCGGTGAACATCCTCGGCGAGGAACTGGCCCGGCTGTCCTGACTCCTTCCCGACACCTGAACAGCACCGGGGCGGCCGGCGAACCCCCCCGTACCGCCGCCCGCCCCGGTGCACACCCCCGTTCCTTCTCCAGACCAGGGAAGCAGCCATGACCGAACCGATCCGTGTGGGCGTCATCGGCGCCGGCCCCGAACGAGGCTGGGCCAGGATGTCGCACCTGCCGGCGCTGACCGCGTCACCGGACTACGAGCTCACGGCGGTCGCCACGACCCGCTCCGGCAGCGCCCGCCGCGCCGCCGAACAGTACGGAGCCCGCCACCACTTCACCGACCCGGCCAGGCTGAGCGGCCACCCCGACGTCGACCTGGTCGTCGTCGCCGTCAAGACGCCCGACCACGCCGCACTCGTGGAGGCGGCCCTGGAGGCGGGCAAGCACGTCTACTGCGAGTGGCCGCTGGCCCGCACGACCAAGGAGGCCGAGGTGCTGGCCTCGGCGGCCGAGCAGGCCGGCGTCCACCACGCCGTCGGACTCCAGGCCCGCCACGCACCCGCCGTCCGGCACGCCCGGCACCTGCTCACCTCGGGAGCCATCGGCCGGATCACCGGAGTCGACGTCTACGCCGCGCGGGCGAAAGGGGCCGGCGGCACGGTCACCTCCGACGCCGTGTACACCCTCGACCGGCGCAACGGTGCCGGAACCCTGGAGGTCGCGGGCGGCCACACGCTCGACCTGCTGGAGCACCTGTGCGGCAGCATGGGCCGCCTCTCCGCCCTCCTGTCCGTCCAGCAGCCCCGGCTGACCGTGTCCGACACCGCCGAGTCGGTGGGCGTCACCGGCGCCGACCACGTCCTGATCGGCGGGCTCCTGGTCACCGGCGTCCCCGTCTCCGTACACGTCCACGACGGCAAGACCGGTCACCCGCGCACCCGGCTGGAGTTCACCGGCACCCGCGGCAGCCTCGCCCTGGTCTCCGAAGGGCCCGCCGCCGGACATGGCATCCAGGTGAGCGACATCCACCTGTACGAGGCCCCGGCCGGGGACACCTGGCGGGAGGTGCCGGTGCCGCCGGCGCACCGCACCGCGGTCGACGTCCCCGACACGGCCGTACGCAACGTCCTGGAGCTGTACAGCGCGCTGGCCCGGGACATCCGGACCGGCTCCCGTACCGTGCCCGACTTCGAGACCGGACTCCGTCTGCACCTGCTCCTCGACACGGTGCGGTCGGCGCACCGGACCGGGGCGTGCCAGGCCCGGGAGGTGTGAGATGACCGCCGACCTCATGGGGCGCCGATCCCTGCCCGCCGCAGCGCCCACCTTTCTCACCACCCTCGCCGGAGGGGGCCCGGTCTTCGGGCAGCCCGCCCCGCCCCGCCCGGACGGCGAGGACCGGCCGGCCGCGCTGCTGACCTTCCTCGACACCGAGGTCGACCCGGACGCCGTCGACCGGGAGGCGGAACTCCCGCACTCCCTGGTCGCCCGGCTGAAGGACCTCGGCGCGTTCCGGCTGGCGGCACCGGAGGACCTCGGCGGCCTCGGTCTGTCGCCCTACGAGGTGTTCCGCGTCGTCGAGGCGGCCGCCTCCCGGTCCACGGCCGTCGGTGTGATGCTCGGGGTCCACAACGGCATCGGCGTCGGCACCTCGCTGCTCCCCGCACTGCCGCACGGGCCGCTGCGCGACCTGATCCGGCGGCGCACCGCCGAGGGCATGATCTCCGGCTTCGCCGACACCGAACCCACCGGCGGCGGCAACCGGTGGCCGAGGACGACCGCGACCCCCACACCGGACGGCTCCGCGTACGTCCTGAACGGTGAGAAGCTCTTCGTCAGCAACCTGCCGGTGGCCGACCTGCTGGGCGTCACCGTCACCGTGCGGGAACCGGACGGGAGGCGCGTCGGCCTGGCCGTCGTGGACACCCGCAGCGCCGGCTTCGAGGTGCGGGCCGCACTGGAGTACCTCGGAGCCCGCGGCCTGCCCAACGGATCGCTGCGCCTCAACAGCGTGGTCGTCCCCCGCGACCACCTGCTCACGGTCCCGGACGGCGACCCCCGGCACACCCCGCGCCTGGCCTCGGCCGTGCTGTCCGCACGCTTGCTCATCCAGGCCGCCCCGGCACTCGCCGTCGCCCGCAACTGCCTGCGCTGGTCGAGGGAGTTCGTGGCGCGCCGCCGTATCGACGGCATCGGGCTCGGCGAGTACGACCTCGTCCAGCGCACGCTCGCGGCCTGCGTGGCGGACGTGCACGCCATGGACACGGTGGTCCGCTGGAGTCTGGCCGCCCCGGACCCCCACGACCGGTGGTTCGAGCGCATGGCGGCCCGCAACTTCTGCACCGACGCCTGTGCGCGGATCGTGGACCGCACGGTGTCGCTGCTCGGTGCCGAAGGCCTGGAGACCGCACGCTCGAAACGGCGACGCGGCGCACCGCCGGCCCCTCTGGAGCGGGCCTACCGGGACGCCCGGATGCTGCGGACGGTGGGCGGGGTCGACGACATGCTCGACGTGGAACTGGCCCGCACGCTCCTCGCCCATGTCACGGACGGCCCCGGCTACCCGGGCGACCCCGAGGCGCTCGCGCGCACCGGAACGTTCTTCCCGCGGACCGCGGGCCACGCCCGGGCCCTGAACGAGGAGCTCTCCCGGTTCTCCGCGCACTGCGGTGCGGCGGAGCCGGTCACGACGGGAACGCGCGGGCAGCACCGGCTGCTGCTGCTCGGCCGGATCTCCCGCGAGCTGTTCGGCATGGCCGCGGTCCTCGCGCGCGCGGAGGAGGACGGGCACCACCGGCTCGCCCACCTGCACTGCACGGCCGCACGCCTGCGGCTGCGGGAGGCGTGGGCACGTCTCGACGCGCCGGACGAGGCCGATCACGCGAGCATCGCCCGCGCACTGCTGTTCCGGGACCGGCACATGGACGAACTGCTCGGACTGTGAACCCCGTGCTTCACCCCGCCGTCCGGGCCGGGACCCGTCCGAGCCGAGTCCCGATCGAGCTGTACGCGCCACACCGAGCCGTCCGAGCCAAGCCGAGCCGTCCGACTGGAGGCCGTCATGCCCGACGCCACGCCGCCCACCCCCTTGGTCCCCGCCGACGATCCGACCTGGAGCATCGCGGTCGCCCCGCTGCTCTCCACCTACGAGATGTTCCTGCGGGTGATGGCCGTCCCCCGGCCGAGCGGGCCGACCGTCAAGGCCCCCGACACGAGCCGGCCATGACACTCTCCCGGCCGGTCCGCCCGTCCCTCGCCGACTGTCTCGGCCCCGCCGAACACCGTTTCTTCGGCGACGGGTTCCGGCGGGTCCGCCAGCGGCTCCACGACATCCGGGTGGTCCGCGGGCCCCATGCCGCCGAGGCGCGGGCCCGGGCGTCCGTGCGCTACCCGCCCGACTGGTCCGCGAAGGGCACGAACGGCGCCCTCGTCCCGCACCTCAGCAGCATCGACACGCTGCTGCTGGGGGCCCAGCTCGCCGAGATCCTGCTGGTGCACGCGTACGACCTCGACTCCGGGGCCCGCTCCCGAATGTGGCTGCGGGAGGTCCGGCTGCGGGCGGGCGGCCGGCCCCAGGAGGACCTGGACCACCTCGCCGTGCACGGCGTCGCCCGGCCCGCCGAGTCGGTGCACGTCGTGGACGGCCTGCGCGCCACCGTGGTCCACACGCGCATCGGCTCGATGGACGTCCGGTCCGAGGTCCAGCACGAGACGGGGAACGGATACCACGCCGACAGCGGTGAGGCGCGGCACGCGAGCGCCGCGGACGCCCTGGGGGAGCCCTGCCGGTGCTACTTCGTCGACCAGTTCCGCCATCGGGGCCTGGACTTCCTGGACATGCGGGTGGACAGGGCGGCCCGGGAGATCGCTGCGACCGTGCGCATCACACCCGCACCGGGGGAGGGCCACCCGTACTCCACCGGACTGGAGGCGGCGTACGGCCCCAGCGCCTCCATGATCGACGCGATCACCGTCACGGGCCAGCTCACCCAGGTCCTGCTCTACGCGCTCGACGGACTCGACCGCCACGACAGCGACACCCTCTGGCTGCGCCGCGCCACCCTGTCCACCCGGCTCCCGCTGCGCGCCCTGGACCGTCCGTTCCCCGTCCGGGCCCGGATCGAGGACACCCACCGGCTGGCGGTGGCCGACGACACCTGGCGGGCGTGCGATCTCAGCTACTCCTTCCACGGCATCACCGGGCGTTTCGCCGTGGCACACCGACTCCCGGACCGAGGACCCCGATGACGAACAAGACGGCGAAGAAACTGGCGGTCTCCGGCACGTACAGCACCGGCAAGACCACGACGACCATCGCGCTCTCGTACCTCACCGGCATACCCCGCACCCATGCCAGGACCATGCGCGAGATCCTCGCCGAGGCACTGCCGGGCAAGCGCCTGGAGGAGTGTTCGGCGTCCGAGCTGATCCAGCTCGGCATCCGCCGGTTCACCGAGCGGGCCGTACGCGAGTCCCATCTCCCGGACGGCTTCGTCTCCGACGGCTCGTCACTGCACGAATGGGTCTACGGCACGGTCCGCGTCCACGCCGGGATCCACCCCACCGACGGCTACGACCCCACGAACGCGCCCCCCGACTTCTACGCCGAGGTCATCGAAGCCCTGGGCGTGGTGCTCAGGGAACACGCCCGCACCGCCTACCACGCCTTCGTGCACCTGCCGGTGGAGTTCGACCTGGTGGCCGACGGGCACCGGCCGGTCTCGGAGCGGTTCCGGCGGCTGTCCGACGAACTGCTGCGGCGCACGCTCGACGAGCTGGACATCCCGTACCACGTCGTCGGCGGCACCCTCGAACAGCGCCTCGCCACCATCGTCGACATCTTCGGCCTGCCCGCGCGGACCACCCTGCGCCGGGCCGTCGAACTGGCCCACGCCGAGACGGCGGCACCAGTGCCGGCACGCCCCGCCGGATGAGAAATCCGGACCCGTTCCGGCCCAGACCGTCCCCGACCCCGTACCGATGGAGCGTCCGCATGCCCGGTCCGATCACCACCCCCGTCCCCGTCGCCGTCCCCGCCGCACGTCCCGCGGTACCCGCCGTGGCTCCGCTGTTCCGGCCCTTCTCGCTGGGCGGACTGCACCTGCCCAACCGGACCGTGATGGCGCCGATGACCCGGAACTTCTGCCCGGGCGGTGTGCCCGGCCCCGAGGTCGCCGAGTACTACGCCCGTCGCGCCCGCGGCGGTGTCGGCCTCATCGTCACCGAGGGCACGGTCGTGGGGCACCCGGCCGCCGCGCCCACGACCGACGTGCCCCGCTTCCACGGCGAGGACGCACTGGCGGGGTGGGCCCGCGTGGTCGAGGAGGTGCACGCGGCCGGCGGCCGGATCATCCCCCAGCTGTGGCACGCCGGCCTCGAACGCAAGGGCGACGCCGTGCCGCACCCGCAGGTGCCCGCCGTGGGACCGGCCACGCTCTCCGAGGCGGACATCGCGGAGGTGGTCGCCGCCTTCGGCCGGGCCGCGGCGGACGCCCGGCGTCTCGGTTTCGACGGACTCGAACTGCACGGCGGTCACGGCTACCTCATCGACCAGTTCCTGCGGCCCGAGTCCAACCCCCGCACCGACGGCTACGGCGGCGACCTCGGCGGCCGCACCCGCTTCGCCGCCGAGGTGGTGGCCGCCTGCCGGGCCGCGGCCGGCTACGACTTCCCGCTCTTCCTGCGCGTCTCCCAGTGGACGGTGAGCGACTTCGGTGCCCGGCTCGCGACCACGCCCGACGAGCTGTACCTGCTGCTCGCCCCGCTGATCGAGGCGGGGGTCGACGTCATCGACTGCTCCACCCGGCGTTTCTGGCTGCCGGAGTTCCCCGGATCCGACCTCGGCCTCGCGGGCTGGGTGAAGAAGCTGACCGGCCTGCCCACGGTCGCCGTCGGATCGGTCGGGCTCGACGACAGCGAGTTCCTGAGCGCCCTCGTCGAGGGCCGGGGCGCGGCGAACGCTTCCCTGGACCGGCTGGTGGAGTCCCTGGAACGGGACGAGTTCGACCTGGTCGCCGTGGGGCGCCTGCTGCTGTCCGACCCCTCATGGGTGGCCAAGGTGCGCGAAGGACGCCACTCCGAACTGCGCCCGTTCTCCGCGGACGCACTGCTGAGCCTGGCCTGAGCGCGACGGGAGGTGCGTCCGAGGGAACCGCCTCCCGCCACCGCGCCCCCGGGGGGCGTCAGTCCGCGAGCCCCCCCGGGTCACACCGCCGCGAGTGCCCCCGCGATGCTCGCGATCGCCCCCGGCCCGACCCGGCAGCAGCCTCCGATCAGGCGGGCCCCCGAGTCCCGCCAGCCCCGCACCTGCTCCGGCGCGAAGCTCGCACTGCCCTCCCATTCGCGGGTGTCCGCGTTCCAGGACTCCCCGCTGTTGGGGTAGACGACGACCGGCTTGCCGGTGACCCGTGCCGCGGTCTCCACCGCCACCGCCACGTCCTGAGGGACGCAGCAGTTGACGCCGACCGCGACGACCTCGTCCACGTCGGCGGCGAGCGCGAACGCCTCCTCCAGCGGCTGACCCGCCCGGGTGCGGTCACCCGCGACCGAGCAGGAGAGCCAGGCCGGGACCCCGAGCCCACGGACCGCCCGCAGCAGCGCCCGCGCCTCGTCGGCGTCCGGGACGGTCTCCAGCGCCAGCACGTCGGGCGCGGCCGCCGCCAGCACCTCCAGGCGGGGCCGGTGGAAGGCCTCCAGCTCGGCCACGCTCAGCCCGTACCGGCCCCGGTACTCCGAGCCGTCCGCGAGCATCGCGCCGTAGGGCCCGACCGATGCCGCCACGTACAGCGGCCGCCGGACCCCCTTCGCCGCCGCCTGCCGCGCCGCCTCGCGTGCCAGCCCGACGCTCAGGGCGAGCAGCTCCGCCGCCCGCTCACGCTCGATCCCGCGCTTGGCGAACCCCTCGAAGGTGGCCTGGTAGCTGGACGTGATCGCCACGTCCGCGCCCGCCTCGTAGTACGCGAGATGCGCCTCGGTGATCGCCTCGGGCCGCTCCGCGAGGAGCCGCGCCGACCACAGCTCGTCGCTCAGGTCGTGTCCGGCGGACTCCAGCTGGTTGGACATACCGCCGTCGAGCACGACCGGACCGGCCGCGAGAGCCTCGGCGAAAGGGCGGACGGGGGCGTCGGGGACGTGCGGGATGTCGCTGGTCATCCCTCGACGTTAACGGAACGGACGGCGGACCTCCGCGCCCGTCCGACACCCGAACACCGGGACGGGCGGTGTTGCGCGCACCGGAACCCGGCCTGCCCCCCGGCTCACCGAACCGCCGGCTCACCGACCCGCCGCATGCCGTCCGCCGTCACCTCGCCGTCCCCGCGTCCGCAGGACCGGAGTGACCGCCAGACCCCCCAGGAGGCCGAGCGCCAGGACGTACGGCCACCAGCCCAGACCCTCGGCCGTGTCCGTCGTGCGGGGTGCCGCGGCCTGGGCGGTCGGTGTGCCGGCGGAACGGACACGTGCGGCCGCGCTCGCCGTGTCCGCCGTGAGGACGACGTCGTTGCCGTCGCCGCCCCGGTAGGTGATCCGGTAGGTCGTGTCGGCGAGCTTGAGCCGGGTGCCCTCCTTGAGGCCCTTGAAGGCGCCCGTGGTCCGCGCACCGCCCTGGTGGTCCAGGACGGTGACGGTCCGCGCCGGTCGGGTGCCGGCCGCCGCCAGGTCGAGGTCACCGGCCAGCCGTACCGCACCCGAGACCTTCAAAGGCTTTGCTCCCAGGACCAGTTCGCCCTTCGCGCTCTGTGTGTAGTCCCCGGCGATGCTCAACCCCCCGGCCACCACACCGTCGTTGACGACCGCACCCGCCACCGTGCCCTTGCCGGACAGCGAGGACACCACGCGCAGGCCCGCCGTCCCCGCGTCCAGCCGGGCCGCCGTCGAGGTGAGCCGGATGCCCTTGCTGTGGGCCAGGGTTGCCCCGCCCCGCAGGGCCAGCGTGCCGCGCTCGACCGTCGTCTCTCCCGTGTACGTGATCGCACCGCCGGTCAGAGTCGTCGTCGCCCGGCCGGCCTGTGTGAGGGAGCCGCTGCCGCTGATCCGGGGCAGGGTCAGGGACCTGCTCGTGTTGTCGACGACGAGCGAGCCGTCGTTCACGACCCGGTACTGGCCGCCCCCGGTGTACAGCCCGCCGTCGCCGCCGGGTCGGCCGCTGCCCAGACGGAGTACGGCACCCTTCTCCACGGTCGTGGAGCCGTCGTAGAACTGGACCGCGGCGAAGGTGACGTCGTTGCCCTTCGTCCCCTTGATGACGATGTCACCGGCGCCGGGCGCGGACAGGGTGTCGTGGAAGCGGCCGCCGCCTATGGGGGCACCCAGGGTCACCGGGCCGTTGTAGTCGAAGGTCAGCAGGGAACGGGAGCGCGCCGCGAGGAGGTTGATGTAGACCGTCTTCGCCGTGCCCGGCATGAAGATCCTGTTCGTCGTCCCGTCGCCCCACTGGACGTTCGCGCCCTTGATGTTGGTGCCGCGCTTGTTGACGTTCTTGGGGGCGGGCGTCCAGTTCAGTGCCGGGTCGCTGAGGGACGGGTTCGTGTCGCCGCCCCGGTTCGCCCAGCTGTACTGGCCGGTGAGGATCACCTTGCTGCCCGGCCGGGACTGGACGTTGATGTCGCTGCCGTACTCGCGCTGGTAGAAGTCCATCCGCTGGGTGACGGTCTCGCCCAGCGGGGTGTCCACCGTCCAGGTGCCCTGGTTGAGCACCTTGCGGACGTTCGGCAGGGAGGTCGCGTACTCGGGCCGGCCGGCGTTGGTCTGGGTGCCGTTGTCGATGACGCCGGCGAAGGGGCCGGACGTCAGGTCCCAGGTGCCCCAGAGGAAGCGGGGCTGGGTGATCAGGCCGGAGCCGCTGACCGTGCCCAGGTTGTAGGCGCTCCGGAGGGACAGCCGCAGGGTGCCGTCGACCCGGATGTTGTCCTGGTTGAGCCGGAACGCCGGGGTGCCGTAGGGGAAGTGGCCGATCAGGCCGGTCGTGCCGCCGTTGCCGTACTGAAGGGTCGCCCCGCGCTCGACCGTGACGGCGGGCGGGTCGGCGGCGGTCGTGGTGACGCGGGGGTGGTTGCCGCCCAGGATGCGCACCCGCTGCCGGGAGGCGGGCAGCGTGAAGTCGCTGTCCTTGGTGAGGACCAGGGTTCCGGTGCCGCGCACGGTGAGGGTGCCCTCGCCGCGGAACACCCCGTCGTACGTCGTCGTCCCGGCCGGGACGGTGACCAGGGTGTCGCCGGTCAGCGTGACGTCCCGGTCCGCGAGCACGTCGGCGGTGACGTCCCGGGGGCCGGCGGCCCAGGCCGGGGGAGCCGACGCGAGGAGGGCGACGAGGGCGCCCACGGCTGCTGCTGTCTTGTGGGTTTGGCTGTGCACAGATGTGGAGACGCGCGGCGGCCGGACGGATAACAGAAACCTGGCGCACAAAACTCGGCGCACAGAAAGCGCCTTCTCTCATCGCGTCCAACCCGTTGACCGCCACCTTCCCCAGCCGTACCTTTCGGCTGTTCGCAATCACAACAGATGTTCTCAATATCGAACATCGCTCTCAGGACACCCCCTCCCCGAGAGGCAGTGCGCATGAGCCGCGCCCACGATGTCCCCGACCGACGACTGCTGCTGAAGGGCGCCCTGGCCGCGGGCGCCCTGGCGGCGACCCCCACCGTCGCCTCCGCCGCCCCGCAGCAGAAGAAGAAGGCCGCGCCCTTCGTGAATCCCCTCGTCCGCAACCGCGCGGACCCGTTCATCCACCGTCACTCCGACGGCTTCTACTACTTCACGGCCACCGCCCCCGAGTACGACCGCATCGTCCTGCGCCGCTCCCGGACCCTGAACGGCCTCGCGGCCGCCGCCGAGTCCGTCGTCTGGACCAAGCACCCGACCGGTGTCATGGGCGCCCACATCTGGGCGCCGGAGCTCCACCGCATCGGCGGCAAGTGGTACATCTACTTCGCCTCCGCGCCCGCGGAGAGCATCTGGGACATCCGCGTCTGGGTGCTGGAGAACGCCAACGGCGACCCCTTCACGGGCACTTGGCAGGAGAAGGGCCAGATCAGGACCGCCTGGGAGACGTTCTCCCTGGACGCCACGACCTTCACCCACCGCGGCACCCGCTACCTCGCCTGGGCCCAGCACGAGCCCGGCATGGACAACAACACCGGGCTCTTCCTGTCGAGGATGGCGAACCCCTGGACGCTGACGGGTCCTCAGATACGGCTCTCCACACCGGAGTACGACTGGGAGTGCGTCGGCTACAAGGTCAACGAGGGTCCCTCGGTCATCGCCCGCAACGGCCGCCTCTTCATGTCCTACTCGGCCAGCGCCACGGACTGGCACTACTGCATGGGCCTGCTCACCGCCGACGCGAACGCCGACCTCATGAACCCGGCGAGCTGGTCCAAGTCACCGACCCCCGTGTTCACCAGCAACGACACCACCAAGCAGTACGGCCCCGGCCACAACTGCTTCACCGTCGCCGAGGACGGCCGCAGCGACGTGCTCGTCTACCACGCCCGCCCGTACAAGGAGATCGTCGGCGACCCGCTGAACGACCCCAACCGCCACACCCGCGTCCAGAAGCTCGGCTGGCACGCGGACGGCACACCGGACTTCGGCATACCGGTGGCGGACACCGCCACGGACACGGAGGTCGCGTCATGAGACGTGCTCACGCGGTACTGCTCGCCCTCTGTCTGGCCCTGGCCGGCGCCCTGGCGACCGCGGGACCGGCCCAGGCCGCCCCGCTCACCATCCCCAACGGCGTCCAGTTCACGGACACTTCGGGCAACGCCCTGCACGCGCACGGCGGTGGGGTCATCAAGGTCGGTTCCTACTACTACTGGTTCGGCGAGGACCGCAACGCCGACAACACCTTCCGGTACGTGGACGCCTACCGCTCCACCGACCTGAAGAACTGGGAGTTCAGGAACCACGTCCTCACCCAGTCGTCCGCGGCCGAGCTGGGCACCGCCTACATCGAGCGGCCCAAGGTCGTGTACAACGCGACCACCGGCAAGTTCGTCATGTGGATGCACAAGGAGAACGGCACCGACTACAGCGAGGCCCGCGCGGCCGTCGCCGTCTCCGACACCGTCGACGGGACCTACACCTACCAGGGCAGCTTCCGGCCGCTCGGCCAGTACATGTCCCGCGACATCACCACGTTCGTCGACACGGACGGCACCGCCTACATGGTCTCGGCGGCCAACGAGAACTACGACCTCCAGATCTACAAGCTCACCGCCGACTACACCGGCATCGCCTCCCTGGTCGCCAACCCCTGGCCGGGCGGCCACCGCGAGGCCCCGGCCCTGTTCAAGCGGGGCAACGTCTACTTCATGCTGACCTCGGGCGCGACCGGCTGGAGCGCCAACCAGCAGCAGTACGCCACCGCCACCTCCCTGGCCGGCCCCTGGACCGCGATGGCCAACATCGGCGACTCCACGACCTACAACTCGCAGACCGCGTACGTCCTTCCGGTGCAGGGCACGTCGGGCACCTCGTACCTCTACATGGGCGACCGCTGGGGCAACTCCTTCGGCGGCACCGTCAACGACTCCCGCTACGTGTGGCTGCCGCTCACCTTCCCGACCTCCACCACGATGTCGATGTCCTGGTACCCCGAGGTCACGGTCGACACGGCCGCGGGGACGGTCGGCGGCACCGCCGCCACGTACAACACGCTCGTCGCCCGGCACAGCGGCAAGTGCGCGGACGTGGCCGACCAGTCGCTGTGGCAGGGCGTCGCGATCAGCCAGTACACCTGCAACGGCGGCGGCAACCAGAAGTGGTGGTTCAAGAACCTCGGCACCGGCTACTACCAGCTGGTCGGCCGCGGCAGCTCGCTGTGCCTCCAGGAGAACGCGGCCGACGTGACCCAGGAGAACTGCTCGTCGAGTGCCACGACCCAGCAGTGGTCCGTGGTCACCTCGGGCTCCTACGTGAACATCAAGGCCCGCACCACCGGCGAGTGCCTGGACGTGAACGGCGCGTCCACCGCCAACTCCGCCACGATCATCACGTACACGTGCAACGGAGGGACCAACCAGCAGTGGACGCGCGGTACCTGACGGTTCCTCAAAGACTCAGTTCAGCAGGTCGATCGCGTCGATCGACGTGCCCGCGCTGAGATAGGCGGTCGTCCCCGAACCGCTCACGACGTTGATCTTCAGCGTGTTGTACTGGCCGGTGTCGGTGCGCCAGGCACTGGCCGGCACGCTGTAGGTGAACGTGTGGTTGTTGCCCCGGTAGGACCCGTTGGTCAGTGACCGGGTGCTCGGCTGGGTGGGCGGGGAGGGGATCGCCGACGTCCAGGTGTCGTTGACGACGACCTGCGGCCGCCCGTTGGCGTAGGCCGTCGTCACCCCGATCCGCAGGGTGTGCGCGGCGGCGGCCTGCGCGGCGGTCAGCCTGAAGTACACCAGCAGACCGCTGTTGACGTCCTTCCAGAGGTAGCAGGGGAAGGCCGAGGTCTCGGTGCCGCTGCCGATGACGACGTTGCCGGTCCAGGCGGCGGCGCGGGCGTCGGAGGGGTGGGCGTACGTCATCAGGTCGGCGTTCTTGAAGCCGCTCGGTGTGCCCGTCCAGTCGTTGATCCGCCAGATCGCGCTCGCGTTGCTCGGGTCGTTCGAGGAGGGGATCGCGATCGAGTTCAGGGTGGTCGTACCGCCGGCGGTCACCGTCACGGAGGTGGTGTGGACGGCGAGTTCGCTCTTGAAGACGGTCAGCGTGTACGTCCCCGGGAGGACACCCGCGATGGAGAAGTAGCCGTCCGAGGAGCGCGCCGAACCCCAGTACTGGGCCGCCGAGTTGGCGAGCCCGACGGTGTACGGGTACGCGGTGTTCCGGCCCGTGATGCCGACGCCCGCGACCCGGCCCCGGCCACCCGAGGCGACGTAACCGGAGATGCCGAGCGAGTCGGCCCAGGAGGTGGTGAGCGTGCCGGGGAAGAGGGACGAGGAGGGCGCGCCGCCGTCCGTGAGGGCGATGACGTACGGGCCCTGGAGGCCGAAGCGCTCGTCCTCGGTCTGGTTCTGGCCGTAGTGCAGGATCTCGTACAGGCCACCGCCGTCCGCGCTCTGGTGGCGCAGCAGGGAGCGGTAGAAGGGGCCGCCGGACGCCTTCTCGTGGTTGGACCGCACGATCCACAGACCGACGCCGTTCGCGCTCCATCCGACGTAGTCGTAGTCCATGACCCGCAGCTTCGAGTAGTGCTTGGAGCGGGTCTGGCCGTCGGACTTGGCGAACACGTCCGAGGCCTCGATGGTGGTGGGCGCGTAAGTGTAGGAATCGGGCTGGTCGTTGAGGAACAGACCGGCCTTCACGCGCAGGATGAAACGGGTCGAGGCGACCGAGGTGTCGGCCCGGTTGGTCCACAGGTAGACGTTGTTCTCGCCGCTGCGGGCCGCGTAGTAGTGCCGCAGGGTGCCGTACGCGACCGAGATCAGGATCGTCGACCCGGACTGCTTGACGGTGACCGTCGACGTGCCGAGTCCCGACTCGATGTGCGAGTTCTTGCCGCCGTAGCCCTGGTACTCGGTGCCCTTGTAGACCAGCGAGGTCAGGTCGCCGTTGGTCTTGCTGACCTTGAAGACGAGACTCGCGCCGGTGTCGACGACGTAGTTCGAGCCGTCGTCGCGGTAGCCGAAACTCGCCGCGGACGCGGCCCGGGCGAGCGGCCCGGTGAGGGCGGCGGTGCCGGCGGCGGCCGCGGTGCCGAGGACGAAGGTACGGCGTCCGACCGGTCTGTTCGCGGTGGGTTCGGACATGGGGGTGCCTCCTTCGAGACGTGCGGGGGAGGTGCGGGTGTCTCGCAGGGTGACAGTTGAATCGATTTCGCGAAAGGGCTTTCACCTGTCGGGGGTTGGCAATCTCGTGAAATCGGGCCAAGGGCTAGAAAGCGCTTCCGAGAGCGGGTACGGTCCAGCCGCCAGGCCATGTCGCCCATCCGGGAGCCTTCAATGAGACGTTTCAATCTCGCCGTGCTGGCAGCGCTCACGCTGAGCGCGGGCCTGACCGCCGTACCGGCCCAGGCGCATCCGGGCCGTGCCCTCGGGATCGACAACTGCGCGGGGAACGCCTGCCACTTCGACGTTCCGCCGGGCACGTACGACGTGAAGCTCCTCCTCGGCGGCGACGCGGAGTCGAGCACCAGTGTCAGCGGCGAGACCCGGCGTTTCCTGCTGCCCGAGACCGCCGTCGCCGCCGGCGAGCGGACCGCCCGCAGCTTCACCGTGAACGTCCGCACCCCGGAGGGCGAGCCGACCGGCCCCGACGGCACCCCCGGCCTCGACCTGACACTCGGCGGCACCGCCCCCGCGCTCGCCGACATCCGCGTCACCCCCGCCCGGCACGCCCGCCGGATCTTCCTCGTCGGCGACTCCACGGTCTGCGACCAGCCCGGCGACCCGTACTCGGGCTGGGGCCAGCAGCTGCCCCAGTACCTGCGCAAGGGCGTCTCCGTGGCCAACTACGCCGACTCCGGCGAGAGCACGGTGACGTATCTCGCCGACCCGCGCCTGTGGGCCACGGTCCAGCCGCTGATCCGCCCCGGAGACCTGGTTCTCGTCCAGCTCGCCCACAACGACAAGACGACGGACGGGGCGACGTACCGGGCGAACCTGGAGACACTGGTCGCGGGTGTGAGGGAGAAAGGCGGGAACCCTGTCCTCGTGACGCCCGTCGTGCGACGCTGGTTCAACTCGGACGGCACGCTGAACAACGGGACGGCCCTGCTGGTCAACGGCCTCGGGGTGGACCATCCCGCGGTGATCCGCTCGGTGGCCGCGGCCGAGGGCGTCCCGCTGATCGACCTGACGGCGAGGACGAAGACGCTGGTGGAGTCCTTGGGCGTGGAGGGTTCCAAGGCGATCTACCTGTACAACGAGAAGAGGGACAACACCCACACCTCCGTGCACGGCGCCACCGTGTACGCGGGCCTGGTCCGCGACGAACTGCTCGCGCAGGGGCTGGTGCCCGAGGGGGCTGTGCGGGTGGGATAGACGCCTGGGGCGTCCCGACCGGAACCGGGGCGCCCCAGGTCTTTGCCCGCGAAAGGTCTTTGCCCGCGAGCGACCGACTCGCCGCGTGGCTCGGCCGTTCGAGCCGCTCTCCGGCCGCGCGGCCCCGCCCGCATGGCCGTCGGGCCACCGGGTCGTCAGGCCGCCGGGCCGTCGGGTCGTCGGGCCGTCGGGCAAGGAGAGCCCACCGGGCCGTCGAGCATGAAGAGCCCGCCGGGCCGCCGAGAACAAAGCGCCCCCACCGGGCCGTCGAGAAGGAAGAATCGATGCACCTGCCTCCCGAGGACCGCACCCTCAGCCCGTACACCGGCTACACGCGCGCCCACTGGGAGGCCGCCGCCGACGCCCTGCTCGCGGCCGTGGAGCCGTACGCCACCGAGGACCGCGCCCTCTACCACTTCCCCGGCGACCGCCAGAGCTGGACGGGCCGCCTCTCCGACGGACTGGAGGGCTACGCCCGTACGTTCCTGCTGGCGGCCCTCCGCCCGGACGGCACCACCCTCCAGCGGTACGCGGAAGGTCTCGCGGCCGGGGTCTCGGGCGTCTGGCCCCGCGTCGAGGACCGCACCCAGCCGCTGGTGGAGGCGGCGTCGATCGCGTTCGCGCTGCGGCTGACCCGGGAGTCCCTCTGGGACCGCCTCGACGACGGCGTACGGCAGCGGGCCGCGGCCTGGCTGGCCGACGCACTGACCGCCGAGGCCTGGCCCTGCAACTGGGAGCTGTTCCCCGTCACCGTCGCCGGTTTCCTCGAGTCGGTCGGATACGAGCCCGAGGCGTGCCGCAAGGCCGTCGACCGGGGCCTGACGCGGATCGAGCAGTGGTACGTCGGCGACGGCTGGTACACCGACGGCGACGGCCGCAAGTTCGACTACTACAACGGCTGGGCCATGCACCTCTACCCGGTGCTGCACGCCTGGCTCGCGCGGGACGACCGGCTGCTCGACCTCTACGGCGGCCGTCTGTCCCGCCATCTCCAGGACTACGCCCGCCTGTTCGGCGCGGACGGTGCTCCGATGCACCAGGGCCGCTCCCTGACGTACCGCTTCGCGACCACGGCCCCACTGTGGCTGGGCGCCCTGACGGACCACACACCGCTGCCCCCGGGCCAGACACGGCGGCTGGCCTCCGGCGCGCTCAAGTACTTCCTGGACCGGGGCGCGGTGGACTCCCACGGCCTCCTCACCCTCGGCTGGCACGGCCCCGACCCGGCGGTCCTCCAGGGCTATTCGGGCCCGGCGTCGCCGTACTGGGCCAGCAAGGGCTTCCTCGGTCTGCTCCTCCCGGCCGACCACGAGGTGTGGACCGCGGTGGAGGAACCGGCCCCGTCGGAGCGCGCCGATGCGCTCACACCGATCGCCGCCCCCAACTGGCTTCTCCAGTCCACCGTTTCGGACGGCGTGGTCCGCCTCCACAACCACGGCAGCGAGGACGTCCGTTACGACCCGTACTACACCCGCCTCGCCTACTCCACGGTGACGGAGCCCGCACCGTCGTACGACAACAGCCTGATCCTGGACGGCGATCCGAGCCGTACGGAGATCGAGCCGCTCGGGGTCGGCGAGGACTGGGCGGCCTCGCGGCACACGGCGGCCCGGGGCGCGCGCGTCACCGGCGTCGTCCTCGCCCGTGGATCCGCTGAGGTACGCGCCTTCCTCGTGACCGGCGCGGCCCCCGGCACCCCGGTTCGCGTCACGGGCTGGGCCCCTCGGGACGGTGTCCGCGCCGAACTCCTCCCCGCCGTGGCCCTGGACGGCGACCTGACCGGCGTGACGGGCGACGGCGACACCCTGTTCGCCGCACTGGCCCGCCTCACCGGCGACGCCGACGAGGTCCCGCTGGACGAGACGGTGACCGTACGGGACGTGGGGGAAGGGGAGTTGAGCGTGGCGTGGAGCGAGGGCCCGGAGCTGCGGGTCCGGCTGGACAGCTCCAGGGTCCACGTCGTCCCCGTCGGCTGAGTCGCTCGGGCCGTGTGCGGGCCCTGGGTGGGCGATGATGAGGATCATGGGTGGGAGCGACGAACCGACCGAACTGCTGGGCCGGGCCGGACTGGAGGTCGTGGGGGAGCGCAGGGTCGAGGAAGTGCTGCCCCCGCCCGTGGCGTGGCGCCATGTCGCCGGGTGGCAGACCGAACCGACCGTGGCCGTGGCGGACGACCGCCCGGACCTGGTCGCCGAACTCAACGCCCAGTGGCACCGGCTGGCGTCCGAGGCGGGGATCCTCGGCGGCGACGGGGTGTTCCTCATCGCCGTCTCCGGTACCGGGAGCGGTAGTTGGACACGCGTCCGGCTCGGCGGCGACTGGGACCTGGCCGGGGTGCTGGGCCCGCGGCCGGGGCAGCCGGAGTTCCTCACCCTGTCCCTGGACGGGGACGCCCTGGTGGGCGCCACGACCGAGGAGTACGCGGTCTGGCTCGTCGCCGTCGACCGACTCGGGGAGCGGCGCGAGGCGGCGGCCCGCGCGGCCGCCGAGGAGACGCCGGAGGACCGGGCCGTCGCCTGGGAACGGCTGTTCCAGGGCCCGAAACCCACGGAGAAGGTGCTCAACGCCTGGGCGAACGGACTCTCGCTCAACCCGGCGACCCCCGAGGAGTTGTGGCCCCGGCTGGCGGGCCGGTCCGGGTACGGGATGTACCGTGCGCTGCCGACGGACGTCGTGGACGCGCTCCTGGCCCACCCGGACTGGAACCGTCGTGCGAGGACGGCCGAGCACCAGCCGAACATCACGCCCGAGCAGTGGGCCCGGACGATCCTCGCGGAGCGGGACGAGCGGCACCGCCGGCTGCTGACCATGGTGGCCGCCGACCGCTGGGCCGAAGTCCCCGAGGACGCCTGCCGGAGGCTCGCCACCGACCCGTCGGCGCAGGTCCGCTCCGAGGCGGCCCGCCTCAAGGGCCTGCCGGCCTCCGTGGCGGTCGCGTTGGCCGCCGACCCCGACGGCGGAGTGCGAGCCGTGGCCTGCCGGGCGGCCTGGCCCCACCTCGACGCCCCGGCACGAGAGGCGCTGCTGGCCGATTCCCACGACACGGTACGGGCGCGGGCGTTGCTGCTGCACCACCGGGAACACCCCATGGAGCGGGCGGTGTTCGAGACCTTGGAGGCGCGAAGAGAGGCGCTGGAGGGCTGCATCCTGGACCCCGGACTCGCCGCGCACCTGGTCCGGCACGGGGACCCGGCGGAGCGCCGAGCCCTCGCCGGAAACCCCCGCCTGGCTCCGGAGCTGGTCGTCCTGCTCGGCCAGGACCCCGACGCCGGCGTGCGCTTCACGGTGTCCGTGCGAGCCGACCTCACGGAGGAGCAACGCGCCGGAGTCCGCTACGACTTCGACCCCGGCTCCCGGTATCGCACGCTCGACTGGGTCGTGGCGCTCCACGACGACCCGGACGCCATGCGCCGTCTGGCGGCCTCCTCCCACCCCCTCGTCCGCAGAAGCGTCGCACGAGCCCGGCACCTCCCGCCGGAGGCCGTCCAACGCCTCGCCCGGGACGAGGACCGAGTCGTCCAGCTCTTCCTCGCCGAGTCCTGCGACGACGCGCCCGCCGAGATGCTGCTGCGGGTGTGGCGGTGGTGGGACGGCGGTCTCACGGTCCCCGACCGTCCGCGCGGTCACCCGAACTTCCCCCGCGAGGATCTCCTCCGGTACGCCGACGACCCCAGCCCACGCATGCGGCGCCTGGCCCTGGACGACCCGCGGTCCACCGCCGGCCTGGTGGAGAGGTTCAGCCGCGATCCGAGCGAGGAAGTGCGCCACCGGGCTGCCGTCGACCCGCGGCTGTCCGCGGTGGCCGCGGCACGGCTGCTGGAGGATCCGCACGAACACATCCGGGACGCGGCCGCTCGTCACCCCCGGCTGCCCGCCCGGCTCCTGACGCAACTCCTGAGGAGCGGAGGAGTGGAAACGGCGGCGCGGAACCCGGCGCTCCCCGTCGAGGTCATGCGGCGCATGGTCGACGCCTTCAGCCCCGTGTGCCCGCCCCGAGAAGCGTCCGCGTGAGCCGTTCCGCGAACTCCGTCGGGTGCTGGAGGATGCCGAGGTGGCCGCCGGGGAACTCGACGAGGTCGGCCCGCCGGTCCTTCGCGAGGAACTCGGCGGTGCGGTGCAGGAGTTGCCCGCGGGAGTCGGTGCCCGCGCCGACGGTGAGGGGGACAGGAGAGGGCCCGGTCTCGGGAACGTAGGCCGTGAAGGGCCGAAGGACATGTGCGAGGGAGAGCGCCATGGGGTTCGTCAACTCCTCCTCCCGGGGCAGCGGTTGCCCGTCGGGCAGCTCCCCTTCCACCTCCCGCTCCTCCAGTACGGCGGTCATCAGGGCGCCTGCCGCGGCGAGCCCCTTGTCCCGGTACACGTCGCAGATCTCCCCGAACCGGGCCTGCTGCCGCGCCCCGTCCGGCAACACCCCGACGCACGGCGGCTCGTGGACGACGACGTGCCGCAGCCGCTCCGGGTGCCGGGCGAGGAGGTCGAGCGCGACGACGGCACCGGCACTGGTGCCGAGGACATACGCCGACTCACCCTCCGGCAGCGTCGCGTCCAGCACCCGCCGCGCACGGTCGCTCCAGTCCTGGACCCGCTGGTCGGCGACGGGTTCACCGAGCCGCCCGTGGGCGAGGCCCAGAGGGTCGAGGACGACGACCGTGAAGTGCGGCGAGAGCACGCCGGTCATCGCGTCGAGCCCCATGGGGTGGCCCGCGCCACCCGGGATGATCAGCAGCGTCGGGCCGTCGCCGGTGGTGTCGTAGTACAGGTCAGTCATCGGTGGTCTCCTCCTGGGGCCAGTTCTCGAGTGCGATGTGCAGGGCGTCGACGGCCTTGTCCCAGGACGTCCGTACGTCACGGGGCGCGCCGAAGCCGCCGGTGGACTCCAGGGCGCAGTAGCCGTGGAAGGTGGCGCGCAACAGGCGTACGGCGTCGGTGAGATCGGGTTCGGAGAGGCCGTAGGCACGGAGCATGCCGTAGGTGATCTCGGCGGTGCGGCGCAGGGCGGGGGTGCCGGCGACCAGTGCCTGGTCGATACGGATCTGGGTGGCCGCGTACCGCCCCGGCCGTTCGAGCGCGTACGCGCGATAGGCCCCGGCGAAGGCGGCCAGCGCGTCCTTCCCGGCCCGCCCCGCCACCGCGACCGCGATCCGGTCGATCATCTCGCCTGCGGCCAGCAGGGCGACCCGGACGCGCAGGTCCTGAAGGTTCCTGACATGCGAGTACAGGCTCGCGTCCTTCACCCCGAACCGCTTGGCCAGCCCGGCCAGGGTGACGTTCTCGAACCCGACCTCGTCGGCGAGATCGGCAGCGGCCTCGGTGAGACGGTCGGGGGTCAGACCTGCGCGGGGGCTCATGGGAGCAGGTTACCTAGGGGGTCTAGGTTTCTGGCTAGTCATTTTATGGACGACGGATCCGGCGCCGGAACAGGTCGCCGGCGTCGAGGGTGCGTTTCGCCGAGCGGCCCGAATATGCGGTGCGAGCCGTCGCTCCCGCTCGTAGGGTGACCGGCGGACAACCGGGGGAGGGCCGTGACGTACGAGGCGCAGCGGGGCGGAGGGGCGGACCGGCGTACGTTGCCGCCGGCGCGGCCTCTGTGGCGGCAGCGTGACTTCGCCGTCTTCTGGGCCGCCCAGACCCTGTCCGTCCTCGGTGACTCCTTCGCTCTGATCGCGCTGCCTCTGCTGGTGCTGGAGGCGACCGGATCCGTCGCCCGCATGGGGCTGTTGACGGCGGTGGGCGGGGCGGCCGCCGTCGTGGCGGCCGTGTTCGCGGGCGTGGTGGTCGACCGGGTCGACCGGCGTCGGCTGCTCGTCGGGTGCGACCTCGTGCGGATGGTGCTGTACGGGGTGATCCCGGTGGTGTGGCTCCTCGGGCCGCAGGTGTGGCTGCTGTACGCGGTGCTGCCGGTGTGCGAGGCGGTCGGGATGCTGTTCGCCGTCGGGTACGTCACCGTCGTCCGGAGCCTTGTCGGTGTCGGTCAACTCACCGAGGCGAACGGCCGGTTGAACGCGACGGCCGCCGCGGCCGGAGTGCTGGGTCCGGTGTGCGCGGGTGCCGTGGCGGCCTGGACCGGGCCCGCCACGGCCGTGGGCGTCGACGCGGCGAGCTTCGGGGCGTCGGCGCTCTGCACGGTCTTCGTGCGGTTCCGTGCCCGCCCGGCCGGACCGGCCGAACACACCGGGCTGTGGCAGGACCTGCGCACCGGAGCGGCCTTCCTGCGTAAGCAGCCCGTGCTGCGCTCGCTCACCGTGCTGCTGTTCGTGTTCAGCTTTCTCACCCTCGGCCTCAACGACCTGCTGATCTACCGCCTCAAGCACGACCTCGGCCGCGACGACGGCACCGTCGGCACCGTCATGGCCCTCGGCGCGCTCGGCACCATCACAGGGGCGCTGCTGGTGGCCCGGCTGCGCCGCTGGTTCGGCTTCGGAGCGGTCTGGACCGGCTCCGTCGCCCTGTGCGGGCTCGCCGTCGCCGGTATCGCCTGGACCGGGCAGATCCCGCTCGTCGCTGCCCTGACCGCCCTCTTCCTCGCCGGCGGCGGCATGGCGGGCACCTGCTCCATGTCCCTGCGCCAGGAGATCACCCCCGAACCCCTCCTGGGCCGCGTCACCTCGGCTTTCTGGACCCTCCACTACGCCGCGGCCCCGCTCGGCGCGGCCCTCCTCACCTGGGCAGCGGAACACCACGGCACCACCCCGGCCGCCCTGACAGCGGGCGCCTGCTGCGTACTCATAGCGACAGCCGCCCTGTTCACCCCGATCCGCGGGGCCTGAAGAGGAACGGCGCACAACTTGTCATCTGGTCAAAGCCGCAACGGGGCCCGAGCCCCCGTGTTCCCTACTTCACCCGCTTCGCGAGACGGGTTCGCTTGGCCCGTTCGATCCTGTCGCTCCCGGCCTGCTCCCGTTCCGCTGCGAACTTGTCCCAGTCCTCCGGGCGCACCACCAGGAGAGTGTCGCTGGCGGGCACGACGACCACGCCTCCGAACGGCAGATCCCCCGCGAACCACACGCCGTCTTCAGCACCCTTTGGCCAGCGGTGGCGCTCCAGAGCGTCCGCGGCCCGCAGGAGTGGCGACCTTCCTCGCTCCTCAGCCTTGACCCGCACTGTGAAGACCGTGCCGTACTTCGTCCGGCTCTCACTCTTCTTCGACATGCCTGAGCGGAATTCGAGGGGGTATTCCCTCAGCACCCGCCTGCACCTGCCGAGTGACAGAAGAGCGAAGGGGAATCTGTAGGTCATCAGGACGAATCCCATGACTCCCGCCACACTCAGCACCGCGAGCACCGGCGAGTCCCAGGTACCCGTCTTCGCCAGGACCACCGGTGCCGCGCACAGCGCCCCGAAGACGACGAGACGAAGAAGAACGCCTCGGATCAGGAGGAAGTAGTTGCGCTTCAGCAGGCGGCCCACCTCCACGACTCCGGGTGGGCTCGTGGCCCCGAGAGTGTCTGACATCTTCATTCCTTCCAGCTCAACCACGGCCACGGATCATCCGAAGGGGCTCCTCGCTGCGGCGACAGAACCACCCTCTCCTGCCTGCGTCTGGGTAGGCGACGGATCGGTGAACGTCAGAGTGGATGCAACCCCGAACAGCACATTGCGGTAGTCGTCAGCGTAGTCAACCTCGGATGTGACCAGCTGCATCACGACGATCTCCGAGGAAGACACGGCCGGCACGGCCACCGTCCCCTGCCAGACGGTGCCTTCCGGCAAGTCGTCGCTTTCCTCCCTGGAGCGGCCCGGAGCTGTCGTGGTGCGCTGCTCTTCGAAGAAGAAGCCTGTACCGCATGGCAGTTCAAGCGGTTGCGTGTGACTTCCTGGCGTCTCGCCTGAATCTTTCACCAGGGTGGCGACGACGAGTCTCGGATCGAGACCGGAAGCCGAAATGCTTGACACCGTGAGGACGGAGGACAGAAATCCGCCGCTGCCGTCCGGGTGCAACCCCATAGCGCAGCCCTGCGCGTTCTGTTGACTCAGAAGGCTGAGCACCCCGGAATAGAACCGGAAGACCTGGTCGGCGGCCCCGCGCAGTTCGGCAGGAAGGCCGAGGACCTGCTGTGCCAGCAGCTCGATTCGCTCCGATGAGGGGCTCAGGTCCAGTTGCAGATAGCCGCGTGGCATCCCGTACCAGAAGGCGGGTGTCGGCTCTGCTTTCACCAGTGTCATGCGAACCCTGCCAGTCCGGCGATCCCATGCAAAGTCGCGGCAGCCTTTGTGGTCTCCGCCGCGTTGTGTCCGGTGCCGTCGTCGGGCAGCCAGCCGAAGGTCTCCGCGGAAGAGGCCAGGTTCGCGGTCACGTTGACTGAGTTCATGCCGAAGTCGGCGATCCGCTTCACCCTGGCCGCGCCGCCTGCCGCGGCGTCAGCCACGGTCGCAGCAAGGTCTTCCGTGTGGCTTCGTGAGAAGGCAGGGACGATGTCCTTGGCGAATTCAGTCACCTTTGCGCCGGTGGTGACAGTCTCACCGAAACCTTCGGCCATCCGGGCGGCTTCGGCCACCTCTTTACCCGCCTTGCCCAGCGCGCCCACTCCCGGGACCATGCCGAGAGTATCGCCGGCAAGCGACCCATACGCCGAAAAGGTGTCCATGTTCCATCCGAACTTGTCACCCCATAGGGCGGATCTGAATTCGGGGTCGGCGAGGTTGTGAGTCATCGAGACCGCGCTCGCGACCAACGCGATGCCCGCGAACACAGGAGACCAGGGCCCAGGGATGAGTGCCAGAAGGCCCGCGATGGCGCCAATGGTGCCCGCGTGGTCGTAGAGGAACTGCCCGACCGCCTTGATCGCGTCCCAGATCCCACTGACGGCTTTGCTCAGCCAGCCCGGTTCCCGAGGAGCCAGCTTGTCGGTGGCTTCGTCGAGTGACTTGGCGACCAAGTCCGCTCTGTCCGTATGCGTGTGTTCCAGCACCTCCGCCTTGCGGATGACATCGTTGTATGCCTCGTTCGCACTGTTCAGTGCGCTCGTTGCCGCATCGAGGCTGCTCTCGGCGGCTCGAAGCCGCTGCTCCGCCGCGTCCGCCTCCGCCTGACTGGAGAACTGCTGGTTCGCGAGTCTGAGATCAGGGTGGTCCTTTGCCTGGCCGTAGCGCTCCTTCGCCTTTTCGGCGGCGGTCTTTCTTTCACTGGCCTCGTCGTCGTACTTGCGCGCCAATTCCCGGTGGGAGGACAGATCTTCATCCCACGTCTTGAGCTGCGCTGCCGCTTTTTCAAGGGAGCGCGCGGCGTTCTTCACGTAGACCGCGAGGTCTCCGTCGAGCGCTTCACGGAAGCTCTTTGCCGCATCCCCCTGCCAGTAGCTGCTTTCCCCGCTCAGTCTCTGCAACTGGATGTGGCAGTTACGCAGCGAGGTGGCCGCGCTTGCCACCTTCTGCTGCAGTGCATGGACTTCACCAGGGACTCCGGGAACGGGATTCCATCCGAGGCCGACGTACGGATTTGTTGCCACTTACGCGGCTCCCCTGGTCTCGGCACCCGTGGAGGCTTTCGCGATGTCCTTGAAAGCCTTGTCCAGGGCTTCCTCCACTGCTTCGTATGCCTTCTTATTGGTCTTGACGCCCTCGCTGACGGCGTCAATCATCTTCTTGGTCTGCTCGGCCCCGTACTTCCAGCGTTCCTGGAATCCGTCACAGGATTCGTCCAGGCGCTGGGTTCCGATCTGGTCGGCACGGACATGAGCCAATGCGGTGCGTGCCTCGTTGAGATCCTGGACGCACCCCTCAAGCGTCCCGATGAACGTCTCCAACTGCTGCAGATCTGTTGTGAACTGCTCCCCCATGAAATCTTTCCCTCTTGCCGAGCCAGCGTTTTCACCGGCCCATCTCAAGTCGACTCGGTCTGGCCAGGATCCGGAACCCGGCCTGGATCTTCGTCACCCTACCGAGTTCTGAGCGGGGTTTGACACCCGAAGGGAAGGCTCAAGGGGGCTGCCGTCCGGGTGTTGACGTAAAGGCGCTCGATTCCCTCACCCAGCCTTCACGAAGGAGTGTGGCTCCCAGGTGCGCAGAACGACTGGGCGGCAGCGGATTTGCGAGCCTTGCAACTTGTAAGAACTTGCAATCCAACCCTGTGGATGAGTGTCGCCGAGTGTGATCAGTATGAAGATTGTGGCGTTCGTGAGTCCGACCGTCTTGGACGGGCCCATGAGGCGGAACGCGAGAACGTGTCCCTGCCGAGCGCTGCCCTTCGGCAGGGACGGGCACTCGGCTTCGATCCCTCCCTTTCCGCTCCCGCCCGTCGCGCAGACGAACCCGCCCGGCTGAGTACGTGACTCGTCACGGCAGGCGCTCACAGCCGTGTTACCGGGACACCGTTGCTGGCGGTGAGGAATTCACCCCCCGATCCCCGCATAATGCCGAAGACTCCACCGCCACAGCACCCGTGAGCCCAGATACGCCGCCACCCCCACCAGTGGTGACAGGGCCGCCAGCCAGTACGGGACGCCCGTGTCGTGGCCGTGGCCGGTCAGGACCGCTGCGGGGAAGTAGGCGACGAAGGCGAGGGGGAGGCCGTAGGTCAGCAGGCCGCCGACCGCCTTCGGGAGGACGTTCAGGGGGTAGCTGCCGAAGGTGCCGAGGAGTTCCTCCAGCCAGCGGCTCCAGTAGTCGGCCGCCGGGTAGCGCAGGCCCGCCGAGGCGACCGCGGTGAAGAGGGCCGCCTCCAGGAACATGCCGCCGATGACTGCCGCGACGAGGTAGGAGATCCGGCCCGGTGTCCAGTCGAGCTGGCTGCGGCTCAGCGCGCCCACCATCAGGCCGACCGCGACCGTCAGGTCGCCGATCGCGTTCGTCGGGAAGAACTCCAGCTGGAGCTGGCGGTGCACCGGCATCGGGCGGGTCAGGTAGATGTCGATCCTGCCCTCCTGGATCTGCCGGCCGGAGCCGTGCACCCGGCCGAGGAGGAGGACGAACAGACCGTGCGCGAGCATCCGCGTCGCCGGGATCAGCAGTACCTCGGAGCTGTCCCAGCCGCCCATCCCGGTGAACCGGGTCAGCAGCACCGTGGCGAACACGATCACCGACACCTGCCAGATCGCCCCGATCGCGATCATCAGCAGGAACTCGGTCCGGTACTCCAGCTGCGCACGGAAGTTGAGACGCGTGACGCGCCACGCGATTCGGACGGCGTTCATCGGCCTCAGCCTCCCTGGGAGATGACACGGCGGGCGGCACGCCGCCACAGGAAACGGGTGAACAGGGTGAGCGCCACCACCCAGAACGCCTGGATCGACAGTTGCGGGGCAGCGTCCGACAGCGGGATGCGGCCGATGTAGATCGACAGCGGAACGCTCAACGTCGCCTGGAACGGCAGGAATCCGCTCAGCGTGATGAACCAGTCCGGGAAGAACCACAGCGGCGCGTACACCCCGGACAGCAGGTTCTGCGCGAAGATCAGGATCAGCATTGCCGCGTTGTTGCGGACCGTCCAGAAGCACAACTGGTCCAGCAGCAGCATGACGTTGTACAGCACCAGCTGGCCGAGGAGCAGGCTCAGCGCGAACACCCCTGCCACGGCAGCGGACTTGGGCGGGTCCACCACCCCCGCCGCGAGGCACACCAGATAGCCGCCGAGCGCCCAGGCGAAGCCGTACACCTGCTCGCCGAGCGCCCGCAGGGCGTGGTACCGCTGCGGGGGCAGCGGGCGCAGGTACCAGTACACGATCGTGCCGAAGTGCATGTGCTGGAGCACGGTGTCCCGGCCCGCGTACTGGTCCAACTCCCGCAGCCGGGAAGCCAGTACGGCCAGGACGGCGTACGTCACCGCCTGCCCCTCGGAAAGACCCGCGGTGGTGCCGGTGCGGGCGTACAGGCCGTGCCACAGGGACGCCACCAGGATCACCTGGACGGCGAGGCGGACCAGGACGGCCGTCATCCGGGGCGGCGCGTGCAGCTCGCCGAGCGGGGTGACGCGCGCGGCGCGCCAGGCGTGCAGAACGGCCATGTCAGACCGCCTCGGCGTGCACGTACGCGGCCCGCATCACGTCTTCGAGGTCCGCCTCGTCGATGGCGACGCCCGTCACCTCGTACCGCTCGATGACCGCCTTCAGCGCCTGGTGCACCGTCGGGGCGTCCGGTCCGTCGGGCCCGAAGACCACCTGCGGTCCGTCCTTCCGCAGGATGGCGATCCCGGGCAGCGGCTCGACCTCCGCGTGCGCGTCCGCGAGCGTCGCCCTGACCTGCCAGGTCGAGCCGAACTTGCGGCGGATCTCGTCGAGGCTGCCGTCCAGGACCAGCCGGCCGTGGTTGATCAGGACGACCCGCTCGGCGAGCCGCTCCACCTCGGTCATGTCGTGGGTGGTCAGCAAAACCGTACGGCCCCGCTCCTCGACCTGGTGGCGCAGGAACTCCCGCACCTGCTCCTTGACCACCACGTCCATGCCGATGGTCGGCTCGTCGAGGAAGACCACCGGCGGGTCGTGCAGCAGCGCGGCCGCCAGGTCGCAGCGCACCCGCTGGCCGAGGGAGAGATGGCGGACCCGGGTGTCCCAGAACGTGGACAGTTCCAGGATGGCGTCGAACTCCGCGAGCCGGGCCGCGTGTTCGGCCTTCGGCACCTCGTAGATGTCCCGGAGGATCGAGAACGACTCCCGCACCGGCAGGTCCCACCACAGCTGGGTGCGCTGGCCGAACACCGCGCCGATGTTACGGGCGTTGCGTTCGCGTTCCTGGTACGGCACCACGCCCGCCACCCGGGCCTCGCCCGAGGTGGGTGTGAGGATGCCGGTGAGCATCTTGATGGTGGTCGACTTGCCCGCGCCGTTCGGGCCGAGCAGGGCGAGGAGTTCCCCGGGCGCGACGTCGAAGGTGATGTCCGAGACCGCGTGCTTGGCGACCCGCTCGGGGTTGACCAGGGAGCGCAGGGTGCCGGCGAGGCCGGGGCGGCGGACGGTGGTGTGGAAGGTCCGGGACAGACCGCGGACCTCGATGCTTCCGGGCACGCTGTGAACTCCCTTGCTGGGAACAAGAGTTGCGGCCGGCCGGCTTGGAGGGCCGACCGGCCGCGGGTACACCATGACCGTCCCAGAATGTCGATCAATCGGGCAATGGATTAATCGATCCGCGAATTGGACTAATCGATCACCCGAGACCATCGGAGATCACTGGAGATCACCCGGAGACCTCCGAGAACACGAACGAGAACTCCGCCGGCTCGGCGTGCAGCTGGTACTGCGGCAGCACACCCGGACCGCAGGACGCAGTGCCGATGCCGTGGTGCCGGTGGTCGAGGTTGACCCACACCGTCTCGCCGGCCACGAGGTCGGGCAGGTGCGTCGCCGCGTCCAGCTGCTCGGTCGTCCAGCGCCGGGCCGCGAAGGAGAACTCCGGGTCGCCCTCGATCCTGAGGCCCCCCACCTCCACCCAGCGCACGTCGGCGCGGGCGCCGTTCTCCTGCGGGCGCAGGTACGGCGTCTGGAGTGCGTCCACGGTCGCGCTCCAGCGGCCGACCTCGGAGGCCGCCCGGGTGTCCGGGTACGCCTCGCCGGGACCACCGCCGAACCAGCGCACCTCGTCGGCTGCGGACAGTCCGAGCCGGACGCCGAGCCGGGGCAGCGGTACCGTCCACTCACCCTCGGGCGTCACGGACACGGTCAGCTTCAGCCGCGAGCCGTCCGAGGTCCACCGGTACTCGGCGGCCAGACCCACCTCACGGGCGGCGGGCGCCACCCGGGTACGGACGACCAGGGCCCGGGACTCCAGCTCCACCCCGACCAGACGGTGCCGCATCCGGTGCAGGCCCAGGGTCCGCCACAGCGTGCTGTAGCGCAGCCCGGTCTTCCACTCGGTCCCGTCGTCGTTGTCGGTCGTCGCCCGCCACACGTCCAGTCGCGGGTTCTCGACGGCGACCCCGCCGATCGTCCGCAGCGCGCCGGTACGGCCGTCGAAGCCGGCCGGGCCGAGCGTGATCAGCTTCTCCTCGCGCACGGGTGAGGCGGAGGGCACGAGGGACGGCCGTACGCCCGCGACCGCCGGGAACTGGCCCCAGGCGACCACATGGTCCTTCGGCGCCCACGCGGTGTCGGCGGCGAGCAGGGCCCGAACCGTCCACTGGGTCTCCGAGCCGTCCACGTGGGCGGGCGGTTCGGGGAGTTTCAGGTCCGCGGACTCGCCGGGTGCCAGCGCCGGCACCGACAGCGTGCCCGCCTCGACGGTCTCGCCGTCCACCTGGTACGACCACTCGAAGGCGAGGGCGGACAGGTCGGCGAAGTCGTACTTGTTGGTGACCCGTACGGTGCCGTCGGAGCCCTCGAAGGAGACCGGCTCGATGACCTTCTTGTACTCAAGGAGGCCGGGGGAGGGCGTGCGGTCCGGGAAGATCAGGCCGTCGCAGACGAAGTTGCCGTCGTGCAGCTCCTCGCCGAAGTCACCGCCGTAGGCGTAGCCCAGCTCCGGGTGCTTGACGCCGTGGTCGATCCACTCCCAGATGAAGCCGCCCTGGAGCCGTTCGTACTTCTCGAAGAGCTTCTGGTAGTCGGCGATGCCGCCGGGGCCGTTGCCCATGGCGTGGCCGTACTCGCACTGGATGAACGGCAGCTTCCGGCGCCCCAGGGTGCCGCCGTCCAGCTCCTTGCCGATCTGCTCGACCTCGGCGTGGTCGGCGTACATGCGGGAGTAGACGTCGGTGTCCCGGCAGTTCCAGTCGCCCTCGTAGTGCACCAGGCGCGAGGAGTCGCGGCCGTGGATCCACTCGGCCATCGCGGTCAGACCGCGGCCGGTGCCGGCCTCGTTGCCCAGCGACCAGAAGACGATCGAGGGGTGGTTCTTGTCCCGCTCGACCATGCGGGCCGCGCGGTCCAGGAGGGCCGGGGTCCAGCGGTCGTCGTCGACGGGGTTGTCCCGCCACTCCTGCTCGGTGAAGCCGTGGGTCTCCAGGTCGCACTCGTCGACGACCCACAGGCCCAACTCGTCGCACAGGTCCAGGAAGGCCGGGTGCGGCGGGTAGTGCGAGGTGCGCACGGCGTTGATGTTGTGCCGCTTCATCAGCAGCACGTCCTCGCGCATGGTCGCGAGGTCCAGGGTGCGGCCCTTCTCCGGGTGCCACTCGTGCCGGTTGACGCCCTTGAACAGGACCGCAGTGCCGTTGACCTTGATCAGGCCGTCCTCGAGCGCGACCGTACGGAAGCCGATCCTGAGCGGGATCCGCTCGCCCTCGGTGACCAGCTCGCCGTCGTAGAGCCGGGGGCTCTCGGCGCTCCACGGCGCCACCAGGGCCGTGACGGACTCGCCGGTCGCGACATCGATGTCCAGGGCGGGCACCAGGACCCGTCCGTCGACGTCGGAGTCCACCCGCAGGGTGCCCTCTCCCGTGAGGTGGTCGTAGGAGGCGTGCACGAAGAAGTCGAGCGCGCTGCCCGCCGGGCGGTGCAGCAGGGTCACCTCGCGGAAGATGCCCGGCAGCCACCACTGGTCCTGGTCCTCCAGGTACGACCCGGCCGACCACTGGTGCACCCGGACCGCGAGGACGTTGCCCTTGGGCTTCAGCAGATGACCCACGGCGAACTCGTGCGCGAGCCGGGAGCCCTTGAACTCGCCGAGGTCCGTGCCGTTGAGCCAGACCCGGGCGCAGGACTCGACGCCGTCGAACCGGACGACCGCGCCCCCCTCCGAGGGCCAGTCCTCCGGCAGGTCGAACACGCGCAGGTGGTCGCCGGTCGGGTTCTCCGTCGGCACGTGCGGCGGGTCCACCGGGAACGGGTAGAGGTGGTTGGTGTAGATCGGCAGCCCGAAGGCGCCCTCGCCCTGGAGGACCCAGTGCCCGGGGACCGTGACCTCGGCCCAGCCGGCGGCGTCGTATCCCTCCTCGGCGAAGGATTCGTCCTCGGCGTCGGCGGTGGCCGACAGACGGAAGCGCCAGGCGCCGTCGAGGGACAGTGCCTTCGCGTCGGAGGACGCGTACCAGGCGCGGGGCGGGAGGGCCCCGCTGCCGGGCGACACGTCCTCGACGTAGTCGACGGCCGGGGAGGTGCGGAAAGACATCGGTCTCCAGGTCTTGAGAGAGGGGCCTCAGCCCTTGATGCCGGTCTGCGCGATCCCCTGCACCAGCCAGCGCTGGAGGAAGAGGAACACGAAGATCAGAGGCAGGATGGAAATGGCGGCGGCCATGAAGATCAGGTGGAAGTTGACGGTCTGGTTGGTCATGAAGGAGGAGAGCGCGATCTGGACGGTCCAGGAGCTCGGGTCCTGTCCCATGACCAGGGGCCACAGGAAGGAGTTCCAGGCGCCGATGAACGTGATCGTGGCGATGGCCGCGAAGAAGTTCAGCGAGTTGGGTACGACGATCCGCCAGTACGCGCCCCAGTATCCGAGCCCGTCCACCCGTGCCGCCTCCTCCAGCTCCTTCGGGAATCCCAGGAAGTACTGCCGGAACAGGAAGCACGTGAAACCGCTGAACAGACCCGGGATGATCAGGCCACGATACGTGTCCACCCAGCCCAGGGAGGAGACCAGGACGAAGCTCGGGACGAAGGTCACGGCCGTCGGGACCATCAGGGTGGCGAGGACGGCGTAGAAGACCTTGTTGGCGTGCTTGTAGGGGATGCGGGCCAGGCCGTAGCCGGCCAGCGAGCAGACCAGGAGGGTGCCCAGGGTGCTGGAGACGGCGACGACCAGCGAGTTCACCATGGAGCGGCCGAACTCGACCGTGGGGTCGTTGAACAGTTCGGAGATGTTGCCCCACTGGAAGGAAGGCAGCAGCTTCCAGTTCTCGCCGGTGATCTCCGGGTCCGTGGACAGGGCGTTGCGGAAGATCAGGTAGAAGGGGATCAGGAACAGCAAGGCAGCGACACTGACGGCGATGTAGAGGCCCGTGTTGCCGAAGACGCCCCGGCCCTTGCCGCGCTGCTTGCCGACCGGAGGAGTGGTGGTGGTCACTTGGATTCCTCCCCCCTTCCGAAGCCCATGAACTTGCCCTGGAGCAGGGTGACGAGGCAGATGAGCAGCGACAGGACGACCGCTCCGGCGCTGCCCGCGCCGTAGTCCTGGCTGGTGCCGAGGGCGGTCTTGTAGAGCTCCATGAGCGGGGTCTGGGCCCAGGTCGCGTTCTGCCCGATGATGTTGAAGAACTCGTCGAAGGCCTGGTAGGCCGCGACGAGCAGCAGCAGGATCACGGCGGTCGAGGTGGCGCGCAGCTGCGGCAGCGTGATGTGCCGGAAGGTCTGCCAGCCGGGCTTGGCACCGTCGATGGAGGCGGCCTCGTAGAGCTCGGTCGGGATGTTCTGGAGCGCCGCCAGGAACAGGATCATGTAGAACCCGGACTGGATCCACAGCCGCAAGCTCACGATGACCACCCAGTACCAGGGCGGACTGGGGTTGGCGAGATAGGCGATGTTGTCCACGCCGAACCAGCCGAGAACGGTGTTCATCAGGCCGAAGCGGACACCGCTGAAGATGGACATCTTCCAGATCAGTGCGGCTGCGACATACGAGACGGCGGTCGGCAGGAAGAACACCGAGCGGAAGAAGGCGCGCATGAAGCGCAGCCGGTTGACCAGCAGCGCGAGCCCCAGGGAGAGCGCCCACGTGGTCGGCACGATGAATGCGGCGAACACCGTGAAGGTCAGCAGCGAGTCGGGGAAGTTGCTGTTGGTCAGGATCTGCTTGTAGTTGTCGAAGCCGATGAACTTGCTCGGCGTGACGGTGTACCGCGCGTCGAAGAAGCTGAGCCAGATGCTCCAGAAGATCGGCACGAAGACGAAGATCACCAGGCCGATGAGGAACGGCCCGGTGAAGAGCCAGAAGTTGACGGTCGCGTTGCCCCGCAGGCCCCGCCGCGGCCGGGCCGGGGAGGCCGCGGCCGGGGCGGGCTGGGCGACCCCGCGCGTGGTGGTGGTCGACATGACGTGGTCTTCCCGGCGGCCTAACCGAACAGCTTCTTGAGCTCGACGTTGACCTTCTTGTCGCAGTTGTCGAGCGCCGCCTCCGGGTTGCCGTTCTTACGGACGGAGGACGCGATCACCTCGGCGAACGCGGTCTGCATCGTCTGGTCGTAGGCGATGTTGTCGAAGTGGCCGTAGTCGGTGAAGAGCTTCACGCCCTCGGCGGGCAGGCCGGTCTTGAGCTTGGTCGCCGAGTTGGCGATCGAGGTGCGCGGCGGGATGTGGAAGCCGTACGAGGTGGCCCAGTCCTCCTGGTACTGCTTCTGGTCGATCCACAGCCACTTGACGTACTCCTTGGCCGCCTCGACGTTCTTGCCCTTGGCGTTGACGAAGATCGACCAGCCGCCGTTGTAGACGGACTGCTTGCCGGCGGAGCCGATCTTCGGGAACGGGAAGATGCCGAGGTCGTCGCCGAGCGCCTGCTGCATGGCCGGCATGGACCACATGCCGCCCCACTGCATGGCGCACAGGCCCTGGTTGAGCGAGGAGGGGTCCCAGAAGTCGGTCGGGGCGTCCAGGAGCACGTTGCCGCTGGTGAACAGCTGGCGCAGCTTCTTGAGGCCCTCGACCACGCCGTCCGTGTGGTAGGCGATCTCGTTCTTCTCGTTGATGGTGTCGGCGCCGGCGGACCAGATGATGACGTTCTGGATCGCGGTGAAGTCGTTGCCGAGGAAGGCGCCCTTGACCTTGTTGGTGGTGAGCTTGGCGGCCGCCTCGATCAGCTCGTCGAGCGTCGTCGGGACCTCGACCTTGGCCTTCTCGAACATCGACTTGCGGTAGTAGAAGAACTGCGGGTCGTCGATCATCCGTATCCCGTAGATCTTCCCGTCGACCGTGTGGGACTTGATGTCGTTCGGGTTGAAGTCGTCCTTGACCGGGTCGATCAGGTCGGTCAGGTCCGCCACCTGGCCGCTCTTGACGAGCTGGAGCTGCGGGTGGAACTCGAAGACGTCGGGTGCCTTCTTGGTGAGCAGGGCGGCGAAGAGCGCGGACTCGAAGTTGTTGCCGGTGATCCAGTTGGTGCTGACGTCGGCCTTCTTGTACGCCGCCGCGTACCGCTTGATGGCCTGCTCGGTGCCCGCCTCGCCGTACGCGTGGAAGTACTGGGTCAGGGCGGTGCCCGAACCGGAGCCGCCTCCACGGCCGTTGTTCCCGCCGCACGCGGCCAGTCCGCCCGCCGCGGCCAGACCCATCGCGGCCTTCATCACGTTACGACGGTTCCAGTTGGTGCTGCTCATTGCCGACATGCTGACGTCCTTGTCTCGAATACGGCTTGCGGCGCTGCGCCTTGGCTCTGCGGCTCAGTGCCAGGTGGCTCAAATGCTGTAGCGGTGCGGGGACGTTAACCTTCGGCTAAGGCTTCGGCAAGGGGTTGGACGAAGCCTGTACGAAGCGTTGTGAAGCGTTCGGGATACCGGACGCCCCGGGGTCACGGGCCGCCGCACCAGCGGCCCGCGACCCTTTGCGGGTGGAACGCGTTACTGTCCGGACCAGGCCTGGTTGGTCCCGCCGTTGCAGGTCCACAGGCCGACCTTGCTGCCGTCGGCGGTGGCTTGTCCGCCCACGTCCAGGCACTGTCCCGACGTCTCGTTGACGATCTGGCCGTTGGAGTTCAGCAGCCACTGCTGGCTGCCGTCACGGGTCGCCCCGGGGCTCGTGGTGAGCCCGGAACTCCCCGCCGTGAGATAGCCGTTCGCGCTCTTCAGGCGGCCCTTCGCGTCGTACGACCACACCTGCCCGGCCTCGCCGGTGCAGCTGCTGATCGCCGCCCCGGAGGTGTCCGCGGTCAGGCACTTCCCGGACTGCCGGCCCTGGAGCGCACCCGTCACCGCCGAGGTGCCGCGGCCCTTCTGGTCGAGGACGTACGTGGTGATGGACCGGGCCAGCAGGGTCGCCGACGCCGTACCGCCCTTGACCGCGGGCCTGGCGACGTTCGCCCAGCTCTCGGTCGCCGACGTCCGCACGGCCTTGCTCGCGCGCACCGGCGCCCTGCTGTTGAAGTGCAGGCTCAGCGCGGTGTCGGTGGTGTTGTGGTTGTTGACCACCACCACCCATTTGCCGTGGTCGTCGTAGGTGGACACCTCGACGCCGGCCGGCACCCCGGTCACGTTGTGGGCGACCGAGCCCGGCCGGACGAACTTGCTGTACTGGCCGAGCGCGTAGTAGCGCTTGGTGAAGTACAGGGTCTGGTTGCCGTTGGTGGCGTACTTCGGGTCGTAGTAGATCAGGCCGTCGTTCCAGCCCTCGCTGTTGCGGGCGAGCGGATCGGTGCCGACCATCTCCGACAGGGCCACCCACCACTGGAACGCCGAGTCGTGCGCGGTCGCGAAGTCCTTGTAGATGATCCGGGACAGGTTCAGGCCGCCGTCGATCGTGGGGTCGTACTCCTGCGCCCAGCCCGTGCCGCCGTTGCCGAAGCAGCAGATCTCCGTCGACCAGGACTGCTTCCCGACCGACCTGGATGTCTCGTAGACCTTGGCGCGCTGGTCGTCGCCCGGGTTGTTGTACGTATGGTGGGCGAGCTTGTCGACGTACTGGGCGGTGCCCGGCTGCGAGATCCACTGCGGGACCTCGGTGTTGAAGCTCACCGTGGAGCTGGACTCGTCCGCGATGATGCCGGTCCGTTGGTACCGGGCCTGCTGCTCGGCGCCCAACGCCCGCACGATGTCGTCACGTTGGTCGACCGGCACCAGCATGCCTTCCTGACCGCAGTCGGCGAAGCTGTTGGTCGGCTCGTTGAAGGGGCTGATGTAGTCGAACTTCACGCCCTGCTTCGCGAAGTGGGCGGTGACGTCGGCGACGTACTTCGCGTAGTCCTGGGTGTTCTCCGCCTTCAGGTAGCCGCCGCAGCTCAGACCGTTGGTCTTCCACTGCGCGGGCGCGCTGTTGACGAAGGCGATCAGGTCCTTCACGCCGTACTCGGCGGCCGCGTACAGGAAGGTGCGGCCCGCCTTGTCCTTGCTCCAGTCGTAGGACCCGTCGGCGTTCAGGAAGTCCTCGGGGGCGCGGGGCGCGTAGGTCACGCCGGTGCCGCCACCGCCGATGTTGTAGCGGTAACTGCTCAGCGCCAGGCCGTCCTTGGAGAACAGCAGCTTGGCGACCCGGGCCTGGACCTTGGGGTCGAAGTTCTTCAGGTCGTTGACCCACCAGGCGCCCGAGGCGCCGATGTTGTCGATGGTCTGGGCCGCGTGGGGGGACACTTCGGCCGCCGAGGGGGTGGCGGCCGACGCGGGCGGGGCGGATATCAGGGGACCGGCGACGGCCAGTGCGGCCGCGGCCGTCAGCAGGGCCGGTCTCCTGCGGTGGGGGTATGTCACGTGCATCCCTTCCGTCGTCGTGAAGGCGGTGCGGAGGCGGTGCGAAGGCGGTGCTGTGTACGGCTCCTAGCGGGGGCTGTGGGTACTGCTCCGCGCTGAGGTGGTGCGCTTTGCCGCCGACCTCTGCCCGACCGACTGGAGCGCCCCTTCGAGCGCGAACGTCGCCGCACCCAGACACGCCGGGTCAGTGGGGATCGGGGAGAGGACGATCTCGGTGGCGGCCATCGGCCGGGGCAGCGCGTGCCGGGCGACGGCCTCGCGCACCTCCGTGACCAGGGGCTCGCCGAGGGCGGCCGCGACCCAGCTGCTGAGCACGACCACCTCGGGGTTGAACAGGTTGACCAGGTGCGCGACGGAGGCGCCCAGATAGCGGGCGGTGTGCCGGACGACCTCGACGGCCACCGGGTCCCCGGTGCGCATCCCGCGGGCCAGCGCGTCGATCGTGGCCGTCTGGTCGCCCGGGTGCAGCAGCTCGCTGTCGGGGCTCAGCTCCCGCAGGTTCAGCATGATCCCGGGGGCGCCCACGTACGTCTCCACGCAGCCGTGGTTGCCGCACCGGCACAGGCGTCCGTCCAGCACGATCGTGTTGTGGCCCCACTCGCCGGCGCTGTTGGAGACACCGCGGTGCAGCCCGCCGCCCAGCACGAGACCGGCGCCGACGCCGGTGCCGAGGGTGACCACCACGGCGTTCTGGCTCCCGCGCGCGGCCCCGAACCACAGCTCGGCCACGGCGACGGCCCGCAGCGGGTTGTCCAGGTAGAGCGGGTAGGCGATGTACTCGGAGAGCAGGTCGACCAGCGGCACGTCGTGCCAGTCCCAGTTCGGCGCGTACTCCGAGATGCCGGTCGCGCGGTCCACCTGCCCCGGCACGCTCACGCCGACGCCGAGCACCCGGGCCCCCTCGATGCCGGCCTGGGTGACCACCGAGCCGACGGCCGCGGCGACATGGGCGACGACCTGCTCGGGGAGGCTCTCGCCGGGGCGTACGTCCTCCTCGGCGCGGGCCAGGACGTTCAGCCCGAGGTCGAACAGCTCGACATGGACGTACGTCTCCGCGATGTCCACGCCGATCAACGCGCCCCCCGACGCGTTGACGGCCACGAGCCCCCGGGGCCGGCCGCCGGCCGACTCCTCGAAGCCGACCTCCGTGATCATGTGGAGGTCGAGCAGCTCGCCCACGAGCGTGGCGACGGTGGCCAGGCTCAGCCCGGTGGCCGCCGCCAGCTCCTGCCGTGAGGTGGGCGACTCGGCGATGATCTGGCGCAGCACCTCGTAGCGGTTCGCGGTGCGGATGTCACGTGATGTGCGCTTCACCAGGCCTGCCCCATCCCCTCAGCTCAGGCCGGGACGACAGTGGCACCGGCGCGGCGCAAGGCTATGGGCTGCGAGGACTTTGTACAAGGGGTTAGGAAAGGGGCTTTATAAAGTCGGGCGCGACGCCGGTGACCTGTCCGTGGCCCTGTCAGTCGGCGAGTACGGCCCGCACGAAGGCGTTGGCGAATTTTGCCCCGGGGTCCAGCTCGCGCGCCAGCTTCCGGAAGTCGCCGAGCCGCGGGTAGCGCCCGCGCAGCACCTCCGCCGGCGTGGTGAAGACCTTCCCCCAGTGCGGCCGCGCGTCGAAGGGGTCCAGCGCCTCCTCCAGTTGCCGGACCACCGGCAGCACGGCCGCGGTGTCCGCGATCCAGGTGAAGTGCAGCGCCACGGTGTCCCGCCCGTAGGAGGGGCTCAGCCACTGCTCGTCGGCGGCCACGGTCCGCACCTCGCAGATCTGGAGCACCCCGGCGACCGTGTCCCGGATGCCGTCGATCGCGTGCAGCGCGTCGAGGGCGTACTCGCGCGGCAGCAGGTACTCCGACTGGAGCTCCTCCCCGCTGCTCGGGGTGAACTCGGCCCGGAAGTGCGGGAGTCGGTCGTGCCAGGGCCCCGGCACCCCGGACTGCTCGGTGCAGTTGACCGCGGGCATCCCCGGCACCGGGTGCATCTTCTCGCCGGCGGGCGCGGCCCACGGGAAGTCCGCGAAGGGCTGGTCCGTGCTCCGCTTGACCCACACCTGCCGGAAGCCCGGCTCACGCCAGTCGGTGAACAGGCTCACGCTGTACGCCGCCGACATGACCGCCCCGAAAGCCGCCGAGTCCAGTCCGGCGAGGGGGAGTTCGGTGAACACGTACTGCTCGACCTCGAAGGACGGGACGAGGTCCAGGGTGAGCGCGGTGACGACACCGAGCGCGCCCAGGGAGGTGACCGCCCCGCCGAAACGCGGGTCGTCCCGGCCGACGGTCAGCGGGGAGCCGTCCGCCGTGACGAGCTCCACCTCCCGCACGGCCGAGGACAGCGGGCCGTTGCCGACGCCCGAGCCATGGGTGCCGGTCGCCACCGAGCCGGCCACCGAGATGTGCGGCAGCGACGCCATGTTGGGCAGCGCGAGGCCGTGGGCGTGCACCGTGCGGGCGAGTTCGGCGTAGCGGACGCCGCCCGAGACCCGCACGGTACGGGCCGCGGTGTCCACGTCGAGCACCGGCGGCAGGTCGGCGATCGACAGCAGGATGCCCTCGTCGCCCGGGTCGGCGATCTCGTTGAAGGAGTGCCCGCTGCCCAGGACCCGCACCCGGGCGCTCGCGGCGACCAGGGCGCGGACCGCGGCCGCCGAGTGGGGCCGGTGCAGCTCCTTGGCGGAGTAGGTGATGTTGCCCGCCCAGTTGGTGATCGTCTCCGGCATGTCCGTCGTTCCTCCAGGGGAGTGTGTATACGTTGACCCTCTCATTTGCCGAGGCCTACCGTAGAGAGCGTTTTCTACGTGATTTCGGCAGGTATGGAGGCCCCCGCCTTGTCCGAGCGACCCCGGACGCCGTCGTCCGAACGCCCCCGCGCGCTGTTCGCCATGACCGCCGAGAACGTGCCGCTCGTCTTCCCGCCCGAGGTGCTGGCGCGGCTGCGGGAGTCCGTGGACATCGATCCCGGGCTGGTGGCCGAGGACCTCACCGACCCGGCGCTCGCCGAGGTCCTGTCCCGCACCGAGATCCTGGTCACCGGCTGGGGCTGCCCCCGCCTGGACGCGTCCGTCCTCGACGCGGCCCCGAAGCTCCGGGCCGTCCTGCACGCGGCCGGCTCGGTCAAGGGCTTCGCCACGCCCGAGCTCTGGCGGCGCGGCGTCACCGTCTCCTCGGCCGCCGAGGCCAACGCCCTGCCCGTCGCCGAGTACACCCTCGCGATGATCCTGCTCGCCGGGAAGGAGGTCCTCGTGCGGCGGGAGCAGTTGCGGGCCGGGCGGCCGTCCTCCGGCTGGGGGATCGTGCCGGGCATCGGCAACCACGGGCGGCGCGTCGGCCTGATCGGGGCGTCCCGGATCGGGCGCAAGGTGATCGAGCTGCTGCTCCCCTTCGACCTGCGGCCGGCCCTGTACGACCCCTACGTCGACGAGGCGGGCGCCGCCGCCCTGGGCGTGCCGCTGCTGTCGCTGGACGAGCTCCTGAGGGACTCCGCGATCGTCAGCGTGCACGCGCCCGAGACCCCGGAGACCCGCCATCTGCTGGGCCGCCGGGAGCTGGCCCTGATGCCCGACGGGGCCGTCCTGCTCAACACCGCGCGCGGATCGCTGGTGGACCACGACGCCCTCCTCGCGGAACTGCGCACCGGCCGGCTCTCCGCGATCCTCGACGTCACCGACCCCGAGCCGCTCCCGGCCGACTCACCACTGCTGGATCTCCCCAACGTCTTCGTCACCCCCCACCTCGCGGGTTCGCAGGGCAACGAACTGGCGCGGCTGGGCGAGGCCGTCGTGGCGGAGGCGGCGCGCCTCGCGGCGGGGGAGCCGGTGGCCCATCCGGTGACCGAGGCGGAGCTGGAACGGACGGCCTGAGGGACCGTGCAGGTGCCGTGTGTCACAGAAGACGCCCAGGTGGCCGGATATGGATGAATCTCCATAAAGCGTGCTTCACGCGGACCCCCCGTTCCGCCCTCACCTCGTCGAAGGCATAACGTGAGGAGTCGTACGTCCGATCCGGGAGGAGAACACGGGATGGGCAGCCGTACCGCGCTGGTCGAGGATCTGATGGAGCGGTTCCCGCAGGTTCCGCGGGAAGCCGTCTTCAAAGAGGACCTGTTGCGGGGTGGCGTGGCCTTCGACCCGTCCGCCCTCAGCGACAACGAGTCCGGCGAGGTGAAGCCGAAGTCGTACTTCATCTTCTCCTTCGACCACGGCACCCTGCCGGAACTGGGCGAGGCCGCGCTGCGACGGCCGCCGGAGGAGATCATCCTCACGGGCGGGCCCTACGACCTCAGGCGGACCGTGGTGTCGGTGCGGGTCAACCCCGCCTCGCCGTACCGCGTGGCCGCCGACGAGGAGGGGCTGCTCGGGCTCTACCTCGACGGGAAGCGGATCGCCGACGTGGGTGTGCCGCCGATGCCGGAGTACTACCGGCACAAGCTCTCCAGCGGGAAGTCCGTCATGGAGGTCGCCCCGACGATCCAGTGGGGCTACCTGATCTACCTGACCGTCTTCCGGGTCTGCCAGTACTTCGGCGCCAAGGAGGAGTGCCAGTACTGCGACATCAACCACAACTGGCGCCAGCACAAGGCGGCGGGGCGGCCCTACACCGGGGTCAAGGACGTCGACGAGGTCCTGGAAGCGCTGGAGATCATCGACCGCTACGACACCGCGAAGGCGTCGACCGCCTACACCCTGACCGGCGGTGCCATCACCTCCAAGCTCCAGGGCCGTGACGAGGCCGACTTCTACGGCATGTACGCCAAGGCCATCGAGGAGCACTTCCCGAACCGCTGGATCGGCAAGGTCGTCGCCCAGGCCCTGCCGAAGGACGACGTGCAGCGGTTCAAGGACTACGGCGTGCAGATCTACCACCCCAACTACGAGGTGTGGGACGAGTACCTCTTCAAGATGTACTGCCCGGGCAAGGAGCGGTACGTCGGCCGGGACGAGTGGCACAAGCGGATCCTGGACTCGGCGGACGTCTTCGGGGCGCGCAACGTGATCCCCAACTTCGTGGCGGGCGTGGAGATGGCCGAGCCCTTCGGCTTCAAGACGGTCGACGAGGCCATCGCCTCCACCACCGAGGGCCTGCGGTTCTTCATGTCGAACGGCATCACGCCCCGCTTCACCACGTGGTGCCCGGAGCCGACGACCCCGCTCGGCAAGGCCAACCCGCACGGTGCGCCGCTGGAGTACCACATCCGGCTCCTCCAGGCCTACCGCCAGACCATGGACGACTTCGGCCTCTCCTCCCCGCCCGGCTACGGCCCTCCCGGACCCGGCCGCGCGGTGTTCTCGGTGAGCTCCTTCATGGACAGCCTGCCCGCGCAGGAGCCGCTGGAGGTGTGAGACGCGGCCTCACGCGAGGCCGCGTTCCCTGAGCGTGAAGACCCGGCTGCCCGGCAGCCGGGTCTTCTGTGTGACGTTCGGGCCCCGTGAGACGCAGAAGGTAGGAGAGACGGTTGATTCCGCAGGGGATTGATACTTTTCCGCCTCGGGTCCGTATCCATGGCTGAAACTGTTTAGTCACCAGATTTGAATAGCCTGCTTGTCAGTTGTGTGGGAGACGTGAAAGGCTCCTGTCCTGCCGCGAGGTTCCCCCCAACTCCTTTGCCAGTATGGCGAGTTGACCTCGCTTTCGATGCAGGAGACCCATGCCCGACCTGCCGACCCCCCAGGACGCCGCTGAGGCCGCGCTGTTCTCCGAGTGCTGGGATGCCGTGCTGTCGTATGCCGATCTGTGCACGGCCGGCTCCACCGCCGCCACCGATCTTGCCACGGAGGCGTTCTCCCTCGGGATGCGCGAGGCCCGCGAAGCGGAGGCCGCCGTCCGCGGTGCGGGCCGCCGCCCGGCCCGGCTGCCCCGAATACCCCTGCTGCTCACCGCCGTTCGCACCACCGCGGCGGAGTGGGAGGTGCAGGGCCTCGGCCACCGCCTCGACCCCGACCTGCGGCTCTGGCTCCACTCCGACAAGGCCGCACGCTACACCGGCCCGCCGCTCCAGCGCCCGATCGCCCTGCGCGGACTGCGCGACCTCCAGGCGGCGGACGCCGAACTGCTGTGGCTGGCCGAGGTGGAGGCACTTCCGCTGCCCGTCGTGGCCCGGCGGCTCGGCCTCGACCCGGCCACCGTCGGCGAGGAACTCGCCCAGGTGCGCGTCCTGTTCCGGGACCGCAGCAACCGCAACCACCTCGACTCGCCGATGGACGGTCCGTGCCGCAGCTACGCCCGGCTGCTGGACGCCGTCACCCGGTCCGCCTCGGGCGAGACCCCCGACGACCTCTCGCGGCACCTCGCGCGCTGCCAGCAGTGCGCGGAGGCCGCCGCCTGTCTGCGGCTGCACGGCGGCGGACTGCCCGCGGCACTGGCCGGCGGGGTCATCGGCTGGGGCGGCCTGGCCTATCTGGAACGCCGTCGCCGGGCCGCCGAGGTGCGCCTGGCCGCCGGCCGTCCGGCAGCGCTGGAGAGCGGTCCCCCGAACCCCGGCGCGCACAAGGCGAAGGTCGTCCGCAACGGACTGCTGGTCGCGGCCGTCCTGGTCTCCCTGCTCGCCCTCGCCGTCTCGATGATGCCGGGCCAGGACATGGATCACGACACCGCCAAGCCCGGCACCCCCGCCGACGGACAGCCGGTGGCCAACCCCACCTTCCCCGTCCCCTCCGCCACCTCTCGGGCGCAGGGCTCCGCGGAGCCCACGAAGACCCCGACCACCGGTCCGTCCCCGTCGTCGAGCGCGAAGAAGTCCGATCCGGAACCGCAGGGCACCAACTCGGGCGGCGTCCCCGAGCCCGAGCCCAGCGAGAGCGCGGCGCCGTCCTGCGAGGTCGAGTACTCCCTCGTGAACCAGTGGCCCGACGGCTTCCAGGCCGCCGTCACGGTCACCACCACCGAGGCCCTCAGCGACTGGCGGCTCACCTGGTCCTTCAAGGACGGCCAGAAGGTGACGCAGATGTGGGACGCGAACTACAGCCAGAGCGGGGCGAAGGTCACCGCGACCGCCAACGACTACAACAGGTCGGTCCCCGAGAACGGTTCGCTGGCCATCGGGTTCATCGCCTCCTGGCAGGGCAAGAACGCACCGGCGTACGACTTCTCCCTGAACGGGCATGCGTGCGTCAAGTCGTGAGGCGGATCGTCAGTTGCGGGTCGGCGGGGGATTAGGGGCGCGGGGAACTGCGCGGCCAACCACGACGGACCCGCACCCGCCCCACCACCGAACCCGGCACCCCCCTACCGCGCCGCCCACAACCCCCGCACATGCCCGATGTGCCGCGTCATCACCGACCGCACCCCGTCCTCGTCGCGGGCGACCAACGCGTCGAGCAGCTCCAGGTGCTCCTCCGCCGACGCCAGCAGACGCCCCGACTTCACCAGCGGAGTCAGCCCGTAGAGCCGGGACCGCTTGCGGAGATCCCCGACCACCTCGACCAGATGCGCGTTTCCGGCGAGCGCGAGCAGGCCGAGGTGGAACCGGGTGTCCGCCTCCACGTACGCGATCAGGTCACCGGAGACCGCCGCCTGCACGATCTCCCGGGCAGCCGGCCGCAACGCCTCCAGGGAGACGGGGTCGGCGGTCGTGGCCAGCTCCACCACCGTGGGGATCTCGACGAGGGAGCGGATGTGGGTGTACTCGTCGAGCTGCTTCTCGGACACCTCCGTGACCCGGAACCCCTTGTTGGGGACGGTGTCGACCAGGCCCTCCTTCACGAGGTCGAGCATGGCCTCGCGGACCGGCGTCGCCGAGACCCCGAAGCGGGTGGCCAGCGCGGGCGCCGAGTACACCTGGCCCGGCAGCAGTTCGCCCGCGATCAGCGCCGCCCGCAGCGCGTCCGCGACCCGCTCCCGGTAGCTGCTCTTCTTGCCGCCCAGGACGGGCAGGGCCGGGGCGCCGGTGTGCTGGGCTGCCATGAGGTCGTCTCCTATGGGATGGTGCAATGTCACGTGATACGGCCCATTGTCGCGGGCTCAGAGCACGAACCCGGCCGGGAACGGATCCGTGGGGTCGAGCAGGTACTGGGCGGTGCCGGTGATCCAGGCCCGGCCGGTGAAACTGGGCAGCACGGCCGGGCGTCCCGCGACTTCCGTGGTGCCGAGGAGCCGGCCGGTGAACCGTGTCCCGATGAAGGACTCGTTCACGAACTCGGTGTGCAGCGGGAGTTCACCGCGTGCGTGCAGCTGGGCCATGCGCGCACTGGTGCCGGTGCCGCAGGGGGAGCGGTCGAACCAGCCGGGGTGGATGGCCATGGCGTGCCGCGAGTGACGGGCGGTGGCGCCGGGGGCGATCAGATGGACGTGGTGGCAGCCGCGGATGGAGGGGTCCTCCGGGTGCACCGGTTCCTCCTCCGCGTTGATCGCCTCCATGAGGGACAGCCCGGCCTTCAGGATGTCGTCCTTGCGGGCGCGGTCGAAGGGCAGCCCGAACTGCTCCAGCGGCAGGATGGCGTAGAAGTTGCCGCCGTACGCCAGGTCGTACGTCACCGTCCGCCCGTCGGCCAGGCCGGCCTTGCGGTCCAGGCCTACGGAGAACGACGGGACGTTCCGCAGGGTGACCGTGCTCGCCCTGCCGTCCTCCACCGCGACCTCGGCGACGACCAGGCCCGCCGGGGTGTCGAGGCGGATCGTGGTGACCGGCTCGACGACCTCGACCATGCCGGTCTCCACCAGCACGGTCGCGACCCCGATCGTGCCGTGCCCGCACATCGGCAGATAGCCGGAGACCTCGATGTAGACCACCCCCCAGTCGCAGTCGGGGCGGGTCGGCGGCTGGAGGATCGCGCCGCTCATCGCGGCGTGCCCGCGCGGCTCGTTCATCAGCAACTGCTTGATGTCGTCACGGTGTTCACGGAAGTACAGCCGCCGCTCGTTCATGGTCGCGCCGGGGATGGTCCCGATCCCGCCGGTGATCACCCTGGTGGGCATGCCCTCGGTGTGCGAGTCGACGGCGTGCAGGACGAGTCTGCTGCGCATGGTCCCGCCTCCCTCAGGCCAGTCCGGCCGCGAGGGCCTTCTCGGTCGCGGCCCGGACGGCGGCCTCCTGCTCGGGCAGCAGCGCCACCCGGGGCGGACGGCAGGTGCCGCCGTGCCGCCCGGCGATGTCCATGGACAGCTTGATCGCCTGCACGAACTCGACCCGGGAGTCCCACCGCAGCAGCGGATGCAGCCGGCGGTACAACGGCAGGGCGGTGTCGAGGTCGCCCCGGGTCGCGGCCCGGTACAGCTCGACCGAGGACTTCGGCAGGGCGTTGGGGTAACCGGCCACCCAGCCCTTGGCACCCGCGACGGCCAGCTCCAGCAGGACGTCGTCCGCGCCGACCAACAAGTCCAGTTCCGGGGCGAGTTCGGCGATCCGGTAGGCCCGGCGGACGTCTCCCGAGAACTCCTTCACGCCCTGGATGAATCCCTCGCCGTGGAGCGTGGCGAGCAGCTCCGGCACCAGGTCGACCTTGGTGTCGATGGGGTTGTTGTACGCGACGACCGGCAGCCCTGCCTTGGCGACCTCGGCGTAGTGGGCGATGACGGCCCGCTCGTCGGCACGGTAGGCGTTGGGCGGCAGCAGCATCACCGACGCGCAGCCCGCCTCGCGCGCCTGCTCGGCCCAGTGACGGGACTCCGCCGAGCCGTACGCGGCCACTCCCGGCATCACCCGCTCGCCGCCGACGGCGGCCACGGCCGTCTCGACGACCTTCGCGCGCTCCTCGGGGGTGAGCACCTGGTACTCACCCAGCGACCCGTTCGGTACGACCCCGTCGCAGCCGTTCTCGACCAGCCAGGCGCAGTGCTCCGCGTACTTGTCGTGGTTCACGGACAGGTCGTCGTCCAGCGGGAGTGCGGTGGCGACGAGGACTCCGCGCCAGGGACGAAGGTCGGTGGTCATACGGTCTCCCTCTCAATGGGGTGTGACATGTCATCGGCTCCCGTTCTCCCCGGCCCGCGCCAGCACCCCCAGCGGTACCGGCCGCGCGAACGGTCTGCGTACGGCCGTCTCCGCGCACCCGGCGACGCCGGCGACCCCGGGCCCGCACATCCGGCCCTGGCACCAGCCCATCCCGGCCCGCGTCAGCAGCTTCACGGTCCGCAGATCACCGGCCCCCAGCTCGCGGACCGCCTCCCGCACCGCACTGGCCTGCACCTCCTCGCACCGGCACACCACCGTCTCGTCGGTGACCTGCTCGGCCCAGTGCGCGGGCGGCGCGTACACGGAGTCGACGGCCGCGAAGAAGGCACGCAGCCGCTCCCGGGTTCGCGCGGCGGCCGCCCACCCGCTCGGATCCGGCTCCCGGCCGGCGAGTCGCGCGGCGACCGAGCGCCCGGCGATGTGTCCCTCGGCGAGCGCGAGGGCGGAGCCGCCGATCCCCGTGGTCTCGCCCGCCGCCCACACGCCCGGCACATCGGTGCGCTGCTCGTCGTCGGCGTACACGTCCGTGCCGTCGACCCTGCAGCCGAGCGCGTCGGCGAGGTCGGTGTGCGGCAGCATGCCGTGGCCCACGGCGAGGGTGTCGCAGTCGAGGCGCCGCCGGGTGTCCGGGCGCACCCGTCCGTCGCGGTCGAGCGCCGCGACGGTGACCGCCTCCAGCCGCTCGGTGCCGTGCGCCTCCACGACGGTGTGGTGGAGGAGGCTGCGGACCCGGTGCCGGGCCAACTGCCCCGCGTAGAGGGCCCCTTCGGCCACTTTGCCCGGCTGGGCCGCCAGTGCCCGGGACCGCCGTACGAACGCTCCGGGAGCGGCCGAGTCCACCAGCGCGGCGACCGTCGCGCCCGCCCTGGCGAGCCCGGCGGCGACGGGCAGCAGCAGCGGTCCGGTCCCGGCGACGACCACGGTACGGCCGGGCAGCACGAGCCCGCCCTTGAGCATGGCCTGCGCCCCGCCCGCCGTGACGACACCGGGCAGCGTCCAGCCGGGGAAGGGCAGCACCTTCTCGTAGCCGCCGGTGGCGAGGAGGACGGCGTCGGCGCGCACCTCGGCCGGCTCCTCCTGCCCGGCACCGAGCAGGGCGTGCACGGTGAAGGCGGCGGCACCACGGCGTTCGACGAACCAGACGTGATGATCCGTCAAGTGTCGTACCCGGCCCGCTCGCACGTGACCGTTCAGCCCGTCCCGCAGGCGTTCCCATGTGCGCCAGTGGTGGTGCAGGGCCTGGGGGTGCCGGGCGCCCAGACCGGGCGCGGGCTGCCGGTAGAACTGCCCGCCCGCCTCCGGGGCCGCGTCCACGAGGGCGACGCGGATGCCGCGCGCGGCCGCGGCGAGGGCGGCCGCGAGTCCCGCCGGGCCCGCGCCGATCACCGCCAGGGTGGGTTCACTCATCGTGGCCCGTCCCTTCCTGGGTGCGGATCCGGTCGCCAGGGCGCAGGGCCAGCAGGCAAGCCCGTTGGTTCGGACGGTCGTTGACGGTCACCAGGCAGTCGAAGCAGACTCCGATGCCGCAGAACAGCCCACGCGGCCGCCCCTCGCCCCGGGTGCCGCGCCAGGAGACGACGCCCGCCGTCCACAGCGCGGCGGCGACCGTCTGACCGGGCAGGGCCTCGATCTCCCGCCCGTCGAGCGTGACGGTGAAGGCGGGTCCGGGCTCGGCGCGCGCCAGTTCCAGCGGGTTCACACGGCCTCCTCGGCGTCGGGGAACCGGTCGGGACGGAAGGGCGCGAGAGCGAGCTCGGGAGTCCCGCCGGCCAGCACCTGGGCGATCAACCGCCCTGTCCCCGTGGACAGTCCGATCCCCGCGCCCTCGTGCCCACAGGCGTGGAACAGCCCCGGCACCCGTGGGTCGGGGCCGATCGCCGGCAGGTGATCGGGCATGTACGGCCGGAAGCCCAGGTAGGTCCGCATCGCCCGCACCCGCTCCAGGAACGGGAACAGCCGGGTCGCGCCGGCCGCCAGCGCACGCAGGGCCGGCAGTGACAACGACCGGTCGAAGCCGACCCGTTCACGGCTCGCGCCGACGAGGACGGGGCCGGCCGCCGTCCCCTCGACGACCGGCGAGGTCTGGAGGGCCGCCGAGTCGCTGGCCACGTCCGCCACGTAGTCGGCGGCATACACCTTGTGGCGGACCAGCCGGGGGAGCGGCTCGGTGACGAGGACGAAGCCGCGCCGGGGGAGCACGGGCAGGCTCGCACCCGCCCGTGCGGCCAGCTCCCCGCCCCAGGTCCCGGCGGCGTTGACGACGTAGGGCGCGTCGATGTCCCCCCGGTCGGTCCGCACCCCGCGCACGGCACCTGCCCTGTCACGCGGCACCTCGGTCACGGTCGCGCCGGTGAGCAGACGGGCACCCGAGGCCCGTACGAGATGAGCCGCGGCCAGTGTCGGCATGACCTGGGCGTCCTGCGGATACAGCACCCCGCCCGCGAGACCGGGCGCCAAGTGGGGCTCCAGGTCGTGGAGTTGCTCCGCGGCCACCCGCACCGCGTCGACTCCCGCGGTGCGTTGCCCGATCGCGAGCTTCTCCAGGGCGTCGAGACCGCCGGGGGTGGAGGCGACGACCAGGCCGCCCTTGCGCTCGTACTCGATGGGGCCGCCGAGCTCCTCCGCGAGCTCGGACCACAACCGGCCGGACAGCAGGGCGAGTTCGAGCTCGGGGCCCGGTTCCTTGTCGGAGACCAGGAGATTGCCCTCACCGGCGCCGGTGGTGCCGCCCGCCACCGGGCCGCGGTCGACGACGATCACGTCGAGGCCCGCGCGGGCGGCGTACAGAGCACAGGCGGCGCCCACCATTCCGGCTCCGACGACCACGACATCGCAGGTCAGTCGCTTGCTCACGCCAGTACTATGTCACATGGCGCTCAACTCGGGAACACCCTCGGCCCCGCCCGGTCGCTGAGCGCGGCACCTCAAAATGAGAGTGAATACCTCAACATGAGAGTGCAAATGACAGTGAATACCTCAAAATGTTAGTGATGCAGGTCACTCTCAGGAGGTGGGCGCATGCTGCCACGGAGATTAGCGCTGGTCACAGCTCCTCGAGTGGATGAAGCGTTCGCGTCGTGGGTGGATCGGATGGCTCGTGTGAACCGATGTCCGCCGGCTGAGGTCGCCAACCTGATGGGGCTGCACCTTCGGGGGGTTTATGCGAGTACTCGGCCCCCTGCGTTCGGAGTGCAGTGTGATGAGGCGGTCCGGCAGACCGTGTACGCAGCGACGGGTGTCCCGGGCAGCGCAGTGGACAGGATGCACCTGTCGGTTTTCGAGGGTGGGCCACTGAGTGTGGCGGCGGTGCTCTCCGCCAGCAAGGCGCGTGGGCCGTCGGAGGCCCGGGAGTGGGTCGAGGTGTACGGCAGCCGGGCCTGTCCGTGCTGCCTGCTGGCGTCGGGCGGGGTGTGGCGGCTGTGGTGGAAGCTGTCATGCGCGGCGGTGTGCCCCGAGCATCAGGTGACGCTGCTGGATCGGTGCCCGGCGTGCGGTTGGGCACTGCGGTGGGGTGGAGACCGGCCTCGGGCCGTGCCACGGTGGGACAGGCCTCCAACGTGCTGCGCGAATTCCGTTCACGGGAGCCCGTGTGCAGAGTGGCTGCCCGCGGTTCGCGTAAGTCGGGCAGACGAGCGGACGGTGAGCGCACAGCGGCTTTGGCTGGACACCGCGTACCGCCGGGCCTATCCCATGCTGGGAGGTGCGAAGGTATCGGCACGACAATGGTTCGAGGCGTTCCGTGCGTGTGTGATCTTCTTACGGCTCGGGCTGCCCACGATCTTGGGACGTTTACCTGGCATGCCTGGCTGGTGCGCCCAGGCTCTTCTGGATGAACGTGTCGAACGAAATGTGTACCGGGACCAGTTCGGCTGGGGCCCTGCTTCGGCCACAGCTGCGGCAGCGTTTCTCACGGTCGTTACCCCTCTTCTGGCCGCGGCCGACAGGCGGGAGTTGACTCGAGGGTTGGCGCCGCTGGTGCGTACAGCGATTGAAGAAGGCTGCTTGACGCCCCGACCGTTGATGCGGATCCCGATGCCGGGGGTTTTCGCGAGGGCAGTGGCAGCACAGATGCCGGTGGGCCCTTCGGCCAGGAGTCCGCGGAGAGGAAGTACTCGCGGTGAACCGTGATGCGAAGGTACCGGAGCCATCCGTTCGAGACATCGACGTGGTGCGGGTACGGTACGTCGACTCTGAAGGAGTCCAGCATCTGGTACGGCTGGAGGAGGCTGCTGACCTGCCGTTCGAGAACGGCAGAATGGTGCGGGACATCCCCAGCCACCGGGACCAAGGGCACATGCCGGGCCAGTACTGGGTGGCGAAGTGGGGTGACTTCGCCGACTATGAAAGCGTGCTGGAGTCGAAGTGGCTCACGCTGCTGGACTTCGACCCGGAAGTGACCGCATTCGTCACACAGCCCTTGGAGTTCGACGCCATCGACGCCCGAGGGGCGTGGCAGCACACACCGGACGTCTTCGTACGCCACCGCGACGGCAGCGTGCTGCTGCTGGACGTGAAGAACCCCGAACTGCGTGACGATCCGAGGGTACTGCTGCAGGAGGAGCGCACCCGACGTATCTGCGAGCGGCTGGGCTGGGACTACACCATGGTTTCGGAGCCGAGCGGGCAGCGCTGGGTGAACGTCGATCTGCTGTCCAGTGCCCGGCGCCCGCTGCACCTCGGTGCGGATCTGGTTCCCCGCCTGCTCGAACTGGCCCGTGAACCAGTAGAGATCGGGGAGCTCGTCCGGTTCATGGAGTACCCGGACCTGGCACGCGGGGTGCTGTATCACCTGATGTGGCATCAGCGGATCGTCACCGATCTGGATCTCCCGTTGCGGGACACAACGCTGGTGAAGACCGCGGCGGAGGCACGGGCATGACGTTTGACGGCGCCGTACGGCTTCACCCTGGATCCAGGGTGTGGCTGGACGATGAGGTGCACACGGTGACCGGCGTGACCGACGACGGGGTGCGACTGCGTTCGGAGAGCGGTTCATGGACCGTGATCAGTGTGGGACACCTCCTCGCGGACCCGACCTTCCGTCCCTACGAGGGCGACGCGAACCCGGAGCGCGAGGACTCCTCTGAACACGACGCCTCAACAACGAAGCTGTGGCTGGACGCCGCCGCCCTGTTCGACAAACTGAGCGACAAACAGCTGGAGGAACTGCAGCGCGCCCAGGAGCACGTTCTGGAGATGACGACCGGATTTCGCAGTGGAGATCCACAGGACGCATCGCCCGGAGAACCCAGGCCGGAGTATGCCCCAGGTGTGTCGCTGGCCCAGCGTGTGCAGAGCAAAGCCCGGGAACTGGGGTACAGCGAGCCGCAGATGTGGCGACGTCTGCGTAAGTGGCGGGAAGAAGGCCCGTGGGGGCTGGTGGACCGGCGCAGCCACCGGCCATCGGATCCTCTGGCTGGGGCGGATCCACGGTTGATCGACGCGATCATCACCCAGTACAACGTGACGGAGGCGGACGACTCGACTGGCAGTCTGAACCGGCTGCGTCGCCGAGTCGAGCGGCGCCTTGTAGACCTGCATGGACCTGGCACGGTGAAGATGCCGGTGCTCAAGACTTTCAACCGGTACGCCGCTGCCCTCCTGCCCGGCCGCTACACCACTGGACAGGCCACGACACGGCAGTCTGTGGCGAACCGGCCGGAGGGCTACTACCGTCCGATCACCGCCAGCCGCCCCGGTGAGCTCGTGATGATCGACACCAGCTGGCTGGACGTACGTGCCTACGATCCGGTCGAGGACGTCGTCTTTTCGGTGGATCTGACCATCGCGATCGATGTGTGTACCCGCAGTCTGCTGGGATGGCGTCTTGTGCCCAAGGGGACGAAGGGCGTGGACGCGGGACTGGTCATCGCGGATGCGATGATGCCGGAGCCGATGCGTCCGGGCTGGCCCGAGGGGCTGCGGCACCGCTTTCTACGTCTGCCGTGCGAACCTTTGCTCGCGCAGAACGAGCGGTTCGCGGCCGCTGCGGCCCGCCCGGTGGTGTTCCCCGAGAAGATCGTGATCGACCACGGCAAGGCGTTCGCCTCTCAAGCAGTGAAGAACGTGTGCCGCCGCTATGGGATCACCATCCAGGACACCCGTAAGTACCGGCCTACTGACAAGCCTCAAGTCGAGGCCGCTTTCAAGACGATCAGAAGCCAGCTCTCCGGGCACATCGCCGGCTACAAGGGCAACCACGTGGTGCACCGCGGCCGGAACGTCGACGCGATCGCCCGGTGGACGATCGAGGAACTGGAGGAGTTCTTCGCCGAGTACGTCGTCGCGGTCTACCAGCGCCGCCAGCACAAAGGTCTAGTGCTGCCGGGATTCCCTGAGATCAGCCTGTCACCCAACGACGCCTACCGGCTAGCAGTGCACCGCTGCGGCTATATCGCCGCTCCACGCGATCCCAACCTGTTCCTGGAACTACTGCCGATCCACTGGTGCGGGATTCACGACCGCCGTATCCAGAAGGATTACCTGTACTACAGCGCGCCCATCACGGGCACGTACAACGAGTCCAAGTCCCCCTACGCGCACGCCACGGGCGCCTGGCCTGTCCGCTACGACCCACGGGACATGACACATGTCTACCTCCATGATCCCTACACCGGCGACTGGCACACTCTGCGCTGGACGCATGCCCTGACCGGGCTGGAGCCGTTCACGGACATCACCCTGCGCCAGGTCAAGCAGGAACTGCGCGAACGAGGGCGCAATCCAGAGGATCAAGAGGCCGTGTTGGACGCGTTGCTCGACCTGCAGAACCGTACGGACGCCGTCGAGGCGTCCACCGCACACTCCCGCCGGGCGCGGGCCCGGGACGCCGAGCGAGCCAGGGTGGCTGCCCGGGACAGAGCCCGCACTGAACTGGTTGATTCGGCCGCCGAGGCATTGGTCAAGGATTCCCACCTGCGGGCTGTGCCGCCGCTGCCCGCGGACGACGAAGGAGAGGTCACGATCGACTTCGACAGCCTGCCGGCATACGAAGTGTGGGGCGGCCGTCCAGAGGAGGACGACGCACCGTGATGGCCCCGCCGCCGAAGGAGTCGGACAGCACCCATCCTGGCCTGGCCGAACCGCGAACCAAGGAGGACTGGTTCGCGTATGTCTTCTACGAACCGCCACCCCGCCCCCGCCTCCCCCGGTACGACGCCTATGTGGCAATGGCCGAAGACGATCCTGAACGGCGTCGTCTGATCCGCAGCCGCAACCGGTATCACAGCGCCTTGGTTCTGGCCTGGACTCCTTCCGTCCAGTACTTCGAGTCGGAGATCACGGAACTGCTCGATGCGAACGAGATGGCTCCGCCCGGCGCCCGGCTGGGACTGCTCATCGACGGACCCCCCACGGTCGGCAAGTCCACTCTGGTCAAGATGATCGGCCGGAAGTTCGAGCAGGACCTCCGCGAGGACTTCCCTGAGCGCTTTGCCCCTGAGCGGCTGGGGGCTTACGTCCCCGTTGTCTACATCTCCCTCGCCGACCAGGTCACCCCCAAGCAGATCTCCATCGCGATCGCCCGTTATCTGAACGTGCCTACCGGCGGTACCAAGGACACCATCGACGATCGTGTCCTGACCGCGCTCACGGCATGCGGTACGCAGTTGCTCATCTTCGACGACCTACATTTCCTGGACTGCTCTCACAAGGAGGGGCGGGCCTCCAATGACCACATTAAGTTCATCGCCAACCACGTTCCCTGCACGATCATCGGCACCGGTGTCGACATGGAGAACAGCCCTCTGCTCAGCGAGGGAGGCCCAACCGGACCCGTCAAGCGGAACACCCGCGTCAAGTTCCCGCCGTCCAGTGGCCCCAGGACCCAGACCGCCGGCCGGTTCAGCCGCCAGGAACTCGCGCCCTTCACTCTCGACAGCAAACCCGAGATCACGCAGTGGGTCGGCGTCATCAACTCCCTGGAGAGTGCGCTGGCCCTGTACCGGCACGAGAAGAGGAGCTTGACCCGTCGGCACTGGCGCTACCTCCACGATCGCACCAACGGCAGCATCGCTGGTCTCCACGCCCTCATCCGCCGCAGTGCCGTGCGGGCCGTCAAGCTTGGAACCGAGGCCATCACGCGCGAGATCATGGACTCCATCGTCCTGTCGTACGACCATGAACGTGCCTACGCCAAGGTCGTCGAACTGCGGTCCCGCCAGTCGTCGAACAGCAGAAGCAAGCTGGACAAAAAGTCGTCCGCAGCGGAGGGAAGTGCCTGAGGACACAAGCAGCGCCTGACGTGCTCCGATACAAGTCCACTGGCATGCTCTGCGTGTGTCCCAATCGTTGAGTCGCCTTGCTCTGGTGCCGGAGCCCTATCCAGGTGAGTCCCTGCTCAGCTGGGTCGACGCGCTCGCCGGACTCAACCGGATCAGCCGTCTGCAAGCCGTGCGCTTCTCGGCCTTCACTCGCCCCGGTGGCTCCATGTACCGGCCCAGTAAGCGCTTCGTCGCCCATCTGCCGACAGAAACGATGTCCCGTGTGGAGGTCACCACCGGTTTGTCGGCCGGGGAGCTCCGTCGGATAACCCTGATGCATTATGCGGGTGGCGTTCTGCCGGGGGCACCTCCCTCTACGCACCGTCGGACGATCGCTATGTGGTTGCACCGCCAGCGGCTCCCGCAGCCGCTCCGTTCGCGCGCGTGCCCCGCCTGTCTGCGCGAAAACGGCGGGCGGTGGTTGCTGCGGTGGCGTCTGATCTGGTCCTTCGCCTGTGTACGCCACCACGTTTTCCTGCTCAGTGCCTGCCGCGGGTGCGGCCTGGGTCTGCATCAGGTGGTTCCTGGTCTCGGAAGCGCGGAGATGTGCGGCCAGACCGACTGGAGACGTCCGGGGTTCGTCTGCCAGCGCTCCATCTGGCGAATGCGTCCACCCCGGCTGTCCGACACGCACCTCCTTGAATGCCAGCGCCGTCTCGACGATCTCATCGACCATCCACACCGTCCGGGCAGCACAGACATCCTGCGGACGCTGCACCTGGCACTGGAGGACATCACGAGCGGCTTCGACTTCGTCCCGTCGCTGCCGGACACCGATGCCGTGCTCCATCGACGGTGGCGAGGCCACGGCGGTGTCTTGTCGTATCTGGACGATCCACTGCTTACCGCGGCCCTTATCAAGATCGCGACGCTGGGCGGCCTCGGCCCCGTGCGGTCGGCCCTCGCCCAGGTGGACATGGCCTCGTGGTCGACCGACGGTGTTCCCAGAGCGGCCAGAAGCGTGCCGCCGGTCAACCGGTTCGGTGGAACGTGCCGCGCCGTCGCCTGTCTGGTCTGGGTACCGCCTGGGCAAGGAGTCGTAGCACAGACGAAGGACGGGCCATTGGTTCTGTGCTCCAAGCACGTCGACCGCGCCACCACGCCAGACCGCTGCGGCTCCGTGCCCCGCCGCGTCGCCGAGGCCGTCTCGCCACGGCACGCCGTGACTCGCTGAAGTCCGAACGGGACCGTACTAATTTGTCGTCCGTCAATCGGGGCGTCGGCACTCGGGGTGTCCGACAGCACAGTGCGGGCGGCCCCGAGGGCTGACGTGACCCGCCCGTTGCTTGCTCCGTTACTCTCCGCTCTGCTGCTGGGGCACTGCAAGCTCGAAGGCGTCCAGCTGCGGGAGGCCCCCTCCAGCCGTGAGTCCCGGACCGACCCCCTGAGCATCCGCGACCTCATGAACCTCGCGTTCCTGCCCAACGAGCGCATTGCCTCCAAGAACTTCCTGTTCGAGAACGAGTACATGAAGAAGCACAAGCTGAAGCAGGTTGTCGACGTCGTCTTCGGCGTTCACGACGACCGTGCGGTCGAGCTTGGGCAACGCATCAAGGAACTGGGTGCTCGACTCACCCAGGCACGCTCCGAACTCGCCGCAGCACGGGCGTTCGTCGACGAGCAGGACGTCCCCACCGTCGGCGCGCTGATCGCTGAGCAATACGAAGGCGAGCTGCGGGAGCTGACCGAGCAGCTACGGGTCCTCGACGAGGCAGCGCATGCCAGCACCACGTTCGCCGGGCGTCTGCGCCGCGAGCACCAGCAAGCTGCCCAGCATGCCCGGCGAGCCGCCAGCGTGGTACGTGACTGCGAGACCCAACTCGCCCGGATGATGCCGCTGCGGGCGCAGTACGCGGATGACCTCGTCAAGCTCAATATGCTGGCCGAAGCGCAGCGCCTGTTCGACCCCCTCAGTGTCACGACCTGCCCGGCGTGCCTGAATCGGCTGCCCGTTCCCCCGTCGGTGGAGAACGGCTCGTGCAGTCTGTGCAGCCACGAGCTGCCCCACGGCGCCGGGCACCTGACGCTCGGCACCGCCGCAGCCGAGCACTCGTCGGATGAAGGGCGGCTGGATGTCGCGGCCGAGGTCAGGGCCACCAAGGCCCGTTTGAAGGAGATCACTGCCTACGTTGAGGGCCTGGACAGCTCGCTCGCCACATTGAAGCTCCAGGCAGAAGAGGCCGCCATCGACGAAGAACGTGCCGCGGCCGCGGTCGACGAAGCCACTTCGCCCACCGTCACCCCGTTCCTCGCCGCTCGCGACAACCTCCAGCGCCGGCGTGAGGAAGTCCTCCGTCATCTCCAACACACCGAGAACGCGACGAAGCTTCAGGCTGGCCTGGAAAAGCGCGCCTCGCTCGTGGAGCGGCAGGAGGCACAGATCGAACGCCTGCGGGAGGAACGCGACCGGCTGGGAGACGCCGCACAGGACAGAGACCTGATCGTCGGCCGAATCAGCGGACGGTACAGCGACCTACTGCGGCAGTGGCGCTACCCGAAACTCAGCCAGCCGATGATCGACATGAACCTGGTTCCTCACGTACGCGGCGACTCCTACCGTGAGGCATCATCCGGCGCCCGAACACTCCTGACCCTGGCCTGGCAGCTGGCCGTCTTCGAGGTGGCCGTCGAAACATCGGCCGCCCACCCCGGCCTCCTCATGATCGACAGCCCGCAGAAGAACCTGGGCCACGGCGCCACCCGGGACGCGGTAATCGCAGACGCGATCGCCATCGACGACTTCTACCGCCACCTGACGAGCTGGCTGGCTGCGCAAGGGGCCGGTGCCCAGGTGATCATCGTCGACAACAGCCCGCCCGTGCTCGTGGAAGAGAACGTCGTGGTCCGGTACAGCCGCAATGAGGACCGGCCCCCCTACGGGCTGATCGACGACGAGACCACTACGGACGAGGGCAGCCCCGGATAGCCTCCTCACCCCGCCTTGTGTACTGCTTGGACTCAACCGATCGTCGCAACAGCTGATCACGCATCGGTATGGCTTCGCCGAGGTCGAGCAGGCGTTCGCGGCTCGGCCGTGGGACATGGTCAAAGCGGCGGTCATCTTCGACATCGACGAACCCTCCGAATCAGGCACTTCACGACCCAGGGCGTAGTCCGGCTCTGAAGCCGCCGGTCTCCAGCAGAAATCGAGCGATGGGGTGTCCCTTCCGAAGAAGGGACACCCCATCGCGTACGAGAGTGTTCCGAAAACGTCAAGCGCGTCTACCGACCGAGGTCCTGTGCGCGCAGGATTTCCGCGGAACCTCGATCCGAGACTGCTGCGCTGTAAGGACCACGAACTGGGGCTTCTCGGCTCGGAGAATGTCCAATCCGGCCTGTCCAGGCACCTAATTACCATGCAACTGCATCGACGGCAGACCGGGTGAGCCAGAGATCTCGGTGGGTGGCTGGGCTGAAAACAACGGCCAAGAACATTGAGTAGTCCGGAGGGCGCTCCGTCCTGGCCCCGTCGTCCGCCTTGGCGGGACACATTCAATTCGCCGTGGAGGAGCCCCATGCAACTGACCGCGATCCTTGTGTCGCTCGCTCTCGCCGTGGCTGGTATCGCCCTGTTCACACGCGCGATCACGAAGATCTACGGCTTCGTACGTCTGGGGCAGATCCTGCCGACTGGTGCGCGCACCGACAACTGGCGGCAGCGGACGCTGACCGTGGCCCGGGAGTTCCTTGGGCATACCCGATTGAACCGCTGGGGTCTCGTCGGTATCGCCCACTGGTTCGTCGCTGTCGGCTTCTTCTCTCTGGTACTCACCTTGGTCAACGCCTTCGGCCAACTATTCGACGCCGGCTACACGTTGCCGGTCGTCGGGCACTGGGTGGTCTGGAGCGTCTTCGTCGAATCGGTCGGCGCACTGACCACGCTGGGTATTGCGACATTGATCGTCATCCGTCAGCTGAGCAAGCCGGGGCGAACGGGCCACAAGTCCCGCTTCGAGGGCTCCAATATGGGGCAGGCGTACTTCGTCGAGAGCATCATCCTGCTCATCGGCCTGGCGATCATGTCGCTACGTGGCCTGGAGGGTGGCCTGGAAGGCGTGGATCACTATGAACCCTCGTACCTGATCTCCTACCCGTTGGTGAAGGCCGTCTCCGGGGCGTCCGTGACGACCCTGGAGAACATGATCTACTTCACCGCGATGGTGAAGATCGGCACCTCGTTCATCTGGATGATCGTGGTCTCGCTCAACACCAACATGGGCGTGGCCTGGCACCGCTTCCTGGCGTTCCCGAACATCTGGTTCAAGCGCGAGGCGACCGGCGGGACGGCCCTCGGCGGTCTGCAGCCGATGACGTCCGGCGGCAAGCCGATCGACTTCACCGACCCCGGTGACGACGACGTCTTCGGCGTCTCCCAGGTCGAGCAGTTCTCCTGGAAGGGCCTGCTGGACTTCTCCACCTGCACCGAGTGCGGCCGCTGCCAGTCGCAGTGCCCCGCCTGGAACACCGGCAAGCCGCTCTCCCCCAAGCTCCTCATCATGTCGCTGCGCGACCACGCGCACGCCAAGGCGCCGTACCTGCTGGCGGGTGGCGGCAAGACGATGGAGGGCGAGGAGAGGGCGTCTGCGGAGGCTCTCAAGGACGTGCCCGCGGCGGCTCTCGCCGAGGCCGAGCGGCCGCTGATCGGCACCGCCGAGGAGAACGGCGTCATCGACCCGGACGTCCTGTGGTCCTGCACCACCTGTGGTGCCTGCGTGGAGCAGTGCCCGGTGGACATCGAGCACGTCGACCACATCGTCGACATGCGCCGCTACCAGGTGATGATCGAGAGCGCGTTCCCGTCCGAGGCGGGCACGATGCTCAAGAACCTGGAGAAGAAGGGCAACCCCTGGGGCCTGGCGAAGAAGCAGCGCCTGGAGTGGCTCAAGGAGGTCGAGTTCGAGGTCCCGGTCGTCGGCCAGGACATCGAGGACCTGACCGAGGTCGAGTACCTGTACTGGGTCGGCTGCGCGGGCGCCCTGGAGGACCGCGCGAAGAAGACCACGAAGGCCTTCGCCGAGCTGCTGCACATCGCGGGCGTCACGTTCGCCATCATGGGCGGCGACGAGAAGTGCACCGGTGACTCCGCCCGCCGCCTCGGCAACGAGCCCCTGTTCCAGGAGCTCGGCATGGAGAACGTCATGGCGCTGAACATGGCGTTCGGCGAGGAGCTCGACGACGACGGCAAGGTGGTCCCTGAGTCCGCCAAGCCGAAGTCCGCGAAGAAGATCGTCGCGACCTGCCCGCACTGCCTCAACACGCTCGGCAACGAGTACCCACAGCTCGGTGGCGACTACGAGGTCATCCACCACACCCAGCTGCTCCAACACCTCGTCGACGAGGGCAAGCTGGTCCCGGTCACGCCGGTCGAGGGCATCATCACCTACCACGACCCCTGCTACCTGGGCCGACACAACAAGATCTACACCCCGCCGCGCGAGATCATCGCCAAGGTCCCGGGTCTGCGCAACGAGGAGATGCACCGCCACAAGGAGCGCGGCTTCTGCTGCGGCGCCGGCGGCGCGCGGATGTGGATGGAGGAGCGGATCGGCAAGCGCATCAACAACGAGCGAGTCGACGAGGCGCTGTCGCTGAACCCCGACATCGTCTCCACGGCCTGCCCGTTCTGCCTCGTCATGCTGACCGACTCGGTCAACGGCAAGAAGAACGACGGCAAGGCGAAGGAGTCCATCCAGGTCGTCGACGTCGCCCAGCTCCTCCTGGAGTCCGTCAAGACCCCGGGCGACCCGCAGGACGCAGCGGGGACGAAGAGCGTGCCGGAGCCGATGGAGTAGCTGCTACGGCCCCGCACGGCTCCCCTGGTCCCCCTCCGGCCCAGGGGAGCCGCCGTTTCCAGGGCCCACAGCAGCGGCGGGCCCGAGCGGCGTCAGCGTGTGCTGAATCATGGACCGGCACGAACTCTCCGATGGCCAGTTCCTGTCGCCGTCCACGACATACCCCAAGACACGCGCGGGCTTGACCCCGAGCAGCGCGTGAAGGGGCGCTTCGCCGTTGGGGAGCGCCTCCTTGGCACCGCTGGACGGCTCAGCCGACGGGAGAGAGTGAGTGGTAGTCCGGCGTCGGCCGGTGCGGTGCGACCGGCGTAGCCATGACAGGTACGCCGCACGATCCTCATGCCACGCCTGCGCAGACACAGGTCGCGGCCGGTCCGGTGGCCCACTTCGCGGACCGGGCTGCGCCGACGCATCCGCGGTCCGAGGCTTGACAACATCCCGCAGTTCCTAAACCGACGTCGGTCGGCAGTGCACGGGCGAGGAGGCCGCGCCCCGCGTCTGCACGCCGTGCCGGCGAGTTCATGGAGGCGTATCGCCGGATCCCGCGATGCAATCCGGGCCTACATCGCCGGCCAGGCCCGAGCAGGCCTTCGCTATCGGCCGGATGTTCTATGTATCCGATGGAACTGGAAAAGGAACGGCTCTGCCGCAGATTCGGAATCTGCGGCAGAGCCGTTCCTGGTGGGCGTCGCCGCCCCGTCATTCGATGGTGCTCGGGCGAGCAGTTCTTCTCGGTTCCCTCTACTGACGACCGATGCTGCTGTAGATCTCCGCACGGTTGCGTCTGAGGTAGAACGCCCATGCTGTCCCGGCCAGCGTGACGCCCCAGATCACGATGATCAGGACATCCTTAGTGGTCCCCGTCGCTCCCGTGAGCAGCGTGAAGTTCTTGGTCGCCAGGACCAGCGTCACGCACAGGACGATGAAGGCTACGAGGGACGCCACCGCCGGCCCTACTGCCTTTCCGTGCACACGGTCGCGCAGCAGGTAGGCGCCGATCGCCAGCGCGACAAGGACCAGCAATATGACGAACGCGTAGCTGTAGAGCCCGGCCAGCCGCGCGTAGAGGTCGGCCTCGGGGACGTCCGCGACCACGAAGACGGCGAGCACCAGCAGTGCCGTCACGCTGAGGGCGAACGAGGCCCTGTGCGGGGAAGCGTGCCGCTCGTGAGGCCGACCGAAGCGTCGCGGGAAGATGCCGTCGGCGCCGAGATTGAACACGTACCGGGCGGTGATGTTGTGGGCCGCGAGCGCCAGGGCGAACGAACTCGTGAACAGCATGACTGTTGCCGCGTCGTAGGCGAACTGCCCGGTGTACTCCTTGATGCTGTTGGTCGACGCGCCCACCAGGTCCTTGTTGACCGCGTCCATGACGGCGGCAGCGCCGTAGGAGTTGATGAAACACCATGCGGTCACTGCGTAGAGGCTGGCGAGCAGTGCCACGACGCCGTATGTGGCGACTGGAATCGTGCGCTCTGGCTTGCGTACCTCGTCGCGGAAGATCACGGTCGCCTCGAAGCCGCCGAAGAGCCCCATGCCGAAGAGGAATGCGATCGACGTCGACCCCGAGAAAATCTGGTGCGGGGTGAAGGAGTCGAATCCGATCCCGTGTGCGCCGCCCTTGGCAAAGACCGAGACGTCATAGGCGATCATGAGGAGCAGCTCGCACGCCAGGAACACGGTGAGGACGCGGCTTGAAAAGCTGATGTTGAAGTGGCCGAGCACGCTGGTCACGACGAGCATCAGACCGGCCCACGCCCACCACGCGACCTTGGGTCCGTGGAAGATGTCCACGATGACGGTGTTGAGGGCGATCCCGCCGAGTGCATAGGCACTGAGCAGCGCCACGAAGTAACAGGTCAGCGCCGCGAAGCCGGAGCCGAGGCCAACCACCCGGCCCAGGCCGGCAGTGATCAGGGCGTAGAAGCCGCCGGGCCTCTTCAGCCGGGCGGACATGGTGAGGAGCCCCACTGCCAGCATCGCGACGATCACGCCGCAGGCGAGAAACGCCACAGGGGTGCCGACACCATTGCCGAGCAGAATGGCCACCGGAATGAACCCGAGGAACACCACGACCGGGCCGTTGTAGGCAACGACCGTGAAGATCAGTTCGAGTACGCCCATGTTGCCGCGCAGACTCGCGGTACTTTCGCTGCTCATGGCCACTTCGGCATCAGCGGCTTCGCTCGCTGTGCTCATACGGCATCCTCCATCATGTCGATTCACAGATACGTCGCCGCCGGCTGTATGGGCCTGGATGTGGCGTGCACCACGTGACGTTTGAGATGCCAGAACCGTAGGTATTCCGCTTGGCCGCTTCCATTGGAAGATGTCCGAAATTCGGTGGCTCGCTCCGCCATCTCTACGACGAAGTCAGGGCGAAAGCAACCGCTGAGGTGCCCGACTGGATTGTCGATCTCGGAACACCGCGTCGCCCTGTGCCGGGCCAACGTGGAATCGGATGCTGGAATGGTCCCAACAGAACTACGACGCCACCGGCAGACCTGCCGGAGACGTCGTTGTTCATCGGGTAACGCTGGGCAGCTCACCCCTTGCGTAGGTTGATCTCCTCGGTCAGCGCGGGCAGGACCGTATGCAGGTCGCCGACGACACCGAAGTCGACGAGGTCGAAGATCGGTGCCTCTTCGTCCTTGTTCACGGCCACGATCGTCTTCGACGTCTGCATGCCGGCTCGGTGCTGGATGGCTCCGGAGATGCCGCTGGCGAGGTAGAGCTGTGGGGAGACGGTCTTGCCGGTCTGGCCGACCTGGAGGGTGTGCGGCATCCAGCCCGAGTCGACAGCGGCACGCGAGGCGCCGACCGCCGCGCCGAGGGCGTCGGCGAGGTTCTCGACCGGGCCGAACTCGCCGCCGGTGCCGCGGCCTCCGGAGATGACGATGGCGGCCTCGGTGAGTTCGGGACGGCCGGTGGCCACACGCGGCTGGGTGTCCTCGATCCGAGCGGTCCTGGCCACGTCGGAGATCGTCACTTCGAACGGTGTGACGCTTCCTGTACCGGCCGACTCCTCCGGGGCTGTCGAGTTGGGCTTGACTGTGATGATCGGGGTACCGGTGGTGACCTTGGCCGTGACGGTGTAGCTGCCTGCGAAAACCGACTGTGTGGTGGTGCCGTCTGCTGCGACGTCCACCGCGTCGGTGATCAGGCCCGAGCCGAGCTTGATGGCCAGCCGGCCGGCGATCTCCTTGTTCTCGGCCGAGGAGGGCAGCAGGATCGCGGCGGGGTCCCGGTCGGCGGCGAGCTGCTGCAGCGCCTCCGCCTTGGGGGCCACCAGGTAGTCCCTGATCTCGGTGTCGTCGATGACGTAGATCTTCTCGGCGCCGTACATTGTCACCGCGTCGGCGACGGCCTGCCCGGCGTCGGCGCTGCCGATGAACACGGCTGACGGCTCGCCGAGCCGTCTGGCGAGCGTGAGCAGTTCGTACGTCGGTTTCTTGACCGCGCCCGCCAGGTGGTCGACGAGGACCAGAACCTCAGACATGTCTCGTTCCTTCTCAGATGAACTTCTTGGTGGCGAGGAAGTCGGCGAGCGCCTTGACGCCCGAGCCGTCCGCGTCCTTGACGATCTCGCCGGTGGTGCGCGGCGGGCGGGCGGTGGTGGCGACGACGTCGGTCCTGGAGGCGTCCAGGCCGACGAGGGAGGCATCGACACCGAGGTCGGTCAGGTCCCAGGCCGCCAAGGGCTTCTTCTTGGCTGCCATGATGCCCTTGAAGGAGGGGTAGCGGGCCTCTCCCGACTGGTCCGTCACCGACAGCACCAGCGGCATGGTGGCGCTGACAATTTCCGTGGCGGCGTCCCCGTCGCGCCGGATGCGGACCAGATTGCCCTGCGTCTCCACTGCCGACGCCAGGGTGACCTGCGGGATGCCGAGGCGCTCGGCGAGCATCGCCGGGACGATGCCCATCCCGCCGTCGGTCGAGGCCATACCGGTTACGATCAGGTCCGGCAACGCACCGTGATTGGCCTTCTTCACGGCCTCGGCGAGCACAAGCGAGGTGGCCACCGCGTCGGAGCCGGCGATCGCGTCGTCACGGACGTGAACCGCTTTGTCGGCGCCCATCTGCAGAGCCTTGCGGAGAGCCTCTTCCGCGTCGTCGGGGCCGATGGTCAGAGCGGTGACCTCGGTCTCCTCGTCGGCGCGGTTGTCCTTGATCTGGAGCGCCTGCTCGACGGCGTACTCGTCGAGCTCGGAGAGCAGACCGTCGACTCCGTCTCGATCCACCGTGTGGTCCGGCTCGAAGCGGCGGTCGCCGGTGGCGTCGGGCACGTGCTTCACCAGGACGACAATGTTCATGGGGAGAAAGATCCTTTGGTCAGTTGGCAGCCAGGGCGGCCGCGCCCTTCAGAGCGACGAGATTGCTGTTGAGCACCACGACTCCGCGGTCCGGGAACTCCTGCCGGTATTGCTCGTAGGCGGAGGAGACGATGGTGCAGCCGATGACCAAGGACTGTGCCTCGCCCGCCACGGCCAGCTCGGCGACGATGCGGTCCACTGCCTCGGCAGCGCCGCGCGGGTCCTCCAGGATGGCGTCCCCGTCCCAGCCGATGGCGGCCACGCCGACACAGTCGGCTCCTCTCCCGTATCCGTCGATCAGGCCGCCGATGACCTCGACGGCCTCCGGGATGTCGGTGATGACGGCGAACTTCGGGCCGAACTGCGTGGTGACGCCGGTGGTCAGTTGGAGCGGTCCGACGACGGGGATCCGTGAGGCCTCGCGTGCTTCGGTGAGTGCGGGGTCGTAGTGGCAGGCGATGACGATCGCGTCGTAGTTGTCGGCGTTGGCCTGCTCGACCGCCTTGAGGATGGCCTGGGTCTGGGCCGTGTCGTAGTCGATGTCCACGGACTCGAAGGGCTCCACATGCTCGGCGGAGACCGTCTGCTCCCCGTGACCCTCGAGCAGCGAGGTGAGTACGGCGTCGAACTTGTCGTCGTGCTCGGGCTTCTCGAAATGGAAGGGGGTGAGGAAGAGGACGCGGGGCACCTCACCGGACTGCTTCCGCGGGCGGTCCGCCCGCGCCCAGTCGACGGGCGCGATCGACAGCAGCAGGCGAGTGCCCGGTTCTCCGCCGTAGCGGACAGTGGCGCCCTCGGGGAGTGCGATCAGTTCACCTGCGCCGGCCTGTACGGGGAACTCGCCCTCGTCGCCGACGACGAGCAAGGACGCATCGCCGCTGATGACGTAGATCGACTCCTCGTACCGGAGGGTCCAGGGATCCGTCCGGCCGCCGTCCGGGAAGGTCATGAAGTAGGTGCCGAGTTCACCGAATTCGGCCTGGGCGGTGCGATGTTCGATGACAGCCGGGCCGAACGGCTTGGCCCTGCTCTCGTCGAAGGGAAGGACCGTCACCTTCGTGATGGCTGGCATATGGGCTCCTCGGCTGGGATGGACGTCAGGGCTGGGTCGGCTGATCAGACGGTTCGGGACTGAGCGGGGCCGTCGCGGGTGAAGTCCGTCTCGTCTGCGTTCAGCAGCCGTCGTTCCCTGATGTAGGGCTGCGGCTCGGCAGGGTTGGGGCTGTCGATCTCCCGGGCCAGCCGGTGGCCGGAGAAGACGGCGTCGGCGATGAAGCTGGGACGCAGCGAATCGCCGATGCTGTATACGCCGGTCAGACCGGCCTGGCTCCACTCCGAGCTGCGGTCCTGGAGAGCCTGGTGGAGATCGCTGTCGGCGACACGCTGGCCCACGACGACCACGGTGTCGACGCCGACCTCGACCGGGCCGGCCAGGGTTTCGACCGCGATGGCGTCGGCGTCCGCCCGGCCCAGGCCGCTGCCGGGGAAGATACGTACGCCCAGTGCGCGCAGGTCCTCGGTCATGCGGGCGTCCTCCATCGTCTGGTGGAGGTACGGGCCGAAAGCGGAGGCCGGTGTCACGGCGGTGACCTCGTGCCCGTGGGCCGCGAGGTGCTCGGCGATCCCCGGACCCACGAAGTAGCCGTCGGTGTCCCAGACCAGGACGCGGTCGCCGATCGTGGCCTCGCCCGACATGACGTCCTCGGGGGTGAGGACGTTCCCGCGGAAGGTGTCGCCGAGTGACAGCGGACGGCGGTCATAGGGCGAGACGGCGTCAGCCGCGTAGTGCGATCCGGTGGCGATGACCACGATCTCGGCGCCGTAGTCGAGGATGTCGTCGGCGCTGAGGCGGGTGCCCAGGATCGTGGTGACGTTCTTCAGCTTCGAGAGCTGATGCTCGCGGTACTCCACGACGTGACGCCATTCCTGGCGGCCGGGCAGCTTGCTGATCCAGTTGAGGCTGCCGCCGACCTGCTCGGCGGCGTCCACGAGGTGCACCATGTCGAAGCCGCGCTTGCCCAGGACCATGGCGCATTCGAGGCCGGCGGGGCCCGCGCCCACGACCAGGACGGCCCGGTCGCGGTTCCCGGCCGTCTCGAAGGTCTCCGGGTGCCAGTCGCGGCGGAACTCCTCGCCGATGGTCGGGTTCTGCGTACAGACGATGCGTCCGTTCGCCATGTTCGCGCGCGAGACACACATGTTGCAGCCGATGCACTCCCGGATGTCCTCGATGCCGCCGTCGCGGATCTTGGCAGGCAGGAAGGGATCGGAGATGCCCGCGCGGGCTGCCCCGACGAAGTCGGCCTGGCCGGACCTGATGACCCTCGCCATCGTGTCGGGACTGTTGAAGCGGCCCACGTTGACGACGGGCTTGGCCGTGTACTGCTTCATCCGGCCGGTGAACGGTGCCTCGTGGTTCTCGCGCGCGGTACGGGAGGACTGGGCGTCCTGTCCCCAGTCGACCCCGCCGATGATCAGGTCCCAGTAGTCCACGACGTCGTCGAGGTACTGGAGCACCCGTGGTGCTTCGCCGTCGTGCCGCATGCCGCGGTCTCCGAGTCCGAGCGGAGCGTCCAGGGTGTCGACGCCGAAGCGCAGGCCGACGGCGGCACGGTCGCCGACAGCAGCACGCACCTTGGTCAGGGTCTCCCTGGCGAAGCGGGCACGGTTCTCGAACGATCCGCCGTAGGCGTCGGTGCGGGTGTTGTAGTACGGGATCAGGAAATGCGAGATCAGCGATGCCGCGTGACCGCAGTGCAAGGTGATCAGGTCGTAGCCCGCGTCGACGGCGCGCAGTGCCGCCTGCACATGAAGGTCCTGGATGCGGGCGATGTCCGACCCGTGGAGCGCGGCGGCCGTACCGGCGTAGGCGACCGGGAGCGGGCCCTCTCCGGCGACCGGGTCGACCGAGTAGGCGACAAGGCGGCCTTCCGACGCGACCGACATCGAGGCGTGGTACTCGAGCTCGACGCCGGCGAGGGCACCGCCCGCGTGGATCCGCTCGACGATGCGACGGGAGTTGCGTACGTCTCCCTCGTCCCACAGGCGGCCCAGGACGTAGGGGACCTTGTCGGTCTCGGGGGCCACCGAGGTCGCCTCCGTGAACACCACGCCCCAACCGCCCGCGGCCTTCATACCGCGGTAGGCCGCCTGCATGTCCGGGTACTCGGTGCCGAATCCGCTGGCGTGCGGCGTCTGCCAGAAGCGGTTGGGCGCCGTCTTGGGGCCGATCACAACCGGCTCGAAGAGGATGTCGTAGCGATCGCCGCTCATCGGCGTCCCTTTCCGCGAGGGCTGGATCGGTCGCCGCCAGGCGGACGGCCGGGGGGCTGCTGGATGAGGCGCTGCATCAGCCTGCAGCCTTCAGCATGACGTGCTTGACCTGTGAGTATTCGTCGATGGCGTGGGCCGAGAGTTCCTTGCCGTAGCCGGACTGTCCGAATCCACCGAAGGGCATCTCGTTGGCGAGGACCAGGTGCTGGTTGAGCCAGACAGTCCCGAACGCGAGGTCCCGCGTGAGCCGGAGGCTTCGGTTCACGTCGCTCGTCCAGACGCTGGCGGCCAGGCCGTAGTCGACGCTGTTCGCCATGGCGAGCATCTCATCGTCCGAGCCGGCACGCTGGATCGTGACCACCGGGCCGAAGACCTCCCGTTGGATGATCTCGTCGTCCTGTCGTACGTCAGTGATGACGGTGGCTTCGTAGAACCAGCCGGGGCGGTCCACCCGCCGCCCCCCGGTCAGGACCGAGGCGCCGGTGGAGCGAGCCCGGCCGACGAAGCCCTCGACCCGTTCGAGCTGCCGCCGCGAGATGACGGGACCGAAGTGGGACGACTCGTCCTCGGGGTCGCCGCATCGCAGATCGGCCACGGCCTTGCAGTAGGCCTCGACGAAGGCACCGTAGGCGGCGTCCTCGACGATGACGCGGCAGGGCGCGGTGCAGTCCTGGCCGGCGTTGAGGAAACCGGTCGCGGCCAGTTCGGCGGCGACCGCGTCCAGTGGCGCGTCGGCGAAGACCAGCGCAGGAGCCTTGCCACCGAGTTCCAGATGGACGCGCTTGAGTGTGGAGGCGGCTGCGGCGGCGACCTTCTTGCCCGTGGCCACGTCGCCGGTCAGGGACACCAGGCGTACGGCGGGGTGCTCCACCAGGGCCGCGCCGGTGGCGCCGTCACCGAGCACCAGGTTGAGGACCCCGTCGGGAAGCACCTCCTGGGCCAGCTGGGCGAAGAGGATCGTCGACAGGGGCGTGAGCTCGGAGGGCTTGAGAACGACGGTGTTGCCCGCCGCCAGTGCCGGGGCGACCTTCCACATCGCCTCCATGAGCGGGTAGTTCCACGGGGTGATCAACCCGACCACGCCCAGGGGGTCGCGCCGGGTCATGGAGGTGCTCCCCTCCACATACTCGCCCGCAGCGCCGGCATGCGAGATCCGGCAGGCTCCGGCCATGAAGCGCAGGACGTCCGCGTCGTACGCGATCTCCTCGCGAGCCAGCGCCAGCGGCTTGCCGACGTCGGCGCTCTCCGTCCGGGCGAAGTCCTCGCCGGCGGCCTCCAGGCGGTCCGCGAGAGTGAGCAGCAGCGTGGCCCGCTCGGCCGGTGTCGTACGGCCCCAGGTACTGAAGGCCGAGGCGGCCTTCTCGACAGCGGTGGCGACTTCCTGGGATGTCGCGTTCCGGTACGTGTCGAGGGGCTCGCCTGTCGCGGGGTCGTGGGTGACAAAGGCGTTGCTGTCTGCGGCTCCAGCGCGCCAGTAGTCGAAGAGCGGACCTGCGAGCGGGGCGGTGGGCATTCGGACGTCGACCTCCTTGGAACGGTGAGGCGCGGGCCTCGGGCCCGGGCGGACCTCTGAGGCAGTGGGGCGGCCTCATAAAGGTCAGTTTTGTCTCGTACCGCCGGAGCGGGAACTGTGATCCGCACAAGGTCCGGCGCGATCAGTTGTGAATCCGACAACGTCCTACAGGTCGGCGATCGTGGACCGAAGGGCCTTGGCGAGGCTGTCGGGAAGCGGCCGTGACGTGGCGGACACGGCATCGACGTTGACGTAGACGAGCCCGATCGTGGCGATGGTGTCCGCGCCGCGGGCCACGAGCACGTCGAGGCCGAAGCTGGACGTGCCGACGCGCGTGCACCGGGCGGTGATGTCCAGCAGGTCGTCGAAGCGCGCGGGCCTGCTGAACGTGAGGGTGGCCGACACCACCGACGGGTCGGTCCCGCCGGCGACGAGGTCGGCGTAGGGCCAGCCGATTCCGCGGAAGAATTCGGTCATCGCCACATCGGCGAGTTCGAGATAGCGGGCGTTGAAGAGGAAGCCCTGGGCGTCCGCCTCGTGGTAGCGGACGCGGTGCTGGTAGGCCGTCATGTCGTCGCTCGGTCCGTCAGCTCGCGCTGCCGGTGAGGAGTCCGGGGTAGAGGTCGAGGCGGCGCAACTTGAGCCCGGGGACTTCCGGGTTCTCACGGGACGCTAGCAGCAGGTCCCGGTCCAGGTCGACGTAGACGATCTCTTCCCTGTCACTGGTCGCTTCGGCGAGGATGCCGTCGTTGCGGCCGAAGGTTCTGTCCACGGGTCCCGTCGCGAGGGCTCGGCCGACGGTGTACATGGGGCCGTCGGCCGGCAGGCCGCTGTGCCCGATGAGCGGGGCCATGACGACGTACGCCTGGTTCTCCATCGCGCGGGCCTGGCAGCCGACCCGCACGCGGTGGACGCCTCGGCGGTTCCAGGTGAGCGAGGGGCAGAAGATCAGCTCGACCCCGCGCTCGACCAGTGAACGGGAGAGTTCCGGGAACTGGATGTCGGCGCAGATCAGCAGTCCCACCGTGAACGGGCCGATGGCCGTCACCAGCAGGTCGTCTCCGCCCCGCGTGCCCATCGCGTGTTCCGGCGGGGTGAGGTGGATCTTGTCCTGCTCCTCCACACGGCCGTCGGGGAACACGATGTACGCGGTGTTCCGAAGCGATCCGTCGTCCGCGGTGCGGTTGTGACTGCCCCCGACCACGACGATCCGGTGCCGGCGCGCCATACGGACGAGCCCTGCGACGATGTCGTCGGTGTAGGCGGTCAGGCCGTGCCGGTAGTCGTCTGCGACGGTCGCGGTCGTGACGGTGTGGCCGTCGAGGCTGGCGAGGAGACCGGTGCTCGCCAGCTCGGGGAGCACCACGACATCGGCACCGGACGCGGCGGCCTCGGAGACCAACGACTCCACGTGGGAAAGGAAGAAGTCCAGCGTGCCCTCGGACCGCAGTTCGAACTGGGTGATGGCGATCTTGAGAGAGTTCATCAGGCCACGTTCCCTTCCAGCGACATGAGCGCCGCCACCGCGCGACGGTCGACCTTGCCGGTGGTGGCGTTGTTCGGCAGACGATCGACGCGTACCAGTCGTGTCGGCACCTTGTACGTGGCCAGACGTTCACCCAGTCCGCGGCGGATGTGATCGGGGTCGAAGGTCGCACCGCCCTCGATCACGACGGCGGCGGCGACGGCCTGCCCGTAGACCGGATCGGGAAGTCCGACCACGGTCGCGTCCCGGATGTCCGGGTCCTCACGCAGTGCGCGTTCGACTTCCGCCGGGGAAATATTGCTACCGCCTCGGATGATCATGTCGGAGAGACGTCCGACCACGTAGACGAACCCGTCCTCGTCCATACGGACGAGGTCCTTCGTCCGGTACCAGCCGTCCGGTGTGAGGGCCTTGGCGGTCTCCTCCTCGTCGCGCCAGTAGCCGAGCATGAGGCCGGGCCCTCGGGAGAAGGCTTCGCCGGCCTCACCGGTCGGCACTTCCTTGCCGTTGGCATCGACGATCCGCAGTTCCGAGCGCGGGACGAGCCTGCCGGCCGAACCCGGCACGGGGTACGGGTCGGCGACAGGGTCGTAGGTGATGAGAGGGAAGCACTCCGAGGCGCAGAAGGTGTCGTGCACGGGGCGGCCGACGAGTTCGGTGAACCGCTGGAAGGCGGCCTCGTTGCGCGGCTCGCCGCCGGAGACGGCGAGCCGGAGCGAAGAGAGGTCCGGTCGGTCGGAAGACCGCTCCAGGTGGTCCACGAGCTTGGCAAACACGGTCGTCACGCCGGGGAGGAAGGTGGCGCCGTCGTTCCTGATGGCCTCGACGAGGAGGTCGGGGCGTGCCCGGCGCAGCGCGATGACCGTTCCGCCGACCAGCAGGGTCGCCATGGACGTGCTGTCGAGGCCGTAGAGCCAGGCCATCGGCAGGCACACGATGGTCCGGTCGGCCGACGTCAGACGCCAGACGTCGGCGTAGGTGCGGGCCCCGTTGTACAAGGCGGTCTGCGAGAGCATGATCGCCTTGGGCCTGCTTGTCGTCCCCGACGAGTAGCAGATGAGGGACACCGGCTCCCGCAGGTCCGCCGGGTTCGGCATCGTCCCCGTGCGCACGGAGGGCGGAGCGAAGTCCGCTCCGTCGATGAGAGCGGTGGGGAGTTCCTCCACGGCGGCGCGCACGGCTCCGGCCGTACCACTGTCGACGAGCACGAGTACAGGGTCGGCGTTGCGCAGCGTGTACAGCAGATCCCCGCGGCCGGTCGAGGGATAGATCGTGGCCAGAACCCCGCCCGCGGTCCATACGGCGAGTGCCGAGAGGAGGAACTTCGACGAGTTCTCGGCGACGATGGCGACTCGGTCACCCCGTTGCAGCCCCGCTGCGGCCAGGCGCTCCGCGCGTCGGTCCATCTCCGCGATGAGCTCGCCGTAGGTGGTGTGACGGCCCTCGTCGATCACTGCCGTCGCCGTGGGCCGCGCGGCGGCGACATGGCGCAGCTCGACGAGGTAGTCGCCGCGTGTCCCTACGTCTCCTGGCATGATTTTCTCCATGGTTGATCGCGAAACGCCGACCGCGACGTCCGAGGACGGGGCTCGCCGTGTTCCGACACGGTAGGCGGGGGCAACCCGCGACTGAATTGGTGTTTGTCCCGCGGTCCGCGACCGTGTTCGGAGAAATACCGACGCCTCGGGGCGATGCCCCAGAAGCGCCGGGGTGATCTAGCGGAGGGCTTCGAGCGAAGGGCGGTCGGCCTTCAGCGCGGCGGCGAACTCGCTCTGCTCACCGGCGATCAGCTCGGCGAGGACCTGTCCCGAGACGGGGGCGCTGGCCACTCCCCAACTGTGACCCGCGTTGACATGGGCCGCGTCGACCCGGTCGACGATCGGCAGATGATCTGGCGTGTCGCTCATCAGGCCGGCCCAGAGCCCGGTGACGCCGAGGTGGGCGTGGGTGGGGTAGCGCTCCAGAGTGGTCGAGATCATGGCCTCGGTCGAGGCGACGCTGATGTGGGGATTGAGCGATCCGTAGGCGTCGATGCCGGCGCCGATCACGAGGGCTCCGCTGCGGTTCTGCGCCAGGCAGTCGTCGTAGTCCAGGCGGTCGGCCCCCTGCGAGGACCGGGCGTGGGGATGCGCGAAAACGCTTGGGTCGTACAGAGGCAGATCGGTGAGGGCACCGCAGTGCACGACTCCACGAGGTCCGTGGAGGATGGCACTCGGTCGCTGGTCGGCGGGCTGGGTGACGACCTGACCCATGCGGGCCGTCGTGACGGGCAGCATGATGCCTTCCGCCGTGAGGTTGAGCGTCCAGGCTCCGGTCGCCCACACGACTCCCGAGGCCCTGATGTCCCCGCGGACCGTTCGGACACCGTCCACATGATTGCCCTGCCGGATGACCGAGAGGACGGCGGTGTTCTCGTAGAGACGCACGCCGGAGCGGACGACCGCCGCGCTCAGGGCGCCGATGAACTGCTGTGTGTCGATCTGCGCGTCCTCGGCGCAGTGGACGGCACCGATCGCGGTCGCGGGCAGCATCGGGGCGTACTTGGCCGCGTGGCTCGCCGACACCATTTCGATCTCGATGCCGCCTGCTCGCCGGTCGCGGACGTAGTCCTCAAGAATGCGGCCCTGTTCCTCCGTTTCGAAGAAGAACAGGCCGCCGAGTTTCCGGTACTCGAAGACGTCTCCGAGTTCTTCGGCGTATTCGGCGTATTTCTCCTTGGCGGCGCGGGCGATCGCGAGTTCGACGCCGCTGCGGCGGGTCTGGACCCAGAGGCAGCCGGGGTTGCGGCCCGAGGCGCCGAACGCCGGGAAGCGTTGTTCGACCACGGCGACGTCGAAGCCCCGTCGGCGCAGTTCGAAGGCTGTACAGAGGCCGGCGAGCCCTGCACCGACCACCACGATGTCTGAAGTTGCGAGAACGTCCGGGATCACGATGGACCGGGTCCCTTCTGTAACGGTCGAGGCGTCACTGCGTCGCTTCCCATCCTGCCGCCTCGAGGTCGGTGGCGAGGTCGCGACGGGGGACGGCGTAGGAGACGTCCTCGGCCGGAATCACCCGTCCGACCCTACCGGAGGCGTACTCCTCCGAGATGTGGGCGACGACCCCGGGCAGCGTTCCGATGACGGTCAGTGCGGTCGACTCCTGGGGGGTGAAGCCGAGCGCGATGCAGATCGCCGCGAGCATGCCGACATCGTTGATCGGGAACTCCTCTCGGCCGGGAAGCCGGGTGAAGGCCAGGTGCACGGCCTCGTAGAGCTGCGCCGCCTCGCCCCACAGGCCCGCGTCGACCGCGACCTGCCGCAGGATCTGGGCGCGTGGGTCGGTGCGCTTGAAGACCGGGTGGCCGAAGCCGGGGATCCGCAGCCGCGCGGCGCGGGCGTCGGCGACCACCTTCTCGGCGTACTCGGCGATGCCCGGCTTGCCGGCTGCCTCGTAGGCGGCATGGGTGTCGGCGATGAAGCGCGCGCTGTTCTCCGTCGCCAGACCGTAGTCCCCGGCGGCCAGGACCGCGGTGGCCAGGCCGGCCTGCATGTTCGGGTTCGCCGACACGACGTACCGTGCCGCGGCCGTACCCGCCTTCTCCAGGCCGTAGTCGAGCACGCCGGTCAGGACGGCGTCGAGGACCCGTGCTTCCTGCGGGGTGGGGAGCCGCCCCTTGATGAGCAGGTACGTGGACGAGGTGAAGGAGAGGCCGATGAGTTCGTCCAGCTTGTATCCCCGGACGAAGACAGTGTCAGGTGTGATCTCGCTGACCGTTGAATGCCAGTACGGGTCCTGGTTCGGCTCTGCCTTCGTCATGACGCGGCGTGCTCCTTCTTTCCGTGCGGATGAATCGCAATCTAGGAGGGCCGCACCTGTAGTCCAATCGGATGTTTTCCAATGACGGGCCGCATCCATTGGAGAACCGCCAAATCCGTAGTCCGTTCATTGGACTATTCTGCGACTGACTTCCTGCCGGCCCGTCACGGTCGGCGTCGCCACCCAGCGAAAAGGTCGCCATGCCCGCCTCGTATCACTCCGTCGAGTTGGGGACGATCCTGACCGAGCTCGGTTCGAGCGTTCGTCTGGTTCCTGGCGGATCGCCGGACCTGACCCGTCCGGTCCGCGGTGTGGCTGTCTGGGTCCCGGGTGACGCGGTGCCCTCCGACCCTGCCATGATCGTGGTCTGTACCGGATTCCGGGCGGGTATCGAGGACGTCTTCCCGCTCCTGGAGGCGGATGGCTCCCGTGTCGTGCTGCTCTGCGACGCGCCGGTCGGAGCCGAGGGTCTCGACGCCACGAGGGTGGCGGGCAACGTCGTAGGGGTGGTCAGCGCCGGCGCCGGCGAGGTGGTCGCATCCGTCGCGCGTTCGAGTCAGAGCATGGAGGAGGCCGTCTCACGGCGCCTCGGGGCGCTGCAACGATCGTTGAGCATCGCGCTTGCCGATCCGGCGCCGATTCCGGCCCTTCTGGTCCGTCTCAAGCGGGTGTGCAACGCGACGACCGCGCTGTTCGACCGGCACGGCGAGGTCGTGCACGCGACCGGTCCGGTTCCGCGCACGCTTCTGTTCGACGAGATCTCCTCGACGAAAGCCGATACGCAGACGCTGGACATCGATGGCTGGCATGGTCTCGCAGCCCGTATCGCCGACCCCTCCACTCCCGACGAGCACACCGGTTGGCTGGTCGTCACGAGCAGACGCCCTGAATTCCCCGACGTGTACGCCACTTCGGCCGTGCATGTGGCCGCCAGCCTGGTCGAGGCCAACCAGCGCATGAGTGTCCTCGTGCGGAAACAGGAGCGGGCAGTGCGCGCCGCTGTGCTCGAACAAGCGCTGGCCTTGCGCAGGGAGCGGCACGATGCCGAACTCGCCGCGCGGGTCGCGGGGTTGGGCATCACCTTCGATACCGAGGTTCGAGTCGTCGTCGCGACGTTCGCCCGCTCCCCGCGCAGCGACCAGCGCCGGCAGGCATCCGACTCCCTTCTGGACACCTTGGGCCAGATGTTGTCAGCGGCTGGGCACCCGTCGTTGATCACTGCTCGTGACAATGGAGCCACGTTGCTCGTCCAGTGCGGCGTGGCCGCACTGCAACGGCTCCTGGGGGCTCACGCGGGTGAGCTGCCATCGCTGCAGACAGGGATCGGGCGGCCGGTCACCGCCGTCGGCGGAATCGTCGACTCGTACAACGACGCCCAGCTGGCCGTGCGCACACTCCGGCGCGTCGCCCAGGACCAGCGGCTCATGGCGTACGAGGACTTCGACTTCGCCACGCGGCTCTTCGCCGATGTCGGTCTGGAGCGGATGGTGGCGTGGGCCGAGGACTTCCTCAATCCCCTCGTGGACCGGGAGAACCTGCTCGCCGGTCTGCGCTCCTACTTCGAGAACGATCAGAACATCAACGTGGCCGCCGAAGCCCTCAACATCCACCACAACTCGCTGCGGTACCGCCTGACCAAGGTCGAGGAATTGCTGACGATCAACCTCAAGCAACCTGCGGCGATCTCCTCGGTCTTCCTGGCTCTCACCGCCATAGACCTCACCAGACAGCCGGGCGCCCTCAAACCGCGGGTGTCCCGATCGCGAGACGAACTCCCGGTCGGCGAGGTCGATGCCTCACGAAGCGTCACAGGCTTCGGCAACGACGGACGCGGCGACCTCGGGGTCGCCCTCGGCCCCGACCGATGACCACCGCTATTCATCTCCTTTGGTGAAGCACCGATTCGGGTCTCTGGAATTGGGGATTCCCACGGTCACCCATAGGTGCCGTCGAGCCCAGAATCTAGGTGTCCGATCCTCTCAGAACGATAGGAGCCCCTGGTGAGCCAGGTAGCCGCCGTCCAGGCGCCCGTCGAGCGTGGCCTCTACTTCGACGAGTTCACCGTCGGCCAGTCATGGGTCACGCCGGCCCGTACGATCACCGACGCCGATCTGGTGGCCTTCGCCGGTATCTCCGGCGACTTCAACCCCCTGCACACGGACGAGGAGTTCGCCAAGAGGACGCAGTTCGGCGGCCGTATCTTCCATGGTCCCGGCGTGTTCGCGGTCGCGACCGGGCTCGAGTCCCGTCTGGGTATCAAGGAGGGCACCGCGATCGCCTTCCTCGGCATGACATGGAATCTCAGGGGTCCCGTGCGCATCGGTGACACGATCCGTGTCGAGCAGCAGGTGGCCGAGGTGCGGCCGTCGAAGTCCAAGCCGGACCGCGGGATCGTGACCTTCGACGTCCAGGTCAAGAACCAGCACGACGAGATCTGCCACGACGGCCAGTGGTTCGTGATGTTCGAGCGTAGGGCCTGACCCGCGTCATCACCCTCCGCATTCTCGTGGCCCGGCCCCGACAGGCCGGGCCACAGCCATGACGCCGACAACGACGATCGACGGTTCCAGGACAGGGAAAGACCTGATGGGGTGCCCCCTCCGCGGGACACCCCATCACGTCAAAGCTCTCTGCAGGTCGTCCGGCATGCCTACCGGCCAAGAATGACACTCACTCCGTCGGCAGCGCGGTAGCCGCTGTTGACGGCTCCCTCCATCCAGGTCCGCCAGACCGAGTCGTCGACGTCGGTCCCAGCGAAGACGACACGGTCCTCCGGCTCGTTCATCGCGCGCAGGAAGTCGTACGCCTGGCCCGGACGATCGATGCGGTGGGTCCCGTCGAAGAGCGGGTCGGTGTTCCAGTCGTGGGCGTCCACGGCGAGCACCTCGGCGTCGGGGTAGTACTCGCGCACCGCAGCCTCGACCTGCTCCCGGTTCGTCGGATCGAGCTTGGCGGCGCCTTCCCCGCCGAAGCCCTTGAGCAGGGAAGACCCGTCGGCGAACTCGTGACCGAGACAGATCGCCTGCAAGGCGCCCATGCCGAGCGCGAAGGGCCGAGGCGGTACGTTGCGCACCACCATCGACGGCTTGTAGGCGCGGCCCTGGTGGTTCGCGGCGAGAAAGTTCCGCTTCTCGTCGGAAAGGCCCGGGCTGAAGTCGATGTGCCGCAGGACGTTGGTGGGTGCCGCGACGACACAGGACCGAGCCTCCACGGACTGGCCGTCGCGGGTACGGACCGTCACACCGGCGGCGGTCTGCTCGATCCGCGCGACATGGTGATGGAGGCGGATCTCCAGACGGGACTGGTCCACCATGCTGTCCAGCAGGGTGCCCGCACCACCGACGAAACGTTCCGTGAGCGCGCTGGCGAACCCGTAGGGGCTGTGGCCGAATCCTGCGGTCTGAGCGATGAAGCTCAGCATGGAGGCCTCGCGCGGGTCCGCGCCGGTGTACCAGGCGATCGTCGCGTAGAGCAGGTCACGGGTGGCCGGTCCGAGGTCGAGGGGGGCGATGAACTCGTCCACCGAGACGTCCAGGTCGCGGATCGGCTGGCTGCTGAGCCGTTGGGAGGGAGCGATCCGTTTCGAGGCGTCCCGCAGGTGTCCGACGATCCGTTCCAGGTCACCGATCTCGCTGCCCGGCACGGGGAAGGAGCGTAGGACGCCGTCGGTGATGAAGGCGGCGCTGCCGGGCGCCACGTCTTCGGCCAGGGCGATGCCGTACCGCTGGATCTCGCGTCGGATCCCGGGTTGCAGGTCGCGGTTGACCCAGCTGCCGCCGAGTTCGGCCATGAGGTCTTCCCGGCCGGCGAAGGGCCGCGCGTAGGTGCGTCCGCCGATTCTCGGTCCCGCTTCGAGAATCACGACGGAGCGCCCGCGGTCGACAAGGTCACGAGCCGCCGTGATCCCGGCGAAGCCGGCTCCCACGACCACTGCGTCGTACGGTCCGTTCATGGTGGTGCGTCCTTCCAGCAGGCGGGGCGGTCATGTGCCGGCGGTCAGTCCATGAACGTGATGAGCGGTTTGATGTGACCGGGCTCGCGTGCGGTGACCTCGGTGAGCGCACGCTCGACGTCGTCGAAGGCGTAGTGCCGGGTCAGCAACGGTGTGGGGTCGAGGCGTCCCGTCTCGACGAGTCGCAGGAGCCGCCCCAGCCGCTCGCTGCCGGAGCGCTGGAACGTACTCAGGATGGTCTTGTCGCCGATGCCCCAGCCCCACTGGGCGAGGGGAACCGAGAGCGATGCGTCGTCCGGCCCGCTGTACGAACTCAGGACGGCGATCACGCCGCCCAGGCGGGTGACGGCCACCGCTCGGGGAAAGGACTCCCTCACTCCCGACGCTTCGACCGCGCAGTCGGCGCCCGTGCCTGACGTGAGCTGCCGGATCTCGGCCTCGATGTCGTGTTCGGCGAGGTTGAGCGCGTGGTGGGCTCCGACGGTTTTCGCCAGGGACTCGCCGCCTGGCCGGGCCTTCACTGTCACGATCAGGCCGGCTCCCATGGCACGGGCCGTCATCGTCGCGGCGAGACCTACGTGCCCTTGGCCGAAGATGACGACCGTGCCGCCCATGGGGAACCGCGCCGCCTCCGGGCCTGTGCTCCCGGAGGCGATGGTGTCGGGCACACAGAGGGCGGCCGCATCGGTCACACCGTCCGGGATCGGCACCAGGTTGTGCTGAGCGGACGGTACGGCGAAGTACTCGGCGAGGCTGCCGTCGCGGCTGACCCCGTACGTGTAACCGCCCCACGCCGTCCCACCGCAGTGGCCGCTGAAGCCCCGCTGGCAGTTGGCGCACTGTCCGCAGGGTGTCGTGGAGGCGACGGTGACGCGTTGGCCGACGGAGAACCCGCTGACGAGGGCGCCGATCTCGTGGACGACGCCGACGGCCTCGTGTCCGAGCACGGTGCCGTCGGGGGTCGGGAACGCTCCGCTGACGCACGCGGCGTCGGCCGAACAGAGCGAGGCGGCCGTGGTGCGGACGACCACCTCGCCGGGGCCCGCCTTCGGAATCGGCCGGTGCTCGATCGCGGCCTTTCCCCCTCGGAGCACCAGGGCTTTCATCGTCTGACTCATGTTCGTTTCCCCTGTGGTGTGGTCGGCGCCCGAATCGCCGGGGAGGGCTTCGCGTGTTGATCGCCATGGCCTCCGTCGGCCGGACCGACCGACGAAAGCCGTCGCAGCCGGGGGGCACGCCCGGCCGCCGCCCTAACGAACCTGTGCGAGCACACTTTCGGCGACCGAGAGCATCAGGATGTCGTTCATGCCTTCGCCGATCGCCATCAGCGGCGCGTCGCGGTAGAAACGCTCGACGGGGAACTCCGTGGTGTAGCCGTAGCCACCGTGGATCCGCATGGCCTCCAGAGAGGCCTGGATACAGGTCTCGGAGGCGAAGACCTTGGCCATCGCGGACTCGACGCTGGCCCGGCCCTCGGCCTGGGTCTTCACGGCAGCGTTGATGGTGAGCAGGCGGGCGGCGTCGATGCGCAGGGCCATGTCGGCGAGCTTCAGCTTGATCGCCTGGTAGTCGGCGATCGGACGGCCGAAGGCCTCCCGCTGCTTCGCATAGCGGGCAGCAGCTTCGAGACTCGCGCGGGCGATACCGATGGAGGCGCCGGCCATGTAGATCCGGCCGCGGTCGAGGGCCGACATCATCTGGTAAAAGCCCTGGCCTTCGACATCTCCGAGCAGCTGACTCGCGGGAACCACCGCGTTGTCGAACGCGAGCTCACACAGCTCCAGCCCCTTGTGGCCGAGCTTCTTCATGTCGCGCCCGATGGTGTAGCCCGGCGTGTCCGGCTCGATCAGCATCAGGCTCATGCCACCCCGATGAGGTGGCTGTGCCGTCGGGTCCGTACGGACCATGACCACGAGGGGCGCCGCGTGACGGGCCTGGGTGATCATCGTCTTGGTGCCGTTGAGCACGTACGAGGCGCCGTCGCGCCTGGCCGTGAGCCGGATGTTCTTCAGATCGCTGCCGACGGCGGGCTCGGTCATCGCCATGCCACTGGTGCGGCTGCCCGCGGCGAGCCCGGGCAGGTACTTCCGCTTCTGCTCCGCCGTGCCGTAGCGGGCGATCAGAAAGGCGCCGCTCGCGGAGCTGCCCACCACACTGGCTAGGCCCATCCAGCCGCGTGCGAGTTCCTCGAAGACCAGGCCGTAGCTGATGTAGTCGACGTCGGATCCGCCATACTCCTCGGGAACGGACATTCCCATGATCCCCAGGGCGGCCATCTCCGGAATCAGGTCATCGGGGTACTCGTCCTTCGCTTCCCGTTCCATGACTGTGGGGATGACGCGTTCGTCGACGAACTGCCGGACGACGGCACGCAGGGCGTGGTGGTCTTCGGTGAGGCCGAGGATGGTGCTCTGTTCAGACATTGCGGATGCCTTCGGGATCGGCGGGGTGCGGGCCGCCGTCCGGGCGGGACGGCTCGGGGTCGGACCAGGCGTCGTAGGCCTGTGACAAAGTCGGGAACCAGATGCCGTCGTGGTCGGTGACGTGGTCCAGGAAGCGCTCCAGCATGACCATGTTGTTCGCCCGGCCGATGGTCTGCGGATGGAGGGCGAAGGTCATGATCTCGCCGGGGCACCGCTCGTAGGCGAAGTCGAAGCTGTCCTTCCAGCGTTCGAGGACCGCCTGGTTCGACTGCATGAGCGGGCTGCCCTTGAACGACTCCAGCTCGGGGAAGTCGTCGAGATACCAGTGCACGGGAAACTCCAGCACCGCGCTCTCGGGCCCGAAGGCGTTGCCGAGTTCGAGGTCCAGGTGCGTGACCATCCGCGGGTGGTACGGCGTGAAGTCGCGCCCCATCAGCGAGGAGTCCCAGTCGAACCCGTACTCGGCCAGCAGGTCGAGCGTGATGTCGGTGACGTCCAGGGCCGGTGAACGGTATCCGCGCGGTCTGATGCCGAGGAGGCGCTCGTGCTGTTCCAGCTGCAGCTCGAGGAGCCGCCGTTCCTCAGCCGGCTCCAGCTTCGGGACGTACTCGTGGTAGACCCCGTGAGCGGCGATCTCGTGACCCGCGGACAGGATCGCGTCGACAGCCGGACGGAAGGTCTGCACCGTGTGCGTCGGCACTGACCAGGTGGTGGTGATGCCGTACCGCTCGAAAGTGTCGAGCAGACGCGGCACACCGACCTCCGCACCGAACTCACCGCGTGAGAGGAGTGTCTGCGAGCCGGAGCGGAAGGTTCCCATCCAGACGCTGTGCGCGTCGAAGTCAGGGCCGAGCGAGATCGCGAGCCGCTTTCCCTCGGGCATGGCGAGTGGCATGAGCAGGTCCTGTCGTAGGCCGGATCGGTCGGTGTTCGGTCGATTCGGCGTCGTCAGCTGGCGATCCAGCCGCCGTCGACGTGGATCACCTCGCCGTTGATGTAGGCGGCTCCCGTGCTGGCCAGGAAGAAGACGGTGGCCGCGATCTCGGCCGGTTCCCCGCTGCGTCGCGCGGGGATGAGCAGGTCCATCAGGTCCGTGCTCGTGCCGACGCCGACGTTGGTGTCCGGGACGAGGTTCCCGAGGATTTCTTCGGACGTCGCACGGATTCCAGTACGGACCACACCCGGCGCCACGAGGTTCGCGGTGACGCCGTAGCCGCCGAGGTCGTAGGCGAGGCGGCGGACGAGGCCTTCCAGCGCCGCCTTCGAGGAGCAGTACGCGAGGCCGTCGGGCATCGCCCGCTGAGCCGCGATCGAGCCGATGCTGATCACGCGCCCCGACCGTTGGGCGATCATCTGCTCGCTGACCGCCTTGACGACGTTGAACGTCCCGGTGAGGTTGATCCCGATGACCTTGTCCCACAGCTCGGCGGTGGTGTCCCGGATGCTCGCGCAGCCGTCGAAGACTCCGGCGTTGCTCACGAGGACGTCGATACTGCCGTGCTCGAGCACGACCTGTTCGGCCAGGGCCTCCACGGAAGCCGCATCCGTGACGTCGACCTCGTGGGTGCTCACGTTCGCACCGGCAAGTACTGCTGCCGTCGACTTCAGACGCTCGGCGGAGAGATCGGCGAGATAGAGCCGGTCACCCGCCGCGGCGAATACCTCGGCGACTGCCGCCCCGATCCCACTGCCGGCACCGGTGATGATCACACTTCTCGACTTGGACAACTGTCTCGTCTCCTGCTGACGGCGTGGGTGGAGCCCGCTGCTGACTTGCTGCTCACTGGGGCGTGGGCACGTAGACGGCGCCACGTGCCACCACCGGAGCGACAAGCTCGTCGGAGCACACCTCTTCCGGTGTGGCGAGCGCGATGGGACGGCGGCCCTGTCCGGGGTATCCGAGCGCGGAACGCACGTCACGGGACATGTAGTAGGCGGACTGCAGAGCAAAGACCACCTGCTCAAGGTCCTCACCCGCCCACAGCTCGATGTCGGCGAACGTGCACGTCTCTGAGGCGGCCGCGAGGTCACCGACCCTGTTGACGAGAGGCCAGAGCCGCGGGTCGGCCTCCAGTACCTGGTCCAGCAGCTCCAGGTGAGCGCCCACGGCACCTCCGGAGGGCAACGTCCGGGTACCGGGGAGCAGCACGTCGATGATCAGGGCAAGACCACCGCGGGTCCGGTCGGCGATCGTGATCTTCCTGCGAATCTGCATGGTCACACCGGGACTTTCTGACTGCTCGCGGTCTCCATCAGGTGCTCCACCGCGCGGGCCGCGAAGGCCACCACCGTCGAGGTCGGGTTGACCGACGAGGAGGTCACGAACACGCTGCCGTCCAGGACGAAGAGGTTGGGGACGTCATGGGCGCGGCCGAACTGGTCGACCACCGAGGTGGCCGGATCGTCACCGCACCTGGCGGTCCCGAGCATGTGCCAGCCGACGCCGGGCATCCACGGCACCACCTTCGTCTCGATCGCGCCGGCGGCCCGGTGTGCCTCGTGCATGCGCTCCACGTTCCACTCCAGGTTGCGCATGCTGTCCGCGGAGAGCCGATACGTGATCTTCGGCGCCGGAATACCGGAGCTGTCGACCATGTCGGGGCTGAGGGTCACGGTGTTGCTCACGTCCGGCAGGTCCTCGATGGAGGCCGCCCACTCGAAGGCCCGGCCGAGGGCACGGTCGACGAGTGCCTGGCCCGCGGCGCCGGTCCGTTCGGAGATGGGCAGATCGGCGTACCTCGCCAGGATCTCCATCGGGCCCGGGATCGCCATCGCCGACCACTTGGCGCCGCGGGCGAATCCGCGGCTCAGATCGGTCTCGGCGAACTGCAAGGAGTAGAGGTTGGCGCCGAACGGGCCGAGCCAGCTCTCGAGCTGCTCTTCGTAGACGCCCATGACGCCGACGAACGGGTGCATCATCAGCCGCTTGCCGACCAGACCTGACGAGTTCGCGAGGCCGTCGGGGAAGCGCTCCGAGGTGGACAGCTGGAGCAGGCGCGGGGTTCCGACACCGTTGGCGCACACGATGACCACCGCTGCGGACGTGTGGTGCTCCGTGCCTGCCGCGTCGATCCAGGTCGCGCCGTTGGCGAGGCCGGCCTTGTCGACCGTCACCTCCCGCACTCGCGCCTCGGTGATCAGGGTGACGCCCGCGGCGAGGGCCGCGGGCCACATCGCGACGTCGAACGATCCCTTCGCGCCTTCGGGGCAGCCCGACATACAGGTTCCCCAGCGCGCGCACGCGCCCCGGTCGCCATGGGTCCTCGTCATGATGGCCTGGGTGGCCGGCCACCAGTGCCAGCCGAGCTTGTTCATGCCTTCGGCCGCCTTCACACCGATCCGGCCGATCGGAACGCCCGGCATCGGGGGCGCGACGGTCGGCGGGTACGCCGGGTCACCAGGGCGCCCGGAGACACCGACCATCTCGTCGAGCAGTTCGTAGTACGGCTCGAGGTCCTCGTAGGTGAGCGGCCAGTCGTCGGCGAAGCCGTACAGGCTGCGGACCCGGAAGTCGGAGGGGACGAATCGGGGCCACTCGGCACCGTAGAAGATGCTGCTGCCGCCGACCCCGTTGAAGTTCAGAGGGTGCACGTCCGCTTCGGACACGTCGCAGGGGTAGTCCCACGTGCTGCGACGCACGTTGGGATCCGCGGACCACGAGCTTGCGAGCAGGACGTCCCGCTCCGGTTTGTCGCTCGGGTAGTCGCTACGGTTCACCCAGCCACCCTGTTCCAAGCAGGTGACCCGGTATCCGCCTTCGGCGAGGATCCGTGCCGCGGTGGCTCCAGAAGGGCCCGCCCCGATGATCAGGACATCCGTAACCGCCTCGTCCGGCGGCTGCCCGACTACTGTCATCTGAAGTCTCCTCGGTGGTCCGCCCTGCCGTCCCGCGGGGTTCGTGCCGGCGGTGAAGGTGCTCACTTGCCAGGCAGCCTAAGAAGTCCTGGTCCGGACCCGAACTGTGAGCTGTCCAAATCTCTCGCGCCGCGGCGGTGAGAAGTCCAAAGACCTCGCCGCGGAAAGTCCGGGATACACGCAAGTGGGCGACCGGATCGCCGCGGGATCGCGGCCCGCAACGCTCCCGTCGCCGCCCCCCGCACGAGGGTTCCCGCGTAGCTACCACACGGTGGGCAGCCCCTCGATGAGATGCCGACGGGACGCGTTCCGGTCGCTCACCACGCTTGCGGAGCCCCGGTCGAACACCAGAGTCGGACGTGTGCGGGTGTTGTAGGCGGGCCAGGCCAGGTCCGCGGTCGAGGGGTCCCCGCTCCGGGCGAACGCACCCCAGGCGTGCATCATCCGGTCGGCCAGCACGAACCGCTGCCCTGTGGGGTCATCGGCGGAGCGCGCGGCATCGCTGTCACTGCCGTCCCACGCCGTGGGGTAGGTGAGGTTTCCGAGCACGAAGGGAAGTTCACCCGCGTGTACGGCCCATGAGCTGCCGAAGCACGGTGTGCGCCACGCGAACTCGTAGAAGTAGACGGGGCCGGGTGTGGACTGCTTCAACTCCGCCTGGATCAGTGCGGAGTGCCACATCCACAGGTCCGTGGTCATCGCCACGAGGAGTTCCAGACGAGTGTCGGAGGGCATCGCCCGGCGATAGCCGGCCAACAGCCGAGCGAATTCGTCGTCGGACAGGGTGGGGGCCAGACCGAAGGTGTCGAACCTCTGCCTGAGCTCCGTGTCCGTATCGATCTGATCGGTCATGCCCGGCAGGAAGACCGCCGTCTCGTGACTGGTGGTGCCGATCATCATCGGGATCCCTCGGCTGCCTGCCGGAGCGTGCCCCGTCCAGGTCTGGTCCGGGATGAAGCAGCCGTCGACGACCGGCTGGAAGGCAAGCATGGACAGCTTGCTCTCGACGGTCCGGGCCGCCTGCTTGAGCTCTTCCGACGACAGCTTCCGCAGCCGTGACTCGGTGAACTTCCCGCCTCCCAGCGCGGCGAACGTCGCGTCGGTGACCTCGTTCGCCTGCTCCCGCGTCAGGACAGCCAGTTGGGAACCGCTCTGGACGATCGCCTTGTGGACGAGACCACGGGCGGACGGCGCGGCCAGGAGGGCGTTGATCTTGGCGCCACCGCCGGATTCACCGAAGGCGGTGACGTTGCCAGGGTCGCCGCCGAATGCGCCGATGTTCTCCCGGACCCAATGCAGCGCCGCCACGAGGTCGCGCTGACCAGGGTTGGCGTGTTCCGCCAGTTCGGGAACAGCGTCGCCGAGCCAGAGATAGCCGAAGACGTTGAGCCGGTGATTGACCGAGACCACGACAACGTCGGCCACTTCAGCCAGACGGGCACCGTCGTAGGTGGGTGCACCCGCGGATCCGTAGCCGAATGCTCCGCCGTGGATCCAGAGCATGACCGGTCTGGCCTTGGCATCGCCGGTGCACGACGCCGGCGTCCACACGTTGAGATGGAGACAGTCCTCGGACTCCGGCTCAGGGTCCAGCCACGCGGGGAAGTCGGGGTTGTCCTGGACACACGGGTGCCCCGGCACGGTGGCGTTCCGGACGCCTGTCCAGGGCTGAGGAGCTCGGGGCGCGCGGAACCTGTCGGCTCCGACGGGAGGCGCGGCATAGGGGATCCCCTTGAAGGACCGGACGGCGCCGGTCTGCTCACCCTTGACTCGACCGTAGCGTGTGCGCACGACCAGCTCCTTGTCTCTCACACGAGCGGCTCGGGCTGAGGCGGGAGCTGCCATCCCGAGGCCGGTGCATGTCATGCCGCTCACAAGAGCTGCGGCGGCCAGCCGGCGTCGGTGACCGATTTGACTGTCTGGCGCTGAATGCTCCGCTCATGGCCCTGAACCAGCGGGGATTCACGAGACCATAGGCGGAGAACATGCCCGCTTGAATTGGTGAATGTACGAATTCACGGGGCCCGGACAGTGCAGGATTCAGTCGCGCACATGGGCCGCCAGGCTGTGCTCGTTCCCACGACCTGGCACGCCGGGCGCTGCTTGTGCGGGCCATGGCCAGCACACCTCAACCATATCGTCGGCTGGTGGTTTCAGGAATGAGCCCTCGGTCGAGGCTGATCTCCCTGCCTCTGCAAAGGGGCAGCCGTCCGGCCGAGGGGGCGAAGGCCCTGGAATGCGTTATAGCCGGCCAGGACCGTACTTCGTGTTCAACGCCTGCCCGACCGGCTGTAAGTCGGTGGCCGGCGGTGATCGAACCCGTTGCACCGACTCGCCGTGCTGGTGGCGACACCGCGCAAGTGTGTGACGGCACGACGGCACCCCGGGCGGAACCTGCCCGCCCGGGGTGCGCATGGTCTGCGAACCGTATCGTCCGTCGCCGGGACACTGCTCGCTGGAGATGCCACGGGATGGCGTCCCGCTGGGTGGTGTGGCCGATCAAGGCGCCGGAATCCGCAGTTCAGGATCGGTGGCTCCGCCGGACCAGGCGGTCAACTCGCCTCAGCAGGGCACCTCGTGGGCTGCCGACTCTGTGGAGATCGTCAGGGGACTCGTACCGGAACGCGTAACGCTTGATCCCCTACACCACGACGCGGGACGCGACCTGCCACGGAGCCGGACGCACCTCTGTGGCCACCTTGACCGGACCAGCACCAGCCCTTCCTCCGGCCTTGCACACAAACGCCCTGGTTGAACCCGTGGAGTCGGCAGTCCGTAACCTCGGCGCAGGCTTCTTCCCTGACTTCACGGAGCATCGTGTCGACCCACTGCTCCTACCGCTCGGAGTGATCGCCGCGTAGGCCCACCGCTGGCCCTCTTCCGTGACCACGACAATCCGATTGTTGGTGACGAACACGGCAACACAGTGCCTACGTCGTAGATCTTCCAATGACCGGGCGGTCGATCTTCTCGTACCGTCGAGCCGACACAGCGATCCAATCGCACACGAGACCCATGGAGGTTGGTCCGCGTCGTGATCCTTTCTGCGGCCGGACACCGCCCCGGAAGTCCGCACTTTTTGCCCGCCCCCCGGGGAGCATCGACTGTTACGCGCCCTCGGTGACGAGCGGCTGCGGTAGCTGTCGGTCATCAACCCCAACCTGATCGCTGTCGAGTAGGCCGCGACCCCTCGAGCCCGGCGAGGGTGCATGGGTTGTCGGCCCGGCACCGGCGATCACGTCGCGGTCCACGGCGCCGGACCGCGGCTCGACGTCCGGCTCCCACGGGCATCTTCGGCCCGAGGGCCCGTCCACGTCAGCGGAAGGAAAAGACTTGGCTCAGGACACCTCTGCAGCGGCCACCACCGTGGTCGGCGTGCGCTTCGAACATCGCGACGACGCTCTCGGCATCGGAACCGCGTCGCCCCGTCTTTCCTGGCGGGTGCGTGCAACTGATCCCGCATGGCGGCAGACGACCTACGAGGTGGAGCTGAACGGCGCCACGGTGGTGCGGATCGAGTCGGCCGAGCAGATCCTGGTGCCCTGGCCCTTCGACCCGCTGCCGTCCCGTACCCGCGCGCGAGTCCGGGTGCGTGTGGCGTCCGACGCGGGGTGGAGCGGCTGGAGCGAGGCCGTCGACGCGGAGACGGGACTGCTGCGTCCCGACGACTGGACAGCCCGGTTCATCAGCCCCCACACTCATGGCGCCCTCGACGCTCCGGCGCCGGAACTGGTGGGGAGGGCCGTACTGCGCGCGGGCGTGGTGAGTGCCCGGCTCCACGCCACGGCACACGGTGTCTACACCGCCTCGCTCAACGGCACGCGGGTCGGCGACGAGGTTCTCGCACCGGGATGGACCAGCTACCACCACCGACTGCGCTACCAGACCCACGACGTCACCGCCCTGCTGCACGAGGGCACCAACACCCTCTCGTTCCTGCTCGGCAACGGTTGGTATCGGGGCCACCTCGGCTGGTGGGGTGCGCGCGCCCGGTACGGCGACAGGCTGGCCTTGTTCGCGCAGCTCGAAGTCCGGTACGAGGACGGGTCGGTCGAGGTCTTCGGCACCGACGAGGAATGGCGGGCCCGGGACACCGGAATCGTCTCGAACGACCTGTACGGCGGCCAGCGTACCGATCTGCGGTTCACGCCCGGAGAGGCCACCGGTCCGGTCGATGTGCTCCCGGACGCGGAAGCGGACCTGATCCGGCTGGTCGCCCCGGAGGGGCCGCCGGTGCGCGTCACGGAGGTGCTGCCCGCTCTGCGGGTCTGGTCGTCGCCTTCGGGGCGTACCCTCGTCGACTTCGGGCAGAACGTCGTCGGCTGGATCCGGCTGAGGGTACGCAAGGCCGCGGCGGGCCGGGAGATCGTCGTCCGGCACGCCGAGGTGCTGGAGGACGGAGAACTGTGCACCAGGCCGCTGGGGCGGGCCGAAGCCGCCGACACCTACCTGCTGGCGGAGGCCGAGGAGACTCTTCTCGAACCCTCCCTCACCTATCACGGCTTCCGTTATGCCGAGATCGGCGGTGTACCGGAGCTGGCCGCCGGGGATCTGCAGGCCGTGATCGTCGGCAGCGATCTTTCCCGTACCGGTTGGTTCTCGTGCTCGGATCCCGATCTCACCCGGTTGCACGAGAACGTCGTCTGGAGCACCCGGGGCAACTTCCTGGACGTACCGACGGACTGCCCGCAGCGCGCCGAGCGGCTCGGCTGGACCGGCGACATCCAGGTTTTCTCCCCGACCGCCTCCTTCCTCTTCGATACGGCTGGGTTCCTGTCCTCCTGGCTCGCCGATCTCGCCGCTGAACAGCACCTCGACGGTTCGGTGCCGTTCGTGGTCCCCGATGTCTTCGGCGCCGAACCGGCGGAGGGTGTGCCTGGGTTCTTGATCACTCCGAGTCCTGCCGCCGCCGCCTGGGGCGACGCGGCCGCGGTGGTGCCGTGGGTGCTGTACGAGCGCTACGGCGACACCGGCATTATCGAACGCCAGTACGTAAGTGCGCGGGCCTGGGTCGACAAGATTGCCTCGCTGACCACCGACGAAGTGTGGGCCGGAGGGTTCCAGTTTGGCGACTGGCTGGACCCGGCCGCACCGCCGGACAACCCGTTCGCCGCTCGCACCCCTGCGGACGTCGTCGCCACCGCGTGCCTGGTTCGGTGCGCACGGATCGTCGCCACGATGGCCGCCGTGCTGGGCCGCTTCGAGGAGGCCGGACAGTACGATGCGCTCGCGTCCGGCACCCGCGAGGCGTTCGCCCGCGCCTTCGTCGACGATTCCGGGCGCATCGCGGGCGACTCTCCGACCGCCTACGCCATGGCCCTGCGGTGGGATCTGCTCTCCAGGGCCGACCAGCGCAAGGCCGCGGGAAGCAGATTGGCCGACCTCGTGCGTGCGAGCGGCTACCGGATCGCCACCGGGTTCGTGGGCACGCCGCTGATCACCGACGCGCTCACTGCTGCGGGCCATTCGGACGTGGCCCACCGACTGCTGCTGGAGCGGGAATGCCCGTCCTGGCTGTACGCCGTGACGATGGGTGCGACCACTGTGTGGGAACGCTGGGACAGCATGCTCCCTGACGGCACGGTCAATCCCGGCTCGATGACGTCCTTCAACCACTACGCCCTGGGAGCAGTCGCCGACTGGATGCATCGCACTGTGGCAGGCCTCGCCCCCGGAGCTCCCGGCTACCGGGAGATCGTCGTTCGTCCGCTGCCGAACCGGTCGCTCACCCATGCCGGCGCCCGGCATCTCACCCCGTACGGCGAGGCCTCGGTGAGCTGGCGACGTGACGGCGGGCGCTTCCACCTGGAGGTCGTCGTGCCGGTAGGCAGCCAGGCCACCGTCCATCTGCCCGAAGAAGGGCGCGCGCCGCTCATCGTCACCCATGGCGAGCACTCGTGGACCACCGAGGACCCCTGTGCCCGGCGGTGATCGCGCCGAGCCGCAACCCGGCGGCGGTCCTCGGCAGTGGGGGTGGCAAATCGCCGATTCGGGACTTCGCCAGTTCAGCGCCCGCTTCCTTGGAATTCTCCCAATGGTCCTCAGACAGCCCCCAGCGATTGAATCCTCGAACAGGCAGGCACTGTCCTCCCATCTTGCCCGCCCCCTTTCTCGGCTCATCGGCTGAAACGATCCAATTCGCTGGAGGACCACTCATGAGGTCAAGCACTTCCGGGAAGGGGAGAACGGCCCTTGTCGCGGCCGCCGTTCTCCCTCTCCTTCTGGCCGGCTGTAGCGCCGGCTCCCTCGGCTCATCCAACGACAGTGGGAGCGGGACGACGATCAAACTGCTCGTCGACAACACACCGGACAGCGTCCAGTCCACTCAGCGACTGATCAAGGATTTCGAAGCGAAGAATCCGCAGATCAAGGTGAAGATGGAGACCCGTCCGGTAAGCGTGGACGGTGACAACCTCGTCAAGACGCGGCTGCAGACGAACACGATGGACGATGTCTTCGCCTACAACTCGGGCTCGTTGTTCCAGCAGATCAACCCGAAGCAGAACCTCACGCCGCTCACCAAGGACTCGTACCTCGACGACGTCGACAAATCCTTCCTCCCCCAGGTGTCGGTGGGCGGCCAGGTGTACGGGGTCCCCTACGGATCGACATACGGCGGCGGCGTCCTCTACAACAAGAAGGTCTACGCCAAGCTCGGTCTGACGGTGCCGAAGACGTGGGCCGATTTCATCTCGAACAGCAAGAAGATCAAGGCCGCGGGAATCGCTCCGGTCATCCAGACCTACCAGGACACCTGGACCGCCCAGGTTCTCGTCCTGGGCGACTACCACAACGTCGCGGCAGCAGAGCCGGAATTCGCACGGAAGTACACCGAGAACAAGGCGTCGTACGCGTCGGACGCGAACGCGGTCAAGGGCTTCAATCACCTGCGGCAAATCCATGATCTGGGACTGCAGAACTCTGACTACGCGTCCTCGACGCTCGTCAAGGGCCTGCAGATGCTGGCCACGGGTAAGGGCGCTCAGTACCCGATGCTCTCGGTCGTCCTCAGCGCGCTCCAGGCGACCAACCCGCAGCAAGCCAACGACATCGGCTTCTTCGCTCTGCCGGGTGACAATCCCTCCGCCAACGGCATGACCGCCTGGTATCCCTATGGTCTGTACGTCCCGAAGTCCACCACCGGGGACAAGCTCACCGCGGTCAAGAAACTGCTCGCGTTCGTCGCGAGCCCGGCCGGCTGCGCGTCGCAGACCAAGGCGGCGACACCGACCGGCCCCTACCTGGTCAAGGGCTGCACTCTGCCCTCGACGGTGCCGACCGCCACCAAGGACGTGGCGGCCTACTTCGCCAAGGGTGACCAGAGCCCTGCCCTGGAGTTCGCCTCCCCGGTCAAGGGACCGAACCTGGAACAGATCTGCGTCCAGGTCGGCTCCGGCATGACGAGCGCCCATAGCGGCGCGTCGCAGTACGACAAGGACGTCAAGAAGCAGGCTCAGCAGCTCGGTCTGCCCGGGTGGTGACACAGGGAAGAGTCGTCCGTCGGCTCCGGCACGGGTCGGAGCCGGCCGGGCGACCGAGAAAGGTCGGTCGATGACCACAGCCGAAACGACCACCGCGCCGCCGGCCGAGCGGGCGCACACCGTGGTCAAGAAGCGCCGGACCAGACGGAAGCACAGCCCCTACCCGTCCTGGTTCTACCTGCCGGCAGCGGTGATCTACGGGGCGCTCTTCATCGTCCCGACGTTCGCCTCGTTCTACTTCAGTCTGACCAGGTGGACGATCTTCGACTCCAAGTTCATCGGTCTGGACAACTTCACCGAGTTCTTCCAGGAGCCCGCGCTGATCCAGGGCTTCGTCAACACTTTCATCTACGCCATGGTCACCTCGGCGCTCAAGGTGGTCCTGGGGCTCCTGCTGGGGCTTCTGCTGACCAGTCAGATCCGGGCCCGCGGATACCTCCGCTCAGTGGTGTTCTTCCCGGTACTGGTCAGCACTGTCGGTGTCGGCATCACGTTCACCGCCCTCATGGATCCCAGTGGTCTACTGAACAAGGCCCTCTCGGCGGTCGGTGTCCACGGCCCCGGGTGGCTGACGGATCCCTCGTTCGCCCTGATCTCGGTCGCTCTCGTCGACGTCTGGAAGGGTGTGGGCCTCGCGACCGTCATCTACATCGCAGGCATCGTGTCGATCCCGCAGGACTACCTCGAGGCGGCGAAGATCGACGGCGCGGGACCCCTTGCGCTGTTCCGGAACGTCATTCTGCCTCTGAGTTGGCCCGCAACGTCCACGGTGGTCATCCTCTCGCTGATCGGAGGCCTACGGTCGTTCGACCTCATCTGGGCGATGACCCGCGGCGGGCCCGGTTTCAGTTCCGATGTGGTCGCCTCCGTGATCTACAAGCAGTACCAGGCGGGCTTCTACGGGCTCTCGACGGCCGGCAACGTCATCCTCTTCCTGGTCGTCACGGCGATCATCGTCCCGCTGGCCCGGTTCCTTTCCCGCAAGGAGGTCGAGCGTTGAGAAACTCCACCCGAGCCTGGTCCGGGGCCCTGGCGGTTCTGGTCAGTGTCGTCGTCTTCGTCATCCCGTTCGCGTTCATCGTGCTCACGGCCGTGAAGGACCCCCAGCAGGCGTCACTCCTCGACTTCTCCTGGCCACGGAATTTCCAGTTGGTGTCGAACTTCATCGACGTCGTCAAAGCGCGCGATTACATCCTCATCATCGCGTTCATCAACAGCGTGGTGCTGACCGTGGTCAGCGTGGCGGCGCTCGTCGTCCTCGGTGCGATGGTCGCCTTCGTACTGCAACGACGGGTTACCCGGTGGACGGGCCTGATCAACTTCCTGGTTCTCGCCGGTCTGATCATCCCGCCGGCTGTCCTGCCCACGATCTGGGTGTTGCAGGGGATAGGCCTGTTCGACACGCTTCCCGGGCTCATCCTCGTGGAAATCGCCTTCGGACTGTCCTTCTCGATCCTGCTCTTCCGCGCGTTCATCTCGACCATCCCGCGCGAGCTCGACGAGGCCGCGATCATCGACGGCGCGTCACCGATGCGGCTCTTCTTCCGAGTCATCTTCCCGACGCTCCGCTCAGTGGTCGTGACCGTGGTGGTCGTGCAGTCCGTGGCGATCTTCAACGACTTCACAAGCCCGCTGTACTTCCTGCCCGGCGAGGAGCACGCGACGGTGCAGCTGACGCTGTTCAACTTCCAGAGTCAGTTCAACACCAGCTACAACCTGCTCTTCATGGACATCCTGCTCATCACCGTGCCCCCGCTGGTCATGTTCCTGCTTTTCAACCGACACATCGTTGCGGGCATGACAGCAGGCGCGGTGAAGGGATGAAGGGGGGAGCCCCTAGGGAGCCTCCCCCTGAGTGGTGGACACGCTGATACTGGATCTGTTTGATCCGGAGGAAGCGAGAAGACCACCGATGGCGATGAAGGACTACTCGGACGAGTTCAAGGCCGACGCCGTGGCCCTGTTCGAGTCCACACCCAGGGCGACCTACAAGAGCATCGCCGCAGACCTGGGCATCAACAGGAACATGCTGCGGAGCTGGGTGCTGCGGGACCGCGAACGCCGCGGCGCCGGCCCGGACGCGGCCCGCCCCACGCAGGTGATGCCGTCCGCGGAACCGGACGAGCGGATCCTGCCTGCAGCTCGAGGCTCGGGTGGCCGAGCTCGAGGGCGTTGTCACGTTGTTGGGTGGGATAGGGCCTGACGGTGTGTCGAGGCGTGGTTCAGTCGGGCTCGGGGCCTGTTGCTCAGGCCGCTGCGGGCCGGCCGGTTGCCTGGTCCCAGATCGCGAAGCGAATGGTCATCTCGGCTCGGTAGCCGGGCGCGGTCATCAGGTGGCGGCGGGGTCGGAAGTGGGGTGAGATGCCGCTGAACGCGGACAGGAACCGCTGGGCTGCGCCGGTGCTGCGGAAGCCTTTCATCGCGCGTTCGCGCTGCCGCGTTGGCTGGTGGCTGTTCTCGGCCCGGTTGTTCAGGCCCTTGTGGGAGCGGTGCTCCACCGAGGGCATGACCTCACGGTGGGCCGCTCCGGAGGAGCGGAGCTTGTCGGTGATGACCACCCGCGACACCGCACCCGTGTTCTTCAGCAGGCGGCGGAAGAAGCGCCTGGCCGCGGCGGTGTCCCGGCGGTTCTGCACGAGGATGTCCAGGACGTTGCCGTCCTGGTCGACGGCCCGCCACAGGTACTTCTGCTCACCATTGATCTTGACGAATACCTCGTCCAGGTGCCACTTGTCACCGGGCCGGGGCTGTCGGCGGCGCAGCGCGCCTGCGTAGGCCTGCCCGAACTTCACACACCAGCGGCGGACCGTTTCATAGGAGACGACGATCCCGCGCTCGAGCAGCAGCTCCTCGACCTCGCGGAAGCTGAGAGGGAAGCGGAAGTACAGCCACACGCAGTGGGAGATGATCTCGACCGGGTACCGGTGCCCCTTGTACGACGGCGACACGGCCCCCACGAACAGCCCCTCCCGCACGATCAACCAGAAGATCATCCCATCCAGTCAACCAACGTGACAGCGCCCCCGCTTGGCCAACGCCTTGAAGGTCAGGGCTAGTCGGTCGACACTGTTGCGGCTGATACGGCAGCTGGCCGAGCCGCAAACGAGTACGCCGCGGGTGCTCGGGGTGGACGAGTTCGCCCTGCGCAAGGGACGCGTCTACGGCACGATTCTGGTGGACATCGAGACGCGGCGCCCGGTCGATCTGCTGCCCGGCCGCCACCCCGTCGTCCTGATCGCCCACCTCCGCCGCCGTTACGCGGACCGGCGCGCAGCGGCGTCCACGACGACGCCAGCGCCTCATGGCCGGAACTCGGTCCCCTCGTCACCTTGGTGTCCGGCGAGACAGCCTGACCGTGTCGTCGGCTCCGTCTGCGGTCCGCCGTCGTTGTGCTGGGAGTACTCCATGACGCCGCGGCGCTTTCTGCAAGCCTCGGCGCAGCTCCCCCTGTCGTCCAGATCCTGCCGCATCGGCCGGCGTGTCAGGCGGGGGTGACCTGTTCATCCTGGGCTGCTTTGTCGAGACGTGAATGGCTCTGGCGAGCCATGACGGGCACGGTCTCGCCTGCCTCTTGATCTCCTTGGGACATCGACGGCCAACGCTGCAACCGTGTGGCGGTCAGGGCTGTGATGGCGCCTGTCGCGAAGGTCCCTGTGTGGGGGCCAGTTCATCCGCGGGAGCCGATGCCGGGCGGGTGGCGCAGGTCGATCCGGCCGATGGTGGAACCACCGCCGACGGGAGCATGCCGGACAGTCACGAGGGGGTGGTGGTGGGTGGCTACTTCCTGTCGTCGGCGGCGCGGGCGCCGGCTCGGGGGTGGTTGAAGTTCGCGATGGCGGTGTACGCGGCGGTGGTGACGTCGGCGAGGGTTCCGGCGTCGGGGTGACCGGCCCAGTATTCGAGGGCGGTGGTCGAGACGTTGACGAGCATGCCGGCGGTGGCCGATGCGGCGAGGGTGTCGGCACTCGGGCCGAGCCGCTCGGCGATGACGGGGGTCAGCAGGTCCTGGGCGCGGCGGCCGGCGGCGAGCCAGCGGGCCTTGAGAGCGGGTTCGCCGAGCATCAGCCGTGCGATACGGCGCAGGTCGCCTCTGGAGGTGCTGGTACTGCTGGCCAGGAGTGCGGCCTGGGCGGCGTCGCGAAGGGGCTCGTCCGCGGGGCGTTCCGCGAGGACCTCCACAAGGGTGTTGACACCCTCGACAAGCAGGGGAGTCAGGGCCTCCTCCTTGACCGCGCAGTGCCGGTAGAAGGTGCGCAGGGAGATGCCGGCGGCAGCCGCGATCTGCTCGACGGTGGTCTCCGCGAAGCCTTGGCGTTCGAAGAGGTCGACAGCACACAGGGCGAGGTCGCTCTGCATGGATGCCCGGCGCCGACGGCGGAGATCCTGCTGAGGCTTCGCACTGGTGCTGTCCTCGGCGGTCTGAGGCATTCCGGCCTTCTCCTCGCACTCGTCGGTCACTGCCACCTATTGTGACACGTCAGCCCCACTTGGCATGTTGTGCCAAGTGGGCATACCGTGGCAGCAGGGCGGGCCTTCCGGCCTCAGAACCACGCCCAAGCACAGAAGGAAGTCGTCACCATGACCCGTATCTCGTTCGATGGACGCGTCGCGATCGTCACCGGGGCAGGAGGGGGTCTGGGACGTGCCCATGCCCTCGATCTGGCCGCCCGCGGAGCAAAGGTCGTCGTCAACGACCTCGGCGGCAGCATTGCAGGCGACGGCGGCGGCAGCGCCATGGCCGACCAGGTCGTCAAGGAGATCACCTCGGCCGGCGGGCAGGCCGTCGCCAACTACGACTCGGTCGCCACCCCCGAGGGTGGCAAGGCCATCGTCCAGACCGCGCTGGACGCCTTCGGCACGGTCGACATCCTGATCAACAACGCGGGCAACATCCGCAACGCGCCCTTCACCGACCTCACCCCTGAGGCCGTCGAGGCCCTCCTCGCCGTCCACGTCAAGGGCGCCTTCTACGTCACCCAGCCCGCCTTCGCCGTCATGCGCGACAAGGGCTACGGGCGCATCGTGTTCACCTCGTCCGCCTCGGGCATCTTCGGAAGCCCCGAGCAGGCCAACTACGCGGCCGCCAAGGGCGCCGTCCTGGGCCTGGCCAATGTCGTCGCCCTCGAAGGCGCCCCCCACGGCATCAAGGTCAACACCATCATCCCGGCCGCCACCAGCCGCATGATCGAGGACATGAACCTCGAGACCCTCGCCGGCGTCCCCACCACCCCGGCCCACACCGAACCCGAGATGATCACCGCCATGGCGAGCTACCTCGCGAGCGAGGAGAACCCCTACAGCCACGAGGCGTTCTCCATCGCCCGCGGCCGCTACGCCCGCGTGTTCATCGGCGTCACCGCGGGACACCACGTCCCCGCCGACGCTCCGATCGCCACCGCCGATGACGTGGCCGCGCACATCGACACCGTCCGAGACCAGACCGGCTACCACGTCCCCGGCTCCCTCGTCGAGGAATTCGCCCTCATCCCCTGAGCAGGCGAGCGCCTGTACTTGCGCAATGAGGAGTCCGCCGATGGGCGCAGGTGTGACTGGGTGTGACCGGGTATCCCGGGGCCCCGAAGTTCCTGGTCAGTGAGCATGGAAGCCGGTCAGCGATCAGAGGAAGGCGAGGAGCTGGCCAAGCAGCTCGACGCAAAAGCACCGGATCCGAACAGGGAGCGCGAGGCCGCCCGGGTCTGATGTTCCCCGAACCCCGGGCTGCAGGGCGGCCGGCCCCGAAAGGCGCCGGGCCATGGGGCGGTCCGGCGCGGCGGCCGCCTGGGGAAGCCCTGGATGACGGGTGCCCCCGGGCGCCTCTCCAAGGAGGTTCTGCCGCGGTCTCCCTCTACCCGAAGAAACAGGAGCACAGAGTTCATGGAACGATTCGAGAACAAGATCGCGCTGGTCACCGGAGCCGGCTCGGGCATCGGGCGGGCGATCGCCATACGCCTGGTCGCCGACGGCGCGCGCGTCATCGTCACCGACGTGAGCGGCCGGCAGGACGAGCTGGCCGCCGAACTCGGGGACAGGGCCACGGCCCGGCATCTCGACGTCGCCGACGAGGCCGATGTGCGTGCTACCGAGGACTGGATCCGCACCGAGTTCGGTGGTCTGGACCTCCTGGCCAACAATGCGGGGATCGGCGGCGCGACGCAGCCGCTGCATGAGTACCCCGTCCAGACCTTCGACAAGGTCCTGGCCATCAACGTCCGTGGCGCCTACCTGGTCCTCCAGGCCGGGGTGCGGCTCATGCTGGAAAGTGGAGGCGGCGCCGTGGTCAACACCGCCTCCATCGGCGGCTTCCGCGCCACACCCCTGAATTCCGCCTACATCGTCTCCAAGGGCGCGTCGGTGATGATGACCCGCGTCGCGGCCCTCGAGTACGCGACCCAGAACATCCGCGTCAACGCCGTCGCCCCGGGCGTGACCCACACGCCCATCCTGGACAACGCCCCAGCCGACCTGCTCGAGATGCTCGCCGGCCAGGTCCCCCAGGGTCGGCTCGGAACCCCGCAGGAGATCGCCAACGTCGCCGCCTTTCTCCTCGACGATGCCGAGGCCGGTCATGTCACCGGTCAAATCTGGGTCATCGACGGCGGCCGTTCCGCCGGCTGAACCTTGAGAGCCATGGAAGCGAGCCGGTGCCAGACGTGGTGAGTGAGCGTCCTGAGAGCCAGGGCGCAGAGAAAGGGAGTGCAACTGTCGCCGTACGTGTGAACGCGGCTCTGGCAAGATTTTCGTTCGCGCCGTGAGGCGCTGTTGGTTCGAGTGGGGGTGGAAGACCGCCCTCCGCACCGAAGGCTACGACGGGCGTCTCGTGCTGGTCGGCGAGGAAGCCGCGCAGCCCTACGACCGGCCTCCGTTGTCCAAGCAGGTCCTGCTGGGCAAGTGCGAGAGCCAGGACATCGCGCTGACGGACGAAGACCTGCGTGCCGTGCTCGACGCCGAATGGCTGCTCGGTACCCGCGCCACCGCCCTCGATCCAGCCTCAGGGGCGCTCACCCTCGCCGACGGGCGAAGCCTGCACACGGACGGTGTGGTCATCGCCACGGGAGCCCGCGCTCGCACACTCCCCGGAATGCCGCGGCTGCGCGGCGTGCACACCCTCCGCACGCTCGACGACGCACGCCGATTGCGCGAGGACCTGTCCCGGCCCGGCCGGGTCGTCGTGGTGGGAGGCGCCTCGGACACGAGGTGCCCATCGTCGAGTCCGAACAGAAGCCGCTGCTACGTCAGTTGGGACCCAAAGCCGCCGGCATCCTGAGCCGCCTGCACACGGACCACGGGGTCGCTCTGGTGACCGGCGTGGGTGTCACGGGCCTCGTCGGCGAGGACGGGGACGGCCGCCGGGCTGGCGGTTACAGCCTGGAAGCAGGAAGCCACGGAGTCCCGTCCGAGGACTGCGCCAGGTAGCGGCACAGTCCTCGGACGGGAAGGCCGGAATCCTCAGGCTTCGGCCCGGGGAGCAAGTCGACGCGGTGCGGTTAGGCAGCGCGGGTGAACTGCCACCAGTTCATGTTGAACAGGTAGCCGCTGCCGCCGGTGAACCGCAGGTAGAGGTCCTGGGTCCCCGTCACGCCGCTCACTGGGCAGTTCACCGTGGTCCAGGCCTGCCAGCCGCCGGTGTTCGGCACACTGCACCGGCCCACGACCGTCCCGCTCGGACTGCCCACGCGCAGCTCGACGGTGCCGCCGCCGGTGGCGGAGGCCACGCGCGCAGTGTAGGAGGACGCGCCCGGCCCGAAGGCCACTCCCTTGACCTTGATGTAGTCGCCGTTTTCGATCCAGCCGACGTTCATTCCGCCGTCACTGGTCCATTCGGTCTCGATCCCGGAACCCCAGGCGATCGTCTCGGCCTCCTGGCGTACGTACGGATTGAGCGTGCCGAGCTGGGGTGCACCGGTGTTCGTCATGTTGATCGTCGGGATCGTTCCGTCAGCGTTGTAGGAGAACTTCTCCACTGCGACCGAGCGGGTGAAGTTGCCGCCTCCCGGGAGGGCGCCGTTTTGGTAGAAGAAATATGAGTTGCCTTGAAAGTCCACGATGCCCGCGTGGTTGGTGAAGCTGGTGCCCTGGGTGGGCATGACTGTTCCACGGTAGGTCCACGGCCCGGTCGGGCTGGGTGCCGTGGAGTAGGCGATGAACTCCGAGCAGCACTTGGCCGCGAACACCATGTAGTACAGGCCGTTGCGCTTGTAGATCCAGGGTGCTTCTTCGTACAGCGTGGGGCGGTCGGGGTTGTCGGTGCGGGTTCCGAACCCGGCGGTGGTGAGCGGAATTTGGGCGGGGCTGCCTGCGTAGGAGGTCATGTCCGCGTTCAGCTTGACGTACCACAGGTTCGGGTTGCCCCAGTACAGGTAGGCCTGGCCGTCGTCGTCGATGAAGACGGTCGGGTCGATCTCAGTGTTCTCCATCAGCGGGTGTCCGAGGGCGTCCCGGAACGGGCCGGTGGGGCTGTCCGACACCGCCACGCCGATGGCCATCCGGCCGGTCGCCCGGGCCGTCACCGGCACGTACCAGTAGAACTTGCCGCCTCGTTCGATGGCCTGGCCCGCCCACGCGTCGGTGGACGCCCAGCTGAAGGTGTTCAGGCTGAGCGGTGAGCCGTGGTCGGTCCAGTTGACCATGTCGGCGGAGGACCACACCCGCCAGTCCTTCATCACGAAGGAGGTGGAGCCGTCCTCGTCGTGCCCGGTGTAGAGGTAGACCCGTCCGTTGTGCACCAGTGGGGCAGGGTCGGCGGTGTAGACGTGCTGCACGATCGGGTTGTCGGCCCTGGCCGCGGTGGGCTGCACCGCGGCGGGAACGACGGCGAATACCAGCAGGAGGCCCACCACCCAGGCGGCTGCCCGGGTGAGTCTCGTACCGGTGGCGGGTGATCTCACTGCGGTCGGGTGAGCCGTTGGCCCATGGACGGCGGTACTGGCCATGGTGTGGTCCTTCCTGGTGCTGCGGGTCGGGGACTGAGCGGCTGGTCAGATGCGGGGGAGGGGCGTTGCTGCGCTCGGGGTGTGGTCAGCGCGAACCGTGCGATACGGACGGAGCCACCGAGTGGTCGCCTAGTCCAGTTGGATGGTCGCGGTGGAGGTGGGTCCCTGAATCCGGTGGGTGAGGGTATTGCGGGCCCAGTACAGGTCGTTGGTGACCGTCGCGGTGCGCAGGGTCAGGCCGTCCCTCGGTTTCACGGTCGTTCCGTCGAAGGTGTCGCCGCCGGTCAGTGGGGTGACCTGGTGGGGTGGGGGCGGCAGGACGGGGCTGGGATACGACGTGCCCCAGGCACGGCCTACGAGTTGGACGACGGGCCGGCCGCGCCAGGCCCAATAGGAGGACCACGGCCGCGCGGCACAGGCGCGGGCGTGGGCATGGTGCGGGCGACGTCACACACACGATGCTCCGGGAGGCGATCGGGGCTCGCCGCACGAATGCCGGGTGCACCCTTCCAAGTCCGGCACTTGGCGTGTGGGGGAGAGCCTTACTGGTACGGATGATGCGGGTGCTGTCATGCCCGGCATGTGCACCATGCGCAAGCCGCTTCGGCCTGGCGTGTTCGATACTGCGAACGTGAACCGACCCTTCGGACGGCATGGATCCTAGGAGTTGAGAGCGGACAGCACAAGATCCTAGATCGACCCATTCATGCCGAAGATCGAGGAGTGGGTCGACCGGCCGCAGCGCACGGTGCGAGCCGACAAGCTCCACGAACGCCTCCAGCTACTGGGGTTCACTGGGGACGAGCGGACGACGCGGCGGGCGGTCGCGCGGGCGAAGGAACGGTGGCGGGCCGGCCACCGTCGTACTTACCGGCCGTGGATCGCCGAGCCCGGTCTCTGGTCGCAGTTCGACTGGGGATGGGGCCGAAAGTGCCTGGCCCGGGCAGTGGAAGCGAGCGCGAGACGCTGTTGTTCTGCGCGTGACTGGCGTGGTCCCGCTTCCGGGTGGTGATCCGGTCTGGGACTGGACCCTGCCCACGGTGATCTCGTGCATCGACTCCACTTTGCGGGCGATCGGCGGGGCATGGAACCTATCTACTCACCGACAACGGAAAGACGATGACCATCGACCGGTTCGCCGAGATCGCGGTCCGTCATCCTCAAGTCGTGGCCGCAGGACGCCACTACGGCAGCAAGTACATACCTGCGTCCCGTTCGATCCCGAGTCCAAATGGGGACAGGGAGGCAACCGTCCGTATCGCGAAGACGGACCTGATCCCGACCTCCGCGCCACCGGGGACGGCCCGCCGCCCTCCGGGCGGCGGGCCGTCGAGTTCGTAGCCGCAGACATCAGCCGGCCTCGCCGGGCTCTTCGGCTCGGGCCCGTGATGGTGTGGGTGAGAAGCGGCTCTGGTCCACTTCTTGTGGTCCGGTGACGCTCGGTCACGCCAGTAGAACCCGTTTGCGTAGGAGATCGAAACCTGCGCGGCCGAACATCTGGCGCTTGAGCATCTTTTGATCCTGCTGACATGGCCCTCCATGACGCCGGAGTTCCAGGGGAGGGTGAGGCCGGCGGTGGCGGCGTCGAGGTCGCGCAGGAGGTGCTGAGCGAAGTGGCGGAGGCTGGGCAGTTCGGCGGTGGCGCTGGCTGCTGCGATCCATTCGGGGAGTCGGTCGCCTTGCAGGTGGGTGGGCATGTGGGCGAAGGAGCGGACGTCGCTCGGCGAGTGCTGTCAGTTCGGGGCAGTTGGCCAAGGCAGCTTTGAGGTGGAGCCGGTCGCCTTCAGGTAGAGCGTCGGGGCGCGTGAGGATCCAGCGCGTGACGGCGCGGGCGATGGCGGCCGTGGGCGTCGCCCGAGGTCGCACGGCCGGCAGGGAGTCCGAAAAAGGACTTGGACCGGGCGGCAACCTTTTCGGGAGCGGCGGCAACAAGTACTGCAACGGTGCCTGTCCAATCCCGCGCCCGCACCGCTACCTGATCCTCAGCCAAAGACCCGCACAAGGACGGAACTTGAGGCGGCCTGGTTTCAGTCTGTGAACGTTCCGGCTTGCGAATTTTGCGCGAGGTGTTGACGCTGATCACCGGAACCCTATTATCCAGTTGCTCGACACTTCGACCTACGTTCGCTATATCGAACACTCTAGGGCCGCACCACACCGCCTCCGGACGGGCCGAACCGGAGCCGCTTGCTCAAGGATGACGAGGTCCTTATGCACAGACGTAGCTTCAGCCTCAGACACCCGTCCGCGGTGCTCGCCGCCGTGGTCACGGCCCTGGCCGCGTTGGCGGCGCTGCTCGTCGCCGGCCCCCCCATGCCCACGCCCGCGCCTGTGCCGCGCGGCCGTGGTCCTCCTATTGGGCCTGGCGCGGCCGGCCCGTCGTCCAACTCGTAGGCCGCGCCTGGGGCACGTCGTACCCCAGCCCCCGCCCTGCCGCCCCCCGCCCTGCCGCCCCCCCCGTTATGTTTTCCGCGGTCCTGCAAGGGGACCGCTGGCCTCCGGGCCCGGCATGACTGTTCCCCCCTGTCGAACGGATGACCTGGGGGGTGGTGTCACCGGGTCCGAGAGGCGCCGTTGGAGACGCTGATGAGAGGTCTGACCACCGCCTGGCCTGGCGTAACGCCAGGCCGCTCGCGGGCGGCAGGTCTGCATAACGTGGATGCGCGCACGACGCCAACGCCGAGGCCGGCACCGCACAACCCCGTTCGGGAGGACGGCTTGATGGAGTACGACGAGATAGGTGTCTTCCTGGGCCTGGACGTCGGCAAGAGCCACCACCACGGCCACGGACTCACCCCGGCCGGCAAGAAGGTCTTCGACAAGCAGCTGCCGAACACCGAGCCGAAACTGCGGGACGTCTTCGAGAAACTGAAGACCAAGTTCGGCGCCGTCCTGGTGATCGTGGACCAGCCTGCCTCGATCGGAGCCCTCCCGCTGACGGTGGCCCGCGACACCGGCTGCAAGGTCGCCTACTTGCCCGGCCTGTCGATGCGGCGGATCGCCGACCTCTACCCCGGCGAGGCCAAGACCGACGCCCGCGACGCGGCCGTGATCGCCGACGCGGCCCGCACCATGCCGCACACCCTGCGCTCGCTGGAACTCACCGACGAGATCACCGCCGAGCTCACGGTCCTCGTCGGCTTCGACCAGGACCTGGCGGCCGAGGCCACCCGCACCAGCAACCGCATCCGCGGCCTGCTCACCCAGTTCCACCCGTCCCTGGAACGCGTCCTCGGCCCCCGGCTCGACCACCAGGCCGTCACCTGGCTCCTCGAACGCTACGGATCCCCGGCCGCCCTGCGCAAAGCCGGACGCCGCAGACTCGTCGAGGTGATCCGGCCCAAGGCCCCGCGCATGGCCACACGGCTGATCGACGACGTCTTCGACGCGCTCGACGAACAGACCGTCGTCGTTCCCGGCACCGGCACCCTCGACATCGTCATCCCGTCGCTGGCCCGCTCGCTCGGCGCCGTCCACGAACAACGCCGGGCCACAGAAGCCCAGATCAGCGCCCTGCTGGAGGCCCACCCTCTTTCCAAGGTCCTGACGTCGCTGCCCGGCGTCGGCGTCAGGACCGCCGCCACCCTGCTGGTCACCGTCGGCGACGGCACCGGCTTCCCCACCGCCGCCCACCTCGCCTCCTACGCCGGACTCGCCCCGACCACGAAGTCGTCCGGGACCTCGATCCACGGCGAACACGCACCCCGAGGCGGCAACCGCGTCCTGAAACGCGCGATGTTCCTGTCCGCGTTCGCCGCCCTGCACGACACCGCCTCCCGCACCTACTACGACAAATGCCGGGCCCGAGGAAAAACCCATACCCAGGCACTTCTCCGCCTGGCCCGGCAACGGATCAACGTGCTCTTCGCGATGCTCCGCGACGGCACCTTCTACGAACCCAGAACCCCACGCCTCGCTTGACCAAAGACATAGAGGCACCCCCCCCGCCAGGTCACCCCACTGACCGGCGTCGACACCTTCGACGGAACGACCGTGAAACCGAAGTGGGAAGGGAACCACAATCCGGACCACGACAAGTGGTCCGTCAACAACGGCCTGACCCTGCGCACCGCGACGGTCACCAACGACCTGTACTGGGCCCGCAATACCCTCACCCACCGGATTCAGGGACCCACCTCCACCGCGACCATCCAGCTGGACGACGCGACGAACCCCGACGGACAACAACTGGAACACCACCGGCACTGGCACCGAAGTCGCTTGGGATGACGTACTTCATCGGCAAGGGAGCGACCGGCCAGCAGATGTACTTCCCGTAGAGCGCGGACGGTCTGAACTGACCGATCGCGGTGGGTACTACGCGCGGGGTGCGCGACCCCGCACTCGTGCTCTCACCCGACGGCAGCAAGTACTGCGCCTTCCAGCTGAAGCTTGAAACGATCACCAACGTCACAGAGCGCAGCGACGTCACCTTCCGCCTGTGGAGCTGACCTGACGGACCCCGCGGCGCCCTCCCGCTCCTTCGTGCAGGGAGGGAGGGCGCCGGTGTCGCACGCCTGTGAGAACCACGCATCGAGAGGAAAGACCTTGCTGGCAAGACTGATCAGGAGATCGGCGTTCCTCATTGCTCTGGTGGCGCTGGCCACGGGAGTGGCCGTACCCGCGCAGACAGCCGCGGCGGCGGACGCCGACTCCGCTTATGTGATGGGCTATTTCAAGGAGTCGGCTGAGTACCAGGACAACATCAACGCCCTGCACCTCGCGGTCAGTGACGACGGCCGGGAGTGGACGCCGCTCAACGACAACAACGCGATCCTCACTCCCACCGCGGGCACCAAGGGCATCCGCGACCCGTTCCTGTACCGGCTGCCCGACGGCAGCTGGGTCGTGCTCGCGACCGACATCGCCGTGGGCAGCAGCTTCACCAAGCCCAACCCGAACATCCACGTCTGGACCTCGCCGGACCTGGTGAACTGGTCGGCGGACCGGCTGTTGAAGGTCAACGCCACCAACCCGGACTCCTTCAGCTGGGCCCCGGCCATCCACTGGGACCCGGTCCGAGGCGCCTACGGCATCACGTTCTCCACCATCCCGCAGGGCTTCTCGCACGAGGTGATCGCCGTCTCCTACACGACCGACTTCGTCACCGCCACCGACCCCGTGGTATTCCACGACGCGGGCTCCGGCATCATCGACTCCCACGTCGTCACCAACGTCAACGGATCCAACTACCTCTACTACAAGAGCAACGCGACGGGCCGGCTGGCCGGCGCGCGCTCGACGTCGGTGGAACCGCGCAGCTTCACCAAGTACACCGACGGCGTCGCCGAGAACGAGTGGTGCACCGAGGCCCCTACGCTGGTGAAGTCGCTCACTTCGTCCACCTGGTCGCTGTGGGGTGACACCTACTGCCCCAACGCGAAGTTCGACCTGTGGGAGGGCGACCTGGTGTCGGGGGCGTGGACCAAGGTCGGCCGTCAGTCGTACACCGCACCGCTGAACGCCAAGCACAACACCGTCCACCCGATCACCGCCGCCGATCGCGACCGCCTCCTCGCCCGGTACGGCGGCACCAGCTGGAACCTCCTGAAGTCCTACAACTTCCCCGGCCACTACGCCCGCCACGAAAACTACGCCGGCCGTATCAGCGAAATGCCCTTCGATCCCTACCAGGACGCGCAGTGGCGGCTGCGACCCGGCCTGTCCGACCCCAACGGCGTGTCGTTCGAGTCGGTCAACTTCCCCGGCTACTACATGAAGCAGGAGAACTTCGCGATCAAGCTGGTCCGCAACGACGGCACGGCGGACTTCGCCAGTGACGCCACGTTCCACCGCGTCGCCGGCCTCGCCGACGGGAACTGGTCGTCGTTCCGCTCGGCCCGGTTCCCGACACGCTACCTGCGGCACTGGTCGTTCGCCCTGCAGCTCGATGAGATCTCGACCGCGACGGGCCGCGCCGACGCCACCTTCAACATCGTCTACTGACCCACCGGACGAACCCACCGTGCCCGACCGCCCAGCCGTCACCAGGCGGCGGGGCGAGGGCTCGTCATGAACTCACTACTGTCGGGAGGACGCATCAGCGACAGTAGTGGTCGTCCAACTCCAGTCCAAGTTCGGAGTCAGCGGACACGCGGCTCCAGCCATGAGCCTCACCCCCTGTCTCCCCAGGTAGACGCGGTGATCTGTGAGGCTGTGAACCTGTGTGGGGGAGCTCGTGCCCGTTGCTTCCGAATCGCCGGTTTCTCTCCCGCACCTGGCAGCGCAGGAGTTCATGGATCTGCTGGTCGGTGCCGTCGTCCCGCCAGGCGGCGAAGTAGTAGTACGTCGCGCTCTTCGGCGGCAGGTTGTTCGGCAGCAGGGCCCACTGACAACCGGTCCGGGACTGGCAGAGGATCGCGTTCACGATCTCCCGCATCGAGTAACGGCCCTGGTGGCCGCTGACGGAACGGTGCCGGTTCTTCCAGGCCGTGAGCACCGGCTCGATCAACGCCCATTGCTCGTCGGGCAAGTCGCCCTGGTACGGCTTGCGTTCACTCACCCCACCGATCCCAGCAGGCGACCTGCACCGGACCGGCACGTTCCGGCTTCGCCCACACCATCAGGCGACATCGGAACCACTCATAGACTCACGAACCGCCCACTCGGTCTGTGAATGTTCCGGCTTGTGAATTTTGCGCGAGGTGTTGACGCTGATCACCGGAACCTTATGATCCAGTTGCTCGACACTTCGACCTGCGTTCGCTATGCCGAACACTTCATGGCCGCACCATACCGCCTCCGGACAGCCTTGACGGGCCGAACCGGAGTCGCTTGCTCAAGGATGACGAGGTCCTTATGCACAGGCGTAGTTTCAGTCTCAGACGCCCGTCCGCGGTGCTCGCCGCCGTGGTCGCGGCCCTGATCTCATTGGCGGCCCTGCTCGTCGCCGGCCCGGCTCAGGCGGCCACAACCAGCGACGTGCGCGGTGTCGATTCCGGCAAGTGTCTCGATGTGGCGGGCTTCAGCCAGACCGACGGCGGAAACGTGCACATCTGGGACTGCCACGGTGGAACCAACCAGCAGTGGACGCTGTCGGACAGCAACCAGCTGACCGTGTACGGCAACAAGTGTCTGGATGTCCGGGGTGGCGCCACCACGTCCGGGACCCCGGTGCAGATCTGGACGTGCAACGGCAGTGACAACCAGCAGTGGCGGGTGAACCCCGACGGCACGATCGTCGGCGTGCGGTCCGGGCTGTGCCTGGAGGTCTCGGGCTGGGGCAAGGCCAACGGCACGGCGGTGCAGATCTGGTCGTGCCACGGCGGCACCAACCAGAAGTGGACCGGCCTGTCCGGGACGGGCAACGCGTGTGCTCTTCCGTCGACCTACCGGTGGACATCGACCGGCCCGCTGGCGGAGCCGAAGGCGGGGTGGGTCGCGCTCAAGGACTTCACCACCGTGAAGCACAACGGCAAGCACATCGTCTATGCCACGACGCACAACACTCTCGCCGGTAACGACGGGCGCTGGGGATTGACGACCTTCAGCCCCTTCACGAACTGGTCCGACATGGCCACCGCCACCCAGAACACGATTCCCTTCGACGGCATCGCGCCGACGCTGTTCTACTTCGCCCCGAAGAACCTCTGGGTGCTCGCCTACAACGGGGCTTGGCCGTACAGCTTCGGATACCGCACCTCGAGCGACCCCACCGACCCCAACGGCTGGTCCGCGCAGCAGGAGCTGTTCACGGGCACCCTCCCGAAGGGTGGCCCCCTCGACGTGACCCTCATCGGCGATGACACGAACATGTACATGTTCTTCGCCGACGACGAGGGCGGCATCTACCGCGCCAGCATGCCCATCGGCAGCTTCCCGGGCACCTTCGGTTCGTTCACGAAGATCATGAGCGACACGCCGCAAAACCTGTTCGAGGCGGTCGAGGTCTACAAGGTCCAGGGCCAGAACCAGTACCTCATGATCGTCGAGGCCCAGAATTACACAGGGTACGGTCGCTACTTCCGCTCGTTCACGGCCACCAGCCTGGGCGGCACATGGACACCGCAGCCGCAGGCCGACACCGTGACCAGCCCCTTCGCCGGCAGTGCCAACAGCGGCGCGACGGCCTGGACCAGGGACATCAGCCACGGCGATCTGGTTCGCACCAACCCCGACCAGACCAAGACCATCGACCCCTGCAATCTGCAGTTCCTCTACCAGGGACGCGACCCCAGCACCGACGGCATGGACTACGGCCTCCTGCCTTACCGGCCGGGCGTGCTGACACTGCAGCGCTAGCCGGTGGCATGACGCAGGTCCTGGTGTTCCTGACGCTCGCGGGCAACGACGTACCCCGAACGCCGAACCGGGTGAGCGTCACAGCGAGCGATCAGGAACGGGTGGAGTGGGAGCGGCGGGCTCGGTGCAAGGCCGAGCCCGCCCCTGCACGTGGAGAACCCGGACGGTGGCGGCCTCGTCCTGGTCGACCACGAGACGCGGAACGTCTCAAGCCTGGTGCGTCGGTCGGATTCAGGGTTCGTCGAGTGAGCCGGGGTCGTCGGCGTCCGAGGTGATCACTGGGCGGCGGCATGGTCGTCCGGCTGGCTGATCCACACGTTGGTGGGGATGATCGGCGGGGTGGGTGGCTTGTTGGCGAACCGTTCGATGTTGCGCTGGTAGACGTCGGCGCGGACGGCGACTATCCGGACGACGGTGCAGCGGCTGTAGATGTCGATGATCGAGTACAGGTGGTACAAGACCCGTTTACCCGGTCCGCGCAGCCGCGTTACGTCCCGGGACCGGATCTCGTTCGGGCGGGTGGACGGCAGTTCCGGTTTGGCATGCGCTGGGTGGACGGCGGGGCGGCGACGCTCACGGACCTCGTCATGCTCGCGCAGTGCGGTACATGGTGGACACGCCGGCCACGTACACGCCTTGGTCGCGCGCCGTCACGTTGTTGGGTGCGTGAGTGCCTGACAGCGTGCTGGAGTGTGGCCGGTCCGGGTGTCGACGTAGGACACGACGACGCCGCGCTCCAGCATGAGCTCCTCGACCTCGCGGAAACTGAGCGGGAACCGGAAGTACAGCCACACGCAGTGCGAGATGATCTCGACCGGGTACCGGTGCCCCTTGTACGACGGCGACGCGGACGACACGGGCGATCCCATCCAGACGCGATCAATCACAAGATCATCCCACCCCGCTCAGCCAACGTGACAATGCCCTTCGGCGAGGTGCTGGTAGGTACCGGGGCGGGTCCTGGTCACGGTTCCTCTTCAGGTAGAACGCGGTGCGGGTCACACCGGCTTCGGTGGCCGGTGTCTTCAAGTCGCAGCTGCTGGCGATGCGGGAGGCATTCGTCGTCATCGAGGAAGCCGTGGCAGCCGGGAACGTGGCCGGGTACGGCATCGCCACGTGAGCGGGCCTGGAAGAAGAGGCGTTCAGGGTGGGGGAGCTGCTTTCCCTGGCCGCCGGTGCCGCAGGCGGCGGGCACCGCCTGGTCGCGGTCCAAACCGTGCGCCGGGCCGACCTGCTGTTTCCTGCACTGGTGGTCGTGGCGATGATCTACAGCAGCGGAAGCTGCGATGCCTTCCCGAACACGCGAGGTCGGATGGCTACCTGGCTCCGCTCATCGCCACGCCCACCGAGTGGGTCACGGTCCTCGGAAAGCCCGTCCAGGACCGCTTCAACTGGGGGGATCAGCAGCTACCTGACCCGTCCTGAGGCGCGGGAACAGGCGCTGCAGGAGTACACCTGGAGTCAGGCAGCGATCGGCGCCGCGGGGATCGGCTCGTTCTACCCGGAGGAGCGCACGGTCTTCGAAGAGGGACTGCGAGACAAAGAGGAGCAGGCGGAGTTCGTCGTGCAGCGCGGCTCGATGCGCGGTGAGCAGCTGGAGACCAGCCACGGTCTCGTTCGGCAAGTTCAGCGGCGTGAAGTCACGGCGCATGCGCGCGGTGTCGGCGATGACCAGGGCGTCCTTGGCATCAGTCTTCCCTTCGCCGCGGTAGGCGCCGGACATTCGGTTGACCGTTCGTCCAGGCACGTACACCACGCTTTGGCCGTTGGCGATTAACAGTGCAAGCAGCAACGTTGAGGCTCGGCCGCAGATGTCGACCGCCCATCGCACCTGGTCAGCCATCTCGCACGCTGCGACGATCAGTTCCAGGATCTCGTCTTCACCGTTGACGACCTTCCTAGAAAGCACCTTCTCTCCGGTGGCGTTGACCCCGACAGCCCAGTGATGGGCCTTGCCAGCGTCGATGCCGACCCAGACCCGCTCATGACGTTCCGTCACCGTCATCGCTCCTTTCCCCCAGGAAGCAGCACCTTCAGGGTCCGGGAACGCTCCGCCGCCAAGCCCTTAACCAGCGATGACCGCAGTTCTCAATCAGCGGCCGGAGCGTCCCGGAGGACCGGGCAGCCACTCACTCGGAGCCATCAACGGCAGGACACCATCAGCTACACCCAGTCCTCCCGGACCACCACCATTCTTAAGGGGTCACCATGCTCATCGTCACCCGCGAGGGGGTGACCGCCGCTGCAAGCTCCCGCCGCACCAGCGTGCCCTGGTCGACGGTCAAGGGCGGCCTGGGCACGCTGCGCGAGCGTCCGCGGGGTGAGGGCTGGAACCCCGGGCAGCCGTGGCGGGCACTGTCCCGCCCCACCTGGCGGTCGGGCATCCGCGCAACGGCCATCTCCCGCACTCTGGTCAACCTGCACCACAAGATCGTCAAGCATGCGGCGTTCACCGGGCAGTTGGAGTCCTGAGCAGATTGCCAGCCGGTTGAAGACCGGCTTCCCCGAGGACGACATCGTCTCGCAGGAGGGTTTCTTCAGGCCCTGCTCTTCCAGGGCCGGGGTGCCTTGAAGCGTGAGCTGGTCGCCTGCCTGCGGATCGGGCGTGCGCTGCGGGTTCCACGAGCGCGTGCGCGGCAGCGGCCCCGTGGTCATGTCACGCCCGACGTGATCAGCGAGCGACCGGCTGAAGCCGAGGACCGTGCGGCGCGGGGGCGCTGGGAGGGCGATCTCATCATCGTCACAGGCCGGTCCGCAATCGGCACGCTGGTGGAGCGCACAACCCGGTTCACCATGCTGCTGCACCTGCCGCGGATGGACGGCTACGGCATCGAGCCTCGGGTGAAGACAGGCCCGGCACTGGCCGGCCATGGTGCCGCAGCCGTCAAGGACGCTGTCGCCGCCACGGTCACCACGCCGCCCAGCAGCTGCGCAGGTCGCCGACCTGGGAATCGCGATGGCATGTCGACCAACTCGAAGCCGTCGCCTTCACGCTCAACCACAGGCCCCGCAAGACTCTCAGACGGAAGACACCCGCCGAGGCCCTGAACGAACACACCTACTACCTCTTGAAGAAGCCGCTGTTGCGACGACCGGCGACCGGCGACCGGCGGCCGGCGGCCGGCGGCCGGCGCAGCCGCTCCGACTCGGAGAACCGGGAGCCCTCCGGCGTCATCAACGCTCGGCACGCGATCTCAGTCCGGGAGTCCCTGAGCCGCTGTCAACAACGCGCTACGCAGTGCCTCCCACAGTTCCGCGCCTTCATCTTGGTCGGGCTCGGCTCGGCCATCGCGCTCCCGCCACGCGTGATGCTCCGCGGCCACGCGCAGAGCAGCGTTGATCGTCGCGGCCTGGACCCTGATGTGCAGGTCACCAGAGTGACGACCTGCGCGCTCGGCGAGGATTTCGGCAAGCTGGCCTTCGTATTCGTGGTACGTCTGAAGCCACACGGCCTTCAGTGCCGGCTCGGTACGGGTAAGGCGGATGAGGTCCAGACTCGCGGCGACGTCCGGCCAGTCCATCCACGGGGCGACGTCTTTCCAGTCGCTCACGGCCTCTCTCAGAGTGCGCCCTGACGGCCATGCGCGCAGCCGTCGGGTAGCCGCTTCGGCTCCCGCCGCCAGCAACGGCTGGACACATGCTTCCTTGCTGGGGAAGTACCGCCGCAGTGTGCGCGTCGAGATGCCGACGGCCTCCGCGATCTCATCGGCCGAGGTCGCGGTGACGCCCTTGCTCGTGAACAGTCGCACTGCCTCGTGGGCGATCTCCATCCTCGTCGCGGCCTTGCGCCGCTCCGTCAGCGGCGGACGGCCTGTTCTCCGCTCCGCGGCCGGTGCGTCCTGTTGGCTCGTGGCCATGTCGCCGCACTTCACGTCGCCGCCGCCTCCGATCATCCCCACCATCTGGCCGAAAACCAATGTTATGTCATCGACGGACTTCCTGTCCTAGTGAGACTTACTGTCCGTTTATGGCAAGAACTCGTAGAGTGCTTCCCATGGCACCGGGTGACGGCCTATCGCCGACAGCCGATGCCGTGCCCCAGTGAACAAGCCGACCACGACAGGTGAGGTGATATGCCATGCCGATCCGCGTAGAGGTTGACGCTCCCAACTGTCCTCCGCATCCGGAGGGGCGGCACATCTCAACGACGAGAGGACACACCCATGAGGGCTGTGCGCATCCACGACAAGGGCGATATCAGGATCGAGGAGCTCGAAGCGCCCGCTCTCGCGCTCGCGCCGGGCAAGGTTCTCCTGACTGGCGGATACACCGGGATCTGCGGTTCCGACCTGCACCTTTACTTCGCGCCGGAGACTTTTCCCTGGGACTTCTCCACCCCTGCGAAGCTGACGGGCGCCACGTGGCCCCAGATCCTCGGGCACGAGTTCTCGGGTCAGGTCGCGGCTGTCGGCGACGGCGTGGGAAGCCTGCGTCCCGGCGACCGCGTAGCCGTCTTCCCCTTCCACTACTGCGGCGAGTGCCCCGCCTGCCGCACCGGCAGGTACGCGTCCTGCTTCTCCGCCGCCTTCGAGGGCATCCAGGGGCAGTCCGGAGGCATGGCGCAAGTAAAGATCGTCGACGCGGACCAGTGCTTCGTACTCCCGGACACGGTGGACCTGGGGCTCGGGGCGCTTGTCGAGCCGATGGCGGTGGCCTGGCACGGCGTCGCCCTGAGCGCTCCCGAGGCCGGGGCGGCGGTCGTGGTCGGTGGTGGCCCCATCGGTGTCGGCGCCTATTTCGCCCTCAAGGCCAGGGGTGTCGAGACCGTCGTGGTCTCCGAGCCGAGCGCCGGGCGGCGCGCCGTCCTGGCAGCCCTCGGCGCGCAGCACGTCGTCGACCCGGCTTCCGAAAGTCTGGCCGACCGGGTACGGGACCTGACGGGTGGAGCGGGCGCCGACGTCGCGATCGACTGTGCCGGAGTTCCGCAGGCGTTCTCCGACGCCCTGCAGTCACTCGGGCTGGGCGGTCGTATGGTGATCGTCGCCGCGTACGAGAAGCCGATCGAGATCAACGCCAGTCTCCTCTTCGGTGACAAGAGCATCCGCACGTCGGCCGTCTACACCCGCGAGGACTTCGCCGCCGTCATCAAGGCCATGGGGCGCGGGCTGTACCGCACCGACGGCGGCTGGATCGAAACGGTCGGCTTCGAGGACGTCAAGACCGCCCTGCAGAACCTGCGTGCGGGCAAGGGTATGAAGGTGCTGGTCGAGACACCGTGACCGGGCGAACCTGGACGCGCAGCGGTCCAGGGGCTCGGGCCGTCTTGCGTGTCGCTCTTCCGCCGTGGTGGTGCACTACAGGCTGGAGGCAGCCAGGCCCGAGATCCTCGCTCACGGCGACACCTTGCGACACAGGTGGGCATGGGCCCTCATCAGCGGGCTCCGCACTGCCGGCGTCACCTGTTGTGAGCGCCTCCGGCCGTGCACTCGGATGCGGCGACAAGGGCCGGACTCCCGTCCTCCCTGAGGAGTTCACCGATACAGAGTCCGCGCTGCCCGGCAACGAGAAGTGGCGCAAGGCGATCGGCAGCCATGGTCTCGGCCCGGAGCAGGCCCACGCCCTCCCGCTGCCCTGTCGGGAACTCCGACGCCGGTGACCCGGTCGCCCCTATGCCCGTCGTATACGTCAGCCGATCACCCTTCCCGTCTGCAAATTCGCCTCCCCTGGACTTACTGTCCGCATACGGCAAAAACCTGTAGGGTGATCTCAGCTCAACCGGCAGGTTCGTCACAGCCACAGTGGAGGCGCCGCCACCCGATGGGGCAAGGAGGGCGGCGGCAGCCACTCGTCCCGGACACGCCACGAGTGAACGACGATCGGCCCGGACCGCACCGATCCGGCCTGCCGGATCGACCGGGACGCACACGGCCAGGCATACGGCGAAGTCATCTGCCCGCCCGGCTCTCTCCACGAGGCCAACGGCGCGATCCGAGTACCAGAAGCCGGCAAACCGATCCACTCAGCCTGACTACAGAAGAGCTCTTTCCCGGAAGGAAAGTCATGAAAATTACGGTCGATGAGCCGAAGTGTGTAAGTGGCGGACAGTGTGTACTGGCCGCGCCGGAAGTCTTCGACCAGCGCGATGAGGACGGCGTCGTCATCCTGTTGAACGATGCGCCGGACCCGGACCTGCACGAGCAGGTCCGGGAGGCCGCCGCCATCTGCCCCGCTGCCGCCATCACGCTGCAGGAATCATGAACCGCATCGTCGTGGTCGGCGCGTCGGCCGGCGGCCTGGCAGCCGCAGAGGCGCTGCGCCGACAAGGGTTCGACGGTGAGATCACCCTGATCGGCGACGAGCGGCTCGCACCCTATGACCGGCCCCCGTTGTCCAAGCAGATCCTCGACCACCGGTGGCAGGCCGACCAGGTAGCGCTCCGCTCACAGGCGGACCTCGACGCGCTGAAACTCGATCTGCGACTAGGTGTGGCCGCGGTCGGGCTGGATCAGGGCAGGCGGTCCGTGGAGCTGGCCGACGGCACCGGTGTGCGGTACGACGCGCTCGTCATTGCGACCGGCGTCCGCCCTCGCCGCCCTTCCCTGGCGGGGGCCGACGCCACGGCGGGAGTGCATGTGCTGCGGACGCTGGACGACGCGCTCGGACTGCGGGCGAGGCTACGGCCCGGCCGCCGGCTGGTGGTGGTCGGCGCCGGGTTCGTCGGCACGGAGGTCGCCGCCGTCGCCCACACCATGGGCGTCGACGTGACCGTCGTCGAGCCGGTGCCGGTTCCCCTCGCCCACGCTGTGGGGAGGAAGGTCGGCCTCTTCCTGACGCAGCTCCACGTCGATCGCGGAGTCGACCTGCGCACCGGGACCGCGGTCGAGGAGATCCTCACCGACGCCGGGGAGGTCACCGGTGTGAAACTGGCCGATGCCACCGTCGTCCCGGCAGACGACGTGCTGCTCGCCGTCGGATCGGTACCCAACACCGAATGGCTCACCGGCAGCGGCCTGACCATCGACAACGGCCTGGTGTGCGACGAGTTCAGCGCCGCCGGACCCCGCGTCTACGGCGTCGGCGACGTGGCCCGCTGGCACAACCCGCTGTTCGGCACCGCGATGCGTATCGAGCACCGCACCAACGCCGCCGAGCAGGGCATGGCAGTCGCCTACAACCTGCTTCACCCCGACTCGCCCCGGCCGTTCGCCCCGGTGCCGTACTTCTGGACCGACCAGTACGAGCTGAAGATCCAGTGCTACGGCCACCTGCGTGGTCACGAGGAATGCGCGGTCGTCGAAGGCGATCTCGACGAGGGCCGTTTCGTCGCCGCCTACCGCACCGGCGACCGGCTGACCGCCGCGCTCGCGGTGGGCATGCCGCCGAAGACCGTCCGGTCGTGGCGGTCCGCCGTCGCCGCTCGCACCGAATGGTCGGCGGTCACGGGTGTACGCGCCGCCCGGTAGAACCCGGTCAACCCCACCTGCACACATCGAGGAGGAATTTTCATCATGGCTTCAGACACAGCGAATCTGACGGAATACCCCCTGGCCCGTCCCGCAGCATGCCCCTTCGACCCGGCGCCGGAGTACCGGAGCTGGCTCCAGAGCCCGGGACCGCGGCGGGTCCGGCTGGAGGACGGCACTCCCGCCTGGGTACTGACCCGGTACGAGGACATTCGTGCCGCCCTCTCCGACCCCACCGTCAGCGCCTACGAGCTCGACCCCGGGATGCCTCCACTGGTCCGGACGATGTCGACGAAACACGATGAGGTGAGCTTCGTCCGGCTGGACGACCCCGAGCACGCCCAGCATCGCCGGATGGTCACCGGGGACTTCACCATCAAGCGCGCGGAGAAGCTGCGTCCGCGGATCCAGCAGATGGCGGACGAATTCCTGGACAGGATGATCGCCAAGGGAGCGCCCGCCGACCTGGTCAAGGACTACGCGCTGCCGATCCCCTCCACGGTGATCGGGCTCATCCTCGGCGTTCCGGACACCGACCACGAGTTCTTCCAGGCCAAGAGCCAGCAGATGTTCGACCTGAACCTGCCCCCGGAGGAGAACGCCGAGGCGAACAACCAGCTCTTGGCCTATCTCGAGGAGCTGATGGACCGCAAGGAGCGCGAACCGGAAGACGACCTCATCAGCCGGCTGCTCACCCAGCGCGTCGCCACCGGAGAGATCTCCCGCAGCCAGATCCCCGCCATGCTGCAGGCATTGCTGGTCGCCGGCCACGACACCACGGCCGGCATGATCGCCCTGTCGACGATCACCCTGCTGCAACACCCGGACCAGCTCGCCCGGCTGCGCGACACCGACGACCCCGCGTTGATCGCACGGGCCGTCGAGGAACTCCTGCGCTACATCACGATCGCCGAGAACGTCCTGGTCCGCGTCGCCACCCAGGACATCACCATCGGCGGTCACCTGGTGCGCGCCGGCGAGGGTCTGATCATGAATCCGCTGGCCGGCAACCGCGACAGTTCCTTCGCGGCCGACCCCTACACCTTCGACATCGACCGCAACGCGCGAGGCCACCTCGCCTTCGGCTACGGCGTCCACCAGTGCGTGGGCCAGAACCTGTCCCGGGTCGAACTGTCCATAGCGCTGCCGACGCTGCTGCGCCGCCTGCCCGGACTCCGGCTCGCAGCACCGCTCGAGGAGCTCCCGTTCCGTGCGAAGGCGAACCTCTACGGGGTCGAGCGACTCCCGGTCGAGTGGTGACCGACATGCGCCCCTTCACCATCGACGTTCCGCAGGCGGACCTCGACGACCTGCGTCAACGACTGCTCCAGAGCCGGCTGTTCGACTCGGACCTGCCGCCGGCCGCCGGTGTTCCCACCGGGTATCTGCGCGAGCTGGTGAGCTACTGGGCCGAGAAGTTCGACTGGCGAGCCGCCGAACGCCAGCTGAACGAACTTCCCCAGTTCCAGGCCGATGTCACCACCGACCACGGCGACTTCAGCCTCCACTTCGTGCACGCCCGCGGCAAGGGACCCCACCCCATGCCCCTGCTCTTCACCCACGGCTGGCCCGGATCGTTCTGGGAGGTCCACAAGATCCTCGGACCGCTCACCGATCCCGCGGCGCACGGAGGCGACCCCGCCGACGCCTTCGACGTGGTCGCGCCCAGCCTGCCCGGCTACGGCTTCTCTCCGCACCCCGGCAGGCCCGGCGTGGACCCCGGAGCCATCGCCGACGCGTTCCACGCCCTCATGACCCGGACCCTGGACTACCCGCGCTACGTCGCCCAGGGCGGCGACTGGGGCTCCCTCGTCACCACCGCCCTGGCCCGTGACCACGGCGGCAGCAATGAGCAGGGCGTGGCGGCCATCCACCTCAACATGTTCGCCGGGCCCTACCTCCCCTCGGGTGAACCCTCGCCCGCCGAACAGAGCTACCTGGGCAAACAGCGGGCATGGCAGGCAGCCGAAGGCGGCTACGGGCACATCCAGGGCACCAAACCGTTGACGCTGGGGCACGCGCTGGCCGACTCCCCCGCCGGCCTGGCGGCCTGGATCGTGGAGAAGTTCCAGACATGGAGTGACTGCGACGGCGACGTGGAGCGCGTCTTCAGCAAGGACGACCTGCTCACCCACATCATGCTCTACTGGCTGGGCGGCACGATCAGCACCTCGTTCCGCCTCTACCACGAACTAGACCCCGGGCAACCACTCGGCAACGAGCCGATCGCCACTCCGACCGCCTTCGCCGCGTTCGCCCACGAGTTCTCCACAGCTCCGCGGGAGGTCGTGGCCCGCGCCTTCGATCTCGAGCGCTACACCGAGTTCGACAGCGGCGGACACTTCGCCGCTCTCGAGAAACCCGTGGAACTCGTCGAGGACATCCGGGCAGCGTTCCGCCCGCACCGCCGCTGACCGCACACGCGACGGACCGGCGCTTCCGCCCTGACTGTGGCGGGAGCGCCGGGTGGGCCAACACTCGCCCACAGGTTTTTGACATCATTGGACAGTAAGCGCTGCAGCGGCAAGAATATGGCGCCCAGGATGAGTGGCCAGTCGAGTGAGTGCCGTTGAAGGGACATGTCCAGGTGGGTGACGGAGAGATCCAGGCTCCCGACGGGACGGCGACGGGCGCTCGGCGGGGACCGGGCCGTCCGCCCCTGACCGAGCGGCGCAAGATTGCCGCACGCATGGAGATCGCGTACGAGGCGGTACGGCTGTTCACCAGCAAGGGCGTGGCGGCAACGTCCGCCGATGAGATCGCCGACGCCGTGGGCATCTCGACGCGCACCCTGCGGCGCTACTTCCCCACCAAGGAGAGCTGCGTCCAGCCGTTGCTGATCGTGGGCCTGGCCAGGGTCACGGCCGCGCTGGGGGCCCGGCAATCGGACCGGACGACCAACCGGATCGTGGACGTGATAACCGGGCGGGAGCCGGAGTCGGGTATGCCTGCGGTGGACATGGAAATGACTCTGGCCTTGATCCGCCTCACCCGCACCGAGCCGACCTTGCGCGCCATCTGGGTGCAGTTCCAGCACGACAACGAGCATGCCATCGCCGAGGTCCTCGCCGAGATTGCGGGAGCATCGGCAGAGGATCTCCTCGTCAAGATCAAGGCATCGATGATCATCGCCGCACTGCGCACCGGGGTGGAACACGTTGCCGAGCACTCACCCGACAACGCTCCGGAAACCTTCGACTCCGACGTGCTGTGGGAAGCCACACGAACGGCGCTGTCGACCGCAGCTGACGGAGTGGGAACCGGCCGACCTGTCAAGTCAATCCCCTGATTTCTTGAAGTGCTCTCCCGGCTTCAGCCGGGAGAGCACTTCGACTCGCCTGCCGGCTCGACCTGGCCACCCGCGAGGTCGTCGGCTACGCCATGGCCGACCACCATCGCGCCGAACTCGTCACCGACACCCTCGACATGGCCCACCGCCGGGCGCATCTGGAGCCCGGTCGTGTCATACACAGCGATCGCGGCAGCGAGGGCGGATTCAACCGGTCGTCGCAACACCGGCTTCTTGGACCGATAGTAGGTGCTCGTTCAAGGCTTCAGCAGGAGTCTTCCAACCGAGCGTTTTCCGGGGCCTGCTGTTGAGGGTGTGTGCCACGGCCTGGAGCTCCTCGGGTGACCACCTGGCCAGGTCAGTGCCCTTGGGAAAGTACTGGCGGAGCAGCCCGTTCGTGTTCTCGTTCGTCCCTCGCTGCCAGGGGCTGTGCGGGTCCGCGAAGTAGACCGCGACGCCTGTGTCGAGCCTGAACTGGGCGTGCTGGGACAGCTCCTTGCCACGGTCCCAGGTCAGCGACCGCCGGAGTTGCTCGGGAAGCGTGGTGATCACCGGCGTGAGTGCCTTGTTCATCGACTGCGCGCCATAGCCGGCCAGGGCAGGTCCGTTCTTGGTTCGCGGGATGGTGCCGTAGCCCTCCTCGCGAGGCAGGTGGACCAACATGGTGAACCGGGTGGTCCGCTCGACCAGCGTGCCGATCGCCGACCGCTGCAGCCCGATGATCAGGTCCCCCTCCCAGTGCCCGGGGACGGCACGGTCTTCGGCCTCGGCCGGACGCTCGCTGATCATCACCTCGGGCGAGACGTGGGCCCAGGCTTTGCGTCGGCTGCGGGCTCGCGGGACACGCAGGGCTCGCCCGGTGCGCAGGCATGCGACCAGCTCGCGTTTGAGCGCGCCGCGGCTCTCGACGTAGAGAGCCTGGTAGATCGCTTCGTGCGAGATTCGCATCGACTCGTCCTCGGGGAAGTCGACCTTCAGTCGGTGAGAGATCTGCTCCGGGCTCCAGGCCAGCATCCACTTGCGGTCCTGACGATGGGGTTTGTTGCGGCCCTTCCAACGCTCCGTCTCCGGTCCCTGCGCCAGGGTCCCGTCCGGGCGGCGGACCTGCCCGGACAACCTCTCCTGCACGTACTTGCGCAGCCGTTGATGCGTGACGAGCTTCGCTTCCTTCGGACGCAGCGCCAGCAGGTCCGCTTTCCACTGCGCGACCGAGGCCCGGTAGTCCAGCTTGCCCCCGCGGGTCGCCGCGTTGCGACGAAGCTCGCGGGAGATCGTCGAGGGAGCACGGCCCAACCGGCGCCCGATCTCACGGACTCCGGCTCCTTGTGCTCGCAGCAGGGCTATTTCTTCACGCTCATGAAACGACAGGTACCGCCCCGCGAGCGGAGCAAGATCAAACGACGGCATGCCCCCACGCTGCCGGAACCACCGGGTGCCGGCTGCCGAGGACACACCGACCACAGCAGCGGCCTCCTCGCTCAGGAGCCCCTTGGCGATCTCACGCCAGAACTCGCGCTCGATCTCCCGCCTCAACGACGGCGCCCCCGGCGACTTCATCGGCGACCTGCCTGTCAGCGCCTTCATCCACCCTGCCGGCCTGCCCATCACACCTCCGTATTTGGGGGTGTTGCGACGACCGGTTGAATCCGCCGAGTACACATCGGCGCAATACCGCGACCGGGTACGAACGTTGGGGCTGCGCCAGAGCTGCGGACGCACCGGATCATGCTTCGGCTGTGAGGATGCTCAGGTGCCGCTCCGGGCGGTGGCCTGCCCCGTGCTTCGACTGGCGTTGTTGCCTTGGCGTTGATCTGTCCGCCACTGCCTGGAGCGGCGCTCGCTGCTGCCGGGCAGGGGACGTGTCCCGATAGACATCTCGGGATCTGAAGAAGTTAAGCAGACACCGTTGATGAGGGCACGGGCGGGTTGAAGGCACGTTCTTCGTCGAAGGGAACTCGCTTTTGGAGGCAGTGGAACAGCTGTCCGAGCAGGCGGTTGAACAGGTGTCGCTGAGCTAGGCGGTTTCGTTTGGATCAGCGGGCGGACCAGAGGAAGATGCCTGCCACGTGGAGTCCAGCCAGGTAGATGGTTGCTGTCTTCTCGTAGCGGGTTGCGATGCCGCGCCACTGTTTCAGGCGGTTAATGCACCGCTCGACGGTGTTGCGCTGCTTGTATGTCTCGCGATCGAAGGTCGGCGGCCTGCCTCCCCGGCTGCCCCGTCTCAGCCGGTGGCCTCGCTGGTCCGCCGGGACCGGGATCACCGCTCGGATGCCGCGCTTGCGCAGGTGTTCTCGGATCGCGCGGGACGAATAGGCCTTGTCCGCAAGGATTACGTCCGGCCGGGTGCGGGGGCGTCCGCGCGGTCGGGGAATGCGCAGGCGGGCCATGACCTCGGTGAAGGCGGGCGCGTCCCCGGCCTGCCCGGCGGTGAGATGGAAGACCAGCGGCCGACAGCGGTCGTCGGCGGCAAGGTGAATCTTCGTGGTCAGTCCGCCGCGGGAGCGGCCGATGGCATGGTCGTCGGGTTCGCCGGCCGGGGCCCCTTTTTGCGGGCGCCGGCGGCATGCTGGTGGGCCCGCACGATCGTGGAGTCCACCGAGACGGCCCAGTTGAGGTCTTCCTCGGCGTCGGCCTGGGCCATCAGCGCGGTGAACACGCGCTCCCAAGTGCCGTCGACAGCCCACATTCGCAGCCGGTTGTAGACGCCCCGCCAGTTGCCGTACTTCTCGGGCAGGTGCACCCATTGCGTTCCCGTCTGGAACTTGAAGGCGATCGCGTCGATCACCTCCCGGTGATCACGCCAGCGACCACCCCGCTTGGGCGTCCGGTCCGGGAGCAACGGCTCGATCCGCGCCCACTGCGCATCACTCAATGGCACACCCGGACCAACGACCATCTGATCCAAACGAAACTGCCTAGTGCGTGCCAGTCGCCGACGTCGCGCCGGTGACGGTAGTGGGCCTGGGCGCCAGGGGATGAGCGCAGGGAGGAGAAAAGCCCACAGATAGCCGGCGTGATGGAGTCGGTTGTTCTTGACCATGCGGCGTCCCACGTAGTGTTTCTTGCCGGAGGCGCGGGTGATCGGTGCGGATCCGGCGTATGCCTTCAGTCTGCGGGCGTCGGAGAAGCGGTTGCGGTCGTCGCCGGTCTCGGCGAGAACACGTGCGGCGAGCTGGACCCCAAGGCCCGGGAAGCTCAGGAGCATCTCGGCATCGGGATGCTCGTGAAAGCTGGCGTCAACTGCTTCGGCAAGGTCATCGCTGGCCTGGCAGGCTGCCTCGAACTGCTTGAGCAGATCGAGAAGTTGCCTGCCGAAGGCGTTCTCGACAGCAGCGGGCTGGTGAGCGTACTCGGCCCGCAGGACCCCGCGCAGGCGGCCAGCCTCTTCCTCAACGCCACGGACACGACCAGCGCGCTTGAGGGCGGAGCGCAGCTGGCTCAGAGACAGCCGCGACCCTTCGGCCGGCGTTGGCGCCTTGGCCAGGATGATGCGGGCCTCCTCGCGGGCCAGCCCGCCCTGCTTGGCCAGGAAGGCATCCAGGGCGGCGGGGTAGTACTCGCGCAGCAGGGAGCGGATCTGGTTGCCGATCTGCTGGCGGTTCCAGACGGCGTCCTGCTGAGCTCGAGCCAGCACCGCGATGGCCTGGGCCTGGTCGGAGTCCGCTGGCAGCGGCCGGAGAACGGCCATGTCGGTTCGGAGAATGTTCGCCAACACAAGGGCGTCGCCCGGATCTGACTTCTTGCGGGACACGCCGTGGCGGTCACGGTAGTGGGAGGCGGCAAGCGGGTTGATCGCGGAGCAGGTGCGGCGGGCGTTCGGGGAGGAGACCTCGTAGCCAGACGCTGGGTAGCCGCAGGAGGGTCAACATTTCTATCAATGATCTTGGCGACGGTTGAGCCGCGTCCGGTCCGCAGCGTGTCCCCTCAGTCAACCGGTGGTGTGCCGTGCGTGTCGTGTGGAAGGACTCGATGGTCTTCAGACCCCACGCCTGGCCCTTGGCGCGTGCCGCCTGGGTCCAGGTGACGAGCGGCCAGTCGAGGGCGAGGACGAGCCAGGTGAGCGGGTTGCACTGCTCGACACGGTTGCCGCCCGTAGACGTACAGGAAGAACGTCTGCTGGATGGCGTGCTTGTGCGGCCCGGTCTCGATGAACACGCCCTGGGGACAGGATGAGGAGTTCACCGCGACGGTCCGTGACGCCGCCGCCCCGGGCAAGCGCGTGAGTACCGTTGCAGGCGTCGCCTCCAGTCGTGCCCGCAGCGAGCCGTTACGGATGGGGCGGGAGGTCCGACCGCCCCATCTGGACGCGGCACCGGGCGTCCGGGGCGGCGCGGTCAAGCGCCCGGCAAGCTCCCTCATCCGTTGATGACGCGGTGAGCTGCGCGGTTCCTCACTCCCCGAGAAGCCGGCCCAGCCAACGCAGTCGTGCCGCCTGGGTCGCCCGGGACACCTCGGCCTGCGGTGCCATCATGTCGTAGCCGTGGAAACCGCCGGGCCACACGTGGAGTTCGGCGACCCCGCCGGCCTGCCAGATCCGCGAGGCGTACGCGACGGTCTCATCGCGGAAGGTCTCGGCGGAGCCGATGTCCAGGAAGGCCGGAGGCAGCCCGGACAGGTCTTCGGCCTGGGCCGGAGCGGCCTGGGCGGGCACGTTCGGGCCGCCGCGCCGATCACCGAGCAGCGCGGTCCAGCCCATCTCGTTGGAGGCCTGATCCCATACGCCCAGGCCCGCCATCTGGTGGCTGGACACCGTGTCGTTGCGGTCGTCCAGCATCGGGCACATCAGCAGTTGCCCGATCGGCTGCGGACCCTTGCGGTCCCGGGTCAGCAGGGCCAGCGCCGCGGTCAGGCCGCCCCCCCGCGCTGGTTCCCGCGATGACGATCCGCTCAGCGTCGCCGCCGATCTCCTTCGCGTGCTCCGCCGTCCACACCAGACCGGCGTAGACGTCCTCGATCGCAGCCGGGTACGGGTTCTCGGGCGCCAGTCGGTACTCCACGGACACCACCACCGCGTCCAGCTCCCGCGCCCAGCCGAGCACCGTGTCGACCCCGGTCCGGTTGTCGCCGATGACCATTCCGCCGCCGTGAACGTGGTAGAAGACCGGGCGGGTACCGGCGGACGCGGCCGGGCGGGCGATCAGCAGCGAGATGTCGGGCGCGCCCTCGGGGCCCGGCACGATCCGGTCCTCCACCTCGAAGAACCCGTCCTGGTCCAGTGCCTCCGGACCTGGCCTGGCCGCCGCCATGCTCTGGCGTGCCACGGCCACCATGTCGATCGTGAAGGTGGAAGGAAGCGTCTCGGCGACAACCTCCAGAACGGCGGCGAGTTCGGGGTCGAACGGGGGCGGAACCAGGCTCATGGTTTCTCCTCATGCATACGGTTACGGGCACTTGCGGGCCGGCCGGCAGTTGGTGGCCGTTCGGGGAGGCGGCGGACGAGGGCTGGGGTGCGGGAGTGCCGCTGTGCCCCGGTATTCCGAGTCAGGCGACCGGAGTGAGACGGCCGGCGCGGATGGCAGCGACGACGCCGCCGTCCACGAGCAGGTCGTTGCCGGTGATGAAGGTGGCGCCGGGGCCGAGCAGGAAGGCGGCGGCCTCGGCGATGTCCTCGGGTGTGCCCAGTCGGCCGGTTCCCGACGCGGAGATCATGGCGCGCATGATCTGGCCGCTGTCCCCGTCGAGTTCCTGCTGTCCCATGGGGGTGGCGATCACGCCGGGACTGATGGAGTTGATCCGGGCTCCCCGCTCGCCCCAGGAGGCGCTGGCGGCCTGGACGCGGAGCCGGTTGCCGTACTTGGCCAGCGGATAGGCGGCCTGTCCCGCGACCTCCGGGGAGGTGAAGGGCAGGTCCAGCAGATCGTCGGTGGGAGTGTGGGCGAGGGCCTGTTCCTGCTCCGCGCTCAGGGGGACGGGCAGCATATGTCCGGCCATGCTGGAGATCACCAGGCCTGCTCCGCCGGGCGCGATGACCCGCCCGAACTCCTCCAGGACCAGCGCCGTACCGAGCAGATCCACCTTCAGGATGGCGGCGGCGGGGGCCTGAACGGGAGAGAGGCCCGCGGTGTGCGCGACTTGGACCACGGGGCCGAGCTGTGCCGCCGCGTCCGCGAGAGCGGCGACCGAAGAGCGTGAGGAGACGTCCACCGTCTGCGTGACGATGTCGTGTCCCTGCCCGCGCAGGAGATCCGCGACGGAAGCGAGAGTCTCCCCGTTGAAGTCGGCGAGCAGTAGCTTGTTGCCGCTGCCCTGGCGCCGGGCGATGGCCTGTCCCATGCCGCCCACACCGATGACGACAACAACGTTTGCACCCATGGACACTTCCTACATAGCGTTACGATACGTTTCGTAATTATGGAGTGTACCTCTCGTAGGATGGGCGGCTATGAATGAGGTGCGGCGGCCTGGGCGGCCCCGGGACGCGGCCAGGGACGAGGCCATCCTCGACGCGGCGCGGGAGGTACTCCTGCGCGACGGCTATGCCGGTCTGTCGATGGAGAAGGTCGCCGCCGCGGCCGGCGTCGGCAAACCCACGCTCTACCGCCGCTGGTCCTCGAAAGCGGCCCTCGTCGGCGATGCCGTCCTGCACAGCTTTCTCACTGCCGCGCCCGGCATCCGGCTGCCCGGCCGGCCAAGCACCGACGGCTCCGCCCAGCAACTCACCGCCTGGTTCCGTGCCTACGCCACATCGGTCGGCGACCCGCGCCATGCGGCCATGATCCTGGCGTTGACCGCTGCCGCCGCCGAGAGCCCGCACGACGCCGAAAGCCTCTATCGGGACCACACCCGTGCGCAGCACGAGGCCGTCGTGAGCTGCCTGCGCGCGGGAGTGACGAGCGGCGAATTCCGCGCCGACGTCGACGTGGAAGCGGTTGCTGACGCTCTCATCGGCTCCGTCCTCTACCAGCTCCTCACCCGCACAAGCAGCGCCTCACCCCACCGAACCGAAGACCTGCTCGTTGTTCTGCTGGCCGGACTGCGCACCCCTGATCACTGACTGCGGAGTCATGTCGTCACGGTGGGGCAGGACGAACCCTGGTGCCGGATTCGGGGAAGCCACCTTCCCATCCCTCCGAAGAGTGCCGCACAGGCCCTACGTCCGCCGGGGTCAGCTGAGTCGTGGCGGCCGCAGGCCACGTCGCGGTCTTGTACGCCGCGTCGAGCAGGCGCCCTGGATTCCCAACGAGGACGTCTGGCAGAGGATCCTGGCCGCGGCGGCCGAGGAGCCGTTGCGCAATCAGCTGATGGGCACCCTCGCCTACGACGGTGCCCTTCGCCGCGAAGAGCTTGTCCAACTCGACGTGGAGGACTTCGAGCCCGCCTACCGGCTGATCCATCTGCGGGCGGAAACCACTAAGTCGCAGCGGGCCCGCGAGGTGGCCTTCGGCACTACGTCGTCCCAGCTGTTCGTGGCCTACCTCGCCGAACGCCGCGGCCTGTTCGGCCGGATCGACGGGGCAACTGTTCCGGTCCGTCTCGAACCGCAACTTCGGCCGCCCGCTGGGCCCGTCGAGCGCATTGCCTTGCGGGCCGGAGCCAGCAGGCTTTCCACTCATACGTTGTCGTCGTCCTCCAGCACGTGGTTGCCGAAGAAGGTGAGCATGAGCGACTGCGGACCGTCCGGGCTGTCAAGGATGGCGTCGTTTCCCACGGTGGTAAGCGTACGGCCGCCCGACGGAGCGGCGGCGGGCGGCCGTACGGTGTCACTGGCCGTCGGCGGGGTGGGCAAGGTCGTAGGGCCGCAGGTACGGGGTGGGCCGGTAGGTGACGTAGCGGGTGGGGCTCGTGGGATCGGCCTTCGTGGCGCGGGCGTTGAGAGACCTGGCGTCGGTGCCGTGCCACTTGCCCGTGGTGAGGCGGTCCTCCAGGGTGTGCAGGGCGGCGAGCTGTTCGGCGGCGCTGAAGGTGCAGTGCCCGGCGTTGTCCGTGTACGCCTGACCCAGCAGGGGCGCCGATCCGGCGGCGGTGACGGCCCGCTGCAGGGCGCTCTGGGCCTGGGCGGGGATGAGGGCGTCCCCGGTGGTGTGGACGGAGAACTGCGGTTTGGTCAGCTTGCCGGTGAAGGAACTGGTACTGCTCATCCACTCGACGGCGTCCGGGTCGGCGCTGATGCGCGGAGCGCGGTTCAGGGTGGCGAGGTCGGTGCGCAGGGAGAGGCCGGCCTTCTTGTACAGCTCGGTGACCTCTTTGCGGACGGAGGACTGGCCGAGGAGCTTCGCGTAGTCGACGCCGGTGTTCCAGGACATGTTGCCGCCCGCCCGGACCTCGGCCTCCTGGCGCCGGTTGAAGGCTGCGATCCTCAGCAGGCCCTTGACGGCCTCGTACTGGTTGGCCTGCTGTGCGTCCCAGTCGGTCTCGGCGGGACGGGTCTGCGTCGGCTGGTTCCAGACCGGGATGTTGTGCACGGCCGCGGCCAGGGCGATCCGGGCCCGCCCGGCGGCCGTCGACTGTGCCGAGTCCACCTCGGCCACTAAGGCGTTCGCCGCGCCGGTGGCCGCCGCCTGGTCGGCCAGTCCGGTCAGGGGGATGTCGGCGTCGGGGGCGAGCAGGGTCTTGAGGGCGAAGACCGGGTCGAGGGTGTTGTTCCAGTTGGCGACACCGCCCTGGACGAGGCCGCACAGGGCCACGGAGCCGTCGATCCGGTCCGGGTGGCGCTCGGCGATGGCGGTGGTGACGAGTCCGCCGTACGACCTGCCCCAGGCGATGGTGCGAGTGGCCGCGCCGAAGCGGTCGGTGAAGGCGGAGAGCGTGGCGAGCTGATCGGGGACGGCGTCCGTCACCGCCCAGCCCGTGGTGGCGTACGAGGAGCCGATGAGGGCGTAGCCCTGCTCGATCAGGAGGGCTTTCGTGGCGGCGTCCGGGCCGTTCTGGGCGGGGTTGGCCGGGCCGGCGTTGTAACCATGGCTGAAGAGCAGCACGGTGCCGTTCCACGCTGCGGGCACGTCCATCATGTACGCCGCGCCCGACGGGAGTTGGCCCTCGATGTGCCTCGTGGTCTCGGTGGCCTGGGCGCTCCAGGCGGGCAGCGCGCCGACGGCGAGCAGGAGGACCGTCGTACCGGCGGTGCGACGGGCGATGCGGGTACGGGCGTGGCGGCGGGGGCGGGTGCTGGTTGTCATGCCCGCGAACTTAGGCTCCTCCGTGACCACCGTCAAGAAAGTGCAAAACATTCCGTCCTGTGGGCTCCCGCACACGCGCGACGGCGCCCCTCGTTCGAGGGGCGCCGTCCGGTTCGTACCAATCGCTTTCGTACAACTCCCGGAAGATCAGGGCACCTTGACCCACTGAGCCTTTCTCGGGGTGCCCTGGTCGTCCGTCGCGAAGAGCATGTACCAGCCCGATCCGACCAGGTTCCGGTTCTTCGGGACCGTCACCGTGATGCTGTCCTTGGTCTTCTTCAGATCCAGGGCGATGGAGCGCTGGTCGACGTCCGTGACGTGGGTCGAGGCGCTCGGGCGGATCAGAGGGGCGGATTTGATCGTGGACGTGTGCTGGGACGTGAAGGTCCCGGATGCGCCACGCATCGATGACGAGTCCGGACGCGCCAGATGGTGCCCCCAGTACCACCCAAGGATCTCTGCCTCATCGGCCGCTACGAAGGCAAGTGCGATGGGCGTTTCAGCAAACGCCCGAACCACATCGGCCTCCTCGACTCCACAGAAATGGCGGACCGCCCGCTCAAGCAGTGACAGGTCGTCTCGCGAAATCTGTGTGATCACGGCCTCATACTGCCTCGCTCGCCCAGACGACGGGAGCGGCCGACAACCGGTCGTCGCCGCACCTGACACACCCCGCGCCTTCCCCGCCACGCAGCCACCCAGAAAGGTCACATCCCTGTCTCGATCCTCAGTAACTTGTCCTGTGCTTCCTGTGCGGCTTCAGCTGCTCGGCCACTGCGGGGCGGTGAGCGGCCGGAAGCATGTGATGGTTCGCGCCGTGGAGGTGGACAGGGAGCCCGGGCGTGTCACCGGGGCACCGGGTCACGGGGTCCGGTGAGACGGTGCGACCGCGTCTCGGTGAAAAAACGATTGAGGCGGCAACCTTTCCGCTCCGAGTGGCCACTTAGGGGTGTACCGACGAGGGCGAGCCGTGGTCAGCGGCGCTACGCCTTCTGTGTCAACGCCCGATCGGAGCATTACGTGTCATCAGAAGACCCGAGATCCGCTGAGCAGCCGATGCCTCGGGGTCGCACGCCCCGCCGTAGCCGGATGCGCCTCCGCTTGGTCGCGGGGGCGGTGGCGGTGCTCGCGGCCTCGGCCGGTGTCGGCGCCCTGGCGCCCAGCGCGGGCGCCGCGGCGACCGTCGGCATCAAGGTGGACGCCGGTACCTCCTTGGGCACGGTGCCCAGTAGTGGTGTCGGCCTCAACACGGGCGTCGGCGACGACCGCATGGGGACCGCCAAGGTGACCTCGCTGATGAGGGCCGCGGGAGTTCGGCAGCTGCGCTATCCCGGCGGCTCCGGCTCGGACGACTTCCACTGGAAGACCCACACCATGGGCAACGGCGGCTGGATCGTACCCAACACCGACTTCGACAGCTTCATGGCCACCGCGAAGAAGGTCGGCGCCCAGCCGATCCTGACCGCGAACTACGGTTCCGGCACCCCCCAGGAGGCCGCCGACTGGGTCAAGTACGCCAACGTCGACAAGGGTTACGGCGTGAAGTACTGGGAGATCGGCAACGAGGTCTACGGCAACGGGCACTACGCCAACGGCAAGGGCTGGGAAACCGACAACCACGCCGACAAAAGCCCGAAGGAGTACGGGAAGAACCTGGTCGCCTACGCGAAGGCGATGAAGGCCGTGGACCCGAAGGTGAAGATCGGAGCGGTGCTCACCACCCCCGGCGGCTGGCCGGACAAGGAGAAGGCTCCCGGTGACAGCGCCGACTGGAACAACACGGTGCTCTCCATCGCGGGAAGCTCGATCGACTTCGTCATCGTCCACTGGTATCCGGGCGGCAAAACCGCGGCCGACCTGCTGAACACCCCCTCCAAGATCGCCGGTGTCACGTCCGAGCTGCGCTCGCTGATCGCCAAGTACACGGGCTCGCGCGCCGCTTCGGTGGAGATCGCGGTCACCGAGACCGACGCCGAATTCTCGCCCGTCAAGACCAGCCAGGCCGCAGCCCTGTTCGCGCCGGACACCTACATGACCTGGTTCGAGCAAGGCGCCACCCACGTGGACTGGTGGAACCTGCACAACGGCTCGGGTGACGCACCCACCACCGTCAACGGCGAGACCGACTACCAGGACGGGGGCATTCTCTCCGCCGGAACCTGCGCCGGGGGGAAGTGCCAACCGCCGCGCGACACGCCCTTCCCCACCTACTGGGGCATCCGCTCGCTGACCGCACTGGCGAAGCCTGGCGACACCATGGTCAAGTCGTCCTCGCGCAACTCGTCGGTCGCCGTCCACGCGGTGCGGAGCAGCAAGGGCGGTCTGAACGTCATGCTGATCAACAAGAGCCCGAAGAATGCGGCGCAGGTGTCGCTCTCGTACGCCGGGTACACCCCGGCCGCAGGGGCGGTCACGACCGTTTCGTATGCCAAGGGAGACACCTCCCTGACGACGGCGAAGCGGGGCACGGCGGGCGCACAGAAGCTGCCGCCGTACTCGATCACGACTCTTCGGCTGAAGCCCGCGCCGGGGACCGCGGGCGCCGACAAGCCGACGCCCGCCGCCACGCCGACCGCCGCCACGCTGGTTGACGCCGACCCCGACACGACCGGCACCCGTGCGCAGGGGGAGGTCGGCGCACCCGTCGGCCAGCCGACCCCGAGCAGCACGTCCGGCGACCTGGCTTCCACCGGGGCGAGCAACGCTGTCACGTACAGCGCCCTCGGTGGCCTGCTGGTCATCGCCGCCGGCGGCGTGCTGGTGCTTCGCGGACGTCGCCGCAGGGGTCTGCACGGCAAGTGAGACCGCGTGAGTGACTGACGGCCCGGCAGCAACGCCACCCACCCGTGGCGTCGCGCCGGGCCGTCGGCCTCCGCGCCGGCGCCGACGGTCAGGAAACAAACAAGGCCCAGGTCGTTGACCTCGACCGGGCCTGCCTCGGCACCGGTCCCGGCCCATGGGGCGGCCCGCGAGCCACCTTCTCGCGGTGCTGTCACATTATCGAATGGTTCTCTGACGGTGCGTCGGGGCGTGTGGCGGGGCCGGGTTTCGGTCCGGTGTTCAGGCCTCGGCGGGCTGGCCGGCAGCGCCGGTGGCCTGGTCCCAGATCGCGAAGCGGACGATCACCTCAGCTCGGCAGCTGGGAGCGGTCATCAGGTGGCGGCGGGGCCGGAAGTGCGGTGAGATGCCACTGAACGCGGCCAGGAACCACTGGGCACCACCGGTACTGCGGAAGCCCTTCATCGCGCGTTCACGCTGCCTTGTCGGCTGATGACTGCTCTCTGCTCGATTGTTCATGCCCTTGTGCGAGCGGTGCTCAACCGAGGGCATGACCTCGCGGTGGGCCGCGCCGCAGGAGCGCAGCTTGTCGGTGACGACCACCCTGGGCACCATATGGGTCTTTCTCAGCAGCCTGCGGAAGAAGCGCCGGGCCACAGAGGTGTCCCGCCAGTTCTGTACGAGGATGTCCAGGACGGTGCCATTGGTGTCCACGGCCCGCCACAGGTACTGCTGCTCTCCGTTGATCTTCATGAAGACCTTATCCAGGTGCCAATTGTCCCCGGGGTGGAGCTGCCGGCGGCGCAGCGAACCGGCGTAGGCCTGCCCGAACTTGGCGCACCAGCGGCGGACCGTCTCATGGGAGACGAGCACACCGCGCTCCAGCATCAGTTCCTCGACCTCGCGGAAGCTGAGCGGGAAGCGAAAGTACAGCCACCCACAGTGCGCGATGATCTCCACCGGGTACCGGTGCCCCTCGTACGACAGCGACGCGCTCCCCACGGACGACCCTTCCCAGACTGATCAACCAGAAGATCATCCCACCGGCCAGCCAACGTGACAGTGCCTCCCAGCGACTTCGTCGGCGACGTCGGGCTCGACGAGGTCTGCCCGCCAGGCATCGACGCCGCCCGCTACTTGAACTACCACGAGGATCCGGGAGGGCTCTCGCTCGCGCTGGGGAGGGACGCGATCGCCAGTGTTCAGCGGATCGCTGTTCCGCTCCCCGACACCTGGGATGGCGGCTGGGTGCGCGATGCCGTTGCGGTTCTCGAGGGAGTGAGCGGCACCGTCGTGCCGGTGACCGGCAAGCCGGCCCGCTTCATGCGGCTGTCTTCGGCGGGGGCCGTCCTGGGCCGAGAGCTCGGTGCGTCCCTGGCTGGCAGACTGCCGGTCAGCCTCCAAGGCCAGTTCGCGTCGGCCGCGGCGTTCGCGGAGGGAGAGGATCCTGAGCAGTGGGCGCGACGGACCAGCGGCCTGTTCGATCTGATCGACGATCCGACTCGCGTGCTGGCTGCGCTCGACCGGCAAGATCCCCGGGAGGTCTGAGTGGGCGGTTCGTAAGGTGATGTCCGTTTCTGGCTGAGGTTGGGGCAAGGTCGCTGGTGGAGGGTCGGTCGGCTATTGCTTCCTGGCGAAGTTGCCGGTGTCGGCCTCGGTGAGGATGCCGAGTTTGACCAGGCGCTTCAGCTTGGCACGGGTGCCTTCCACGTTCTTCGGCAGCAGTTGGTGGCCGAGGGCTTCGCAGACGCCCTTGGCTCGTAGCGGTCCGGTCGCGTGGTTGAAGGCGGCGAGGATGCGGGGGTAGTCCGGGTGCTCGGGCAGGTCCGGCGCGACGGCAGGGAGCCGGTCAGCGAGGCCGGTGACGGTCTTGCGGGTGATCGCGAGGTGCTCCAGGTGCGTCTCGGCCTCCCGCAACCGGGTCTGCAAGTCGTCGATCTGTGCGCGGAGGTCGTCGGCCAGGGCCCGGGCGGCGTCTTCCTGGAGGTCCAGGGCGTCGAGCAGGGGCTGGATATTCACGCTGCCGCCGCCTGCGGCTCGCGCCAGGTGAGGGCGTTCGTGCCGGTGAGGCGCCGGGTCATGACGTGGGTCATCGCCCAGTAGACGCGGGAAGCCGAGGAGGAGGGGCGGTACTCGTAGTCGCGGACCAGGCGCCGGTGCAGTATCAGGATCCCGTAGGTCTGCTCGACCCTCCACCGCTTCGGCTGCGGAACGAACCCCTTGACCTGCGGGTTTCGTTCGACGATCTCGACGTCGATGCCCAGGCCGGCGCCGTGCGCGACGACCTGGTTCTTGAAGCCCTGGTCGACGAGGGCTTTGCGGACGGTGCCGCCGGCGTGCTCGGCGACCTGGTCCAGCAGGACGATGCCCGCGGCGTTGTCGTGGGTGTTCGCGGCGAGGACGGTGACCGCGATGACCAGGCCGAGGACGTCCACGGCCAGTCCGCGCTTGCGGCCGGGCACCCGCTTGGCCGGATCGTGGCCGCTCGTGGAGGCGGGGACCCCGGCGGCCACGTGGACACTCTGGGTGTCCAGGACCACCAGGGTCGGGTCCTCTAATCGGCGGGCCCGCTCACGGACCTGGCAGCGCAGGAGTTCATGGATGACCTGGTCGGTCCCGTCGTCCCGCCAGGCGGCGAAATAGTAGTAGGTCGCGCTCTTCTGCGGCAGGTCGTGCGGGAGATAGGCCCACTGACAGCCGGTCCGCCCCTGGTAGAGGATCGAGTTGACGATCTCCCGCATGTCGTAGGCGCCCTGGTGGCCGCTGACCGAGCGATGTCGGTTCTTCCACGCGGTGATCACCGGCTCGATCAACGACCACTGCTCGTCCGATAAGTCACTCGGGTACGGCTTACGTTCACTCACCCGGTCACATCACCAGATCACCAACCGCGGACCGGCAGATTCCGCCCCGCCGCCACACCATCAGGCGACAGCAGACCCACTCAAAGACTCACGAACCGCCCACTGAGAGCGGCCTGTCCGCTCCTGAGGGGCAGGAAGCCCGGAGGTCGCTGTCGGTCTTGCAGGTTGGCGCCGCCCTGAGCCGGGAGAGCGGGAACAGGGGCTTTGGGGTTGGCTGCCGTCGCCGAGGAATCAGGTCGAGCTCTGCCGCCCTTGCCTGACCCGCAGTCGCCGCAGCCCAACCGCTTGGTTTGAGGACCGTCTCGTAGACCGCCCGGAGTATCGTCCGGGAGGACGGAACACCCTCGCGTGGAGGTCGTGATTGAGTCCGTGGTGACCAAGCGCCTGGGCGCTCTGCCTGTCGCTGCCGAGTTTCTGCGTCGGCTGGACGTCGCGGGGATCGTCGACGGGCTGCGGCCACCGGATTCGCGGGCGGACCTGACGCACGGCCAGGTCACCGAGGTACTGGTGGCGAACCGGCTGACCGCTCCCGCGCCGCTGTTCCGCGTCGGGGACTGGGCGTACTCGTGTGAGGCCGTCAAGGGTCTAGGTGGAGGCCGATGCGTGTCCCGGCTGGTGCATTGACGGGTCTCATCGGTGTCTTGCGGGGGACTTCGGGGATCAGCGGCGTTGTCGCGTCCGGCCGGTGGCACCGTGAGGTGTCTCTGGGCCCTCCTACGCGATCGACGGACCTACGAAGCCGTGCCGCCCACCGCTCTCGCGGCTTGACAGACAGCATTAGGAATCACTGGCTCAGCGAGAACCTTGAGCGCCGAATCGGCATCGAAGGGTACGCCTGGACGAGCGGGTCGTCTATGGCACACGGCGAGCATGCCGCCGACACGGCGTCGTGGGTTGAGCTGTCCCAAGATCTCGACACGGCTCCGGCGTGGTTGATCCAATTGTGGTCGAGCGGCGCTTGGGCGGGACCGCGTCTCTTCCTTGTAACGCTCGCCAACTACACAGGGAGGGTGAGCCTGGGCCGCGGGTATCAGCGATTCGAGGAGTTGTTCTGGAACGGGGGCGGCAAGAGCTCGCTGCAGCGCAAGAACGGCTGGACCTTGGCAAGTTGGGCACGGACCTCATCCGGAACGCCACAACCTGACATCAGAAGAATCCCCACCCATAACCAGACCAACGAATGAACTGGCCAGCAGCCATGGCAAGCACCGTTGCACTACTAGCTCTCGCTGGGCGTTCGAGCGAAGTGTCACGTACCGTTCTCCGGCGAGGTCGTGGCCGTTGTGTGCTCGTCCGTCCGTGTTCCTGCCAGGGCGTCGGCCGCAGGATCCGACTCAAAGATCACAATCAGGCGTCTCTATAAGCGCAGGTCAACGTCACTCTCATTTCCAATTACCCAAACTCGCACTACTACGACGACCGTCAAACTGATAGTGCGCAGGTCAGAGGCCTTGTCAACTCTCATTTTCAGGGGCGGCTCTCAGTCGCCGTCGTCGTCGTCCCGCCCGGTCGTCCGTCTCGTCGGTCGTAGCCCCGCCCGCCCGTGCCGTCACTCGATCTCGCTCGGGTCGCCGGACGGGGTCCGGCCCGCCTGCACGTCCTGGAGGCGAGCCGTTCCCAGCTTCACGGCGGTCTCCGTGCTGTCGTGGTCCGCGCCGCCGAGACCGCCGTTGGTGACGGTGATCGCGTCCGCGCCGACCCGCACGGCAGCGACGTCCAGGGTGAGAGTGGTGGGCGTACCGCCCGACGTGCCCTGGACGGTGACCTGCAACCCCTGCCGGGCGTCGCCCTCCTTGGGCAGCGAGGCCTCGACCACCTGGACCGTGCGCTTCCCGGCCGAGCTGTCCGTGGCCGTGAACTGGTCGCACTTGTCCGGCAGGCTCTTCAGCCAGGAGAAGGAGGAGTCCAGCGTCTTCTTGTCGTAGGCGGCGACCTGGTACAGCAGCCGGGACTCGCCCTCCTGGAAGCCCGTGAGCGCGCTCGCCCCCGACGGCTTGCCCAGGAGGTCGTCGCTGTAGAGCGAGTCCAGGAGCTTCTGGCAGTCGGCCGCGTCCGTCTTCGCGGTCAGGAAGCCGGCCACGTCGACCGTGCCGACGAGCAGACTGTCCCGCCAGTCGGCCGCGTTCTTGACCTGGTCCCAGTCGCCCTCCAGGTCCGCCTCCGTCACCAGCGCCGCCTTCGCCCCCGCCGCCGTGAGCGTGGACGGGGACTCCTGCGCGAGCGGCGAGGAGGAGATCCGCGTGGTGTCCGCGCTGCCCGCCCCACTGTCGTCACCGTCCGAACAGGCGGCTGTCGCCAACAGGGCACCGGCCGCCAGGGCCGAGGCGAACACACGGACGGGGCGGGTCGGACGCTGGGTCATCACGAGGTCTCCTGGACGTGGGCGAGGCCTTCCGGTGCCTTCCATGCCACAGCCGCCGCTCCCGTACGACCAGCGCACAGGGCTGTTCGAGTGAGTACGGAGGGGAGTGGGGGGCGAGGAGAAAAACCGGTGGCGCGCATCGAACCGTCCCCCTAAAGTGAGGACCGCTTCGCACGAAGGCCCCGGGCCGACGTGCCTGACGAACTGAGAACGAGAAGGAGGTGTCGACCGATGGCTGTCCTTGCGATGAGCACTGCCCGCATCCAGATCATCACGTCCACCTCCGTGGCCCTCGGCTGACTTCGAATCCCTTGTGCCGGGCCACCCTGTGAAGGGTCTCCCTTGACTTCCACCTCGGTTTTCACCGCTCTCGCTCCCTACGGCTGGGACGAGGCATGGGCGAAGGAGTTCGCCCCCTACGAGCCCGAAGGGCTCATCCCCGGCCGTGTGGTCCGGGTCGACCGCGGGCAGTGCGACATCGTCACCGCCGACGGGACACTGCGCGCCGACACCGCCTTCGTCACCCCGCACGACCCGATGCGGGTCCTGTGCACCGGCGACTGGGCCGTCGTCGAACCCGGGGGCAACCCCCGCTACGTACGGACGTATCTGCCGCGCCGTACCGCTTTCGTCCGCTCCACCTCCTCCAAGCGGTCCGAGGGGCAGATCCTCGCGGCCAACGTCGACCACGCCATCGTCGCCGTGTCGCTGGCCGTCGAACTCGACCTCGGCCGCATCGAACGCTTCCTCGCCCTCGCCTGGGAGTCCGGTGCCCAGCCCCTCGTCGTGCTCACCAAGGCGGACCTCGTGCCGGACCCGGTCACGCTCTCCCACCTCGTGCAGGACGTGGAGACCACGGCCCCGGGAGTGCCCGTGCTGACCGTCAGCGCCCTGGACGGCGACGGCCTCGACGTGCTCGTCGCGGCCGTCTCCGGCGGTACGACCGTGCTGCTCGGGCAGTCCGGCGCGGGGAAGTCCACGCTCGCGAACGCGCTCGTCGGCGAGGACGTGATGCAGGTGCACGCCACCCGGGACGTCGACGGGAAGGGCCGGCACACGACCACCACCCGCAACCTGCTCGCCCTGCCCGGCGGGGGCGTGCTGATCGACACCCCCGGCCTCAGGGGCGTCGGGCTGTGGGACGCCGAGACCGGTGTCGGACAGGTCTTCTCGGAGATCGAGGAGCTGGCCGAGCAATGCCGGTTCCACGACTGCGCGCACGAGGCCGAGCCGGGGTGCGCGGTGCTCGCCGCGCTCGACTCCGGGGAGCTGGCGGAACGGCGGCTGGAGAGCTACCGCAAGCTGATCCGGGAGAACCAGCGGATCGTGGCGAAGACCGACGCGCGGCTCCGATCGGAGATCCGGAAGGAGTGGAAGAAGCGGGGGGCGCAGGGGAAGGCGGCGATGGAGGCGAAGCGGGGTGGTTGGAGGTAGCGGGTAGACGTTCGGGTGCGGCTCGGTGGGGGCTGGTCGCGCAGTTCCCCGCGCCCCTGACTGGGTACGGTCCGGCCACGCCCAGTCGTCACCCACCAGCCCCCACGCACCCCCATGTCCGATTTCCGCCAGCGGCGCCCCCGCGCACGGCGGAGACTGGTCCATGTGATGGACGAAGACACCAGGTACGAAGCCGTCCGCAGCAGGGACGCCCGGTTCGACGGAGAGTTCTTCTTCGCTGTCCGGACGACCGGGATCTACTGCCGGCCCAGCTGCCCCGCGGTGACCCCGAAGCGTCACAACGTCCGCTTCTACCCGACGGCCGCCGCCGCGCAGGGCTCCGGATTCCGGGCCTGCCGGCGGTGCCGTCCGGACGCGGTCCCCGGTTCCGCCGACTGGAACGTCCGCGCCGACGTCGTGGGCCGGGCGATGCGCCTGATCGGCGACGGAGTCGTCGACCGGGAGGGCGTCGCCGGGCTCGCCGGTCGCCTCGGCTACAGCCCACGGCAGGTCCAGCGCCAGCTCACCGCCGAGCTCGGCGCGGGACCCGTCGCCCTCGCCCGCGCCCAGCGGGCCCACACCGCCCGCGTCCTGCTCCAGACCACCGCCCTGCCGGTCACCGAGATCGCGTTCGCGTCCGGCTTCGCCAGCGTGCGGCAGTTCAACGACACGGTCCGCGAGATCTACGCCGCCACGCCCACCGGCCTCAGGACGGACGCCGGCACCGCCCGCCGACCCGCCACCCCCACAGCGGGCATTCCGCTCCGGCTCGCCCACCGCGGCCCCTACCAGTCCGCCGACGTCTTCGACCTGCTGGAGAGCGAGGCCGTGCACGGCGTCGAGGAGGTGACCGGAGCACCGGGCCGGCGCACCTACCGCCGCACCCTCCGCCTCCCGCACGGCACCGGGATCGTCGCCGTCCTCGAACGGCCCGGCTCGGTCAGGGCCCCCTCCGGCGCCCACCCCGGCGGCTGGCTCGACGCCCACCTGCACCTGACCGACCCGCGCGACCTGACCGCCGCCGTCGGACGGCTGCGGCGCCTGTTCGACCTGGACGCCGACCCCTACGCCGTCGACGGGCGCCTGGCCGGGGACTCGCGGCTCGCCCCGCTGGTCGCCGCCCGCCCCGGACTCCGCTCGCCCGGCGCCGCCGACCCCGAGGAGCTCGCGGTACGGGCACTGGTGGGCCGTACCGCATCCGAACGGCTCGTCCAGCGTCACGGCAAGACCCTGGACGCCCCCTGCGGCGGCCTCACCCACCTCTTCCCCGAGCCCGCCGCCCTCACGGAGGCGACCGGACCGCTGGGCGCGCTCGCGACCGCCCTGGCCGACGGCGTCGTACGGCTGGACCCGGGCGCCGACCGCGACAAGGCGCAGCACGCGCTGCTCGCCCTGCCCGGCCTGGACGCCCGTACCGTTGCCCTCATCCGCACCCGCGCACTCGGCGACCCCGATGTCGCCCCACCCGGCCTCGACACCCCTGACAGCTGGCGCCCCTGGCGCTCCTACGCCTGGCAACACCTGCGCACAGCAGGAGAGTTGGAGACATCATGACCACCCGCTGGACCCGCCTGGACAGCCCTGTCGGCGAACTGCTCCTCACCGCCGACGAGACCGGCGCGCTGACCTCGCTCTCCGTACCCGGGCAGAAGAACGGCCGTACCGTCCAGGAGGGTTGGCGGCACGAGCCCGGCCTCTTCCGGGCGGCCGGGGAGCAGCTCGACGCCTACTTCGCCGGTGAACTCAAGGAGTTCCAGCTGGATGTGCGCGCTGAGGGCACCGAGTTCCGCACCCGGGTCTGGGACGCCCTCGACGACGTCCCGTACGGCGCGACCACGACGTACGGCGAGATCGCCGCCCGCATCGGCGCCTCCCGGATCGCCGTACGGGCCGTCGGCGGCGCGATCGGCGCCAACCCGCTGCTGATCCTCCGCCCCTGCCACCGCGTGATCGGCGCGAACGGTTCCCTGACCGGATACGCGGGCGGCCTCGAACGCAAGACGACCCTGCTCACCCTGGAAGGGGCGCTCTAGTCCTCCTCGAGTCCCCAGCTGTGGATGCGGCGCGGATGGATGCGGATCACTTCCTCACTGAAATGCGGGCCCAACTCATGCGGCCCGGTGAGGAGTTCCGCCTCCCCGCGGATGTCGATGCCGCGTACCGTCCACGGCTTCAGGCTCACGATGTCGTCGACGACCAGCGCGACCTTCGGGTTCCTCCGGAGGTTGCGCCACTTCTTGGTGCGGCCCATCGCGTGGCCGCCGATCAGGATGGTGCCGTCGTCCTGCGGGAAGAAACCGACCGGGTTCGCCTGCGGCTGCCCGTGCTGATCGACGGTGGCCAGGCGACCCAGCCGCTGTGACGTCAGGTACGCGCGCTCGGCCTCGCTGAATGCGGTCATGACAGACACCCAAACACGCGCGAGGGGACCGCACATCGGAATCCGGTCCTGGGACCGCGGTGCTTTGTCAGCCCCACAGCACCGTCCCCAGCCATGCGCCCATGACGAGCAGGCAGGTGAACAGCTCCGCCAGCACGCTGGAGCCGCCCGAGCGCATCGCCTGTCGCAGCGCGGCCCGCGCCTCGCCGTGCCGGCCGAGGCGGAGGCGTTCGCAGACGTAGACGCCCGCCATGAAGCCCGGGATCGCGCCGAGCACGGGGACCAGGAAGAACCCGAGGAACGCGCCCAGCCCGGCGTACACCGCCATCCTCGGGGTGGCGCCGCTCTCCCGCAGCCGGCGCGGTGGCAGCGCCCAGCGGACCACCTGGGACAGGAACAGGGCGACGGTCGCCGACACGAGCACGAACCAGGCGACCGGCTGGGGATCCTTCAGCGCCCACCACAGGACCGCGGCCCACACCAGCCACGACCCCGGCACTCCGGGCACCAGGACGCCGACCAGGCCGAACAGCATGACCAGGCCGACCAGCAGGAGTTCCCACACTCCCATTCGTCCAGGGTGCAGGAGGGGGCGGGGATGCGCAGGTCAGCGAGTTCGGTGCCGGGGCGGACACCTTTCGCCACACCTGTTCGACGGTTCACTCGACACGCCGTTCGAGGCACTCGGTCGTGCGCCATTTTTGCGGATGCCCCGTTTCCATACGGCTCCCGCGGTGGACAATTGGGGGCATGAGCCAGCAGGGGGGTAGGCCCACGGGTCACGAGGACGACTGGTGGGGGCAGCTGTACGACTCCACGGACGACACGGGCCCCGCACCGGCCCCGGACACCCTGGACGACCGCTTCGCTTCGGCGGCGGGGGCGGTGGAGGACGGTGGCGGGGGTCCCGTCGGGGGTCCCGTCGGGCCGAGCGCCCGGTCTGTCGCCGGGGTGCCGGGGCCGCGCTTTCCCGAGCCTGACTTCTCGGAGCCAGGCTTCTCGGAGTCCGGCTTTTCCGAGTCCGGCTTCTCGGAGTCCGACTTGTCCGAGCGCCGCTTCTCCGAGTCCGGCTGCTCGGAGTCGGCGGGCGTGCCGGCCCCCGACTCCCCGCAGTCGGCGCCCGAGACGGCTCAGGGCCCCGTGGTCTTCCCACCCGGTCCCAAGCCTCCCGGCTTCGACGAACGCGGCCCGTCGGACCTCCCGCCGTCGCCTTCCGGCGGCCGTACGTCCACGGAGACACCCCCCGTCACGAACGTACCGGCGTCCCGCAGGCCCCCCGACGCCCCGAGGCCACCCACCGCGGCACCCCCACCCCCCACCGCCCCGCCACGCCCCGCGACACCGCCCAGGCCACCGGAGAACGGCGACTGGGACGCGCGGGGGGACGGGGGAGCGGTGAGGGACAGCGTTCGGGACGGGGGCGCTGCGAGGGCCAACGGTCGGGACGACACCGCGCAAGGGGGCGTCGGCCGGGTGCCTGGAGACGGGGGCGGCGACTCCGGCTCGGGTGGCGGCCTCGGACGTCCGAGTACGCGGAACGCCGGCGCGGGCGACTCCGCGCCAGGCGACGACCGGCCCGGCCCGCACCACCCCGGTGCCTTCGGCGACGCCGAACCGAACGCCGGCGCGGACTCGCGCGCGGGTGGCCCCGGCCAAGGCTCGCGCTCGGTCGTCCCCGGCGCGGACCCGCGCACGGGCGGCCCTGGCCTGGATTCGAGCACGGGTGGCCCCGGTCAGGGCTTGCGCACGGGCGGCCCCGGCGCGGACTTGCGTACGGCCGACTCCGGCCCGCCCCCACGCACGGGTGACCCTGGCCTGGACTCCCGCGCGGGTGGCCCCGGTCAGGGCTTGCGCACGGGCGGCCCCGGCGCGGACTTGCCTGCGGGCGATTCCAGCCCGGACCCGCGCACGGGCGGCCCCGGCCTGGACTCGCGCGCGGGTGGCCCCGGTCAGGGCTTGCGCACGGGCGGCCCCGGCCTGGACTTGCGCGCGGGTGGCCCCGGTCAGGGCTTGCGCACGGGCGGCCCCGGCCTGCACCCGCGCCCGGGCGGCCCCAGCCCTGACTCACACCCGGGCGGCCCCGGCCCGGACCCGCACCCAGGCGGCCCCAACCAGGGCTCGGTCCCCGCGGGCGACTCCGGGGACGTGTCCGCCCCGATCGGTCCTCGTGGCCCCGGGACCCCCGCAGTCCGCCGTGACGAGTCCACCCGCCGAGCCGAAGGGGACTGGTGGGCCACCCCGGCCCCCGGCCCCGGCGCTCCGGAGCCCCCTGCGGCCACCGCCCCCACCGGCCCCGGCTCCACCCAGCCCAACCCGACGCCTGAGCCCCCCGACCAGGACCGCGACGCGACCTCCGGCGCGGACGGCCGCGAAGTGGCCCACGGCCCGGGCGGCAGCGAAGTGCCCCACGGCCCGGGCGCCTCCCCACAACGCGGTGAGACCACAGCCGACCGCAACCCCGAGCCCGGTCTCCATCCCGCGCCGGCCCCCACCTCAGCGCCCGGCCCCACCCCTGACCGCCCGGCAGCCGGTATCCACCCCACCCCGGCCCCCGACCACCCTCCGGCCGACGCCACCGCCCCACCACCCGAACCCGCCCCCCATCCCCTCCGCACAGCCACCCGAGTGGATCTCCCCACGCTCCCTCCCGCCCCCGTCGGATTCGTGGGGTCCGGGCCGCCCACCTACGACGCCGAGCCCACCGCGCTCCCGCCCGCCGACCCCGACGAGCTCGACGACCTCGTGGCGGACACCGTGCTGGACGGGGCCAGGTACGGGGCCTGCACGCTGCGGGCGGTGTCCGTGCGGGGGGACTCCGCGAGGTTCCGGGGGGAGCCGAGGAGGGACTCCCTGCTCACCGCCCGTTTCGGCACCGGCGACCAGGCGCTGGTGCTCGTCGCCATGGCCACCGGCGCCCGCGCCACCCCCGGCGCCCACCGGGCCGCCGCCGAGGCCTGTCAGTGGATCGCACGGGCCGTGGGCCGCAGCCACGCCCGCCTCGCGCAGGACATCGGCGCCGCCCGCCGCGGCGACCTGAAGTCCGGACTGCACCGCCTCACCGACCGGAGTCTCGGCAGACTCCGGGCCAGCGCCGCCGAACAGGGCATCGACCCCGAGGAGTACGCGGCCACCCTGCGCTGTCTGCTGCTGCCCGCCGACCCCGACTGCCGCGTCCGCGTGTTCTTCGGCGTGGGCGACGGCGGTCTCTTCCGGCTGCGCGACGGCGAGTGGCACGACATCGAACCCCTGGTCACCGACGCCAGCGGTGAACCCGTCGTCGGTTTCGGCTCGCTGCCCTCCGAGACCCCCGACGGCGACCGCCTCACCATGGACCTCGGCATCCCCACACCCCCGAGCCCCTACGAACCCGCCCCGGAACCGCCCCGCGCACCCTTCCGCTTCCGTGCCTCCGTTGCCCGCCCGGGTGACACCCTCCTGATGTGCACCGGCGGCCTCGCCGAACCCCTGCGCGGCGAACCCGAACTGTGCGAGTACCTCACGGGGCGGTGGTCAGGACCCCCGCCGGGACTCGCCACGTTCCTCGCCGACAGCCAGGTAAGAGTCAAGGGATATGCCGACGACCGGACGGCCGCCGCGGTTTGGGAGGCGTGATCGCGGCCATTGTGGATTGATGGACCCAAGGAAGACCGAAGAGGGGTGCAGGGATCCATGGCCAAACAGAACATCGCCGAGCAGTTCGTGGACATCCTCGTCAAAGCCGGAGTGAAGCGTCTCTACGGCGTCGTCGGCGACAGCCTCAACCCGGTCGTGGACGCCGTCAGGCGCAACGCCGCCATCGACTGGGTGCACGTACGGCACGAGGAGACCGCCGCCTTCGCCGCCGGCGCCGAGGCCCAGATCACCGGCAAGCTCGCCGCCTGCGCCGGCTCCTGCGGGCCCGGCAACCTGCACCTCATCAACGGCCTCTACGACGCCCACCGCTCCATGGCCCCGGTCCTCGCCCTCGCCTCGCACATCCCCTCCAGCGAGATCGGCCTCGGCTACTTCCAGGAGACACACCCCGACCAGCTGTTCCGCGAGTGCAGCCACTACAGCGAGCTGATCTCCAGCCCGAAGCAGATGCCGAGGCTGCTCCAGACCGCCATCCAGAACGCCGTCGGCCGCTCCGGCGTCAGCGTCGTCTCCCTGCCCGGCGACATCGCCGACCAGCCCGCCCCCGAGCAGGCCGCCGAGACCGCCCTCGTGACCTCACGGCCCTCGGTCCGCCCGGGCGACGCCGAGATCGACAAGCTCGTCGAGATGATCGACAAGGCCCAGAAGGTCACCCTCTTCTGCGGCAGCGGCACCGCGGGCGCGCACGCCGAGGTCATGGAGTTCGCGGAGAAGGTCAAGTCCCCCGTGGGGCACGCCCTCAGGGGCAAGGAGTGGATCCAGTACGACAACCCCTTCGACGTCGGCATGAGCGGACTGCTCGGCTACGGCGCCGCCTACGAGGCCACCCACGAGTGCGACCTGCTGATCCTGCTCGGCACCGACTTCCCGTACAACGCCTTCCTCCCCGACGACGTCCAGATCGCCCAGGTCGACGTACGGCCCGAACACCTCGGCCGCCGCTCCAAGCTGGACCTGGCCGTCTGGGGCGACGTGAAGGAGACCCTGCGGTGTCTGACGCCCCGGGTCAAGGAGAAGACGAACCGCCGCTTCCTCGACAAGATGCTCAAGAAGCACGCCGACGCGCTCGAAGGGGTCGTCAAGGCGTACACCCGCAAGGTCGAGAAGCACGTCCCGATCCACCCCGAGTACGTGGCCTCCGTACTGGACGAACTCGCCGCCGACGACGCCGTGTTCACCGTCGACACCGGTATGTGCAATGTCTGGGCCGCCCGTTACATCTCGCCCAACGGCCGCCGCCGGGTGATCGGTTCGTTCTCGCACGGGTCGATGGCGAACGCGCTGCCGATGGCGATCGGAGCCCAGTTCACCGACCGCAAGCGGCAGGTCGTGTCGATGTCAGGCGACGGCGGATTCTCCATGCTGATGGGCGACTTCCTGACCCTCGTGCAGTACGACCTCCCCGTGAAGGTCGTGCTGTTCAACAACTCCTCGCTCGGCATGGTCGAGTTGGAGATGCTGGTCGCGGGACTGCCCTCCTACGGCACCGCCAACAAGAACCCCGACTTCGCCGCCGTGGCCCGCGCCTGCGGTGCCTACGGCGAGCGCGTCGAGAAGCCGAAGGATCTCGCCGGGGCGCTCAAGGCGGCCTTCAAGCACAAGGGTCCGGCCCTGGTCGACATCGTCACCGACCCCAACGCGCTGTCCATCCCGCCGAAGATCAGCGCCGAGATGGTCACCGGATTCGCCCTGTCCGCCTCGAAGATCGTCCTCGACGGCGGAGTCGGCCGCATGCTCCAGATGGCCCGCTCCAACCTCCGGAACGTGCCTCGGCCTTAGGGCCTGTCCTCAGCCGGTGTACTCCACCCAGGCCCGCTGGCCGGCCGCGTCCGTGCCGTACCAGTAGCGGGGCAGGCCCTTGATGCTCGTCGTGCGGAACGGCTTGCCGTGGTCGTCGATCCGGACCGTGCCGGTGCGGCCCTGGGAGGACCAGTCCAGTTCGAGGTACCAGGTGCAGTCGCAGGTGACCGTCTCCGCGGTCACCAGCAGGATCTCCGGGTCCGTCGAGGAGACCCGGTAGGGCAGCTTGACGGCCGGGATGACGTTCTCGCCGTCGTTGCCGGGCTTCGACCGGGCGATCGGGCGGTCCTTGTCGAGATCGACCGAGAACTCACGCGGGGTGAGGGCGCCGCCGCAGCCCTGCTCCATGGCGTACGAGGTGCCCTGGACCGGCGCCCCGCGCGAGGCCACCCGGACCCGGAGGTCCTCCAGGACGACCGCCGTGGAGCTGCGGCCCTGCACCGAGATCCGCACCATGGTCTGACGGCCGTGGATCGCGCCCTGCGTCGCCGCCCACTGCGCCGCGTCCTGCGAGACCGGGGGCGGCGGGACCTGGGCCGGCGGCTTGGTGATGACGTAGTCGTGGCCGCAGCCCGCGAACCAGACGTGGGAGTCGGCGGTCCAGGTGAGCGGCGTACCGGTGAAGCCGCCCTGTGTCCCGGCCTTGCCGGTGCCCTGCGAGGCCGAGCCCCCGCCCGGCGCCGACGCGGACGGGCTCCCGCCGTCGCCCTTGGGCGTCGGGGAGCCGGAGCCGGCGGACCGACTCGGCGAGGCGGACGGGGAGCGGTCCGGCGTGCTCGACGCCGACGTGCGGGACGAGGGGGCCGGCGCCTCGGCGACCGTGTCCGACCCGGAACGCCCCGAGGGCAATGCGGACAGACTGCCCAGCGTCGCCAGCAGCGCCACCGCGGCGGCCGCGGCGACGGCGATCCGCCGACGGCGGTACCAGGGGCGGGGCGGGGGAGCGGCGGGACCGGGGCCTGAGAGCAGTCCGTCGTCCCCTTCCTGGTCCCCGCCACCGTCGGCGTCGCTGGTCTCGTCGCCGGCGGCCGAGTCACCGACAGCCACGTCCGCAGCCGTGCCGCCGGGTGTTTCCGTCGCCGTACCGTCGTTCGTCTCCGCCGCCGCGTCGGCGGGATCGTCCCCACCGGGGGGCGGCGCCGCGGCTTCCTCCGTCGCCCGGGGCCGCTGCCTCGCCGCCACCGCCGACAGCCAGAGCCGGTGCAGATCCATCCGTTCCTCGGCCGAGGCCCCGCACAGCGCGGCGAATCGTTCCACCGGAGCGAAGTCGAGCGGCACCGCGTCGCCGGCGCAGTAGCGGTGCAGGGTCGAGGTGTTCATGTTCAGGCGCCGGGCCAGCGAGCCGTAACTGCGGTCCGTGCGTTCCTTCAGGTGCCGCAGCAGTGCCGCGAACTCCTGGACCTCGTCCTGCGGTACGGGTGCGGACAACGATTCCCCCCTGATCCGGTATCCCAGGCCCACCATATACCTGCACGTCAGAAGGGGTGGGATGGTTCCACCACTCCGAAAGGGCCGTCAGCCGTTGCGCTGACCTCCTGTGACAGCCGATGCTTCTGGTGTCGCACCGACCAGGGCCGGACCGACCACCGGCGGCGGGCGTCATTCCACGCTCATGCATTCATCACTCATGCATGCAGTCACGCAAGCATTCATGCACTCATGCACTCATCACGGGGGACATCCATGTTCATGCGCACTCGAGTCGGCGCGCTCTCCGCTCTCGCCCTCACCGGTCTCGCCCTCGGCGCGACGCTCGCCACTCCGGCGCAGGCGGCGCCCAAGGCGCCGGGTTTCCTCGCGGCCGCCGACCTCCCGCCGCACCCGGGTTCCGACTGGACGGCCGGGAAGATCACCGGCGGGGTGGGCGAGGCAGGGCTCGGCGTCTGCGCCGAGGCCGGCGTCCCGGCCCGTTCCTCCGCGTGGAACCGCGAGTTCCGCACCGAGCTGGAGACCGGGGCCCGACAGGTCACCGTCGTTCTGCGCGACACCGCGTCGGCGAAGAGCCTCGTCTCCAAGCTGAACCGGGACTTCAAGAACTGCGCGAGCAGGATCGAGCAGGCCGACCCGGAGACCAGCGCGACCGGCAAGGACTTCGGGAAGCTGTCCGTCGAGGAGGGCGCCCATGTCTACGGGCTCGCGACCGAGACCTCCTGGGGCGCCCTCGACGTCCACCTCATGTCGGTCGGCCGGGACGGGCGCACCGTGACCGTCGTCAACTGGGGCGAGATGGGCCGCCTCGGCGACGCCCCGGTGAAGGCCTTCAAGAAGACCACCGTCACCGCGGTCAACAAGCTCCACTGACCGGCGGGGCCGCCCTCCCGCACGGGGGTCGGGCGGGCGGCCCCGCTCCGGACCACAGCACGGCAGCACACAACACGGCAGCGCACAGCACAGCAGCACACGGCACAGCAGCGCACCGCACCTGAAAACGGGGATCAGACATGAACAGCAGCAAGACGACCCGCCGCACCGCCCTGGCCGTCGGCCTCGCCCTGGCCCTCGGCCTCGGCGCCACCGCCCAGGCCTCCGCGAAGGCTCCGCGCAGCGTCGGCGGGAAGCCCTCCGACAACCTCACCCGCATCGCCGACTTCTACGGCACCTACATCGACGCGGTGACCGACGAGGGCAGCGGCGACCTCCGGGACGCGCTCCGCGCCCACTACCTCACGCCCGCCTTCCAGAAGGAACTGAACGCCTGGGAGGAGAGGGAGCACGCCGACGGTGTCCTGCGCGCCCAGAACGTCCCGCTCGCCTGGAAGGTCACCGAGAGCGGAACCGCCAAGCACACGGAGGCCGTCGTCACCCTCACCTGGAGCGCCGGCCAGACCAGCACCCTCGTCGTCGACATGACCCGCGACACTCACAAGATCTTCCACATCGGCACCAAGGGCGTCGGCACCAAGGGCGTCGCAGGCAAGAGCAGCGGAGGCAAGTGACGGCAGTATCCGGCCAGTTTCCCGCCTGCCCCGGCTCTTCGCCGGCTACGGCGGGAACGGCAGCCGGGCGTAGGTGAATCGGCCCATGCGGTGTGGTCCCGGTGTCCCGGGCTCGCGTGGGCCGATTGCCGTGTGGCAGCGCGGGACCGGCCGCCGACGCCGGTCCGGATGAACCGGCGCACCCCCGCTCGCCGTCACGGGGGCATCCGAGGTGCCGTACGACAGTCACCCGCCCGTGAGTGCCGAGGGCGCACCCGCTGTCCGGGGCCGCACCGGCGACCCGCGCGTCCCCCGGCAGGCGTGCGACGCGCCTCAACCACCGCTCCGAGCAGGGGCTTTGCGAGCCGGAGGGCCGGTGTGCCGGCATCGGCCGGCCGGGCACATGCCGTGCGGCGGGTCCGGCGGCACGGACGGCGAGCGCCCCGGCGCGGCGTGGCCGGGACCCGTCCTCGTGCACGGCGGTCCGAAAGTCGTGGTCCGGGAATCCGCAGCTCCGCGGGCGAGACCGGGGCCGTCCCGGCAACTGTGGCCGAACACCTGGTCGTTGACGATTCGACATGACTGCCGCCTGAACTACGGGGCATGGATCCCCGTGAACGTGTTCGAGCAGGAGGGAAACCGACATCGGCACGCGGGCGGGGGTCATGAAGAGGCAGGCACGAGGAGGCGGTCCCACGGCAGGAGGGGCCTTCTCGGCACAGACCATGGAGGAGACGACCGACGGCACCCTGGAGCGGGCGCGGTCGCCACAGCTCCGGCGGAGACTGGAGCGGGCGGACCTGGGGGCCGTACCGGAGACTCGCAGGGCGCTGCGCGAGCTGTTACGGCAGTGGGGCAGGCCCGGACGATCGGAGATAGCGGAACTGCTCACCAGCGAACTGGTCACCAACGCACTCGTCCACACCGATCGCGACGCGGTCGTCACGGCCACCGTGGGACCGCAGGCTCTGCGGGTGGAGGTACGGGACTTCGTCGCCCACCGGCCCAGGGTGCGGATACCCGAAGCCGGCGAGAGTACGCACGGCCGGGGCCTGGTCCTGGTGCAGTCCCTCGCGGACGCCTGGGGCGTACGGGCCCACGGGGTGGGAAAGTCCGTCTGGTTCGAACTGGACGCCGAAGCGGCGTGAAAGACGGCAACGGGAAGGGGGCGTGACCGCGTCGGTCACGCCCCCTTCCCATGGTGCCCCGGCTCCCTAGCCGAACTGCTGCTCAAGATCCTTGAGTTTGCGCTCCAGCGAGTCGAGACGCGGCAGAGCCATTGTGTCGTCCTCCGCGGTGAGGTCGACGGAGGAGTCAGCCCCATGGCGAACGGGCTGGAGCGAAGGACGCTGCCGTACGGGCAGCGGCTGGGGCTCCGGCGTCGATATGGCAGGCTCCGCGGATGCGCGCTCCAGAGCCGCGGCCTGCGGCGCCTGCTCCAACTGCCGTCCCCGGCCGACGAATCCACGGTGGCCGCGGCTGATGGCCTTCAGCTGCGCACGCTCGACGCGCTGCTGCTCCCGGCGCCGTATGCGGGCGGTTTCCTTCTGGCGCTGGTCCTCGCGGACCTCGTCGACCGCCTCGTCGAGGCTGCGGACGTTCTCCAGCAGCATCAGCGACCAGGCCTTGTACGTCTCACGGGGCGCCCTCAGCCAGCGCACCACGCGGATCTGCGGCAGCGGCCGCGGCACCAGACCCTGCTCACGGAGCGCGGCCCGGCGGGTCTGCTTCAGCGCGCGGTCGAACAGTACGGCCGCAGAGAGGGACATGCCGGAGAAGAACTGGGGGGCGCCGTCGTGGCCGAAGCCCCGCGGGGCGTGCACCCAGTTGAACCAGGCCGCCGCGCCGGCGAACGTCCACACCAGTATCCGGGAGCCGAGGGCCGCGTCACCGTGGCTGGCCTCGCGCACCGCGAGCACGGAGCAGAACATCGCCGCGCCGTCGAGCCCGAACGGCACCAGGTACTGCCAGCCGCCGGAGAGGCTCAGGTTCTCCTCACCGAAGCCGACCAGGCCGCGGAAGGAAAGGGCGGCGGCGACCGCCGCACAGCAGAAGAGGAGAACATAGGAGGCGGTGCCGTATATGGCTTCCTTGCGCCTGCGGCGCTCCTCGCTGCGCTCCCAGGAGTCGTCTTTCGCGTGCTCCCCGCCGGACCGCTTGCTCCGCGCGAGCACCGCCACCGCCGCCAGCATGCCCAGGAGTAGTACGGCGCCCGGAAGCAGCCAGTTCAGCGATATGTCGGTCAGTCTCATCTGGGGGTCCCTTGCATTGGGATAGGGCGTAACGCCCGCCATAGTGGCCCACTCCCACCGGCCCTCAGGGGGTTTCGGGGCAAGTGGCCGCCAAGGAAGTGCAAGGGAGTTGCCCAGGGCAGCGTTTTGCTCGAACTGCCGCTTGAGGGGCGGGAGTTGAGTTCGAATAAGACTACCCGTACGGGTGGTTCTCCGGAAAGTTCCTGCGCCAAGTGAGGAAGTTGTGAAGTGCCTGTAACCGAACGGGCGTCTCAGTCGGCGTTGATCTTACGGGACCCGTCGGAGGGGTGTGCGCGGGGGGTCCCCTGACCGCGGCTCAACTCGCGGCGGCCGCGGTGAGCTTGGCGATCCGGTCCGTGTCGCAGGTGCGCGGGCAGGTCGCGCAGGTGTCGTCCGGGGCCAGTGTGTAGTACATGCAGCAGCTCACCCGGTCCCGGGTGGGCAGGGTCGCACCGTCCGGGGCGGCGAGCGTCCGGAAGGCGGGGGAGCCGACGTACGGCTTGGTGGTGCCGGGAAGGAGCCGGTCGAGTTCCCGCTCGGCCCGGCGCTTCTCGTGCTCGCCGAGGAGTCCGGCGACGTACCAGATCCCCTCGACGATCTCGTCCGTCACCATGCCCCACAGGGCCCGGCCGCGGCGGCGCATGCGGGGGCCGAAGGCGGTGAGCAGCGGTTCCATGTGCTCGGCGATCGCGTCCCGCAGTTCGGCGCGCAAGGACTCCTCGTCGGGGACCGGGCGCGCGCCCGGGAGCGCCGCCGCGGGGTCGTCCGGGAGGCAGGCGAACGTGCTCGGGTGCACCGCGAGGGCCATCGGGCCCCGGGTGCGGTCGTAGGAGACGTGGGTCACGGGGTAGCGGGGGACCCTGCGGTGGAGGAACCAGGGGGCGGTGAAGAGGAGGCAGGCCGGCCAGGCGTAGCGGTGGAGGCCGAAGCCGGCGATCACGTCCGGGCGGCCCTGTCGGCGGTTGTCCCTAAGGACCTGCTGGTGATCCCAGGCGAGGAACGCGTCCAGGGCGGTGGGGTTCCCCGCGAGGTCCGCGGCGGTGACCCAGCCGTCGGTGCTGGGGAGGGGGGTGTGCGGGGGGAGTTCGGTGACGGTCAGGGTGGGCAGGGCCGTGGTCAGCCGGGCGTAGGCGGGGGTCGCCGGGGTCACGGTGGACAGGGGGTTGGGTGGTGGTGTGGGCATGTGGGGCCACCGGTTCGCGGTCGGTCTGGGGGCGGGCCTGCTTCAAAGGTAAGGCTTACCTTAGCAAGGCTTTCGGGATTTGAACTGAGGCGTTCTGCGCCTAAGGTGCTTGACGGGTGAGTAACAACCCGTCGTAATGACCCCAAGTGCTGACACGTCCGAGGAGGGCCCGTGAAGGGTGTGGGGCGGGACGTGGACCGGGCCGTGCGGGAGGCCGTGGCCGACGTCCGGGTGCCGCCGCAGGCGCGGGCGTCCGAGATGCGGGGTGCGCCCGCGCAGGGTGAGCACGCGCCGGGTGAGCATGCGCGCGGTGAGCACACGCACAGCGAGGTGCCGATTCCGCGGCCGGTCGTGCAGCGGGCTTCCGTGCGGGGGCAGATCCTGGACGCTCTGCGTACGGCGTTGATGGCGGGGGAGCTGCGCCCGGGGGACGTGTACTCGGCGCCCGCGCTGGGGGAACGCTTCGGGGTGTCCGCGACGCCCGTGCGCGAGGCCATGCAGCAGCTCGCGCTGGAGGGGGCCGTCGAGGTCGTTCCCAACCGGGGGTTCCGGGTGGTCGAGCGGGGGGCCCGGGAGCTGGCGGAGCTGGCCGAGGTGCGGGCGCTGATCGAGGTGCCGGTGATGGTACGGCTGGCGCGGACCGTGTCGGTGGAACGGTGGGCGGAGCTGCGGCCGCTGGCGGAGGCGACGGTGCGGGCGGCGGCGTCGGGGTGCCGGGCCGCGTACGCGGAGTCTGACCGGGCGTTTCACCGGGGGGTGCTGGGGTTGTCGGGGAACGAGCAACTGGTGCAGATCGCGGAGGACTTGCACCGGCGGTCGCAGTGGCCGTTGGTCGGCGGTGCGGCGTCGTCTCGGGGGCGGGGGGATCTGGTGGCGGATGCGGGGGAGCATGTGGCGTTGCTGGATGCGTTGATGGCTCGGGATGTGGATGTGGTGCGGGGGTTGGTGGGCGGGCATTTCGCGGGTGGGTGAGGGTCGTTGGTTGTTTGTCTGCGGCTTGGTGGGGGCGGGCGTTTTGCGCCCACGCGGCGGAGCCGCATATCGATACAGCCCCGCGCCCCTGGAGGCCTGCGGCGGCCCGCGCGGCTTCGGTGGGGGCGTGCGTAGCGCGTGCGGTTGCGTTGTGGGTCGGTGCCGGGGTGGGGGGTATCCGTCCTCGGTCCGGCGGCTCGGTCGATTAACAGGAGCCCTGTAACGGACGCCGGCCGCTGCGGGCGGACACCCCCCACCCCGTCCCCTTCACGCCGTACGCGGCCAACCCTCCGGTGGGGGCGGACGGTCCCGCCGGAGCGCAGGTGAACTGCAGCCCCCCCAGGGGCGCGGGGAACTGCGCGACAAGCCACGACGGACCCGCACCCGCCGAACAACCGAACCCGGCACTCTCATAGGCGCCCCGCCCAAGCCCAGCGCAGCGGGGGCGCGGCCAGCCCCCACGCACCCGCACCCGCCCAACAACCGAACCTGCCACCCCCTTAGGCGCTACGCCGACGCCGCCGGCGGAGTCAGCTGGCGGGACAGCCATGTCGGGACGCCGCCCAGCAAGCGGTGCAGGCGGCGGGCCTCCTCGCGGAGTCGGGTGGCCTCGGGTTCGACCTCCGCTTCTGCCAGGGACGCCAGCGCGGGGGCCGTACCGACGAGGTAGCCCAACTCCTCGCGGATCCTTAGGGATTCGGCGAAGCCGTGGCGGGCCTCGGCCAACTCGCCGTCCCGCAGGGCCAGTCCGGCCAGGTGGCGCCAGGTGCAGGAGAGCAGGAGCGGGTCGGACTGGGCCGTCGCCCCGGCGTGGGCGCGGCGGTAGGCCGCCCGGGCCGACTGGGGGGAGTGGGCCAGGTTCTCCGCAAGGAGGCCTCGGCGGAAGTCGAGGAGGGCCCTTCCCTCGGCGCCTGGGGCGATCAGCGCGGCGGCCCGGCCGAGCGCCGCCCTCGCCTCGTCCGCCCGGTCGCGGACCCCGTGCAGCGTCGCGGCGTACGCAAGGTGCCCCCGTTCACAAGCGGCCGCGCCCCGCTCGTCGTCGCTGTGGGCCAGCGCTTCCGCGGTCCGCAGCGCGTCCTCCGCCTCCGCCCAGCCCTGTTCGGTGTACAGGCAGCGTTCCACCAGCAGCGCCGTCCGCTGGAGGGCCGCCTGCGCGGTGACCGGTTGGAGCAGGGCGGCCGCGTCGGCCCAACAGGCTCTTGAGCGCAGCCGCCATACCGCGGTCTGGAGTGGATCGTCACCGGCAGTCGTTCCGTTACCAGACATGGCGGTATGCGCCACGTTGCCCTCCCCGAGCGCGCCATCGAGCTATGAGTGGTGGGCGCAGTTCAGCATGAATCCGAGGGCCCGGCCAAGGGGGTGGGTGAAGGAATTCACAAAGTCGTGGGAGTCGGGGGGTTCGTCGGTTTCAGCTCATCCGCAGTGCCAGGAAGAAATCCAGCTTGTCCTCGAGGCGGGACAGGTCGCGGCTTGTCAACTGCTCGATCCGGCCGACGCGGTAGCGCAGCGTGTTGACGTGCAGGTGGAGGCGGGTCGCGCAGCGCGTCCAGGAGCCGTCGCAGTCCAGGAAGGCCTCAAGGGTGGGGATCAGCTCGGCCCGGTGGCGGCGGTCGTAGTCGCGCAGGGGGTCGAGGAGGCGGGCGGTGAAGGCTCGGCGGACGTCGTCGGGGACGAAGGGCAGGAGCAGGACGTGGGAGGCCAGTTCCTGGTGGCCCGCCGCGCAGACCCGGCCGGGGCGGGCCGCTGCGACCCGGCGGGCGTGCCTCGCCTCTTCCAGGGCGCCTCTGAGGCCTTCGGCCGAGTGGACCGCGGCGCTGACGCCCAGGGTGACCCGGCCGTCGCCGTTCAGGCCCGCGGAGAGGGGGTCCCGGACGGACGCGAGGAGGGCGTCCGCCAGGATGCCGGTCTCCGAGCCGTCGTGTTCCGTCGAGACGGCGGGGAGGGGGACCAGGGCGATCGCCTCGTCGCCCGTGTGGGCCACCGCGATGCGGTCCGAGGGCTCGGGGCCGGTCGCGAGGGGGTCCACCAGGATCTCCTCCAGGAGGGACTGGGCCACCGGGCCGCCCTCCAGCTCGCCGTCCTGCCACTCGACCCTGGCCACCACCACCTGCCAGTGCGGGGCGGCTCCGAGACCGGGCAGCAGCACCGGGGCGGCCACCCTGAGACGGGCGGCGATCTCCGCCGGTGCCGCGCCCGTCTGGACCAGTTCCAGGACCTCCTGGGCGAGGCGGCGGCGGACCGTGCGGGCCGCGTCCCTGCGGTCGCGCTCCACCGCGATCAGCTGGGTCACGCCCTGCAGGAGGTCGAGGCGTTCCTCGGGCCAGTCACCGGCGTCCGCCTCCACGGCCAGCAGCCAGTCGGACAGGACCGTCTCGCGGACGTCCCGGGAGGCGTGGGGGGAGCGGCCCGAGCTGCGGACCGGGAAGAGGGAGTACGTGGACGAGCCGAGCGTGATCCGGTGCGGGCCGCGGCGGCCGGTGCGGGCCGCCGCCAGGTGTTCCGCCGCGAGCTTCGCGCAGAGGTCCGCGGGGAGGCCGGGACCCGCCGTCTTCGGACCGGCGATCGCCCTGCCGGTGGGGGACAGCACCCAGGCGCGCAGGTCCAGGTCGGAGCCGAGGAGATCCAGGACCACGTCCGGGCCGCCGCCTGCCGGGCCCGAGGTCATCATGCGGCGGTGCCGGTCCACCACGGCCGCCAGGTCACCCGCGCGCTCGCCGGAGACCTGCCGTACGACATGCTCGGTGATCGTCGCGAACGCCACCGACTCGTGCACGGCGAAGAGGGGGAGGCGGTGCCGGGCGCAGGCCACGACCAGGTCGTCCGGCACGTCCCCGAGCTCGGCCTCGCCGGCCGCCAGCGCGACCACCCCGGCCTGCACGAGCAGGCGTACGAACGGCTCCGAGTCGGCGGCGTCCCGGCGCCAGGCGAGGCCGGTCAGGACCAGCTCGCCGCCCGAGAGATAGCGGCTCGGGTCGCGCAGGTCCGTGGTCATCACTCCGCGCACGGTGCGGTCCAGTTCGCCCTCGCCACCGAGCAGCCGCAGGCCCAGCGCATCGGTGTCCAGCAGTGCGCGCAGCCGCATTCTCGTCGCCGCCGTTCTTTGTCTCGAAATCTACGATGGGGGAAGGGTCCGGTGGGAGAGGAGCGGCTTCTGCCGACTCCGGAGCTGTGTCCCAGGTCACGTGGGCTGTGCCGCACGTTTCCGCAGGAAGACATGGAGGTTACTGAGGCCTTCCGTTCATACGAATCTACAAGATGACGGCCGCGACCAGCCAACTCCTTCATGGTTTCCGTGACTGACCCGGTCGGAGTACGGCGCTGTGTACTGGCTCCACTCCACGTAAACAGCACATGAACGAGCCTGGGCCGCCGCACACGATCTGGCTCGATCCGTACGATCACGAGACGAAGAAGAGAGCCGGTCATGGACTTCCTTCGCCCCGCCAGCTGGGAGGAGGCGCTCGCCGCGAAGGCCGAGCACCCCACCGCTGTGCCCATCGCGGGCGGCACCGACGTGATGGTCGAGATCAACTTCGACCACCGGCGGCCCGAGTACCTGCTCGACCTGAACCGCGTCGGCGAGCTGACCGACTGGGAGGTCGGCGAGGACTCCGTGCGGCTGGGCGCCTCCGTGCCGTACACGCAGATCATGGAGCACCTGCGCGGCGAGCTCCCGGGGCTGGCCCTCGCCTCGCACACCGTGGCCTCCCCGCAGATCCGCAACCGCGGTGGCGTCGGCGGCAACCTCGGCACCGCCTCCCCGGCCGGTGACGCCCACCCGGCCCTGCTCGCGGCCGGCGCCGAGGTCGAGGTGGAGTCCGTACGCGGATCGCGGCGCATCCCGATCGACGCGTTCTACACCGGTGTGAAGCGCAACGCGCTCGCGGCCGACGAGCTCATCCGCGCGGTGCATGTGAAGAAGGCCGACGGGCCCCAGCAGTACAGCAAGGTGGGCACCAGGAACGCCATGGTCATCGCCGTGTGCGCGTTCGGGCTCGCGCTGCATCCCGAGACGCGGACCGTGCGGACCGGGATCGGTTCGGCCGCGCCCACGCCCATTCGGGCCAGGGCCGCCGAGGAGTTCCTGAACGCGGCCCTGGAGGAGGGCGGCTTCTGGGACAACGGCAAGATCATCACCCCGTCGGTCGCCAAGCAGTTCGCGGACCTGTGCGCCGCCTCCTGCAACCCGATCGACGACGTCCGGGGCACCGCGAGCTACCGCCGCCACGCGGTCGGCATCATGGCTCGCCGCACCCTGACCTGGACCTGGGAGTCGTACCGCGGCACCGCCGCCACCACGGAGGGAGCTGCGTAATGCGCGTCAACTTCACTGTCAACGGCCGTCCGCAGGAAGCCGACGACGTCTGGGAGGGCGAGTCCCTGCTGTACGTGCTGCGCGAGCGGCTCGGGCTGCCGGGCTCGAAGAACGCCTGCGAGCAGGGCGAGTGCGGGTCCTGCACGGTCCGCCTGGACGGCGTCCCGGTGTGCTCGTGCCTGGTCGCCGCCGGGCAGGTCGAGGGCCGCGAGGTCGTCACCGTCGAGGGGCTCGCGGACTACGCCAAGCAGCGCTCATGCGGACACCCGGCTCCCGAGGGGCAGGACTCCCAGACCGGCGAGGGCACCGAACTCGCGCCGATCCAGCAGGCGTTCATCGACGCCGGTGCCGTCCAGTGCGGCTTCTGCACGCCGGGGCTGCTGGTCGCCGCCGACGAGATGCTGGAGCGCAACCCCAACCCGAGCGACGCGGACATCCGCGAGGCGCTCTCGGGGAACCTGTGCCGCTGCACCGGCTACGAGAAGATCATGGACGCGGTCCGTCTCGCGGCCGCCCGGCAGGGAGAGGCGGTCTGAGATGTCCACTCCCAACGGCACCCCCACCAAGATCACCCAGGGTGCGCAGACCAAGGGCGGCATCGGCGAGTCCACGCTCCGCCCGGACGGCACCCTCAAGGTCACCGGCGAGTTCGCGTACTCCTCCGACATGTGGCACGAGGACATGCTCTGGGGGCAGATCCTGCGCTCGACCGTCGCGCACGCCGAGATCGTGTCCATCGACACGAGCGAGGCGCTCGCCCTGCCGGGCGTGTACGCCGTCATGACGTACGACGACCTGCCGACCGAGGTGAAGAACTACGGGCTGGAGATCCAGGACACCCCGGTCCTCGCCCACGGCAAGGTCCGCCACCACGGCGAGCCGGTCGCCATCGTCGCCGCCGACCACCCCGAGACGGCCCGCCGTGCTGCCGCCAAGATCAAGGTCGAGTACCGCGAGCTGCCCGTCATCACCGACGAGGCCTCCGCGACCGCCCCGGACGCGATCCTCGTCCACGAGAACCGCGACGACCACCACATCGGGCACGTCCCGCACCCGAACATCGTGCACCGCCAGCCGATCGTCCGCGGCGACGCCCAACAGGCCGCCGAGCGGGCCGACTTCGTGGTCAAGGGCGAGTACACCTTCGGCATGCAGGACCAGGCCTTCCTCGGCCCCGAGTCGGGGCTCGCGGTGCCGGACGAGGACGGCGGCGTCCACCTCTACATCGCCACCCAGTGGCTGCACTCCGACCTGCGCCAGATCGCGCCCGTGCTCGGCCTGCCCGAGCGCAAGGTGCGCATGACGCTGTCCGGCGTCGGCGGGGCCTTCGGCGGCCGCGAGGACCTGTCGATGCAGATCCACGCCTGTCTGCTGGCCCTGCGCACGGGCAAGCCCGTCAAGATCGTCTATAACCGGTTCGAGTCCTTCTTCGGGCACGTCCACCGCCACCCGGCCAAGCTGTACTACGAGCACGGGGCCACCCGCGACGGCAAGTTGACCCACGTCAAGTGCCGGATCGTCCTCGACGGCGGCGCCTACGCCTCCGCCTCCCCGGCCGTGGTCGGCAACGCCTCCTCACTGTCGATCGGCCCGTACGTGGTCGACGACGTCGACATCGAGGCCATCGCCCTCTACACCAACAACCCGCCCTGCGGCGCGATGCGCGGCTTCGGCGCGGTCCAGGCGTGCTTCGCCTACGAGGCCCAGATGGACAAGCTCGCCGACGCGGTGGGCATGGACCGGGTCGAGTTCCGGCAGCTCAACGCGATGGAGCAGGGCACGATCATGCCGACGGGCCAGCCCGTCGACTCGCCGGCCCCGGTCGCCGAACTCCTGCGCCGCGTCAAGGCGATGCCCCTTCCGCCGGAGCAGCAGTGGCTGTCGGCGGGCGAGCAGGCCGACGTACGGCAGCTGCCGGGCGGTCTGTCCAACACCACCCACGGCGAAGGCGTCGTGCGCGGGGTCGGCTACGCGGTCGGCATCAAGAACGTCGGCTTCTCCGAGGGCTTCGACGACTACTCCACCGCCAAGGTCCGCATGGAGGTCATCGGCGGTGAGCCTGTCGCCACCGTGCACACCGCCATGGCGGAGGTCGGACAGGGCGGTGTCACCGTCCACGCGCAGATCGCCCGCACCGAGCTCGGCGTCGCCCAGGTGACCATCCACCCGGCCGACACCCAGGTCGGCTCGGCGGGTTCGACCTCGGCCTCCCGGCAGACGTACGTCACCGGTGGCGCCGTGAAGAACTCCTGCGAGCTGGTCCGGGAGAAGGTCCTGGAGATCGGGCGCCGCAAGTTCGGCTCCTACCATCCCGCCTGGGCCACCGCCGAGCTGCTCCTGGAGGGCGGCAAGGTCGTCACCGACGGCGGCGAGGTCCTCGCGGACCTGGCCGAGGTGCTGGAGGGCGAGGCCGTCGAGGTCGAGGCGGAGTGGCGGCACCGGCCCACCGAGGCCTTCGACCTGCGCACCGGGCAGGGCTTCGGACACGTCCAGTACTCCTTCGCCGCCCACCGCGCGGTCGTCGAGGTCGACACCGAGCTCGGCCTCGTCAAGGTGATCGAGCTGGCCTGCGCGCAGGACGTCGGCAAGGCGCTCAACCCGCTCTCCGTCGTCGGCCAGATCCAGGGCGGCACGATCCAGGGCCTGGGCGTCGCGGTGATGGAGGAGATCATCGTGGACCCGGTCACCGCCAAGGTCAGGAACCCCTCGTTCACGGACTACCTGATCCCCACGATCCTCGACACGCCGACCATCCCCGTCGACGTGCTCGAACTCGCCGACGACCACGCGCCGTACGGGCTGCGCGGCATCGGCGAGGCGCCCACCCTGTCCTCGACTCCCGCTGTTCTCGCGGCGATCCGCAACGCGACGGGCCTGGAGCTGAACCGGACACCGGTACGGCCGGAACACCTGACCGGCACCTGACCAACCGGTGAGTCACCCCGGGGGACCTGGTCCCCCGGGTCCCCAACTGTCCGTCCTGGGCCGTCCCCCGGGTCGTGCACATCCCAAATCCCGTGCCCGAAAAGGCGGTTGCACGGGTGCCCCTGTGAACCTTGGGAGACGGCACCATGACCCAACAGCAACTCGAGCCGGCGACCACCGCCGACGACGCGGGCGAAGGCACCCGCGTCCCGGCCGGCCGGTCCTGGCTCGACCGGTACTTCCACATATCCCGGCGCGGATCCACCGTGGCGCGTGAAGTGCGCGGCGGCGTCACCACCTTCATGGCGATGGCGTACATCCTCCTGCTCAACCCCCTGATCCTGTCCGGCAAGGACGTGGCCGGGGACACCCTCGGCCAGAAGGCCCTCATCACCGCGACCGCGTTCGCGGCGGCCTTCACGACGCTGCTGATGGGCTTCTTCGGCAAGGTGCCGCTCGCCCTCGCCGCCGGCCTCTCCGTGTCCGGCGTGCTGTCCTCGCAGGTCGTGCCCGTGATGACCTGGCCGCAGGCCATGGGCATGTGCGTGATGTACGGCGTGGTCATCATGCTGCTGGTCGTCACCGGCCTGCGCGAGATGATCATGAACGCGATCCCGCTGGCCCTCAAGCACGGCATCACCATGGGCATCGGTCTGTTCGTCGCCCTGATCGGCTTCTACAAGGCCGGTTTCGTGCACCAGGGCAAGGCGACCCCGGTGACGCTCGGCCCGACGGGTGAACTCGCGGGCTGGCCCGTCCTGTTGTTCGCCGTCACCCTCCTCGCCATCTTCATGCTCCAGGCGCGAGGCGTCCCCGGCGCGATCCTCCTCGGCATCGTCGGCGGGACCGTCCTGGCCGTCGTCCTCAACGCCGTCGGGGCCATCGCACCCGGGCAGTGGGCGAGTGGCGCCCCCGAACTGCACGGCAGCGCGGTCTCGATGCCCGACTTCTCGATCTTCGGGAAGGTCGAGTTCGGCGGCTGGGGGCAGGTCGGCGCGATGACGGTCGGCATGATCGTGTTCACGCTGGTGCTCGCCGGGTTCTTCGACGCGATGGCCACCATCATCGGCGTCGGCACCGAGGCGAAGCTCGCCGACGAGCAGGGCCGGATGCCGGGCCTGTCCAAGGCGCTGTTCATCGACGGGGCGGGCGGCGCGATCGGCGGTGTGGCCGGCGCCTCGGGCCAGACCGTCTTCGTCGAGTCGGCCACCGGCGTGGGCGAGGGTGCCCGCACCGGGCTCTCCTCCGTCGTCACCGGGCTGTTCTTCGCGGCCTGTCTGTTCTTCACCCCGCTCACGGCCATCGTGCCCGGCGAGGTCGCGGCCGCCGCCCTCGTGGTCATCGGCGCCATGATGATGATGAACGCCCGCCACGTCGACTGGGCCGACCGCGCCACCGCGATCCCCGTCTTCCTGACCGTCGTGATCATGCCGTTCACCTACTCGATCACCGCCGGCGTCGCCGCGGGCGTCATCTCCTACGTGGCCATCAAGGTCGCCCAGGGCAAGGCGCGGGAGATCGGCGCCTTCATGTGGGGACTGACGGTGATCTTCGTGGTCTACTACGCCCTCAACCCGATCGAGAGCTGGATGGGCGTGCACTAGCCGCCGCCAACGCCCCTGTACGCAACCGCTGTTAAGGAGACCGAGACATGCTGGACATCGCCGACGAGCTGCACCGGTGGGTCGAGCAGGGACGTGACTTCGCCGTGGCCACCGTGGTGGCCGTCGGCGGCAGCGCGCCCCGCCTGCCGGGCGCCGCCCTCGCGGTGGACGCCGACGGCACGGCGATCGGCTCGGTCTCCGGCGGCTGCGTGGAAGGAGCCGTCTACGACCTGTGCCAACAGGCGCTCCAGGACGGGGAGTCGGTCCTCGAACGCTTCGGCTACAGCGACGACGACGCCTTCGCGGTCGGCCTGACCTGCGGCGGCGTCATCGACATCCTCGTCACCCCGGTCCGGGCCACCGACCGGGTCCGCCCGGCCGTCACGGCCGTGCTGGAAGCGGCCGCGCGCGGAGAGGCGGCGGCCATGGCACGGATCGTGTCCGGCCCGGCGGAACTCGTCGGCCGCGCCCTGGTCGTACGGCCCGCGAACTCCGACGACGGCGACGTCCAGGGCGGTTTCGGCGCCCACCCCGAACTGGACCGCACGGTCGCCGCCGAGGCCCGCGCCTTCCTGGACGCGGGCCGCACCGGCACCCTGGAGATCGGCGCCCAGGGATCGCGCTGCGGCGCCCCGCTCACCGTGCTCGTCGAGTCCTCCGTGCCGCCGCCCCGGATGATCGTCTTCGGCGCGATCGACTTCGCGTCGGCGCTGGTGCGGATCGGGAAGTTCCTCGGCTACCGGGTGACCGTGTGCGACGCCCGCCCGGTCTTCGCCACCGGGGCCCGCTTCCCGGAGGCCGACGAGATCGTCGTCGAGTGGCCGCACCGGTACCTGGAGCGCACCGCGGTGGACGCCCGGACCGTCCTGTGCGTCCTCACCCACGACGCCAAGTTCGACGTACCCCTGCTCCGGCTGGCCCTCACCCTCCCGGTCGCCTACGTCGGCGCCATGGGCTCCCGCCGCACCCACCTCGACCGCAACGAACGCCTCCGCCAAGTCGGCGTCACCGAGATGGAGTTGGCGCGTCTGAGGTCACCCATCGGACTGGACCTCGGTGCCCGCACCCCCGAGGAGACGGCCCTGTCCATCGCCGCCGAGATCGTCGCGGGCCGGCGCGGCGGCAGCGGGGTCTCCCTCACCGGCGCGCACACCCCGATCCATCACGACGTGACGGCGGACCCGCCCCGCCGGATCGGGTCCGTGGCCTGAACGGACACCGCCGGCTGGTCCGGCCACGTGAACGCGTACCCCGCCTCACCGCCCCGGCTCAGCCGGACGAAGCGCAGCAGCTCACGCACGATGCCCGCGCTGCCCTGCGCCCAGCCGGTGCGGGGCTCCAACTCGCTCGGGGTGGACCGGTGTTCGACGTTGGACCAACGGGCGCCGTCGCCGTCCCGGACCGCGCGGGCGGCGAGGTTGGCGACGAGGACCTGTGCGAAGTCCGCCGCGGGCCGCCCCTCGGCGATCCGGTCCGAGGCCAGGGCCAGGACGCTCGCCGTACCGCAGCAGCGGCCCTGGTTGTCCCAGAACCCGGGGCGCAGCCGCCGCGGGAGCCCCGAGTGCGTGACGGTGTGCCAGCAGCGGTCGGCGAGGGCGTTCCAGGCCGTGTTCCTGTTCGAGCCTCCGTCCGAGCCGCCCTCCGTGTCGCTGCCCGCGTCCCTGCCGATGTTCCTGCCCGTGTCCCTGTCCAAGTCGCGCAGCAGCCGGAAGATCTGGGCGTCTCCGGCCGGTCCGTGGCACCAGCCGTAGCTGATCGGCTCGATCAGGTCCGGGCGGAACTGCGGGGTGGAGTGCCGGACCAGGAAGCCGTCCGGGCCGTCCTGGTCGCGGGCCACGACGTCCGCGACCCCGGCCAGCGCCGACTCCACCAGGTCGGCCCGGCCGGTCGCGTACCCGATCCGGGCCAGGGCGTAGGCGATGCCGAGGGCGCCGTGGGACATGTGGTGCATCCGCGCCTCGGTACCCGGCCGGTGCGGCCAGGTGACACCCCACTCGGTCCGCTCCGCCGCCCGGAGATACGGCTCGACCGCGAGGACCGCGAACTCGGGGTCGCCGACCGCCAGGGCCGTCAGGCCGATCCCGCCGTTGCCGCCCATCAGCTCGAACAGCTCGCCCCAGCGTTCTCCGTCGAAGCCCGACCGCACGAGAGCCATCGCCCGGTCGGCCGCGGCGCCGCAGACTGTGTCGCCCAGTTCCTCGTGCAGGGTGTGCAGCATCAGCGCGACGCCCGCCCGGCCGAAGTACAGGGAGTCGTCGTCGAGAGAGTCGACCGCGGCCGTCAGACCGCGGCCCGCGCGGAGGGCGAGATCGGCCCAGGAGGCGTCGCCGAAGTGCCGCCAGGCCTCCAGGAGTACGGTGACGATCCCGGCCGTGCCGTCGTACAGGGCCAGGGCGGGCTCTGTCTCCGAGGGCGCGGACGGCCAGACGAGTCCGCCGTCCGCCGTCTCGCGCGCGGCCCCCACGAGCCACCGGAGTCCGTCCACCGCGAGCGCCTCGACCTCGTCGGTCCGTACCGTCGTACCGTCAACTTCCTTCATGCCGACCACTGTTGCACGGTCCGCGGATCACGTTCCGCGCAGCAGCCGGTTCAAGGCGCTTCCGAAGACCGACCGGGCCGCCGTACCCAGCAGCGGGCCGGGGAGGAGGCGGACCCCCAGCTCCTCGCGCCAGACCACGCGGGCCCGGCCGCCGGGGCCGGGATGCACCTCCAGTTCGGCCCAGCCCTTCACCACCCGGCCGCGCTTCTCCAGCCGGCACAGACCGGAGACGCCCTCCGTCGGCGGGCGCCAGACCATGACCTCCATCGGGTCGTCGAAGGAGAGCGGGCCGATCCCGGAACGGGCGACCACCAGCGTGCCCTCGGCCGTCGGACCGGGCGGCTCGACGGTGACGCGCGTCAGGGGGACGACCTCGCCGTGGCGGGGCCAGTCGGTGAGGCGGCGCCAGGCCTCCTCCTGGGAGAGCGGGGCGGTGCGTTCGAGAAGGAAGGTGACCACGCGCCGATCTTAGGTAATCGGGCCTGCTCAGCGGGGATTTCATGGGCTGCTCACATCCATGGCGCAGCGGGAGGCGGCGGTGAGGGCCTCGCATGGACCGCCCCCGCGTGGTTACCCGTCAGGGAAAGCAGTGCACGCGAGAGCCAGGAGGTGGCGCGCATGACGCGCGTGCGTACGGTCCTGTTCGACCGCGACAGCTTTCTCGTCGAGGACGCCCTCGACCCGGACCAGGTGCGCCCGGCACCCGGAGCCCGTGAGGCGCTCGACCTGCTGCGGCTGTACGACGTCCGCACCGGTTTCGTCGCCGTACAGCCCGGCGACGGGCGGCTCAGCGACGCCGGCGTACGGGCCCTCAACCACCGCGTCGACGACCTCCTCGGCCCCTTCGACATCTGGGGCGTGTGCCCGCACGGTCCCGACGACGGCTGCCACTGCCGTCCGCCCGAACCGGGCCTGATCCTCTGGGCGGCGGGCCGGGTGTGCACCGCGCCGGGCGACTGCGCGGTGGTCGGCACCGCGGCGGACGCCGAGGCCGCCGCCCGGGTGGGCGCCCACGGGATCCTCGTACCGGACGAGCGGACCCGCCCGGAGGAGACGGCACGGGCCGAGCACGTGGCGCCGGACCTCCTGACCGCCGCACGGGCCCTGCTCGGCGGGCCGCCGCGGGGACGGGTCCTGGTGGACGAACGGCCGATCGAGTCGGCGTTCGAGCCGGGGAGGGCCGAGGAGGCCTGAGGAGAGGTGTGGAGGGCTGACCGTCCCGACAGGGCGGGGACGGTCAGCGTTCCGTCCAGCGGCAGAGCAGCCGGAACGACGCGAACAGGGTCAGCGGCCACAGGGCGGCGAACGTCCAGATGACCGCGGGCCGTGAGGTGACGATCCCCAGCACCATCAGCGTGATCGACACCGTCAGCAGCAGCCCCACCGTCAGCACGTGCGGACGGTAATGGGTGACCCGGGAGAGGTCGGGAGAGCGGCGCATCCGATGGGTGCGGAGCCGGCGCTCCAGACGGCGGTCGCGGCGCAGCGCGCGCTCCACCTCGTCCAATATGCGCTGTTCGTGATCGGGGAGTCGCTCTGTCGCCACTGTTGCTCCTCAGCGGATCCGGAGAGTCCTTCTCCGGGTGCCCGGAGAAGGACTCGTTATCCGTGAGGTGTGGGTCACTCCGCGTTGAGGAGCTTCTTCATCTCGGCGATCTCGGCGTTCTGCGCGGTGACGATGTCACCGGCCATGGCCGTGGCGTCCTTGTACTCGCCCTTGGCCTTCTCGGTCGTGGCCATCTCCACGGCGCCCTCGTGGTGTTCGACCATCATGGTCAGGAACATGGTGTCGAACTCCTTGCCGGAGGCCTTCCCCAGCTTGCCCATGTCGGCGTCGTCCATCATCCCGGCCATGCCGGAGTGCGCGGAGTGGCCCATGCCGGACATCGCCTCGGGGACCTTCTCGTCCCAGGACTTCAGCCAGCCGGTCATGGTCGTGATCTCCGGCCCCTGGGCCTTCTCGATCCGCCCGGCGAGGTCCTTGACCTCGGGGGAGGAGGCCCGGCCGGAGGCGAGTTCCGCCATCTCCACGGCCTGCTGGTGGTGCGGGATCATGCCCTGGGCGAAGGAGACGTCCTGGGTGTTGTGGGAGGGGGCGCTACCGCTGTCGGCATCGCTCCCGCAGGCCGCGAGGGTGAACACGGCGCTCACGGACACGGCGATCAGTCGGGTGGTACGCATGCTGGAACTCCACTGCTGCTGAAGGGATCTGGACGCGTCGGAGCACGCGGTCTCTAGATCCGCAGCAGCTGGAGTTCGGAGAGGGACGGCGGAGCGCGGGCCCCGTCCTGGGACGCGAACCCGTCCGGGCACGCCTCGTTGTCGCCCACGACGGTGAAGGCGGGGTCGGGCGCGAGCGCGGGCAGCACCGGCCCACCGCTCACCGCGCCGGACGCGCAGGTCGCGTCGGCGTGATGGAGGTGTCCGGAGCCGCAGCCGTCGTGACAGGCCTGGTCGAGACTGACGCCGACGGCGACGTTCGCCGCGTGCGCGGAACGCATGGCCTCGTGGCTGTGGAGCCCACCGCCGGGAGACAGCCCGTGCATGCCCAACAGCCCTGTCAGCAGCCCGAGCAGGAGCAGCGCCCGCCAGAGGGGCGGTCGCGAGCGGAGCTGCGTGGGGCTGGACATCGGGCACATCCTAGAGGGCGGTGCGGGGGCGCGTCGGGGAAGGGCGCGGAGAACTCCGTGACCAGCCACGACGGCGGCGCCCGCACCGGCCTCGCGGCTGAACTCGCCCTCGCCGAACAGGTGCTGCCGCTCTCACGACCCGGCCGGGCCGGGCGGGGGTCATGACATGCGCCCGCAGGTCCCTGCCGCGTACCTTCGCCTTGAGCCCGTCGAGGGGCGACGGGCCGGGAAGGACCGCGTGGACACCGACCGCCGAGCCAAGGCGCAGCGCTTCGCCGATCTGCACCGGGAGGGCTGTTTCCTGCTCCCCAACGCGTGGGACGTGGGCAGCGCCCGGATCCTGGAGGCGGCCGGGTTCCCGGCCGTGGCGACGACCAGCGCGGGCGTCGCGTTCTCCCTCGGGCGGCCCGACCACGACTTCTTCGCCGAACAGCCGCCCGAGGACCGCGTCGACCGCACCACCATGCTGGGCCGGGTCCGGGAGATCGCCGAAGGGCTGCACGTCCCGGTGAGCGCCGACCTGGAGGACGGATACGGCGAGTCCCCCGAGACCGTGGCCGAGACCGTCGCGCTGACGCTCGCCTCGGGGGCCGCCGGCGGCAACATCGAGGACTTCACCGGCGACCGGGCCCGGCCCCTCTACGAGGAGAAGCTCGCCGTCGACCGCGTCCGCGCCGCCCGCGAGACCCTCACGGCCCACGGCGAGCCCTTCGTCCTGGTCGGCCGCACCGATGTGCTCCTGGTCGGCGGCCCGCTCGACGAGGCCGTACGACGGGCCAACTCCTACCTGGAGGCGGGCGCCGACTGCGCCTTCGTCCCGGGCGCCGCGGACGCCGAGACCATCGGCGCCCTGGTCCGCGGGATCGACGGCCCGCTCAACGTGGTCATGGGGCTGACCGGCAACGCGCTGTCCCTGGACGACCTGCGCGACCTCGGTGTCCGGCGGGTCACGGTCGGCGGCAGCATCGCCCGCGCGATGTACCGGGGGCTGCTCGACGCCGCACGGGAGCTGGCCGACCACGGCACTTTCTCCTACGCCGCCGACCAGCTCTCCCAGACGGAGCTCAACGACCTGTTCCGGCAGGGCTAGACGACGGCACCACACAGCTGGGCGCCTCGGGGGCGTCCTGTGCGTGCCGGGTCAGCGCGCACACGGTCCGCAGCGCGACCTTCCACCGGCCGTCCTGGAGTACGGCCGCCCCCGGGCCGCCGGTGTCGAGCCTGCGGTCGCCCAGCCGGAGGTCGTAGGTCACCTCGGCGTGCACGTCGGAGGTGTACGACACGGAGGTGACGCTCGCGCGCAACTTGCCGCCGGACGGGTCGCGGAAGAGGTTGTCGATCATCAGGGAGTTCTCGTCACCGTCCTCGACGACGGCAGTGCGCTGTGGCGGCGAGGACCCGGGGTCGAAGAGGACTCCCCAGGCCTTCCGGACGTCCTGCTCGGCCCGCACGGGATCGGCGGGCGCGGTGGGCGTGGGCGTCGGCGGGACGGACACCGACGCCGAGATCCCGGGCGAGGTCGTGCCGGGTGACCCGGTGGCCGAGGTCCGGGCCGCCCGGGAAGCGCCCCCGCCCCCGCCACCGTCCTGATCGTCACAGGCTCCGGTGAGGACGAGGGCGGCAACGCTGAGCGCCACCGCCCAGGCCCCGTGCCGTGCGGGGGAGTTCGCGCGGATCATGGCTCTCCATCTCCGGGTACGCCGTGTGGCTGGCCTACCCCGAGGCGGAGGATTCATCCAGACCGCACGGGAAATCACCGGGACGGGGTGCGGGGAGGCGAGCCGGGCCCTTGGAGGCGGCGCGTCGGTTCCGGGACCGGCCTCCCGGCGCGACGTGGCGGTCTACGGCCCGGCCCCTGTATCCGGCGCGGCAGCCGCGACCCCGGCCCCCGGACGAGGCGCGGCGCGGTGGTCCTGGGGGGGGGCGGCCTCTGTGCGCGGCGCAACAGTCCCGTGCTCCGCCTTTGAAGGCAGCGGCACCCGGCACCCAACACCCGGCAGCTGGCGCCCCGGCCCCCGCGCCCGGCACCTCGGCCCCCGCGCCTGGCGCCCCGGCACCCAACACTCGGCAGTTGGCGCCCCGGCCCCCGCGCCCCGCGCCCCGGCCCTCGCGCCCCGCGCCCCGGCCCCCGCGCCCGGCACCTCGGCCCCCGCGCCCCGGCCCCCGGCCTGGACGCAGCCCGGCAACGACGGCCCCGCCCCCGCCCCCGGACGGGGCCCCGCATGCGTCCGTCGTCCGTCTACTGCTCGGTGCCGCCCCGGCGTCGTACCGCGAGGACCACCGCGGCCGCCGCCACGAGGATGCCCGCGCCGATGCCGGTCCAGGTGGCCGCGGACAGCCCGCTGTCGGAGTCCTCGGCGGTGTCGGTGGCCTGCGCGGAGGCCGTCGCGAGTGTTGGGCCGGCTGCCGGAGTCGGGTCCGCGTCGGTCGGGGCCGGGCTCTCGGTGGCACTCGCGGACGCGATCGGCTTCGCGCCCGGTGCCGCCGCCTTCAGCGTGAGCGTCGGCGCGGGGTTCTCCCCGTTCTCGTCCAGTTCGATCCAGCGGTCGACATGCCCGTCGCCGTAGGTCTGGAGGGTCTTGAAGGCCACCTCCTTCGCGTCGGGCAACTGCCGTACGACCACGGAGTACTCCGCGCTCGCACCGGTCCTCAGCTCCTTGCCCCCGACGGTGTAGCCGTCCTTGTCCGCGGTGAACTTCCAGCCCGCGGGGCCCTTGTCGTAGGTGACGTCGGCGGGGGCGATGCCCTCGGGCAGGACCACGCGCACCTCCTTGATGCCGGAGCTGTCGGACTCGGCCTCGGCGTGGAAGGTGACGGTGACGTTCTCGGCGAGGGCCTGGGCCTTGTCGGCCTCGACCTCGGTGTGGGCGGCGGCCGGAACGGCGGTCAGCGCGACGGCGGCCGTGGCCGTGGCGACGGCAACGGACAGACGGGGCAGGGTGATTCGGGACATACGGGACTCCAGGCAGGGGGTACGGCGGGGCGGCCGTCCGGCACGGGCCGGCTCGGCGTCCCCGAGGGGGTCAGTGGGCGAGAGCTGAGCTCGTCGCCGGAGGACCCCGCCGTACCACCGCGTGCGCCAGCAACGGCCGTACGGTGAGCGGCCGTTCGTCGTACGCCGGCACGACGGCCGGCGCGGTCCGTGGGCCGGGGGCCACGGGCCGGGCCAGCAGCAGCCGGGCGGCCGTGAGCCGGGCCCGGATCCCGTCGATCGCCGCCGTCACCCCGCGCGCCAGCGACCAGCAGACCGCGTCCGCGCGGTGCAGCAGGACCGCGACCGCCGTGGCGGCCAGTGCGTGGGCCGCCGTCATGGCGAGGGAGTCGTGGAGCTGTTCGTGCCACGCGGGACCGGCCCCGTGCGGATGTCCGCCGGAGTGCTGGGCGGCCGCGGTGAGCGTCAGCCACAGGTGCAGCCCGGACTGGCCCGCGACACTGCACGCCACGACGGTCGCGAGGCTTCGGGGCCGCTGGACCCCGATGAGCCCCACCGCGAACAGCACGGCCGTCGCGGCGGCACCGCGCGTCCAGGGCACCGGTCCCTCGGCGAGCAGATGGTGGGCGCTCACCCCGAGGACCGTGCCGACGACGGCGAACACCGCGGCCCGCAGAACGGGCAGCGGCGCGCGGGTCGTCGTGACGGATCGGTGCATGGCCCGCTCATCATGAGCCATCCCGCCCCTGCCCGGCAGCCGGGTCGGTGAAAGATCCCTTGCACCGGCCCGCGCCCGGGAGCCGGGTCGGCGAAAGACCCGTACTTCCGGGCCCCGCCCCGGCAGCCGGGGCGCGGTGAAAGTTCCGTACCCCGGTGCCGCCCGGGCCGCTGATCAGGCGGTGTCGGGTCCCTGCGGCCGCGGCCCCGTCGGGCTGCCGGGCTCGACGACCTCGCCCTGGATCACCTGCGGCCCCGGCTGCGGGTCCCGCGCCGCGCGGGCCTCCGACTTCAGGATCCGCGTCGACCTGCCCGCCGAACGGACCAGCTCAGGACCCTTCTTGACGGCGATGACCGCTATGACGACGATCAGGATGATCGCGAGCTCGCTCAGTCCGAACATGGGGAAGGCCTCCGTCAGAGGTGGACACCGACGCCGGACGAGACGCCCGCCGGACCGGCAGCGTACCCCGCACCCTCCCACCGGGTGTCCCTGCCCTGGACCGCCCGTGACGTGCGCGGCAGCACCGCCATGGCCCGTCTCCCTTCCCGCTTGCCGTGGACCTGAGACCTCACCTTCTACAAGTGCGTAGAAAAATTGCCCGGTCTCCCCTTGCCAAGACGCTTTGCCTGTCCTTTACCATTGGGTGAACGTCGTCCCGACCCGAAGGAGCCACGGACCCGCAATGGGTGAGCCTCCCAGTACCAGCCGAGCCGCGTCCCACCCGTACGAGGGGCGGGAGGCGGCCCGGTGACCGAGATCCTGCTGCTCCTGTCGGCCCTCCTGCTGACGCTGGCCTGCGCCGTGTTCGTCGCCGCCGAGTTCTCCCTGACCACCGTCGAGCGTGGTGACCTGGAGCGGGCCGCCGAAGCCGGTGAGCGTGGCGCCGAGGGTGCCCTGAAGGCGGTCCGGCGGCTGACCCTCCAGCTCTCCGGCGCCCAGCTCGGCATCACCGCCACCTCTCTGGTGATCGGCATGCTCGCGGAACCCTCCCTCGCCGCGCTCCTCAGGGGCCCGCTCGCCGGCCTCGGTCTGGGCGGGGCCGCCGCACCGGTGGCGACCGCGCTGGGCGTGGCCCTGTCGACCGTCGTGCTCATGGTGGTCGGCGAGCTGGTGCCGAAGAACTGGGCCATCTCCCGACCGCTGGCCGTCGCCAAGGTGGTCGCCGGGCCGCAGAGCGCCTTCACCGCTGTCTTCGGCCCCTTCATCCGACACCTCAACAACACCGCCAACGCCGTCGTACGACGCTTCGGCCTGGAGCCCGCCGAGGAGCTGGCCTCCGCCCGCAGCCCCGAGGAACTGGTCGCGCTCGCCGAGCACTCCGCCGCCGAGGGCGCCCTGGAGGCCGACTCCGCCGAACTGTTCGTCCGCACCCTGCACCTGGGCGAGCTGACCGCCGAGAACGTCATGACCCCGCGCGTCGACGTAAAGGCCCTCGAAGCGCACGCCACCGCGGCCGACGCGGCGAACCTCACCCACGCCACCGGCCTGTCCCGCTTCCCGGTCTACCGCGACAGCCTGGACGAGGTCATCGGCACCGTCCACATCCGTGACGTGCTTGCCCTGGAGCCCGGCAAGCGGGCCGTCACCCCGGTCACCGAGCTGGCCACCGCACCCCTGCTGGTCCCGGACAGCCTCACCGCCGACCGGCTCCTTCAGCGGCTGCGGGCCACCCGCACCATGGCCGTCGTCATCGACGAGTACGGCGGCACCGCCGGCGTGGCGACCGTCGAGGACATCGTCGAGGAGGTCGTCGGCGAGGTCCGCGACGAGCACGACCCCGTCGAGATGCCCGACCTGCGGCCCGCCGGCACCGGGGCCTGGGAGGCGGAGGGCTCCGTCCGCGTCGACCGGCTCGCCGGGATAGGCCTCACGGCGCCCGAGGGGCCGTACGAGACCGTGGCCGGACTGGTCGCCACCCGGCTCTCCCGCATCCCCGCCAAGGGCGACGACCTCGACCTGGACGGCTGGCGCCTGGAGGTCCTGGACGTCGACCACCACCGCGCCGACCTGATCCGCATCACCGCACCCGCGCGGGTGCCGGTCCCGGCGGGGGAGGAGTCCCGATGACCACCGTCCAACTGCTCGTCGGCGCCCTCACCCTGCTGACCAACGCGTTCTTCGTGGGCGGCGAGTTCGCCCTGATCTCCGTGCGCCGCAGCCAGATCGAGCCACGCGCGCGTGCCGGCGACAAGCGGGCCCGGATGACCCTGTGGGGCCTCGAACACCTCTCCGCGATGATGGCCACCGCCCAGCTCGGCATCACCGTCTCCTCGCTGGTGCTGGGCGCGGTCGCCGAACCGGCCATCGCGCACCTGCTGGAGCCCGGCTTCGAGGCCGCCCACGTCCCGCACGGGCTGGTGCACCCGATCGCCTTCGTGATCGCGCTGTCGCTGGCCACCTATCTGCACATGCTGATCGGCGAGATGGTCCCGAAGAACATCGCCCTGGCGGCCCCCGTGCCGACCGCGCTGCTCCTCGGACCGCCCCTGGTGGCCCTCACGCGGGCGCTCAGGCCCTTCGTGTTCGGCATCAACACCTTCGCCAACGCCCTGCTGAAGCTGCTGCGCGTCGAACCGAAGGACGAGGTGGAGTCGGTCTTCACCGACGACCAGCTCGCCCGCATGGTCGTCGAGTCCGGCGAGGCCGGGCTGCTCTCGCCCGCCGACGGCGAACGGCTGCGGGACGCGCTGGAGCTCGGCACCCGTCCGGTCGGCGAGATCCTCGTCCCGGTCCCCAGGATGCGCACCGTCGACGCCTCGGTCACCCCGGCCCGCCTGGAGCGCACGGCCGCCGACGCGGGGTACTCCCGCTTCCCGGTCACCGGCCCGGACAGCACCCTGCTGGGCTATCTGCACATCAAGGACACCCTCGGCGTCACCGACCGCGACCGGCCCTTCCCCCGCTCCGCCCTGCACCCGGTCACCCGGGTCCGCATCGACACCCCGCTCGACGACACCCTCACCGCGCTGCGCGCCGACGGAAGTCATCTGGCGGCGGTGACGGGACAGACGGGGGCCGTCCTCGGGTTCGTGACCATGGAGGACGTCCTGTCCGAGCTGGTCGGCCCGGCCCCTGCCGCTGTGTGACGCCGTGTGATCGCCGGGCGGTGCCCCCGCCCGGCTGGTAGACCTGGGAACGCCGCAGACCTGGGAACGCCGCTTTCGTCCCGGTCGTTCCTCTGACACCCCCTCCTGGCCGTTCTTCTGACACCCCTACTGAAGGAGCAAGCCCGTGTCCGCCCCACCGACGGACTCCAGCCCGACGCGATCGACCCGCCGTTGAGTACCACCAGTGCCCTTCTCGGCCTGCTCGCCGTCTTCCTGCTGACCGCCGGCACCGGCTACTTCGTCGCGCAGGAGTTCGCGTACGTCTCCGTGGACCGGCTCGCCCTCTCCCGCCAGGCGGAGGCGGGCGACCGCAGGGCCGCCCGCGCGCTGACGGTGCTGGAGCGGCTGTCGTTCATGCTGTCCGGCGCCCAGCTGGGCATCACCGTCACCGGACTCGTCGTCGGCTTCATCGCCGAACCGTCCGTCTCCGCACTGCTGAAACCAGCCCTGACCGGCATCGGCATCCCCGAGGGCGCCGTCGGCGGCATCTCCGTCGTCCTTGCCTTCGTGCTCGCCACCGTCGTCCAGATGGTCCTCGGCGAACTCGCCCCCAAGAACCTCGCCATCGCCGTTCCCGAACGGCTCGCCAAGGCCCTCGCGCCCTCCACGCTCGGCTACCTCAAGGTCGTCGGCCCGCTGGTGCACGTCTTCGACGGCGCCGCCAACCGCCTGCTCCGCCGGGTCGGCATCGAACCCGTCGAGGAACTCCACCACGGCGCCACCCTGGAGGAGCTCGGCCACCTCATCGGCGAGTCCCACGAGCAGGGCGAGCTGCCCCGGGACACCGCCGAACTCCTCGACCACGCCCTGGAGTTCTCCGAGCGCACCCTCGACGAGGTGATGGTGCCGCGCGTCGACACCGTCTTCGTCCGCGGGGACGCCACCGCCGCCGAAGCCGTCGGCCTGATCGCCGAGCACGGCCACTCCACCTACCCGGTCCTCGGCGACCACCCCGACGACGTCCCCGGCGTCCTCGGCGTACGCGAGCTGATGCGCCTGCCGGCCGGCGACCCCGCCCGGGCCACCGCGGGCTCCCTGGCCCGCAAGCCCCTCCTGCTGCCCGACACGCTGCCGTTGCCGGAGGCGGTCGCGCAGATGCGGGAGCGCGACGACGAGTTCGCGGTCGTCCTCGACGAACACGGCGGAGTCGCCGGCATCGTCACCTACGAGGACATCGCGGAGGAACTCGTCGGCGACATCGCGGACGAGACCGACACCGTCACCGAACCCGCGGTGCCGGACGGCGGGGGCTGGCTGGTCGACGCGGGCCGCCGCCTCGACGAGATCGCCGACGCCACCGGGATCGAGCTGCCCGAGGACGAGGACTACGACACCGTCGCCGGGCTGGTCGTCGACCGCCTGGGCCGCTTCCCGGCCATCGGCGACCGGGTCACCGTCGACCTGCTCGACGGAGCCCGCGCGGTGATCGACGTACGCACCCTGGACCGGCACGTGCCGGAGCGGGTCCGCATCGAGAGGGTGGACGAGGCATGAGCTTCCCGACGGCACTCCCCGTCAGGACGGGTGAGGCATGAGTTTCCCCATGGCGCTCTTCGTCACCGTCCTGCTGCTGATCGGCAGCGGGTTCTTCGTCGCGGCCGAGTTCGCGCTGGTCGCCGCCAAGCGGCACCGCATGGAGAAGGCCGCGGCGGAGGGCCGGCGCGGTGCGAAGGCGGCACTGGCCGGGATGCGCGAGCTGTCCCTGATGCTGGCCGGCGCCCAACTCGGCATCACCGTGTGCACCCTGGGCCTCGGTTCGGTCTCCAAGCCCGCGATCTCCCACGAACTCGACCCGCTGCTGCACGACCTGGGCCTGCCCACGGCCCTGAGCTACGGCGTGGCCTTTGTGTTCGCCATGGTCGTCGTGGTGTTCCTGCACATGGTGGTCGGCGAGATGGCACCCAAGTCCTGGGCCATCGCCCACCCCGAGCGCTCCGCGATGCTGCTCGCGCCGCCCTTCCGGGCCCTCGTCAAGACGGTCCGGCCGCTGATCTCGGTGCTCAACACCCTGAGCAACGCGCTGGTACGGCTGTGCCGGGTCACCCCGCGCGACGAGCTCGCCGCCGTGCACAACCGTGAGCAACTCACCCATCTGGTCGAGGAGTCGGAGCGGCTCGGACTCATCAGCGAGACCGACTCGGAGCTGCTCACCCGCTCGCTCACCGAGCCCGAGACCCCGGTCGGCGACCTCCGGATCCCGGCCGCGGACATCACCTCGGTGCCCGGCGCCGCCGACCTCGACACCGTCCTGCGCACGGCCGCCGACCACGACCGCACCCGCATGCTGGTCCGCGAGGACGACCGGGTGCTCGGTTCCCTGCACGTCCGGGACGCCCTGGTCGCCCGCGCCCAGGGCCGCACCGCCACCGCCCGCGCCCTGGCCCGGCCGGTACCGGAACTGACCGAGGACACCAAGGTCGCCGACGCGATCGACCTGCTGCGCCGCAACCGCGCGTCCCTGGCCGTCGTACGGGACGACTCCGGCACCCTCACGGGCATGGTCACGCTGGACGACCTGCTGGCGCGCTATCTCCAGCCGCAGGGGGTGTGATCCGGGCGGGAGCGGTCACGCAGGAGAAGGACGCACATCGCTGAGAGACGGGGGAATCGGTGTTCGACGTGATCATTGCCGGAGGCGGGCCCACCGGGCTGATGCTCGCCGCCGAACTGCGGTTGCACGGCGTGCGGGTGGTCGTGCTGGAGAAGGAGCGCGAACCCTTCCCGTACATCCGCGCACTCGGCCTGCACGTGCGCAGTGTCGAGGTGCTGGACCAGCGGGGGCTGCTGGAGCAGTTCCTCGCGCACGGCAAGCAGTCCCGGGCGGGCAACTTCTTCGCCGGCGTCACCAAGGGCTGGCCCGACGGGCTGGACACCGCGCACGCCTACACGCTCGCCATCCCGCAGACCGTGACCGACCGCCTCCTGGCCGAACACGCCGTGGAGGCCGGTGCCGAGATCAGGCGGGGCGCCGAACTGGCCGGGCTGAGCCAGGACGAGGACGGCGTGAACGTCGAACTGGCCGACGGCACCCGGCTGCGGGCGCGCCACCTCGTCGGCTGCGACGGCGGCCGCAGCACCGTGCGCAAGCTGCTCGGGGTCGGCTTCCCCGGTGAACCGGCCACGCGGGAGGCGCTGTTGGGCGAGATGGAGGTCGACGCCGGTCCGGAGACGGTGACCGCCGTGATGACCGAGGTCCGCGAGCGGGAGAAGTGGTTCGGTCTCGGACCCGTCGGGGACGGCGTGTACCGGGTCGTGGTGCCCGCCGGGGATGTGAGCGAGGACCGGACGGCCGCGCCGACCCTCGACGACTTCAGGCGACGGCTCCGGGCGGTCGCCGGCACCGACTTCGGCGTCCACTCGCCGCGCTGGCTGTCCCGCTTCGGCGACGCGGCTCGGCAGGCCGACCGTTATCGGGTGGGCCGGGTGCTGCTGGCGGGAGACGCGGCGCACGTCCACGCGCCGGTGGGCGGCCAGGGCCTCAACCTCGGAATCCAGGACGCCTTCAACCTCGGCTGGAAACTGGCCGCGGAGGTGGCCGGCTGGGCTCCCGCAGGACTGCTGGACAGCTACCACGCCGAGCGGCACCCGGTCGCCGCCGACGTCCTGGACATCGTCCGCGCCCAGTCCGTGCTGATGTCCCCCGAGCCCGGACCGCGGTCGGTGTGCAGGCTGCTGGCGCAGCTCGCGGAGTTCGAGGACGTGAACCGGTACCTGGTCGAGAGGATCACGGGAGTCGGGATCCGCTACGACCTCGGCCCGGGCCCCGAGCCGCTCGGCCGGCGCCTGCGGGATCTCGCGCTGGAGCGCGGCCGCCTGTACGAACGGATGCACGGCGGCCGCGGACTGCTGCTCGACCGGACCCGCCGCCTCACACCGGCGGGTTGGTCGGACCGGGTCGACCATGTCGTCGACCCCGGTGCCGCACTGGACGCGCCCGCGGTGCTGCTGCGGCCGGACGGCCATGTGGCGTGGGTGGGCGAGGACCAGGGGGACCTGGCGGCGCACCTGGCCCGGTGGTTCGGGGCGCCGGCCTGACCGCGGTGGGCGTCCGTGTATCCCGGGCGCCCACCGCTGTCGTCCGACGTGGACCGCGGCGCCTCAGGCCGTCGCCGGCAGGATGTGGTCGCCCGCCGTGTCCGTGCTGAGGCACAGCGAGCAGACCACGGCGTCGTGGGTGGCGCAGGCGGCCAGGTCGGGGCGCTCGTAGGGCTGGCGGCAGACGTGGCAGTCGAGGGTGAGCGCGCTCGGGTTGCCGTCGGCGTCCAGCAGGGGCTCGTCGATGCCGTCGCCGGTGCGGCGCAGGTAGTACCTGCCCTTGGTGACGATCGCCATCAGCGGGGTGAGGACGAAGGCGATGACGGCGGCGGCGACCGGGGAGTACGGCTGGAGGGTGTCGCCCAGGGCGTGGAAGTACATCGCGATCGACAGGCCGGAGGCGGCGACGAAGGCGACCACGCCCACCGGGTTGACGGCGTGGAGCATGCCGCGGCGGAACTCCGGCTGGAGCGGGGAGAGTTTCAGCAGGTACTTGTTGATGCCGATGTCGGTGGCGACGGTGACGACCCAGGCGATCGCGCAGTTCGAGTAGAAGCCCAGGATGTCGTTGAGGAAGCTGAACATGTCCGCTTCCATCAGGACCAGCGCGAAGCCCAGGTTGACCAGGACGAAGACCATGCGTCCGGGGTAGTGCTTGGTGACCCGGGTGAAGGAGTTCGTCCAGGCGAGCGAGCCGGAGTAGGCGTTCGTCACGTTGATCTTGATCTGGCTGATCACGACGAGGGCCACGGCCAGCGGGAGGACGAGCCAGGACGGCATCATCGCGTCGAAGGCGCCCTTGAACTGCTGGATCGGCTCGGGAGCGACGTCCGGGCCGACCTTGGCGAGGATGTACACCGCGAGGAAGACCCCGATGGCCTGCTTCAGTGCGCCGAGCACCACCCAGCCGGGACCCGCCATGAGGACGGCCGTCCACCAGGTGCGCTTGTTCTCCTCGGTCTTGGGCGGCATGAAGCGCAGGTAGTCGATCTGCTCACCGATCTGCGCGATCAGGGACAGGCACACGCCCGCGCCGAGCAGCACGGAGGCGGTGTTGACGCCGCCGTCGCCGTCCGTGCCGGCGTAGGCGAGGAAGCGGTCGACGGTGCCGGGGTCGGTGACGATCAGATAGACCAGCGGACCGACCATCAGCAGCAGCCAGATCGGAGTCGTCCACACCTGGAGCTTGCTGAGCGCCTTCATGCCGTAGATGACCAGTGGGATCACCATCAGCGTGGAGACGAGATAGCCGAGCCACAGGGGCAGTCCGAGGCCCAGCTTCAGCCCCTGGGCCATGATCGAGCCTTCGAGGGCGAAGAAGATGAAGGTGAAGCTGGCGAAGATGACGCTGGTCAGTACCGACCCGTAGTAGCCGAAGCCGGAGCCGCGGGTGATCAGGTCGAGGTCGATGTTGTAGCGGGCGCCGTAGTAGGCGAGGGGGAGACCGGTGACGAAGATGACCACGGCGGCGACCGCGATCGCGACGAGCGCGTTGCCGGTGCCGTGGGCCAGGCCGATGCCGGCGCCGATGGAGAAGTCGGCCATGTAGGCGATGCCGCCGAGGGCGGTGGTGGCCACCACCATGGGGGTCCAGCGGCGGTAACTGCGGGGCGCGAAGCGGAGGGTGTAGTCCTCCAGGGTCTCCCTGACCGCCTGGTCGGTGGTTGTCGTCGGTTCTGCCGTTGCCGACCGTGATTCGGTAGTGCTCATGTCACGCCTCCCGATGGGCTGTGCGGGGGGTGGGGGATGCGTGGGGACCCGTTCGGCGTCATCGGCGGCACGGGGGAGCCCGGAGGTCGGTCATGAGCGGTCTGGCGGCGCTGTTCGCGGTTGGGTGCACGGCTCCGGTCCCACGGCCGGTCACGTTACGTAGCGGCTGTTAACGCGGGTGCCGGACTGTCATGAACGCGACGTTGCGGGAAGCTCACCGGAGCCCTCGGGGCCGCTGGAGCGGCTCGCCTCGTCCTGGACGAGCAGGGAGAGCAGGGAGGCCACCGTCAGGCCCGCCTCGGCGGGATGGCGCAGCACCTGGCCCGCCTCGATGCGGTAGGTGTTGGTGCGGCCCTCCCGGACGTGCGAGAGGTATCCGTCCTGCTCCAGATCGGAAATGATCTTCTGTACGGCACGTTCGGTGAGCCGGCAGTGCGCGGCGATGTCGCGGATGCGGGCGCTGTGGTTGTCGGCGATCGCGGCCAGCACGCGCGCGTGGTTGGTGACGAACGTCCATCCGGTGTGTGGCTCGGGCACTCCATCCATGGCTCAACTCTAGCGACCACATATTCACGCATCCAAAAACCTGAACTAAATTTCATGTATTAGTTGACGCATGTGGGTCGACGCGGCGAATCTGGTGAGCAAGGCAGCGGAGCACATGAGGGAGAGGGCCATGCCGGAACCTGCGCACTCGGCGCAGCCCCTCAGCGCGACGGACAAGCGTCCGCCGTGTCTGGCCTCCGTCGAGGCCGTGACGGCCGGCGACCGGGTGACCGTCGTCTGCCGCGGTGAGCTGGACATCGGCGCGGAGCGGCTCCAGCCGGAGCTCTACGCCCTTCTGGCGACCTCGTCCACCGGGGTGGACCTGGACCTGACGGGCGTCGGCTTCTGCGACTGCGCCGGGCTCAACGTCCTGCTGGACCTGCGCCGGGAGGCCCTGGACCAGGGCAAGACGGTCACCGTCGCCGCGTGCGGCCCGGCCCTCGGGCGCCTGCTCGACCTGACCGGCGCGCGGGAACTGTTCAGGCCGGAGGAGGCGGTGGGGGCAGAGGGGGCGGAGAGCCGTCCCGAGGCCCCGGACCCCGTGCCCGCCGACGAGGAGCCGGGCGCGGACGTCGACGAGGAGTTGCGTCTGGAGGTCGCCCAGCTGCGCCGGGCCATGCGGACCCGCCCGTCCATCGATGTGGCCCGCGGCATCGTGATGGCCTCCTTCGGGCTGAGCTCCGAGGACGCCTGGACGGTGCTCGTCACCGCCTCCCAGAACACCAACACCAAGCTGCACCACCTCGCGGAGGCCCTGTTGGGTGCGGTCCACGGGGAACGGGTCGCGGAGGACGTACGGCAGCAGATGGCCTGGGCGGTCGCCAAGGTGCGGGAGACTCCGTCGACGCCGTTCGCCGAGCCGGGGGAGCGGGCCGGCGGACCGGCCCTGGGCTCCAGCGCCGGAGCCGCATGACCCGGGGCCCCGGCGCGTAGGGGGCTGGGCGAGGCTCCGGTGCCGGAGGGGCCCGAGACCGGTCGGCGGGCTCCGTGCCGGCGTCCCTGCCGTTTGCGCCAGGCCGGCGGTCTCCGTGCGGGCCCCTGCGGTTCGCGCCGGGGCGGCGGTCTCCGTGCGGGCCGCCTACGGTCTGCGCCAGGGCGGGGCCTGCGTGCGGGCCTCCTGAGCCCGGGGCCGGGCGGCGGCCTACGTGCGGGCCGCTGCGGTTCGCGCCAGGACCGTGGCCGCCGCCGTGCGGGCCTGCGCGTCGCGCGTGCGGCGCTACGAGCCGCCGGGGGGCGCGGCACTGCGCGGCGCCCCCGGGGTCAGTCCGAGGTCGTGCCGAACGCCCCCAGGATGCGTTCGGCGGCCAGCGTCGCCGTCAACTCGCCGTTCCTGACCCGCTGTTCGAGGTCGGGGGCGAGGGCGCGGACGGCCGGGTCGGCGTGCAGCCGGCCGAGGAGCTCGTCGCGGACCATCGACCAGGTCCAGTCCACCTGCTGGTCACGGCGCTTGGCGGCGAGCCGGCCCGTGGAGTCCAGCAGGGTGCGGTGCTGTTCCAGACGCTCCCAGACCGTGTCCAGGCCTGTCGACTCCCGGGCGCTGCAACTCAGTACCGGGGGCGTCCAGGCCGCGTCCTTGCCGTGCATCAGACGCAGCGCACCCGCCAACTCCCGCGCCGCCGCCTGCGCGTCGCGCTGGTGCGGGCCGTCCGCCTTGTTCACGGCGATCACGTCGGCCAGCTCCAGGACGCCCTTCTTGATGCCCTGCAACTGATCGCCGGTACGGGCCAGCGTGAGCAGCAGGAACGAGTCGACCATGTTGGCGACGGCGGTCTCCGACTGCCCTACGCCGACCGTCTCGACGAGGACGACGTCGTAGCCCGCCGCCTCCATCACCACGATCGACTCCCGGGTCGCCTTCGCGACCCCGCCGAGCGTGCCCGCGGTCGGGGACGGCCGTACGAAGGCGGCCGGGTCGACGGCCAGGCGCTCCATCCGGGTCTTGTCGCCGAGGATGGAGCCGCCCGTACGGCTGGAGGACGGGTCCACGGCGAGCACGGCCACCCGGTGCCCCAGCGAGGTCAGCATCGTGCCGAACGCGTCGATGAACGTCGACTTGCCCACGCCCGGTACCCCGCTGACCCCGATCCGCCGGGCCCGGCCGCTGTGCGGAAGCAGCTCGGTGAGCAACTCCTGCGCCAGCACCCGGTGTTGGGGCCGGGTGGACTCGACCAGCGTGATCGCGCGGGCGATCAGAGCGCGCTTGCCGTCGAGGACGCCCTTCACATAGGTGTCGACATCGATCACAGCTCGTGCCCGAGGTCGGCCGAGAGCCGCTGGACGAGGTCGTACGCCGCGTCCGGGATCACCGTCCCGGGCGGGAAGACGGCCGCGGCCCCCATCTCCAGCAGCGTGGGCACGTCCTGCGGCGGGATCACCCCGCCCACCACGATCATGATGTCCTCCCGGCCCTCCTCGGCCAGCGCCTCCTTCAGCGCCGGTACGAGGGTGAGGTGCCCGGCCGCGAGCGACGAGACGCCGACGATGTGCACGTCCGCCTCCACGGCCTGCCGGGCCACCTCGCCCGGGGTCTGGAACAGCGGGCCGACGTCGACGTCGAAGCCGAGGTCGGCGAAGGCGGTGGCGATCACCTTCTGACCGCGGTCGTGGCCGTCCTGGCCCATCTTCGCGACCAGGATGCGCGGACGCCGGCCCTCGGCCTCCTCGAAGGTGTCCACCAGGGCGCGGGTGCGGTCCACGGAGGGCGACTCCCCTGCTTCGTTGCGGTACACGCCGGAGATCGTACGGATCTGGCTCGCGTGCCGGCCGTAGACCTTCTCCAGGGCGTCGGAGATCTCGCCGACGGTGGCCTTCGCGCGGGCCGCGTGCACGGCCAGCTCCAGGAGGTTGCCGTCGCCGTCCGCCGCCCGGGTCAGCGCGTCGAGGGCGTCCCGGCAGGCGGTCTCGTCCCGTTCCGCGCGCAGCCGCCGCAGCTTCTCGATCTGCTTGGTGCGCACGGAGGAGTTGTCGACCTTCAGGACCTCGATCGCCTCGTCGGTCTCCACCCGGTACTTGTTGACGCCGATCACCGGCTGGCGGCCGGAGTCGATACGGGCCTGGGTACGGGCCGCGGCCTCCTCGATGCGCAGCTTGGGGATGCCGGCGTCGATCGCCTTCGCCATGCCGCCCGCCGCCTCCACCTCCTGGATGTGCTGCCAGGCCTTGCGGGCGAGGTCGTACGTCAGCTTCTCCACATAGGCGCTGCCGCCCCAGGGGTCGATGACCCGGGTGGTGCCGGACTCCTGCTGGATCAGCAGCTGGGTGTTGCGGGCGATGCGCGCGGAGAAGTCGGTGGGCAGCGCCAGTGCCTCGTCGAGGGCGTTGGTGTGCAGCGACTGGGTGTGGCCCTGGGTCGCCGCCATCGCCTCGACACAGGTGCGGGTGACGTTGTTGAACACGTCCTGCGCGGTCAGCGACCAGCCCGAGGTCTGCGAATGGGTGCGCAGGGAGAGGGACTTGGCGTTCTGCGGGTCGAACTGCCGCACCAGCTTCGCCCACAGCAGGCGCGCCGCCCGCAACTTGGCGATCTCCATGAAGAAGTTCATGCCGATCGCCCAGAAGAACGACAGCCGGGGCGCGAACGCGTCCACGTCCAGGCCCGCTTCACGCCCGGCCCGGATGTACTCCACGCCGTCCGCGAGGGTGTACGCCAGCTCCAGGTCGGCCGTCGCGCCCGCCTCCTGGATGTGATAGCCGGAGATGGAGATGGAGTTGTAGCGGGGCATCCGCTGCGAGGTGTACGCGAAGATGTCGGAGATGATCCGCATCGACGGCTTCGGCGGATAGATGTAGGTGTTGCGGACCATGAACTCCTTGAGGATGTCGTTCTGGATGGTCCCGGCCAGCTTCTCGGGCGCGACACCCTGTTCCTCCGCCGCCACGATGTACAGCGCCAGCACCGGCAGCACGGCGCCGTTCATCGTCATCGACACGGACATCCTGTCCAGCGGGATCCCGTCGAACAGCTGCCGCATGTCGTAGATCGAGTCGATCGCCACGCCCGCCATGCCGACGTCACCGGTCACCCGGGGGTGGTCGCTGTCGTAACCGCGGTGCGTGGGCAGGTCGAAGGCGACCGACAGGCCCTTCTGGCCGGCCGCGAGATTGCGCCGGTAGAAGGCGTTGGACTCCTCGGCGGTGGAGAAGCCCGCGTACTGGCGGATCGTCCAGGGCTGGTTGACGTACATCGTCGGGTAGGGCCCGCGCAGATACGGCGCCACACCCGGGTACGTCTCCAGGAAGTCCAGGCCCTCCAGGTCACGGCCGGTGTAGAGGGGCTTGACCGCGATGCCCTCCGGGGTCTCCCAGACGGGCTCGGCCTCCTGCGTGGCGCTCTTGACGGCCGTACGCCACTCGTCGGCGCCGCCGTCGGCGGCCGGGGTCCCCAGCTCGATCCCGGTGAAGTCGGGGATGCTGGACATCAGGACACTCCCATGCGGTCGAGGGTGGCGGTGAGCACGGCTACGGCGTCGCAGCCCGCGAAGACGTAGGAGTCCACGCCGGAGTACTGCCCCGGGCGTCCGGCGAGGAACACATGCCGTGCGCCCGCCGACCTGAGGGCCTCCGCGGTCTCCTCGGCCTGCTCCTCGTACAGCGCGTCGCTGGAGCACAGACAGGCCTCGGTGGCGCCGCTCTCCTCGAAGGTGCCCTCGGTGACGGGCTCGACGCCGCCGGCCTGGAAGAGGTTGGCGGCGAAGGTCAGGCGCGCGGTGTGGGCGGCGGCGGGGCCCAGCGCGGCCAGGAAGACCCGCGGGCGTGCCCCGGTCGCCGCGAGGTGGGCGTCGGAGCGGGCGCGCAGCTCCTCGAACGCCTCGTCTCGCCGGACCCGGGGGAGACCCCCGGACGCCTGCTCGGGGGCGGGCTCCCGCTCGACCGGCTTCTCGGCCAGGAACGGGAACTCGCTGACACCGGTGACGGGTTCGCGGCGGGTGGCGAGCTGCTTGGAGCGCCGCGCCCACGTCGTCGCCAGGTCCGTGCGGAGCCGGCCGGAGCGCAGGACGGCCGCCTGGCCGCCGTCGCGCTCGATCGTCCGGAAGAACGCCCAGGCGGACTCGGCGAGTTCGTCGGTCAGCCGCTCCACGTACCAGGAGCCGCCCGCCGGGTCGATCACCCGGGACAGATGCGACTCCTCGACCAGGATCGTCGACGTGTTGCGGGCGATACGGCGGGCGAACGCGTCCGGCAGGCCCAGCGCGTGGTCGAAGGGCAGCACGGTGACGGACTCGGCCCCGCCGACCCCCGCGGCCAGCGTGGCGATCGTCGCGCGCAGCATGTTCACCCACGGGTCCCGGCGGGTCATCATCACCGGCGACACCACGGCGTGCTGCGCCTGCGCCCCCGCGGCGGGCACCCCGCACACCTCGGCGACCCGCGCCCACAGCCGGCGTGCCGCGCGCAGCTTGGCGATGGTCAGGAACTGGTCGGCCGTCGCCGCGTACCGGAACTCCAGCTGCGCGCAGGCCTGTTCGGCACTCAGACCGGCCTCGGTGAGCGCCCGCAGATAGGCGACACCGGTGGCGATCGAGGCGCCCAGCTCCTGCGCCGCCGAACCTCCCGCCTCGTGGTACGGCAGCGCGTCCACGGTCAGCGCCGGCAGCCCCGGGTACTCCTCGGCGCACCTGAGCGCCAGCGGGACGACCGGCGCGAAGTCCAACTCCTCGCCGGTACGGGCCTCGTGACCCAGCGGGTCGGCGCCCAGGCTGCCGCGCACGGACTCGCCCGTGATACCGCGCTCGCCGTAAAGCCGCAGCAACTCCTCGGCCGCCTCGGCGAATTGGCGGCCCGCGTCGAGGGCGACCGGAGCGAGGTCCAGATACACGCCGTCGAGGACCTGACCCAGCGACGCGACCGGAATGCCCCCGTCGCCCACGGCGAGCCACAGCGAGGTGACGCCGTTCTCCAGGTCCGCGAGCACCGCGGCGTTGTCGGCGACCGCGTGCCGCTGCCGTACGTCCCAGCCGCCCGCGGTGTTCCCCTCGGGCCGCGCTCCCCGTACGAAGGGGGCGAAGCCGGGGAAGCCGGGCTCGGGGGCGGTGTCGTGCGCGGTGTACAGAGGCCGGGTGCGCAACCCGTCCTCCAGCGCGGTGGACAGGGCCTCCTCCGCTGCCGCGCCGGAGACATCCCTGCCCGACTTGCGCAGGACACCCGCCACCAGGCCGTGCCACTGTTCAAGGTTCGCGTCAGGGAACTCGGCGGCCAGCGAGAGCCCGTCGTCAGGCAGGACCGTCATGCTCGGATGCTAGGCCAGACCCCCGAAGAGGCAGCAGAGGGCACGGCTGTGACCTTTCCCGCAGCGACACTGTGACGCCGGTCTCCCCTGTACAAATAGGGCGTATGGACGCTGACGTACAGGCCTGGATCGACGGCATCGCCCCCGGGCACCGACCCCTCTTCGACCGGGTCCACCGGCTGATCCTGGGGGCGTTCCCCGAGGCTGCCGTCGAGCTCTCCTACGGCATGCCCACGTACCGGGTCGGCGCCCGCCGGCTGCACGTGGGCGCGTGGCGGCACGGCGTCTCCCTCTACGGCTGGGACGCGGACGCCGGCGCCGATCTCCTCTCCCGGCACCCGGGGCTGCTCAGCGGCAAGGCCACCCTCCGGCTGGGCCCCGGCGAGGCGGCGGACATCACCGACGACGAGCTGCGCGCTCTCGTCCGCGCCTCGCTGGGAGCCGGGGGCCCCGTTAGCTGAGCGAGGGCGAGAGCCGGTCGGCGTGCAGGCGCCTGGTGACCTCCGTCAGGTCGGCGACGAACATGCCGGCGAGTTCCGCGGTGAACCCGGTGCGTACGACCACCCGCAGCACAGAGACGTCCTGGCAGGGCGCCGGGAAGGTGTACGCGGGCAGGTGCCAGCCGCGGGCGCGCATGGCGTGGGAGACGTCGAACACCGTGAGGCCCTCGGTGCCGGGCGCCACGCGGAAGGCGAACGCGGGCAGTTCGGAGCCGTCCGTGACCAGCTCGTAGGGGGCGATCGCCGCGATCCGGTCGGCCAGCGCGCGGGCCGTCGTACGACTCCGCGCCGCCAGGTCCCGCAGCCCCTCGAAGCCGTACCGCAGGAAGCTGTAGTACTGCGCGACCACGTGCGCGCCCGGACGCGAGAAGTTCAGGGTGAAGCTCGGGGAGCTGCCGCCGAGGTAGTCGACCTCGAAGACCAGGTCGTCGGGGAGGGCCTCGGCGTCCCGCCACAGGGCCCAGCCGAGACCGGGGAAGACATGCCCGTACTTGTGGCCCGAGGTGTTGATGGACGCCACCCGCTCCAGCTGGAAGTCCCACATCAGGCCCGGGTCGAGGAAGGGGGCCACCATGGCGCCGGACGCGCCGTCGACGTGCACCGGGATGTCGGTGCCGGTGGCGGCCTGATAGCCGTCCAGAGCCAGGCAGATGTCCGCGACGGGCTCGTAGGAGCCGTCGAACGTGGAGCCGAGGACGGCCACCACGCCGATGGTGTTGTCGTCGCAGTAGGCGGTCAGGGTGTCGGGCGTGAGGTGGTAGCGGCCCGGCTCCATCGGGACGTAACGCGGCTCCACCTCGAAGTAGTTGGCGAACTTCTTCCAGCACACCTGGACGTTCGAGCCCATCACCAGGTTCGGGCGCGCGGTGTCCCTGCCCTGGGCGCGGCGGCGGTCCTGCCAGCGGCGCTTGAGGGCGAGCCCGCCGAGCATCGCGGCCTCGCTGGAGCCGGTGGTCGAGCAGCCGCGCACCTCCGCCGGGCGCGGCGCGTGCCACAGCCGGGCGAGCATCCGCACACAGCGCTCCTCCATGGCCGTGATCTGCGGGTACTCCGCGCGGTCCGCGAGGTTCTTCTCCGCCGTCTCCGCCATCAGCTCCCGCGCCTGCGGCTCCATCCAGGTGGTGACGAAGGTGGCGAGGTTCAGCCGCGCGTTGCCGTCGAGCATCAGCTCGTCCCGCACCCGGCGGCAGACCGCCTCGGGTTCCGACACGGACGCGGGCAGTTCGTCGACCGGCGGCAGGAGGGGGTCGGCGGTCGGTCGGTCTCGTTCGTGCGCGGTGGTCAGGGTGTCGAAGTCGAGGGCGGGCATGACGTCGGTGTGCGGGATGGGCATGAGTGACTCGATGCCTTTCTGGCTCGTGCGGCCCCGTGCACTCCGACGCTAGATCGCCGGACGGCCCGGCATTTGTGCCGATTACACCGATCCAGTGATCCATTTGCGCACTGATGAACCGGATTTTCCCTTGTACATACAGACGCCTCTTCGGCGCCTCGTTCCGGCCGAACCCGCTCTCCCGCGGACCGCCGTGGCGTGGAAGGCTGTATCGGTCGGCGGTGCTGCCGGAAGGAGTCGAACCGTGGTCGAGTGGGTGTCCCTGCGCGCGGGTGCACGGCCCGTGCCCCAGCCGGTGTCCACGGCCCTGGTGTGGTCCGCGGCCTTCGCCGGATCCCTTCTGCTCGTGGCGGCGGTCAACGCGCTCATCGGCCCGGGCCGGCCCGCGCTCGCCCTCGCCGTCCTGTCCGTGCTCGCCTCCCTGCTCGGCTGGTGCGCCCGCTTCGCGGCGGCCCCCGGTACGGCCGTCCTGTGCTGGCTCTTCCTCAACGGCTTCGCCATCCCGCCCGCGGGCACGCTCAGTTGGTCCGTCCAGCGCGACACCTTCTGGCTCAGCTGCCTCCTCGTCGCCGCCCTGACCGGCACGACCCTGGCCCGCCTGGGCCACGCCCGCGCCGCGTACCGCCGCCTGGCGGTCGTGCGGCCTACGGCGCCGGGGGAGTCGGGCGGGGAGAGCCGTCGAGGGTGACAGGCGTGCCGGTGGGGACTTGCCCGGGCAGGTCGAGGGGACGTGGCACGCGGACCCGACAGGCCCGGCACCGCCGGTGACCCGTGCACGCATACGGTCACGCCAGGTCCGGACCGGCGGGGGGATCCCGGAACAGCGCCACCACGTCATATCTCCGTAAGGCTCTTCGGTCGCGGGCGGCCCGCCGGTCGGCGGCGGAGCATGCTGGTGGCAGGTGAACGGTCGGAGGTGCGGGATGCGGTGGTGGCGAATCGGGGGGTGTGTGATCGCCCTGGTGGGAGTCCTGGCCGGGTGCGGGACGTCGGACACCGGTGGCCCGGCGGCGAAGGGTCCTTCGGAGAGCCCTTCGGGGAGGACGTCGGCCGGAAGTCCGACCGCTCCGTCCTCCGTGCCCCCTTCGTCTTCGTCGCAGGCGCCGTCCGCTTCGGCTTCACCGCCCTCTGCCTCTGCCTCTGCCCCCGCCTCGGGCGCGGGCTGTGCAGCGGGCCGGGCGCAGATCACCGTCGCGCCCGGCGATCCCGTCCGGCGGCCGGTGTGCGTACGGCCCGGAACGGTCGTCTCCCTGGTCCTGAGCCCCCGTACCGACGGCAAGCGGTGGACGGCCGTACGGAGTTCGGCGCCCGCCCTCGTCCTGGTGACCGGCCGGCAGGTGGCCGCCGACGGCGCCGCGCACGTCTCGCTGCGGGCCGCCGGGACCCGGGGCGGCAGCGCCCGGATCACCGTGTCGGCGAAGGAACCGGACCTGGCGGGTGCCGGGGGCGTCGGCTTCACGCTCGACGTCACGGTGACGCCGTACGCGCGGGAGGGGTGACCCCGGGTTTCCAGGGGCACCCCTCCGTCACCGCTCGGTGTGCGTCAGCCGCAGGAACTCACCGGGATGGTGTAGATGCCGCGGCCGTGGGTGGCCGCGTACAGCGTGCGGCCGTCGGGGCTCAGCTTCAACTGGAGCACGGCGACGGCCGGGAGCGAACCGACCCGCTGCCACGTGCTGCGGCCCGGCGCCCGGTAGACGACACCGAGGTCGGTGGCGACGGCGAGACCCCCGTTGGGGGTGACGACCGCGGAGTCGGCCGGCACGTCGGGAAGGTTCGCCGAGATGTCCTTCCAGGTGGTGCCGCCGTCCTTCGATTCGAAGAGATGCCCCACGCCGGCGCCCGGTCCCTCGGTCCACTGCCGGGAGAAGCCGCTGACCGTGAGGTAGACGTGGTCGGCGTTCTTCGGATCGACCGCGAACCCGCTGAGGTAGCGGTTGGGCACGGTGCCGTCCGCGCCGGTGGCGGGCAGGGCGATGTCGTGCCAGCCGGTGCCGTCCGCGTTGCCGACGGCGATGCCACGGGTGAAGCCCTGGTTGTTGCAGGGACCGCACCAGGCCGCGTACACCTTGCCGCCCGAGGCGGCGACGGCGGTCGCGGTGTGGCCCTCACCGAGGTCGTGGACGCTCTTCCACTCGCTGCCGCTGCGGATGGCGTAGCCGTGGGTCTGCACCCAGATGTGCCGGCCGCCCGCGATCCACGTCGAGCTGTTCTTCGCGTCGGCCGCGAGCGGGGCGATGAAACGCGCCTCACTGGTGGCGTTGTCGGGCGGGGCGACCCCGTACGACGTCGCCTTGCTCGGGTCGGTGATCCAACTGCCGTCGTTGACCGCGCAGTTCTGGGTCACCTGGATGGCGAGGTAGACGTACTCCTCCGCGATGTTGCAGCCGTTGGCGGGGTCGGTGAGGGTGTCGCCGCCGTCGCCGCCGAAGTTGGAGCCCATCACGGTGTCGTTGCTGCGCAGCACGGACTGGCCGTTGTCCTGGAGGCCGCCGGTGACGGAGACACCGCCGTGGTCGAGGTCCTTGCCGATGCCCACCGAGTAGTACTGGAGGGTGTCGATGGTGCCGTCGTTGAGCGAGGTCCAGTCGGTGGCGTGCCCCGAGGCGTCCTGGGAGCCGTTCACCGGGCGCTTGTAGACGCCGCCGTCGTTGCCGACGTACACGAAGCTCTTGCCGTGGTAGCGGCCGATGGCGACGCCGTGCTGGTCGGAGTGGGTGGTCTGGTTGCAGTCACCGGACTGCTTGGCGGGGTCGATGGACCAGCAGGGGAAGTTGAAGTTCCAGTACGGCCCGACCGTCGACCAGGTGGAGCCGCCGTCCTTGGACTCGTAGACCTCTTCGAGACCGGCGTACACGTGGTCAGGGTCGCTGGGGTCGACGGTGAGGAACTGGTTGTACCAGGCCTGCACGCCCGGCATGTAGCCGGCGCCGGTCAGCGCGGAACCGGAGGCGGCCAGCCCCTTGTAGTCGGCGATCTTCGTCCAAGGGCCGGTCGGAGCACCGGACTTGGAGACGTAGATGCCCTCCAGGCCGCTGTCCGGGTTGGTGTTCAGCTGCTCGGGGGACTCGTCGATGGCGTAGTAGCGGGAGCCGTCGGCGGAGCGGGCGAAGGTGACGCTGCCGACGTCGTCCACGTCGGCGGGCAGGTCGCCGAGACCGCTGGTGATCCGGGTCCAGGTGCCGTGGACCTTGGTGTAGAAGCCGTTGTAGTCGTCACCGCTGCGCCAGCCGACGGCGAGCACGACGTTGCCCGGATGCTTCGGGTCGATCGCGATGTCGTTGGTGATGTTCTTGTACGGGGCGGCCGGGTCGTGGGCCAGCGAACCGCCCGGCAGGTAGTCGGGGTTGGGCGCGAACTCCAGCTTCCAGGAGCCCTTCAGCGTCTTCGTGGAGTGGCTCCAGACACCCTCGCTGGTCGCCGCCCACACCTTGCCGCCGCCGAAGCGCAGCTCGTGGATGGTGGTCGACTCCAGCTCGTCGCCGCCGACCCGGCTGCGGCTGGAGAAGGTGCCGTGGTGCGGGTCGGACAGGACGTAGACGCCGCTGCCGAGATAGGCGTCCGCGTTGGTGGTCGCCTCGCCGGTGCCCAGCCACAGCCTGCCGGCGCCGTCGAGCGCGAGCGCGCCGGTGGACTGGGACGGCAGCCTGTCGCTGATCGGCTTCCAGCGCCCGCCGCCGCGCCCGGACCGCCAGACACCGCCGCCGGCGCTGCCCGCGTACACGTACCCGTCGTCGTCGGCGGCGATCGCGGCCATCCGGCCGGTGACGTTGCCGGACCCGCCGCTGGAGTTGGAGTCGATGTCGCGGTAGCGGGAATCGTCGGAGTTGTACGGCAGGTCGGTGATGTTGCGCCAACTGCCGCCGGTGGAGGGAAGGTTGCTGAGGCTGCCCCAGGCGGCGCCGTAAGCGCCGGGGGCGACGACGCCGGGTGAGGTGCGGGCCTCGGCGTACTGGTCCGCCCCCTCGGCTATCTCGTCGGCCTCGTTGCCGTCGTCGTCCTCGGCGGCGACGCTGGGGCTGAGCAGGCCGGTGGACTGCGCACGCTGGGCGGCGAGTCGGTCGAGCGCGCGAGTACCGAAGGGAACATGCCCGTTGCCTGACGCGGCGCCCGCGGGTGTCGCGACGAGAACGCCGGATGCGGTGATGGCACAGATCGCGAGCCATCGTCTCTTACGGGTGGGTGCTGACACCGGATCCTCCGAGAAAGGTGGTCGTACAGCCGTTGTCCGAAACCCGACCACCGGTTCGAGGGGGAGTCCGGCACTTGAGGAGCCTTTGACCGCAACCTGCCAACAGATGGGGGAGAGCGTGAGGTTGCCGTGCCGGTGCCGGCGGCATGCTGCAGCACCCGGCTGGCGATGTCACAGCCGTCCCGGACAACCACCTTGAAAAATCCGGAACTGCTCGGCCCCCGCACCGATGATCAACCCGTTGAACTGTTCACCCAAGCAGCGCAACTGGAACCTGATGCGGCACTAGCTCGTGGAGACATGGAAATTCATGACGTCGATCTTGGTGATGGCCCGCCAGTCCTCCGCGCTGTATCCGTCCCAGTTCTTCGCCTTGCGGTCGGCCGGGAACTTCGCGGCCTGGTCGGAACCGACGAGGACGAGCAGGTAGGTCTCGCTGATTCCCTCCACGCCGGGATAACCGACCGAGTGGTTGTTGTCCTCCCAGCAGCCGCTGGACGTGAGGCTGACGGGGGTGCCCGGGTAAAACCGGCCGCTCCCCGGGTGTCCGAACTCGTCCTTGGAATCAGGGTCGGGCCGGGTGATGAGATAAAGGACCTGGCCTGCTGGGATGTTGAGGCTCATCTGACCCTTGACGCTGATTTCGGGACTCCGTGCAGGGCCGCCCACTTGGGTGTAGACACGGGGTGCGTTGTGGTTCGCGAACAGCGACTCGTTGTAACGCTGTGACGGCGGCTGGTCCCAGGAGTCGGCGAGCCGTTGTAGATCGCACGGGTCTTCGGACTCGGACGGGTTTGGTGCGGCGACTGAGATGCCGTTCGGCGGTTCCTTGGGGTCACCGGTCTGGGCGAACAGGGCTCCGGCGGTTGCGGCGGCGACGGCCGCCAGTGCACCGATGGACGCGATGACGATCCGTGTTCTGTTCTCGCCCTTGCCGCCCTCCCTCTGAGGTTCATTGCCCGCGGTGTCGCCGTCGGCGCCTGCTTCGGTGCGCGTCACTTTCGTCCCCCTTGTGCAGGAGTCCGTACTATCAGCGCTTTGTGTGTCCGGTAAGGGAGTGCGGGAGCGATTGAGGGGCGCGTGTCCATATCTCGTGCGCTGCTGACCTGACTGCTCCGTGGCGTCGAACGATGCGCTCCGTGGCTGATGAGAGGCCTGTTGTGGAAGTGCTGATCGCGTGGCCAGCCCAATCGGGCGGGCAGCCGGGCCGGTAGGACATGATTGGCGCTGGGAGCGAGCAGCTGCAGAGGAGTGCCGTGAGCAAGACAGTGCCGGTGATCTCCGGGGACGCGATGTTCTGGGCCTACGACGTGGCACTCGGAGTTCTCTTCATCGAAGCGGCGAGAGTCTGGGGAGAGACGCCGACGGATCAACGGCCCTCGTGGTGGGCGGAGTTGGAGCAGGATCTGCGCACGCACGCGTTGGCGGGCAGCAGTTTCGCCGTCCTGTTCGACGACTACGGCGTCGAACAGAAGCAGCAACTCCTGAACTGTGCTCTGGAGGCAGCTCGCCGGATCGAGACCCGCGGTGGCGTGGCCCGAGACGAAGTTTCGACCTGGCCTGAGTTGGAGGAGAGCGCCACCAGCTTCCTGCGCGGTGCACACCACATTGATGCCGCTCCGCTTGTTGAGTTGGCGGAGGCGCTGTCTGATCTTGCAGCTGGCACCCTCCCTCCTGCGCCGGCTGAGCGGCACTGGTACTTCGGGACCTCGGAGGGGCGAATCCTTCAGGGCGGATAAGCGTGGCTGCGACTGTGCTGGTCACAGCCATTCGTTGATGGCAGCGACCAGCACAGTCGCGTGGTAGCGGACGGCAAGCTTGTCGTACCTCGTCGCAACCGCGCGGTGGCGCTTGAGCCGGTTGATTCCGCACTCGACCGCGTGCCGCTGCTTGTAGTCGTCCTTGTCGAACTTGGGCGGGCGACCACCGCCGGAGCCGAGCTTTTGGCGGTTGCGGATCTGGTCGGCTTTCTCCGGGATGGGGTACTTCACGCCTCGTCGACGCAGGTAGGAGCCGCTCGCGCGGGAGCCGTACGCCTTGTCCGCCCGAACTCTGTCCGGCTGTGCCCCGGACGGCCTCGCACGACCCTGCTCGACTGCCAGGTGCAGCTTGGTGGTCAGCCCGCCTCGCGAGCGCCCGAGGCCTTGGTCGTCGGGCTCGGTGGCGATGCCACCGGGAGGTTCCTTTTGGAGATCCCCTTTTGACGCGCGCCAGCGGCATGCTGGTGGGCGCGGGCGATGGTGGAGTCCACGCCCACGTCCCACGTGATCAGACCCGTTGCATCGGCCTCGGCCTGCAGTTGGGTGAGGATCCGGCTCCAGGTGCCGTCGCGCTGCCAGCGGCGGAACAGGTCGTGGGCCCGGTCCCACGGCCCACAGCGCTCCGGCAGGTCACGCCAGGGACCCCCGGTTCGGATCCGCCACCGTATGCCGTCGATCAACTGCCTACGGTTCCAGGTCCGCGAGCGGCCCGGCTTCTTTCCACCCGGCAGCAACGGCTCCAGCCGCTCCCACTGGTCGTTCGTCAGATCACCTCGTCCCACGGACCGTGATCATCTACGGCCTTGATCCACTTTCGCAACAGACCCTAGAAGCCCGTCGTACGGTCCTCACTGCGCGGGTCGTTCACCTGGTGCTCCGTGTAGAGGCCCGAGCGCGACTTCCGACGCCAGGGGCGTGCGTGGGTCAGTGCCGATGTGGCGGTCTCGGAGCTGTCGTCCAGGTCCACCACTGCCACCGAAGGCGAACCGTCGGCGGGGCACCGCGCGAGCCAGTCACCGTTGGGAGCGACCACGCCTGTCGGCGCGGTGACGCTGTCCTGTGCCGGCCCCGAGATGCCGACCCAGTAGCCGTTGAACGCGGCATGGCCCTGGACCTGGGCCTCGGCGGTGATGTTGCCCGGTGTACCGCTGGTGGAGAGCAGCACGCAGTCGGCGTCCAGCCTCTCGTACTCCGCGAACAGTTCCGGGTAGTGGATCTCCATGCCGAGCAGGCAGCCGAAGCGCACACCGTCGACCTCGAAGGTCACCGGGGAGACGCCCGGCGAGTACAGGTACGAGACCTTCGTGTTCGACAGGAGTCGCTCGTCGTAGCGCGTGACGACCTCGCCGCGATCGGAGACGACGTAGAGGCTGTTGTGCGGGCGGTGCGGCTCGGTCAGGCGGTGCGCCGACGGAATCACCGTCCACAGCCGCAACGCGCGGGCCAGCTCGGCGATCGCCGCCAACTCCGCCCGGAGCACGGGCCACTGGCACCGGCTCCAGTCCGCGGGGCCGACCGCGTCCGGACCGTCGACGGACATGACCAGCTTGCCCGGAAAGCAGAGCGCGCCCTCCGGAAAGTGCACGATCCTCGCTCCCCGCGCCCCGGCCTCGCGCATCAGGGCACGTACGGCACGCCCGCTTTCGCGCAACGCCTCGACGTCTCGGGGGTCTTCTCGTACGACCGTCTGCGCCACGGCAAGCCGCACGCTCCTGGGAGTCCTTGCTTCCGACATGACGTCTCCTGATGGAGTCGGACGGAAGTGCCGCAGAGCGGCCGTATAGGACTCACCGGTCCTGGCGGCGCGGGCACGCACCTGGCGCTTGAAGTTCCTACGGGCAGTCATCGCGGCCTTCCACGCCCCGAACGACGGCTCCCCAGCAACCTCGCCCGCGGCGATCGGCTGCGACAACGGCCTGAGACGCTGGTCCCTTTGCCTCCGTGGGGAGACCGTGCTGGGGACGGTCGCGGGAGGTTCGGCGTAGGCCACGCAGTCGGTCATCCTGCCGTCACGGGCGGGCTCCGTCAACATCCCTCAACGGGTGCGGCGTCGCGAGCACGCAAGACGGTGCCCAGCCCCCGCTCCCCGCCGCATGGGGGAGCACATGCGGCGGGGAAGGAGCCGGGTCAGGCTCGCGCGGGGTGTCGTCAGCCGACCGTGTACGTGTACGGGATGCCGGTCAGCTCGGAGCCCTCGAGGCCGAAGCCGGAGTACGTGTCGATGTAGACCGTTCCGTGGACGACCGTGCCGACGGGCGCCGTCGGGGTCAGGGTGAGGTGCATCGTCGCGGTCGTCCCGGTGGCGGCCTCGACGGGGTTCCAGTCGGCGTCGGGGTCCCAGAACGCGCCGGTGGAGGCCTTCGCCGCCGGGTCGAGCGTCCGGGTCGTGGCGGTGAGCGTGACCTTCGCCGTGCCGGTGCCCGCGGGCCTGTCCGTGAAGGGGCCCGGGTCGTCGACGACCGTGGTCCACGGCCCGGACGCCAGCTCGCCCGCGGTGGCGGTGGCGACCGTGGTGTCGCCGCTGCCGGCCTGCGCGACCACCTGGGGAGAGGTGGTCGCGGGGAACATCGTCAGGTCGACCGGGCGGTCGGCGGTCGCGGTGGCGACCAGCTCGGTCGTGTGCGTGGGCACGGACCAGGCCGGGCCGTCCCCGTTGACCTGCGCGGTCCCCGACTTGTCGGATCCGAACTGCCGGACGGGAAGGTCGCTGGTGGTGTCGAGCCTCGCGTCGAGGAAGTACTGCCGAACCGCCGGACCGGGGTTCCGCACCCGCACGGGAACGGTGAGCGTGCTGCCGCGTCGCAGGACACGGGAGGCACTGTCCGGAAGGCCCGGTGCCGTCGCCGTCACCGAGTCGAAGCGGACCTTCCCGGTGATCTGTCGGCTGAACGCCTTGCCGCTGACCGCGTCGGGCAGTCCGACGATCAGTGTCCAGCGGCCCGCTGCCGGGCGGTCGACGGTCAGGCTCGCGTACTTCGTCGGCGCGCTGTGGTCGCCTGCGGTGCGGTCGACGTCCCGGGCGAGGACCTGGTCGTCGGGGCTGACCAGGTAGTACACCAGCGTGGGCGCGGGGTCCTCGGCGGTCAGCTCGATGCTCAGGTCGCGCCGGCCCGGCGGTACGTCCAGGTAGTAGCCGCCTGTCTGGCCGACGTCCCGGCCGACCCCGCCGGTGACGGTCGCCGAGAAGGAAGTGCTGTGCCCCGGCCTCGGATCGGTGGGGATCAGCGTCCGGCGGGCCACCGGGAGGGACAGCCGGGTCCCCGAGTCCGAGGCGAACTGGAGCGAGAAGGGCGCGTCACCGGCCGTACGCGGCAACGGGATCCGCACCGGGAACCGCGCGGTGCCGCCTGCCGGGACGACGCGGGTCTGCTCGGGTACTCCGGCCCGCGCGTAGCGGTGCCCGGTGATCCTGACACTGACCGGACCGCGGTAGCTGCCGGGCTTCAGCGGTTTGTCCTGGAGGAGCATGCGGCCGTTGCCCCAGACCAGCTTGACGGTCCAGGTGCCGGGGCGCGGGTCGTGGACGTCGACGTGCTGGTGATTGCTGTTCACGCCCCCGTCGTAGTCGTAGCTGACCTGTGTCAGCCGGCCGACCGGATCCAGCAGGACCAGGACGAGCTTCCCGGAGTCGGCGGTACCGGGCCACACCATCTCGGCGTCCAGCAGCGGGGTGCCCTTCGGCACCCGGACCGTGAACGGCCGGGCCGCGAGGCTCCCTTCGCGTGTGCCGTTGGCGAGCGGAGAACCGACGGTGACCTTGCGCTCGGTGAGGAAGGTCCGGGCGCCGGCCGTGCGCGAGGTCATGGTGACCCGCTGCGCCCGGTCCGCGGTGTTGGTCAGAGCGACGGAGGTGTTCCGCTGGGCGCCGGGAAGTCCCACGACCCTCAACTGGCCTACCGAAGGCACCAGTTCGGTGCTCTTGCGGTCGCCGCTCACCGTGTCGACGGCCCGCGCCGCGCGGACGGCCGCGTCGGTGTCCAGGAGTCCCGCGCCCTGTTCGCCGACGGGCGCGCGCAGGTCGGTCGCGGTACCGGTCAGGATCCGCTTGACCAGGTCGGGCGACGGTCGCGCTCCGCCGTGTGCGTCCCCGTACGCCTGGATGACGTCGGCCGCCGCGCCGGCCACGAACGGGCCGGACTCGCTGGTGCCGCCGAACACCTGGGTGGGGCGGGTGCAGTCGCTCCAGCGCGGGTCGACGGTGCAGGCGGCCATGCTGACCATGCCCGGCGCGACCAGGTCGACCAGCCTGTTGCCGGGAGTCGTCCCGCCGGAGGACAGGGGGGCGATGTTGTCGCTGGTCCACTTCCGGTAGCCGTAGGCCTGTGCGGCCAGCCGGAACGACGTGGAAGCGCCCACCGCGATCACATCCGGGTCGCTGGCCGGTGAACCCACCGTGCCGGACGGCCCCGAGTCCCCGCTGCCGGACACCACGGTCACACCGGCGGCGACGGCCGCGTCGTCGGCCAGCCGCTCGGGGTCGGTGGCCGGGTCCGGGTAGAGGTTGCTCCCGAAGGACTCGTTGATGACGTCGGCGTGGTGCTCGACCGCGTACTGGACGGCGCGCACGACCGAGGAGGCGGTGAAGGACACCCTCAGATCCATCAGTTGCACCCCGGGTGCGAATCCGCGCACACGGAACGTGCACCCCTTCGGCAGTCCGGCGTACGGCAGTTGCGTGGACAGGTCGTACGTACGGCTGCCCTGCGCGGCGATGGCACTGGCGTCGCCGAACGCCTCGCCGCCGCCGGTGTCGGCGTTCACACCGTCCCCGCCGAAGTCCTGGCGGTCGGTGACCACATGGCTGCCGTCGGGGCGGATGAACTCGGGGTTGTCCGCATCCAGCCCGTCGGAGACGACGGCGACCTTCACCCCCTTGCCGGTGGCGGTCCGCTGTGCCGCGTCGGTGTGCGTCAGCCGGAGCGCCTCGGGTTCGACGAGGGGCTTCGCGGGGTCCTTGGGGCAGGCGGTGCCGGTCGCGACGGCAGCCGTACTGGTTGCCCCGGCCGCCGCGGAGACACCGCGGTCCGCCTCGGGCAGCCGTAGCGGAAGGTCGGGGACGACGGCGGCCACGCGCCCGTCCTCACGAATCCGGGCGACGGCGTCCGGCCGCAACGTGGCGGACACGGCGTTGATCAGGGTCATTCCGCCGATGCGGGTGCCGCCGCTCTTCCTCAACTGCGCCATGACGGGCGCCTGGTCATGGGCAGCGGTGTGACTGCGCTCGGTGGCGCGCGTCCGCATCGGGAGGCCGCCGAGCTGGTCGCGCAGGATGACGATGACGCGCTGCGGGGCACCGGTCGCGCCGCTGTCCGACGCCTGGGCCGGTACGGCGGCCAGTGAGAAGGCGCTCAACAGGACCGTGCCCGCGAGCGCCGTTCTCCTTATGTAGCTGTACACGCAAGATCTCCGCTTGTGGGGGGTGTCGCAGGCGGCTGTGCCGGCCCGCCGGGACGATCATTCGCCGCAACTCCCGTATATCGCCAGGAATCCCAGGTCAAGGACAATCCAAGATTTCAGCGACGAGCGCCCACTGGTGCGACAGCACGCGGAACCAACGAGGCCCCAGCGTGACCCGATCAGCACGCCAGGCTGAAAACCCTCCGTGAACGGGGAGAGAACCGAAGCCCATGGGGCGGTGACCATTTGGGCGAACGGATCACGCTCCGCCCAATGAGGCTGTGCCGCGGGTATTTTGAGTCTTCAATCCGGCACTCACAGGGGGTAGTTGATCGTGCGTAGAGTCGTGAGGATCAGAACCATCGGGATCTCGGCCATCGCCCTGGCAGCCCTGGGAGCGACTTACGCGGGAGCCACTGCGAATGCCTCGCAGAGGATCGCCTCCGCGTCGGCCGCTCCGGGCGATGTCTACAAGGCGACGGCGGTGCACTCCGTCGGGACGACGGACACGCAGGTCGTCGCTCTGTCGCTCCCTGCCGGGACGTACACCCTGACCGGTTCCGCCTTCCTCATCTACGCAGACAAGGGGAATTGCAGGATCACCGGTGGCCCCAACATGGCCACGCCTCGCGGCAGCGGCTACAACGAGGCCTCGTTGAGCGCGACGGGGACGGTCACCCTGGCGACGGCGGGAAAGGTCCAGCTGCTGTGCAGCAGTGAGAAGGTCCTGGCCGCGCCACAGGATCCCGCGGCCAACGGCACGCTCGTGGCCGTCAGGGCCGGGCTTCTCGTCGATCAGGGAACCGGCGCGCAGTAGTCGCCTGGCGCCGCAGCCGCACTCCCCTCCATCCGTTGATCACCTCTCCCCGGAGAGAGGCTCACAGCCAGTCCCGCCGTTTGAAGATCACGTACAGGCTCACGCAGACCACCCCCATCAAGCCGATCGCGAAGGGGTACCCGAAGCTCCAGTCCAGCTCCGGCATGTGCTCGAAGTTCATGCCGTAGATGGTTCCCACGAGCGTCGGAGCGAAGAGGATCGCCGCCCACGAGGAGATCTTCTTGATCTCCTCGTTCTGTTCGAAGCCCGCCTCCGCCAACGCCCTCATCTCCGCGTTCTGTTGCTGGGTGACCAGGGTCGCGTTGACCGTGAGGATGTCCGTGAGGGCCTGGCGGAAGCCGTCGACGCGTTCGCTGGTGTGGGTGACGTGGTCGGCCACGTCGCGCAGGTAGCGCTGGAGTTCCTCGTCCGTGCCGTACTTCGCGAAACCGGCCATCAGGGCGTGCAGCATGCCCACCAGGGGGCGGGTCGCGCGCTGGAACTCCACCATCTCGCGGGAGAGTTCGTAGATACGGCGGGAGACCTCCGGGTCGCCCCGGAAGACCTCCGTCTCGATCTCGTCGATGTCGTTCTGGACGCCCGAGACGACCGGGGCGTAGCCGTCGACCACCGCGTCCAGGATGGCGTAGAGGACCGCCTCGGGGCCCAGCCCCAGCAACTCCGGTGTCTGCTCCATGCGATGGCGTACCGCCGACAGGTCGGGCGCCGCGCCGTGCCGGACCGTGATCACGAAGTCCGGGCCCACGAACACGTGCAGCTCGCCGAAGTCGACCTCCTCCGGTGCGTCCAGGTAGCGGGCCGCCCGCAGGACGACGAAGAGCGTGTCGCCGTAGCGCTCCAGCTTCGGGCGCTGGTGGGCCTCCATCGCGTCCTCGACGGACAGCGGGTGCAGGTCGAACTCCTCAGCCAGCGAGAGCAGTTCGCTCTCCGGAGGGCGGGCCAGGCCGATCCACGCCATGCCGGAGGGCTGTTCGCGCAGCTCCCGGAAGGTGTCCGCAAGGGTCTCGGGGGACGACACGCGGACGCCGTCGCGGTACAGCGCCGCCTGGACGATGCTCGCCGGTTCGGCCGGTTCGGGGTCGGCCGGCTCCGCCGTGGGCACCGGGGCCTTCGGGGTCGCGGAGGGCGGGGTCAGGGCGCGGCGCCAGGCGGACTTCCTGGCGGAGTTCTTCCCCGCGGGACGGGGGCGTCGCTCGGACATCGTATGCCTCTCGCTCTCGGGTCGAGCCGATGTCGGCGTGATCACAGAGCAGGGTATACGGGGCAAATGACTTTCCAGGAGGCCCGCCCCGCACCACGCCGTGAGTTGCGGACAGAACGTGTCCGCAAGCGCCGCTAGCGTGCTTCTCATGACGAAGACGACCGCGTCGGCCCCCGTGCTCGGCCCCCGCGCCCTGAACCGCGCGACCCTCGACCGGCAGCTCCTCCTGCGCCGGTCCGGCATGTCCGCGAAGGCCGCCGTCGGGCATCTGCTCGGCCTCCAGGCCCAGAACGTCAAGCCCCCGTACTACGCGCTCGCCGCCCGCCTCGACGGGTTCGCCCCCGAGGAGCTGTCGGCGCTGATGGCCGACCGCGAGGTGGTCCGGATCGTCACCATGCGCTCGACCATCCACACCCACACCGCCGAGGACTGCCTCACCCTGCGGCCGCTGGTCCAGCCCGCCCGGGACCGCGAACTCACCCAGTTCCGCAAGGGACTCGACGGCGTCGACCTCGACCGGCTCGCCGTGCTCGCCCGCGACCTCGTCGAGAGCGAGCCCCGCACCATGAAGGAGCTGAGGGAGGCCCTCCTCGTCGAGTGGCCGGACGCCGACCCGCAGGCCCTGGCCGTCGCCGCCCGGTGCAAGCTCCCGCTCGTCCAGGTCACCCCGCGCGGGCTGTGGGGCCGCAGCGGCCAGGTGGCCCTCACCACCGCGGAACACTGGCTCGGCCGCCCCGCCGACCCCGCGCCGCCCGCGGAACACCGGCCCACCGACCCAGCCCGCCCCACCTCCACCTCAACCCCCGCCCCCGACGCCACCGTCCTGCGCTACCTCGCCGCCTTCGGTCCCGCCTCCGTCAAGGACATGCAGACCTGGGCCGGACTCACCCGGCTCCGCGAGGCCTTCGAACGACTCCGCCCCGAGCTGCGCGTCTTCCGCGACGAGCACGGTGTCGAGCTCTTCGACCTCCCCGACGCGCCCCGTCCCGCCGAGGACACCCCGGCCCCGCCGCGCTTCCTGCCGGAGTTCGACAACCTGCTGCTCTCCCACGCCGACCGCACCCGCGTGGTGCCGAAGGAGTACTGGGGCCGCAGCTGGCAGGGCAACCAGGCCTACTGCACCCTCCTCGTCGACGGCTTCCTCGCAGGTGTGTGGAAGCTCGACGGGGACACCCTCGTCGTCGAGCCCTTCGGCCGGCTCACCAGGGCCCAGCGGGGGGAGGTCACCGAGGAGGGGCAGCGCATGGTGGCCACGCTGTACCCCGGGCAGCCGTACGACATCCGGTTCGGGACCGTCGTACAGCAGCGGGCCACCTGAACGGGACGGCTCAGTCCGCCCGCCCCGTCACCGCCACCGTCAGCCCCAGCCCGATCATCGTGAAGCCGCCCGCGCCGCCGATCAGGGACAGACGGCGGTCGGAGCCGGCGAACCAGGTGCGGGCGGCGGACGCGGTCAGGCCCCACAGGGTGTCCGTGACCAGGCCGATGGTGATGGGGACCAGGCCGAGCAGCAGCATCTGGGCGGGGACGTGGCCCGCCGCGTGGTTCACGAACTGGGGGAGCACGGCGGCGAAGAAGACGACGCCCTTCGGGTTGGTGACGCCGACCAGGGCGCCGTCGAGCACGGTCCGCAGGTCGCCCCGCGCCGGGCCCGCAGGTCCGGCGGTGATCGCCGAGGCCCTCAGTTCGCCCCGGTGCCGGAAGGCCTGGACGCCGAGGAGGACCAGGTATGCGGCGCCCGCGAGTTTCACCGTCAGATAGACGGACGCCGATCGTTCCACCAGCGAGCCGATCCCGATCGCCACGGCCACGACGAGCAGGTAGGAACCGAACACGTTGCCGAGGGCCGTCGCCACCGCGGTCCGGCGGCCGTGCGCCAGGGCCCGGCCGATCACGAACAGCACGCTGGGCCCCGGGATGACGATCACCAGCAGGGACATCGCGGCGAAGGCGAGGACACGGTCCGTGGACACCATGGCGGTCATTGAAACAGGCGACCGCCGTCCGCCTCCAGGGCCGTGCCGCCTGCCCGTGCAGAGCCAGGACATGGACAGGGGGCGTTGCGGGCCGCTCGTGGAGGCCCGCAACGCCCCCGGCTTCATACCTGAGGAACCCTCAGGAAACCTCTGGGGACTACGAGTTGACCTGTGCGGTCACCAGGCTGGAGAAGGTCGTCAGCCGGGTGTAGACACCCGGGTAGCCGGCCTGCGCGCAGCCCTCTCCCCAAGAAGTGATCCCTGCCAGGACGCCCCCGATGAGCAGGGGACCGCCGCTGTCGCCCTGGCAGGTGTCTGTGCCGCCGGAGGTGTATCCGGCGCAAACCATGTCGGACTGGACGAAGTCCGAACCGTAGGAGCTCTTGCAGCTGGAGTCGGACACGATCGGGACGGTCGCGGTCCGCAGCTGGTTGGAGGAGCTGCCGTTCGACGAGGTGGTGCCCCAGCCGAGGATGCGGGCCGTGGTGCCGGCCGCGTACACGCTCGTCTGGGAGGAGGAGACGTACGACGCCTTCGTGTAGGGCATCGACGTCGACAGGGTCAGCACGGCCACGTCGTCGCCGTTGGTGGCGTCCGTGTAGCTCGGGTTGATCCAGATCTTGCTGACCCGGCTGACCGTGCCGTTGGTGCCGTTGAGGTAGGTGCGGCCGCCGACGACTCTGACACTGCTGGTGGTCTCGCCGACCATGCAGTGGGCCGCGGTGACCACCTTGGTCGCGGAGACCAGGGTGCCGCCGCAGAACTGGTTCTGCGAGGCGTCCGTGATCTGCATCATGAACGGGTAGGCGGTCGTGGTCGTCGTCGTACCGCCGACGATGGGCTGGGGAGCGGCGACAGCGGTGGGGGCGCTGAGCAACGCGGTGGCGGCGGCAGCGGCCGTCGCCAGGCCGACGGCGCCGGCCTTCTTCGCACGGGTGAGACCGAACATCGGTGAGTCTCCTCAGGGTTGCCGGTGGGGGTCGCGCGGGTGTGGGGGGTGATACACGGGGGTCGCGGGACCGACCCCCGTATGCCCGGGCGAGCGGCACGTTCATAAGCTAGAACGCGGGAGTTCCCCTTCCCAATGAGGGAAGCCCCTAAGGGAGTTGGGCAGGGAAAACCCTCGGTCGGCCCTGAGTGGAGCCGTACGCAGGGGCGTTCGGTTACGACCTTCGTCCCGCCGCCAGCCGGACGATGTCCACGCGGGAGCGGATCCCGAGCTTGCGGTAGACGCGGGTGAGGGTCGCCTCGACCGTCTTCACACTGATGAACAGCCGCGCGGCTATCTCCCGGTTGGTCGCGCCCTCCATGACCAGCGCCGCCACCTGACGCTCCATCGAGGCAAGCCCTTCGAGGCTGTCCAGCCCGTCCTGCGCGGTCGTCAACGGAGCGGCCGGCTCCACCGGCCGGGTCAGCGCGGCCGTCTCCACCTGCCGCAGCCAGGGCAGCGCACGGCAGCGCCGGAAGAGCCGGGCCGCCTCGTCGTACGACGTGGGACCGGGCTGCCGGGTGCGCAACTGGGCCAGCGCGAACGCGGCGCGGGCCTCCTCCAGGCCGTAGCCCAGCTTGGCGAGCCGGTCCTGAACCGACGTCAACCGGTCGAGCGCGGAGTCGTGTTCACCACGCGCCGCCCGCACCAGCGCCTCGGCCCGGTCCAGCACGGCGAGCACGCTCTCCCGGCCGAGGCGCAGCGCGTTCACCCGGGTCCCGTCGATGACGTCCTGCGCCTCCCCGATCTCCCCGATGCGTACGAGGGCCTCGGCGAGGTCGCCCTGCCACCGGCCGCGCGCCGGGTCGGTGATGCCGAGGCCGTGCTCCAGCTCGCGCACCCGGCGCAGCGAGCGGACCGCGCCCTCCGCGTCCCCGGCGACGAGCTGGGCGTACCCGAGGGCGGCCAGGCCCCGGGACTCGTACATCTGGTCGCCGTTCTCCTCGGAGTGGCCGACCGCCTCCCGGGCCAGTTCCAGCGCCCGCTCGACACTGCCGCCCGAGGCCTCCGCCAGGGAGGCGAGCACGGCCGAGGCCACCTCGCCGATCCCGGTGTCGCGGGCCATCATCAGGCTCTCCCGGGCCAGGTCGAGCGCCCGCCCGCAGTGCCCGGAGCGCAGTTCGGTCTCGGCCACCCCGCGCAGGAAGTGCACCTCGCTCTCGACCGAGCCGCGGCGGCGGACCTCGCGCAGCAGGGCGGTGACCGTGGCGCGGGCCTCGGGCAGCTGGTCGCTCATGATCAGCCAGCGGAAACGGGAGTAACCGGCGCCGTTGTGGTGACAGGCCACCCGGGGGTCCTGGGGCTCCTTGAGGGCGCGCTTGATGGTCGCGGGGGCGTCCGGGTGGCCCATCAGTGTCTCCAGCTGGGCCTGGAGGGACAGGCCCATCAGCTCGTTGTACCGGTCGCCGGCCCGCTCGGCCAGCGCCGCCGAGCGGGCGGCCTCCGCGCGTGCCTCGTCGAAGTCGCCCTCGACGAGCAGGGCGCGCCAGGCCAGCTGGTAGCGGATCAGGGCGAGCAGTCCGGGGTCGTCGCCCGCGTCGGCCAGCGCCTGCGGGAAGACCGCGTCGACCTCGGTCATGGCGTGGCCCGCGGTGTCGATCACGATGATCCAGGCCCGCACCCGGTCCGCGGGCACGCTGGCCCGGGTCAGCACGTCCCGCGCGATGTCCCGGGCGAGGTCCAGCTCACCGGCGGTGATCGCGTCCTCGGCCGCGGTGAGCCGCCGTACGTCCGGGGCGGGCACGCTGTCCGCCGGGGTGTGGCGGGCCGACAGCAGTCCGAGCGAGGCGGCCATCGAGGGGGCGCCCCGGTCCCGGGCCAGGGCCGCGGCCTCGGCGAGCCGGGCGGCCACCTCCGGATCGGTGCCGTGGGTGGCGAGGGCCAGGTGGCGGGCGCGCTCGATCGGGTCGGAGGCGGCCGTGGACAGCGCGCGGTGCGCCTCCCGCCGGTCCTGCGCGGGCGCCTCCGCGTACAGGGCGGCCGAGATCAGCGGATGTGCGAACCGTACGGCGGGACCCTCGGCCTCCGTGGCGAGCAGGCCCAGCGCGGCCGCCTGGGCCATCTCGGCCTCGGCGTCCCCGCGGCCCGCGGCGTGCAGCAGGGCCGGGGTGGGGCGGGCGCCCGCGCTGGCCACCAGGAGGGTGCGGCGGGCCTCCTCGGACAGCATCTCCAGGCGGCTGAGCACCAGGGCCCGCAGCGAGGTGGGCACCGGCAGCGGGTCGCCGGGGCGCGGCGGCACCGGGCTCTCGGTGAGCGCGCGGCCGAGCTCCAGGGCGAAGAACGGGTTGCCGCCGCTGGTGCGGTGGATGTCCCGGACGGTGGAGCGCTGGAGGCCGGTGTAGCCGCGGTGGTCGAGCAGCGCGGCGGTCTGGGCGCGGGTGAGCGGGTTGAAGCGGACGGCGAGGCTGTCCGGGGGCAACACGCGTAGATGGTGGTCGTACTCGGGACCGTCGGTCCGGACCGCGCACAGCATCCGCACCGGGATGTCGCCGAGCCGGCGGGCGGCGAAACCGAGCAGCTCGAGACTGGCGGGATCCAGCCACTGCATGTCGTCGGCGACGATCAGGACGGGTCCCTCGGCGGCGAGGGCGCGCAGCGCCGACAGCACCGCGAGGCGCAGGGCGAGACCGTCGCGCTGGAGGGTGGACTCGCCGCGGCCGGTCAGCGCCGACTCCAGGGCGGTGCGCTGGGCGGCGGGCAGCTTGTCGGAGATGTCGTCCAGGACCAGGCCGAAGAGGTCGGCCAGGGCCAGGAAGGGCAGGTGGGACTCCGACTCGGTGGCCGAGCAGCGCAGCACGGTGCGGGCCGCGTCGCCGCATTCCGTGGCCAGGGCCCGCAGGACGGTCGACTTCCCGATACCGGCCGGGCCGTGCAGCAGCACGCTGCCGCCCCGGGTCAGCCGGTCACGGGCCTGGGCGAACAGGTCGTCGCGTCCGATCACCAGGTCGGGGCGGCATCGCGCGGGCTCCTGGAAGTCGCTTGGCACGGGCAGCGCTCCCCTCCCTGTGGCGTGTCGTGGCCAATATTAGGCAAGGTGCTGCGGAATTCGGCGGGAAGATGCGGTGAGGGAGATAACAACCGGTTACGTATCAAGAAATTCAAAGCGCCCGTACCTGAATGAGATGTCTACGAATGTTACGGGAGCAGCCCGGCCCGACGCGCGGCCGCGACCGCCTCGCCCCGGGTGCCGGCGGCCAGCTTCCGCATGGCCGACCGCAGGTACGCCTTGACCGTCTCGGCGCTCACCCCCAGCCGGGCCGCCGCCACGGCGTTCGTCGCACCGGCCGCCACACACGCCAGGACGTCCAGCTCACGCGGGGCCAGCGCGACCCCCGCAGGGGACGCGGGCGCCGGGGTCAGCAGGGCGCACGCGTCCAGCAGCTCGGTCCTGAGCGCCGGGTCGGCGATCCGCGGGGCCAGCGCCCGCAGCGCCGCGTGCGCCTCCCGGACCTGCTCCCAGCCGGAGCTGTCGCCCGGCGGCGGCTCGGCCCGCGCCGCCGCCAGCACGTCCCTGGCCTCGTCGCCGACGACCAGCGCCTGCTCGACGTCCCGCGCCGCGTCCACCGCCGCCGCCATCGTCCGGTCGCCCAGCGGCCGGGCGTCGCGCAGGGCGCCGTAGAGCACGCCCCGCACCCGGCGCCGTACCACCACCGGCACGGCGAGCACCGAGCGCAGGCCCTCGGCGGCGACCGCGGCGTCGTACTCGTGGCTGATCTGCCGGGACAGGGAGTAGTCGGCCACGGCGCACGGGCGGGCCAGCGCCACCGTCTTGCCGCCCAGGCCGTTGCCCGAGGCCACCGCGAGCGCCAGCAGCGAGGTGGTGGCCGTGCCGCTCAGCTCGCTGATCCGCATCCGCGGCCGGCCGGCCTCCACCAGGCCCCCGAAGGCGACCGGAAGGCCCGTCGTGCGCCGCAGCCGCACCAGCGCACGCCGGATCTCCACCGCACCGGCCGCGTCCACTGTCACCTGTTCGTCCCTCCACCGCGGCACACACCCCCGTTCGGGGGTAGTGAGACCCGCATCACGGATTACACGATGGCAGAGAGCCGCCCGGCAACAGTCCGGCACGAGGAGGACGAGAGATGACGGCTACGGAGGACTTCCGCGGGGCGCGGGACTTCCTGCTGGCGCACCGCGAGGACTACGCCACCGCGTACGAGGGCTTCGACTGGCCCCGCCCGCGGCACTTCAACTGGGCGCTCGACTGGTTCGACGTCATCGCGCGCGGCAACGACCGCACCGCCCTGCACATCGTCGAGGAGGACGGCGGCGAGGTCCGGCTCTCCTTCGCCGAGATGGCCGAGCGCTCCGACCGGGTCGCCAACCTGCTGCGCGAGCGCGGGGTGGAGGCCGAGGACCGGATCCTCGTCATGCTGGGCAACCAGACCGAGCTGTGGGAGACCGCCCTCGCCGCGATGAAGCTGCGGGCCGTCGTCATCCCGGCGACCCCGCTGCTAGGCCCCGCCGACCTGCGGGACCGCGTCGAGCGCGGCCGGGTGCGGCACGTGCTGGTACGGGCCGAGGACACCGGCAAGTTCGACGACGTGCCCGGCGACTACACCCGCATCGCGGTGGGCGGCGTCCCGGAGGGCTGGCAGCCGTACGAGGACGCCTACGCGGCCTCCGCGGAGTTCCTGCCCGACGGCCCGACCCTCTCCGACGACCCGCTGATGCTGTACTTCACCTCCGGGACCACCGCCCGGCCCAAGCTCGTCGAGCACACGCACACCTCGTACCCGATCGGGCACCTGGCGACCATGTACTGGATCGGCCTCGAGCCCGGCGACGTGCACCTGAACATCTCCTCGCCCGGCTGGGCCAAGCACGCCTGGTCCAATCTGTTCGCGCCCTGGAACGCCGAGGCGACCGTCTTCATCCACAACTACACGCGCTTCGACGCGGCCCGTCTGATGGCAGAGATGGACCGGGCGGGCGTCACCACCTTCTGCGCCCCGCCGACCGTGTGGCGCATGCTCATCCAGGCCGACCTGACCCAGCTGCGCACCCCGCCGCGGGAGGTGGTCGCGGCCGGTGAGCCGCTGAACCCCGAGGTGATCGAGCAGGTCCGGCGGGCCTGGGGCATCACCATCCGGGACGGCTTCGGCCAGACCGAGACCGCCGTGCAGGTCTCCAACAGCCCCGGACAGGTCCTGAAGACCGGCTCCATGGGCCGCCCCAGCCCCGGATACAAGGTGGAGCTGCTCGACCCGGTGTCCGGCGCGCCCGGCGCGGCCGAGGGCGAGATCGCGCTGGACCTGTCGGCCCGGCCGGTCGGCCTGATGACCGGCTACCACGGCGACCCGGACCGTACGGCGGAGGCGATGGCCGGTGGCTACTACCGGACCGGGGACGTCGCGTCCCGGGACGAGGACGGCTACCTGACCTACATCGGTCGCAGCGACGACGTGTTCAAGGCCTCCGACTACAAGATCAGCCCCTTCGAGCTGGAGAGCGTGCTCCTGGAGCACGAGGCGGTGGCCGAGGCGGCCGTCGTGCCCGCCCCTGACGAGCTGCGGCTCGCGGTCCCGAAGGCGTACGTGGTGCTGGCGGCGGGCTGGGAGCCCGGCCCGGACACCGCCAAGGTGCTCTTCGAGCACTCCCGTCAGGCGCTGGCGCCCTACAAGCGGATCCGGCGGCTTGAGTTCGCTGCGCTGCCGAAGACGGTGTCCGGGAAGATCCGCCGGATCGAGCTCCGGGAGGCCACGGCCGCCGGCTCGGACGCCGAGTACCGCGAGGAGGACTTCCGGTGAAAGCACGGGGAGGACTTCCGGTGAGCCGCGAGGAGGACTTCCGGTGAGCTCGTACACGCACGGCGTGAGCACGACCGAGCTGCTCGGCGACACCATCGGCGCCAGCCTCGACCGGGCGGTGGCCACCTGGCCCGACCGCGAGGCCCTGGTGGACGTGCCGTCCGGGCGGCGGTGGACCTATGCGCAGTTCGGTGCCGACGTCGACGAGCTGGCGCGGGCGCTGCTCGGTGCCGGGGTCGTGAAGGGCGACCGGGTGGGCATCTGGGCGGTCAACTGCCCCGAGTGGACGCTGGTCCAGTACGCCACCGCCCGCATCGGCGCGATCATGGTCAACATCAACCCGGCGTACCGCACCCACGAGGTCGAGTACGTCCTCAACCAGGCAGGCATCTCCCTGCTGTTCGCCTCGCTGAGCCACAAGAGCAGCGACTACCGGGCGATGGTCGACGACGTGCGGGGCCGGTGCCGTGAGCTGCGGGAGGTCGTCTACATCGGCGACCCGAGCTGGCGGGCCCTACTCGAACGGGCCGTCGTGGCACCGGAGTTCCCGGAGCTGTCCTGCGACGACCCCATCAACATCCAGTACACCTCGGGCACGACGGGCTTCCCCAAGGGGGCCACGCTCTCCCACCACAACATCCTCAACAACGGCTACTTCGTCGGGGAGTTGATCGCCTACACCGAACAGGACCGGATCTGCATCCCGGTGCCGTTCTACCACTGCTTCGGCATGGTGATGGGCAACCTGGCGGCGACCTCGCACGGCGCCTGCATGGTGATCCCGGCCCCGTCCTTCGACCCGGCGGCCACCCTGGGCGCGGTCCAGCAGGAGCGCTGCACCTCGCTCTACGGCGTCCCGACCATGTTCATCGCGGAGCTGAACCTCCCCGACTTCGCGTCGTACGACCTGTCCTCGCTGCGCACCGGGATCATGGCGGGCTCGCCCTGTCCGGTGGAGGTGATGAAGCGGGTGGTCGCCGAGATGCACATGGCGGAGGTGTCCATCTGCTACGGCATGACGGAGACCTCCCCGGTCTCGCTGCAGACCCGCAGGGACGACGACCTCGAACACCGCACCGGCACGGTGGGCCGCGTCCTGCCGCACATCGAGGTCAAGGTCGTGGACCCGGCGACCGGGGTCACCCAACCCCGGGGCGCGGCGGGGGAGTTGTGCACCCGGGGCTACAGCGTGATGCTCGGCTACTGGAACGAGCCCGAGAAGACCGCGGAGGCCGTCGACGCCGGGCGCTGGATGCACACCGGTGACCTGGCGACGATGCGTGAGGACGGGTACGTCGAGATCGTGGGACGCATCAAGGACATGATCATCCGGGGCGGCGAGAACATCTACCCGCGCGAGATCGAGGAGTTCCTCTACGGCCACCCGGGGATCGCGGACGTCCAGGTCGTCGGGGTCCCTCACGAGCGCTACGGCGAGGAGGTGCTGGCCTGCGTGATCCCCCGCGACCCGGCGGCCCCGCCGAGCCTGGAGGACCTGCGCGCCTTCTGCGAGGGCCGCCTGGCCCACTACAAGATCCCGACCCGGCTGCGGATCCTGGAGGCCTTCCCGATGACGGTGTCGGGGAAGGTGCGGAAGGTGGAGCTGCGGGAGGGGTACGGGGAGGGGTAGGGCGGTCCGGTCAGGTGTCGCCCAACTCGTCCGCCAGGGCGTTCACCGGCTGCGGGGTGCCCGTCAGGTCCAGGACGAACAGGGGGACTCCCAGGCTGTCGGCGCGGGTGCGGGCCTCCGTGGTGTAGCCGGCCAGGGAGAAGTAGACGCAGTGCGCGGACTCCGTCATGGCCGTCAGCCACAGGCACTCCACGTCCCGCGGTGAGGCGCGGCGCACCGTGGGGTCCACCTGGGCCAGCAGGCCGCGCGCGGCGAGACCGATGCCGGACGGCGGTCGCTGGTCCGCCCGCCGGATGTCCTGGTAGCCGAGCCAGCGCAGGTACAACGCGACCACGGTCACCGCGTCGCGCGCGGTGCGGATGGTGAGGGGCTGGAAGGCGCGGCGCGGGGGAGCGGGCGTGGCGGGTCCGCGGTTCTCGGCGAGGGAAGGCCTCTCTGCGGCGGCGGGCGCTTCCGCCGCGTCCGCCGTCCCGCCGCGCGCCGCGGCCCGTTCCGGTACCGAACGCGCCGGGCCGGCCCCGTCCGCCGTCACGGCGATCCGCAGCACCGTCCCGCACGCGCACCCCAGTTCCGGGTGCGGCCACTCCGACCGGCGCCCGCACAGCGCGCACTCCACGGTGACCCAGGTCTCTTCCCACACCTGATGCGTCACCGCCCGCGCTCCTGGCTCCAGCGGCGGCGAGACCGGGGCGCCGCACGCGCACGGGTATGTCGGCGCCGCGTAGAGGTGCTCGCGCCGACAGACCGGACAGCGCACCGGCACGCTTTCGGACATGGCCACATCGTCCTCCAGGACCCGGCCCGTTGTCCGCCTCTTGACGGTCTTCACCCACCGACCTACATTGCTTCCAGATAGCAGAAAATATATTCCGTATTACGGAAGCACTCACCGCGGGGCGCGACGGGAGTACGCATCCGACAGCCGACACAGTTGAAGCAGTCGAAGCAGGAGTACTCGATGGCTCGAATGACCGCTGCCCGCGCGGCAGTTGAGATCCTCAAACGCGAAGGCGTCACGGACGCGTTCGGCGTGCCCGGCGCGGCGATCAACCCCTTCTACGCCGCGCTCAAGGCGTCCGGGGGCATCCACCACACCCTCGCCCGCCATGTCGAGGGCGCCTCGCACATGGCCGAGGGGTACACCAGGACCCGCCCGGGCAACATCGGCGTCTGCATCGGGACTTCGGGCCCCGCCGGCACCGACATGATCACCGGGCTGTACTCCGCCACCGGCGACTCCGTCCCGATCCTGTGCATCACGGGCCAGGCCCCGACCGCCGTGATCCACAAGGAGGACTTCCAGGCCGTCGACATCGCGTCCATCGCGGGCCCGGTGACCAAGATGGCCGTCACCGTCCTCGAGGCCGCCCAGGTCCCCGGCGTCTTCCAGCAGGCCTTCCACCTGATGCGCTCCGGTCGTCCGGGGCCGGTCCTGATCGACCTGCCGATCGACGTCCAGCTGACCGAGATCGAGTTCGACCCGGAGACGTACGAGCCCCTCCCGGTCTACAAGCCGGCCGCGAGCCGCGCGCAGATCGAGAAGGCGATCGGGATGCTGAACGCGTCCGAGCGCCCGCTGATCGTCGCCGGCGGCGGAGTCATCAACGCCGACGCCGCCGAACTCCTCGTCGAGTTCGCCGAGTTGACCGGCACCCCGGTCGTCCCGACCCTCATGGGCTGGGGCGTGCTGCCCGACGACCACGAGCTCAACGCCGGCATGGTGGGCCTCCAGACCTCGCTCCGCTACGGCAACGCGACCTTCCTGGAGTCCGACTTCGTCCTCGGCATCGGCAACCGCTGGGCCAACCGCCACACCGGCAAGCTGGACGTCTACACGGCCGGCCGGACCTTCGTCCACGTCGACGTGGAGCCCACCCAGATCGGACGGATCTTCGCCCCGGACTACGGCATCGCCTCCGACGCCAAGGCGGCCCTTGCTCTCTTCGTCGAGGTGGCACGGGAGTTGAAGGCGGCGGGCAGGCTGCCCGACCGCGGTGCCTGGGCCGCGTCCGCGCAGGAGAAGAAGGCGACCCTCCAGCGCCGTACGCACTTCGACGACATCCCCATCAAGCCGCAGCGCGTCTACGAGGAGATGAACAAGGCCTTCGGCCCGGAGACCCGGTACGTCTCCACCATCGGCCTCTCGCAGATCGCCGGCGCCCAGATGCTGCACGTCTTCAGGCCGCGGCACTGGATCAACTGCGGCCAGGCCGGCCCCCTCGGCTGGACGATCCCGGCCGCGCTGGGCGTCGCCAAGGCCGACCCGGAGGCACAGGTCGTGGCGCTCTCCGGGGACTACGACTTCCAGTTCATGATCGAGGAGCTGGCCGTCGGGGCGCAGCACCGGATCCCGTACATCCACGTCCTGGTGAACAACTCCTACCTGGGCCTGATCCGCCAGGCCCAGCGCGCCTTCGACATCGACTTCCAGGTCAACCTGGAGTTCGAGAACGTCAACTCCCCGGAGCTGGGCGTCTACGGCGTCGACCATGTGAAGGTCGCCGAGGGTCTGGGCTGCAAGGCGATCCGGGTGACCGACCCGGCGGAGTTGGGCGCCGCGCTGGAACAGGCGAAGAAGCTGGCCGCGGAGTTCCAGGTCCCGGTCGTCGTCGAGGCGATCCTGGAGCGGGTCACCAACATCGCGATGTCCACCACCAACGACATCGGAAACGTGGTCGAGTTCGAGGAGCTCGCGACGGAACCGGCGCACGCGCCGACGTCGATCAGGACGCTGAAGGTCTGACACCGCGGGAAGTCTGACACCGCGCACAGCTGAAGGGCGGTCCCACCGTGATGGTCGGACCGCCCTTTCCTGTGCCCGGCTCCCCCGAAGCCGTCCCCCGTCGTGCGGCCCGCCGCCCCCGTGCCGGCGAACCTCACGTGATGAGAATGTGCCCGAGGCGGGGGTGAGTTGAAGCCCCCTGAGTCGTGTTCAGAGGTTGATTTGAGGTTTGTACGTCGGCTGCGGGCCGGTGGGGGCTGGTCGCGCAGTTCCCCGCGCCCCTAGGTGGGTTGCAGAGAGGCATGCTCGGACTGCACCGACTCAGGGGCGCGGGGAACTGCGCGACCAGCCACAACGCACCCGAACACAACAACGCGCGGGACACGGCAGAGCCGTATCCCGCGCAGGACCGCGGCGGCGGCGACGGTACCGGCAACCCCCCTCCCCTCAGGTCGAGGAAGAGGATCCCGGCGCCTTCACCACCGCACTGGCTCGCACACCGCCGCGGTCCGTTCCCTGCCCGGACGCCCCCGGGCGACCACCCCTCATCCGGGTCGCCGGTGCGTCGGGGCAGGGAGTCTCACAGGAGTTGTGGTGCCGGGCGGCGCCACCGCCTGGGCGCGACAGGACAGATGTCGGCGAGGGCGCCGCCCGGGGTCTTGGAGGGGGCGTCAGACCTGGGCGCCGGACAGGCGCTCCACGGCCCGCAGCAGCGCCGAGTGGTCCAGGCCCCCGTCGCCCTGCGCACGCAGACTCGCGACCAGTTGGGCGACCACCGCGCCGACCGGCAGGGCCGCGCCGACCGTGCGGGCCGCGTCGGTGACGATGCCCATGTCCTTGTGGTGCAGGTCGATCCGGAAGCCCGGCTTGAAGTCGCGCTGGAGGAAGTTGTCCTTCTTGCGGGTCAGCACGGTCGAGCCGGCGAGACCGCCGTTCAGGACGTCCAGCGCGGCCTTCAGGTTCACGCCCGACTTCTCCAGGAACACCACGGCCTCGGCGCACGCCTGGATGTTCACGGCGACGATCAGCTGGTTCGCGGCCTTCACGGTCTGCCCCGAGCCGTGCGGACCGCACAGCACGATGGTCCTGCCCAGCGCCTCGAAGACCGGCTCGGCCTCGTCGAAGTCGGCCTGCTCGCCGCCGACCATGATGGACAGCACCGCCTCGATCGCTCCGGCCTCGCCGCCGGAGACGGGCGCGTCCAGGACCCGGACGCCCTTCTCCGCGGCGGCCTTCGCGAGGTCCACCGAGGTCTGCGGGGTGATCGAGGACATGTCGATCAGCAGGGCGCCGGGACGGGCGTGGGCGAGGATGCCGTCCGGGCCGTAGGCGATGGCCTCGACCTGCGGGGACGCGGGCACCATCGTGATGATGACGTCGGCGTCGCGCACGGCCTCGGCGATCGAGGCGGCCGCGGTGCCACCGGCGGCGGCCAGCCGGTCCAGCTTGTCCTGCTCCAGGGTGTACCCGGTGACGTCGTAGCCCGCCTTGACCAGGTTCTCGGACATGGGGGAGCCCATGATGCCGAGGCCTATCCAGGCGATCTTGGGGAGACTGCTCATGTCGGGGGTGCCTCTCGGTGTGTAAGGGGGGTCAGCGGGCGAGCCAGTCGAAGGCCTCGGAACTCGGGCGGTCGCCGGGCTTGCACTCCAGGCCGACCCAGCCGTCGTAACCGGCCTTGGCCAGCAGGCCCAGCAGCTCCTCCAGCGGCAGCGTCCCGGTGCCGGGTGCGCCGCGTCCGGGGTTGTCGGCGATCTGGACGTGCCCGGTCTTCGGGGTGAACTCCTCGATCACCGCCGGGAGGTCCTCGCCGTTCATGGACAGGTGGTAGAGGTCCATGAGGAAGCGGGCGTTGCCGAGGCCGCTCGCCGCGTTGACCTTGTCGACGATCCCGACCGCGGCCTGTGCGCTCACCAGCGGGTACCGGGGCGACTCGGGCCTGTTGAGGGCCTCGACCAGCAGGACCGCGCCGATCCGGTCGGCCGCGCGGGCCGCCAGGACCAGGTTCTCCAGCGCCAGTGCGTCCTGCTCGGCCGGGTCCACGCCGTCGACGCGGTTGCCGTAGAGCGCGTTGAGCGCCGTGGCGCCCAGCGATCCGGCGAAGTCGGCGGCCACGTCGATGTTGGCGCGGAACCGCTCCGACTCCTCGCCCGGGATCGACAGGGCGCCGCGGTCGGGTCCCGGCAGCTCGCCGGCGTAGAAGTTCAGGCCCGTGAGCTGGACGCCCGCGTCCTCGACGGCCCGCTTCAGGGCGTCGAGCTCCGACTGCTCGGGGGTGGGGGTGTCGATCCAGGGCCACCACAGCTCGACCGCGGTGAAGCCGGCCGCGGCGGCTGCCGCGGGGCGCTCCAGGAGCGGGAGTTCCGTGAAGAGGATCGACAGGTTGACGTTGAAGCGCTGCTCTGCGAATCCCATGGACCCGGCGCTCCCTTCCGTTTCGAGTATTTCCGTAATGCGGAAGTTAATTTCTGCTTATTGGAAGATTGCCGTCGGGTCGAAGGCGTTGTCAAGAGGGCCCGGCGGAAAGCCGCACCGCGGGTTAGGTTGTGCGCGTGCGATTGAGAGTGGAGTTCACGACCGAGCCCTTCGACCTCGACGAGGCCCCGGCGCACGCCCTGGTGGCCCGCGAGGTCGTCGAGGCGGCCGAACTGGACGCGGTGGACGTCGGTCCGTTCGGCAACACCGCCGAGGGTGGCGCCGACCAGGTGCTCGGCGCCGTGGACGCCCTGCTGCACAAGGCCCTCGCCGCGGGCGCCACCCGGATCTCCCTCCAGGTCAACGTGGTCGCGGAAGGGGACGTGTGAGCGCCGACGAGTCGTTCATCGCGGCGGTCAAGCCGCTGGTCGACGCCATGGGCGGCGAGCTGCTGCCGCCGGACGAGGCGGGCCCTGACGACGTCGTGCTCGCCTGGGAGGGCGCCGACGTCGTCGCCGTACGGCTGCCCCAGCTCGCGGACTCCCTCGACCACATCCTGGCCGCCATGGAGCGCAAGCGCGGGATGCCGCTCGCCGACCTCGACCGCAAGGCCAAGCAGGAGGTCGTACGGGTGCTGGAGGCGCGCGGCGCCTTCTCGGTGCGGCATGGTGTGGAGACAGTGGCGAGCGCGCTCGGGGTGAGCCGCTTCACCGTCTACAACTATCTGAACCGGGACAAATCGTAGGCAACACGGCTGTGCGGGTTTCGTCATCCCGAATTTTCAACAAAGTGTTGACGTGATGTCGCGTCGGGGCGTTAGCTGACTGTCGTGACTTCGACTTCCACGCCCCCCGGCCTGGCCCGGTTCAACGTCCTGGAGGAGCCCGCGGCGCGTGCCGTCCTCCTCGAGGCGTGCGCCTCCACGGCGTGGGCTCGGCGTCTGCTCGCCGCCCGCCCCTACGACACAGCGGACGACCTCTACGCCACCAGCGACGCCGCCATGGCCGAGCTGACCGCCGACGACCTCGGCGAGGCGATGGGCGGGCACCCGCCGATCGGCCGGCCCAAGCCGGGCGACCCGGCCTCCGCCCGGGAGCAGTCCGGCATGGCCTCGGCCGACGACGCGCTCAAGGCCGAGATGCTCGAACTCAACCTGGCGTACCAGGAGCGGTTCGGCCATGTCTTCCTGATCTGCGCGACCGGCCGCAGCGCCGAGGAGATGCGGGACGCGGTCAAGGAGCGGATCGGCAACGCGCCGGAACAGGAGCGCGAGATCGTCCGCACCGAGCTGGGGAAGATCAACCGTATCCGGCTCGCCCGCATCGCCGAAGAGGACACCTGACCATGAGCACCAGCACCACCGCCTCCGTGTCCACGCACATCCTGGACACCAGCGTCGGCCGCCCCGCCGGGGGAGTCGCCGTCCGGCTCGCGGCCCGCAGTGGCCGGGACGCCGACTGGCAGGCGCTCGGCGGCTCCGCGACCGACGCGGACGGCCGGTGCAAGGACCTGCCGGCACTGCCGGAGGGGACCAGCCACGTACGGCTCGACTTCGAGGTCGAACCGTACTTCTTGAAGAAGCAAGCCGATGCGCAGCAGGACGCCCCCGCGAATCGGGACAGCGGTGCCGGAGCGTTCTTCCCGGAGGTGGCGATCACGTTCGCCGTCGAACCCGGCGAGCACTACCACGTACCGCTGCTGCTCAACCCGTTCGGCTACTCCGTATACCGAGGGAGCTAGCTATGCCCATTCTTGGACAGAACCAGTACGGCAAGGCCGAGAACCGAGTCGTCAGGATCACGCGGGACGGCGCCACCCACCACATCAAGGACCTCAACGTCTCGGTGTCGCTGAGCGGCGACATGGACGAGGTCCACTACTCCGGCTCCAACGCCAGTGTCCTGCCGACCGACACCACCAAGAACACGGTGTACGCGTTCGCCAAGGAGCACGGCATCGAGTCCGCCGAGCAGTTCGGCATCCACCTCGCCCGGCACTTCGTCACGAGTCAGGAGCCCATCCACCGGGCCCGGATCCGGATCGAGGAGTACACCTGGGAGCGGATCGCGATACCCGGCGAGGCCAGGCACTCCTTCGTGCGCAAGGGCCAGGAGACCCGGCTCGCCCAGATCACCTACGACGGCTCGTCGTGGGAGGTCGTCTCCGGCCTCAAGGACCTGACCGTGCTGAACTCGACCGACTCCGAGTTCTGGGGCTACGCCAAGGACAAGTACACGACCCTGCCCGAGGCCTACGACCGCATCCTGGCCACCGACGTCTCCGGCCGCTGGCGCTTCAACTGGACCGACGACGCCCAGGAGATGCCCGACTGGGACGCGTCCTACGAGCAGACCAGGCAGCACATGCTGCGGGCCTTCGCCGAGACCTACTCCCTCTCGCTCCAGCAGACCCTGTACCAGATGGGCTCGCGGATCATCGAGAACCGCGCCGAGATCGACGAGGTCCGCTTCTCGCTTCCCAACAAGCACCATTTCCTGGTGGACCTGGAGCCCTTCGGGCTCAAGAACGACAACGAGGTGTACTTCGCCGCCGACCGGCCCTACGGCCTGATCGAGGCGACCGTCCTGCGGGACGGCCGCGAGGCGAGGATCCCCGCGGACCTGACCACCCTCTGAGGGGCGCACCATGACAGCAGTTCAGCGCATCGTGATCGAGAACTGTTCGATCGCGACCGTAGACGCCGACGACACCGAGTACGCCTCCGGCCATGTCGTCATCGCCGGCAACCGCATCGAGTCCCTCGGCGCGGGCCCGGCCCCCCAGGGCCTCCAGGACGTGGTGCGCCGGATCGACGCCACCGGTCACCTGGTGACGCCCGGCCTGGTCAACACCCACCACCACTACTACCAGTGGATCACCCGGGGCCTGGCCACCGACCACAACCTCTTCAACTGGCTCGTCGCGCTGTACCCGACGTGGGCGCGCATCGACGAGGAAATGGTCTACGCCGCCGCCCAGGGGTCGCTCGCGATGATGGCCCGCGGTGGCGTGACCACCGCGATGGACCACCACTACGTCTTCCCGAAGGACTCGGGCGACCTGTCCGGCGCCATCATCCGCGCCGCCCGCGAGACGGGCGTCCGCTTCACCCTGGCCCGCGGCTCCATGGACCGCAGCGAGAAGGACGGCGGTCTGCCCCCGGACTTCGCGGTGGAGACCCTCGAAGGCGCCCTCGCCGCGACCGAGGCCACCGTCAAGGAGCACCACGACTCCTCCTTCGACGCCATGACCCAGGTGGCCGTCGCACCCTGCTCGCCGTTCTCCGTCTCCACCGAACTCCTGCGGGAGGGAGCCGAGTTGGCCCGCCGCCTCGGGGTACGGCTGCACACCCACGGCTCGGAGACCGTGGAGGAGGAGCAGTTCTGCAAGGAACTGTTCGGCATGGGCCCGACCGACTACTTCGAGTCCACCGGCTGGCTCGGCGAGGACGTGTGGATGGCGCACTGCGTCCACATGAACGACTCCGACATCGCCGCGTTCGCCCGGACGAAGACCGGCGTGGCCCACTGCCCTTCGTCGAATGCCCGGCTGGCGGCGGGAATCGCCCGCGTCCCCGACATGCTCGCGGCCGGCGTCCCGGTCGGCCTCGGCGTCGACGGCACGGCGTCCAACGAATCCGGTGAGCTGCACACCGAGTTGCGCAACGCGCTGCTCATCAACCGGCTCGGCGCCCACCGGGAGGCCGCCCTGAACGCCCGTCAGGCCCTGCGCCTCGGGACCTACGGCGGCGCCCAGGTCCTCGGCCGCGCGGCCGAGACCGGCTCCCTGGAGGCGGGCAAGCTCGCCGACCTGGTGCTGTGGAAGCTCGACACCCTGGCCCACGCCTCGATCGCCGACCCGGTGACCGCGCTGGTCTTCGGCGCGGCCGCCCCGGTCACGGCCTCGTTCGTGAACGGCCGTCAGATCGTCGAGAACAACCGCCTGTTGCACGTCGACGAGGACGCCGTCGCCCGCTCCACCCGGGAACAGGCCCGGCGGCTCGCGCGGATCGCGGCGCAGGACTGAGCAGTTCACCCGACTCCGGCCGAGAGGGACGGCTCTCGGCCGGCAGCCGTGGACCCCGTTGCGGGTTCCGCGGCGGCCGTGCCCGGGGCGCGCGTCGGACGCGCGCGCCCCGGAACGGTCCCCCTTCCCTCCCCGGGAACGTCCCGTCACGGTCCCGCACGACCACTCGCACCACCTCCATGAAACCCACGTCAGTGCCGACGTGTAACCGCCCGGAGGCGAGCCGCAGTGTCAGTCCACCCCGTCGACGAGAAACTCCCCGCCCTGAAGATGGCGACCACCGGCCTCCAGCACGTGGCCGCCATGTACGCCGGAGTCGTCGCCCCACCCCTGATCGTCGGCGCGGCCATCGGCCTCACCGCCGGCGACCTCACCTTCCTGACCGGCGCCTGCCTCTTCACCGCGGGCCTCGCCACCTTCCTCCAGACCCTCGGCATCTGGCGGATCGGCGCCCGGCTGCCCTTCGTCAACGGCGTCACCTTCGCCGGCGTCGCCCCCATGACCGCGATCGTCGCCTCCACGCACGACAAGACCGACGCCCTGCCCGTCATCTTCGGCGCGGTGATCGTGGCGGGCCTCCTCGGCTTCCTCGCCGCCCCCTTCTTCAGCAAGGCGATCCGCTTCTTCCCGCCGGTCGTCACCGGGACCGTGATCACCCTGATCGGCGTCTCCCTCCTGCCGGTCGCCTTCGGCTGGGCGCAGGGACCCGACCCCGGTGCACGGGACTACGGTTCGACGACCAACCTGGGCCTGGCGGCGGCGACTCTGGCCATCGTGCTGCTGCTCCGGCGCTTCACCCGCGGCTTCGTCAAGCAAGTGGCCGTCCTGCTGGGCCTGGTGGCCGGCACCCTGGTCGCGATCCCCTTCGGCGCCACGGACTTCACCCCCGTCGCCGACGCGGCCGTCGTCGGCTTCCCGGCCCCCTTCCACTTCGGCGCCCCGCAGTTCCAGCTCGCCGCGATCCTCTCGATGTGCGTGGTCATGGTGGTCTCGATGACCGAATCCACCGCGGACATGCTGGCGTTGGGCGAGATCGTGGAGCGCCCCGCCGACGAGCGGACCATCGCGGCCGGCCTGCGCGCCGACACCCTCGGTTCGGCCCTCAGCCCCCTGTTCAACGGCTTCATGTGCAGCGCCTTCGCCCAGAACATCGGCCTCGTCGCGATGACGAGGATCCGCAGCCGGTACGTCGTCGCCACCGGCGGCGCCTTCCTGGTGCTGATGGGCCTGTGCCCCGTGGCCGCCTCGCTCATCGCCGTCGTGCCGCGCCCGGTGCTCGGCGGCGCCGGGGTCGTGCTGTTCGGCTCGGTGGCCGCGAGCGGCATCCAGACCCTGGCCAAGGCGGGCCTGGACAGGGACAACAACGTCCTGATCGTCGCCGTCTCGCTGGCCGTCGGCATGATCCCGATCACCGCGCCGGAGTTCTACCACGCCTTCCCCGAGACCGCGAAGATCGTCCTGGACTCGGGGATCTCGCCCGGCTGTGTCGCCGCGGTGGTGCTGAACCTGGTCTTCAACCACCTCGGCCGGGGCGCCCAGGAGGGCCGGGACGCACGGGACGTCACCCACCCCATGGAAGCCGTCCCCGCTCAGTCGATCTCGTAACTGTCGCCGTACACACGCCACTTGAGCGGAGTGTCCAGGTCGAGATTGCCCGCGGCGAGGAACAGCCGCTGGGCGGTCTCGACCCGGCTCACGTCCCGGTGCGCCACCTCCTGCCTCATCGCCCGCACACGCGCGTCCAGAAAGGCGTCGAGATACGCCGTCTGGTCGCCGCCGTCCGCAGGGGTGTCCGCCTGTGCGCGGGCCCGGTCTCGGATGCCGCCGAAGCTGCGCGCGTCGCTGCCCGGACCGTGCATGACCATCGCGTCGTAGTAGATGAACTGCCCGAGCGCGCCGAGACCGTCCTTCTTGGCGCGGGCGACCGCCGGGTCGAAGTAGCCGCGGTCCCGCTCGTCCCGCTGCGCCCCGCGGAACGCGGAGGTCCGCGCCGCCGTGCGCCAGGCCGCCGGGAAGCCGGGGTCCAGGCCCTCGTGCGAGCCGGTGCCGTCCACCGCGCGCAGGGCGGGCAGATAGGGGGCGAGGGGGTTGTCGGGGACCCGGTCCGTGTAGAGCTCGACCAGCGCCAGCATGTCGCTCGTGCCGGAGCAGAACCCGATGATGCCGGCGGTGTAACCGCGGCCGTCCCCGATGTCCTCGATGTACCCGTACTGCGCCTGCCAGTCGAGCGAGGAGTTCTCCGCGCTGGACACCAGCCGCATCGCGAGATCCTTCTTGGCCGGCGCGTCGAGCCCGCTCGGCACCGCGGGGTCGGCCGACGGCCACCGGGCGCTCAGCATTCCGGCCCCGAGGGCGGCGAGCAGGGTGCGGCGGGCGGCCGCTCTGGACAGGAAGGCCACATCGTCTCCAAGTCTCCCGGAGGAGCGCTGTGCAGGGCTAACGGCTGTCGATCGCCTGGCAGGACCCGGGAGCGGGAAGCCGCCCGGTGAAGTAGGAACGCGGCGGGACACCCATCAGGGTGCGGAAGTCGGACGTCATGTGGGACTGGTCGTAGTAGCCGGTGGCGGCGGCCAGATCGGCCCAGCGCAGCTCGTCGGCGTGGGCCAGCACGGCACGGACCCGGTCGACACGGGCGTAGTGCTTGGGGGAGAGGCCGATGCCGTCGCTGAACAGGTTGCGCAACTGGCGCTCGCTGACGGCGAGTTCACGCGCCACGTCCCTGACCTGGCCGGGTATGTGGTCCGACCGGACCGACAGCGCGGTGACCGCGGCCCGCAGCAGCGCGTTCCGCCTCGAGTCGGCCCGGGTGGGCAGCCGGTCCGGAAGGAGGCCCCTGAGCCGGTCCACCGCGTCCTCGTGGTCCAGCCGCCCGAGTTCGTACGACAGCTGCCGCGCGGTCCGCCCGGGCAGCGCGCCCAGCGGGACGACCCGTCCGACGAGGTCGACGGCCGGCACGCCCAGCACCGCCCGCACGGTGCCCGGCGGCAGCAGGAACTCCGTGCAGGACACGGAGGGCTTGCCCCGGTGGTAGGTGGCCCGGACCCTGGGACCGGACACCAGCAGAGCCGGTCGGCCGGACCCCTCGGTCCGGACCAGCACCTTGGTCGCGGGGTCCGGCAGTCGCACGAACACCTTCGGCTGATCAGCGTCCTCGGTGCCGGTGCCGGTGCCGGTGCCGGTGCCGGTGCCGGTCTCAACGACCCACGGTCGCGGCTCGTCCGGGCGGCGCGGGGCGGGTTCGGCGGCGGAGTCGGTCACCTGTCCACGGTAAGCGGACGACCCCGGCGTCCGGGCCCGCGAAACGTGCCGGAATTTCCTATCGGCCGCGACGGTCCGACCGCCACCGTGATGGCCATGATTCTGGTGACGGGTGCCACGGGCACCATCGGCGGTGACGTCCTACGGCAGCTCCTGGCGCGCGGTGAGAAGGTGCGGGCGCTCACCCGGGACCCGGCCGCGGCCCAGCTGCCGCCCGGAGCGGAGGCGGCCCGCGGCCACCACCGGGACGCCGGGTCGCTCGCGGCGGCCATGACAGGCGTCGACTCGGCGTTCCTCGTGGGTGTCTTCGGCCCGGAGGACGCGGACAGCGACCGGGGGATGGCCGAAGCCGCACGGGCGGCCGGGGTACGGCGGATCGTGAAGCTCTCGGCGATCATGGCCGGTGACACCCGGACCGGCCTGGGCGGTGTCGCCCACGGCCGGGGTGAGGAGGCGGTCCGGGAGAGCGGCCTGGAGTGGGTCGTCCTGCGGCCGTCGGTCTTCGCGTCCAACACCCTGAGCTGGGCCGGGCCGCTCCGCTCGGGTGAGCCGGTGCCGAACATGCTGGGCTCGGGCCGACAGGGGGTCGTGGACCCGCGCGATGTCGCCGAGATCGCGGCAGCCGCACTGACCGATCCCGGCCACGCGGGACGGACGTACACCCTGACCGGCCCCGAGACCCTCAGCCCCCAGGACCAGGCCGGTGTGCTGGGCGAGGTGCTCGGCCGCCGTGTGGACCTGCGCGATCTCACCCCGCCGGAGTCCCGCGCCCTGCTGGTCGCCTCCGGCTGGAGCGAGGAGTCCGCCCAGGCCCTGCTGCGCAGTGTCCGCTTCGTGGCCGAGGGGGGCAACGAGGTGGTCACCGGGGAGGTGGCGGAGGTGCTGGGCCGTCCGGCGCGGACGTATCGGGAGTGGGCGCGTGACCACAGGGAGATGTTCGGCGGGGGATGAGCAGGAGATGTTCGGGGGCGGGGGCAGGGTCCGGCACGCTGTAGCCCGGGCCCTGCCTGAGCCTGAGCCCCTGCCCGAGCCCGAGCCCGTGCTCGATCCCGTGAGTCCGTCAGTCCCGGGTCTCCTTGCGTGGGCGCAGTACCACCGCCGCCAGCACCAGAGCCGTCACCGCGATCCCCGCCCCCACCCGGAACGCCGACTGGTACCCCTCCGCCGTCGCCGCGACCAGGTGAGCCCCCTCGCCGAGCAGCCCCTCCGTCCGGCGCGCCGCCACCACCGACAGCACCGCCAGCCCGAGCGAACCGCCCACCACCTGCGTGGTGTTGAACAGCCCCGACGCCAGCCCCGCGTCCTCCGGCCGGGCCCCCGCCATGGCCAGCCCGGTCAGCGCAGGCATCGCCGCCGCGAACCCGGTGGCCAGCAGAAGCAGCACGGGCAGCACGTCCACGACGTAGGACCCGTCGGCCGGCGCACGGCTCAGCAGGGCCATCCCGGCGACGACGAGGACGAGCCCCGCGAGCAGCACCCGGTACGCGCCGAACCGGCCGATCGTCCGGGCCGACAGCCCCAGCATCAGCGTCCCGATCACGATCGGCGCCGGCAGGAAGGCCGTACCGGTGAGCAACTCGCCGTAGCCCAGGACCCGTTGGAGGTAGAGCGCGCCGAGGAACTGGAAACCGTACATGGCGGCGATCATCAGGATCTGGACGGCGTTGGCGCCCGACAGCAGTCGCGAACCGAAGAGCCGCAGCCTCAGCAGCGGGCGGGCCGCACGCGCCTGCCGGAGGGTGAACGCCGTGAACAGGACGAGGGCCAGGGCCGCCAGGACGAGCGTCGCGGAGCTCCCGCGGTCGCCCGAACCGACGATCACGTACACCGTCAGCATCAGCGCCCCGGTGATCAGCGCGGCCCCCGGGAAGTCCGCGCCCCGGCCGAGGCCCTCGCCGTCCTCCGGGGCGAGCACACGGACGGCCGCCAGCAGGGCCACGAGCCCGATCGGCAGGTTGATCAGGAAGATCCAGTGCCAGTTCAGTGCCTGCGTCAAAGCGCCGCCGAGGAACGTGCCCAGCGCCCCGCCCGCCGCCCCGACCGCGCTGAACACCGCGATGGCCGTGGCCTGTTCGCGCGGCTCGGGGAACAGCGCGACCAGCATGCCGAGGACCACGGCCGTGGTCATCGCCCCGCCGACGCCCTGGAGGGCGCGCGCCGCGATCAGCACCCCCTGGCCGTCGGCCACCCCGCACAGCACCGACGCCGCCGTGAACACGGCCAGCCCGGCCGTGAACATCCGCTTGCGGCCGACCAGGTCGCCGAGCCGGCCCGCCAGCAACAGCAGTCCGCCGAAGGGGATCAGATAGGCGTTGACCACCCACGCCAGTCCCGGCCCCGAGAAGCCGAGGTCGCTCTGGACGGCCGGCATGGCGACCGTGACGATGTTGCCGTCCAGGATCGTCATCAGGGTCCCCGCGCACAGGACGACGAGGGCCGTCCAGCGGGAGTATGTTCGGCGCGGTGTGCGCGCAGGGTTCTCGACGATGGCCGTCATGGTGACGTGGGCCTCCGCAATCTCCATGGTTCCGACAAGTGGCCTTGGTGCACGACTTGTAACGGGGAACATCGTCAGTGACCATGGAGAGCGGCGTAAGGAGGCACTTCGATGTCCCAGAGGAACACCGGTGTTACCAGCCAGGTGGTGAACGCGCACGCGTGCCCGGTGCGGGAGGTTCTTGACAGGGTCGCCGGCAAGTGGAGCGTCCAGATCCTCGTCGCGGCGGCCCACGGGCCCATCCGCTTCACCGAGTTGGAGCGCAGCATCGAGGGCATCAGCCGCCGCATGCTGACCCTGACCCTGCGCAACCTCGAGCGCGACGGACTCGTCACCCGCACCGTGCACCCGACGGTCCCGCCCCGCGTCGAGTACGCACTCACGCCCGTCGCCCGCGAGCTGCACGAGACCCTGCAACGCCTGACCGACTGGGCCGAGCGCAACAGGGTCCACATCGCCGAGGCGCGCGCCGCCTACGACGCCGAGCATGAGCCGGAGCTCGTCTGAGCTGCACCGAGTGCGGACACGGGAGCGCGGATTACAGCAGGCCCGGGTCCGTGGCCAGCCCCTTGAGGACCTCGCCCGGGTTCGGGACCAGGCGTCGTGCGTTCAGGTCCATCAGGCCGCCGACCGCGGTGATCTCGGCCGCCACGGTGCCGTCCTTCTTGCGGATCTGCTGCTGTATGCGGAACGTCTTGCCCTCGCCCCACTCGAAACCGCAGCTCACCTCCACCTCGTCACCCGCCAGCAGCTCCCGCAGGTAGCGGATGGTGGTCTCCAGCGCCACCGGACCCACCCCGCTGCCGATGAGCCGGGCCTGGGTGATCCCGGCGGCCCTCAGCAGCGACCAGCGGGCGTGCTCGGCGTAGTTGAGGTACACGCTCTGGTTGAGGTGGCCCTGTACGTCCGTCTCGTACCCGCGGACGGTCACCGGTACGGAAAACGGCTCACTCACGTCAATCCCCTCTCACGCCACGGCAGTTACCGGAACCGATCCTGACACGTGCCCCCTACACCCGGCGTGGCGAGGCCAGCAGGTACCGGGTTCCGGTGCGCGGCTGCGTGTACTCGCCGACCTGCCAGCCCGCCTGCTCCAGCGTGCTCGCGCAGGCCCGCAGCGCCTCGGCGTCGGGGGCGTGCACGGCGACGGCCTCCGGCTGCGGGGTCGCGCGCACCCGGTAGCCGGGCGCGCCCCCCGCTTCCGGGGGATGGCCGGCCGCCTCCAGGGCCAGGGCGGCCGCCGGGACGAGGTGGCCGCGCTCCCAGCCGCACGGCCGGTCCGTGGCGCCGTCCGGGTTGGTCATCCGGCGCAGCTCCAGCAGCCCCTGCCAGGCGCTGTGCACCTCGCGCACCCGGGCCGGACCGGCGTCGGCGGGTTCCTCGGTGCCGCCGACGTGGGCCGTGAACACACCGGGGGCGGGGGTGGGACCGGTGGCGGGGGGCTGCTCGGGAGCCGCGGCGGCCGTCTCGCGTACGCGGTGGCCGGCCGGGGTCAGGAAGTGGTCGTGCGGTGGCCGGGGGTGCCGGAAGGCGAGACCACGCCTGACCAGCGCGTCCAGCTGGGACTCCGTGCCCTTGAGCCGGCCGGTGACGGGATCGGCGGCGTCGATGACACGCCGCTGGGCTGCGGTGGGCGGTCGGGTCACGGCGTGCTCCTTCCGGGCGACGGGCGATACGAGGACACGGCGAGACGGCCGGTCGTCCAGCAAGCCGCACCGCGGGCCGCGCGGGTCACCGGCCCTTCGCTTCGAAGGCTACGACGTGGGTCTGACATTCCACCCGGAGATCACCGGCCGCCCGTGCTCCGTCCCCAGCCGGCACAGCGTCCCCGTGGCCAGCTGGAACAGTGCCCCGGCCGACGCGGGCAGGCCCAGCCGGCGGGCGGTGAGGACCCGCAGGAAGTGACCGTGCGCGACCAGCACCACGCACCCCTCGGTGTTGGCGTGCGCCGCGTCCACCTTGGCCAGGACCCGGTCCGCGCGCTCTCCGACCTGCTCCGGGCTCTCCCCGGGGTGGTCGGGCGGACCGGGCGCGACACCGTCCGTGAACAGGAACCAGTCCGGGCGCTCCCGCTGGATCTCGACGGTCGTGACGCCCTCGTAGCCGCCGTAGTCCCACTCGCGCAGGTCGACGTCGACGCGGAGATCGTGCAGGCCGATGAGTTCCGCGGTCTCGCGCGCGCGTTGCAGCGGGCTGACGAGGACGGCGCCGATGCGGTGGGAGCGGATCAGTGGCACCAGGCCGCGCGCCTCCTGCCGGCCGTGCTCGGTCAGCGGTACGTCCGTCCAGCCGGTGTGCCGCCCGGACCGCGACCACTCGGTCTCCCCGTGCCGCACCAGAAAGAGATCACCCACGCCCGCACCTTTCCCAGTGGCCTCCCAGCACCGTGCCACAGGGCGGGGGGCTCCGCAGGGCGAGCCCCGCCGGCGGGGTCGTCTCACGGTCCTGCCGACGGGGTGATCTCACAGCCCGGCCGACGGGGTCACCTCACAGCCCCGCCGGCCGCGTCACCTCACAGCCCCGGCAACCCCTGCACCGACTGCGCGAGCTGACCCACCGCCACCACCAACGGTGTCACCGGCTGGACGAACTCGTTCAGACGGGTCAGGGCCCGGCGCAGAACCGTGGGTTCGGGTTCGGGCTCGTCCAGTTCCTCACGCAGACGGCGGAGTTCCCTGGTCGTGGCGTCCGGGTCGGCCAGCGCCGCCCGGTGTTCGTCCAGCAACCGCTCGACGTACGCGAGCAGTTCCGCCGTACGCTCGGCGTCCTGGAGCTGGAAGGAGACCGAGCCGGAGAAGGCCTGGGCACCGTGTCCCACCGCCTGGTTGCCGACGTGGTGCGTGCCGCCGCTGATCATGACGCCGTTGTTGACCGGAGGGTCCTGGCGTCCGTCGTCGCTGCCCATGATGAGGACCTCCTCTGTCTACGTGCCCGAACCTGCCGCGGCACCCGGTCCGGGCCCGCCCACGGCACCGAGCGCCGTCGAGGAGCCCGACTGCTGCTGCGGGAAGTTCTGTGTGGCGCTCGCCCCCGCGCCGATCGCCTGGTTGCCGATGATGCTGGTGCCGCCCTGCTGGATGAGCCCCTGGTTGAGGATGGTCTGCTGCTGGGCGCGGAAGTCGGTGATGTCGTAGCCGCGCGCCTCGAGGAACTCACGGATCGCGGCGAGCGTGTGCCGCTCCACCAGGGAGGTGATCCGCGTGGCGTCCACGACCTGGAAGTAGTTCTGGTAGTCGGGGCTCAGCGCCAGCTCCCGGACGCTCACCCGGGCCCCGAAGTCGTAGACCGGATCCTGCTCCAGCGCCCGGAGCTCGTCCACCATCCGTCTGCTGTGCCGCTCGTCGAAGTACGCCTGCCGCAGTGCCCGCAACGGCGCCGCGTAGAAGGCCTTGCCGGTGCGGGGGACCGCGTCCAGCAGCAGTCCCCGCCGCGCGGAGGGGGACAAAGGTCCGCGCAACCGGTCCACGACGTGGTACTCGGCGCGCACCGGGCCGAGCACATGGTTGCTGCAGTGCAGATGCAGCGTGCGCCCCGTCGTCGAGAAGTGCAGGAACAGGCTCGGGACCACGTCCCCGCCCCACAGCGGCACATGGACCGCCAGATGGTGGCGGACCGTACCGGTGGGGTGCTCCATGATCCGCTCGACCTCGTCGGCCGACAGCCGGGCGGCCGGGGAGAGGCTCCTGGTCCTGATGAACCGCGCGTCCTCCCCGATGCTGGTGCCGCTCGCGAAGACGCGGTCCTCGATGACGAGGGAGTCGAGCGGCGCGGGGGATCCAGCCGGTCCGTCGGATCCGGCCGTTCCGTTGGATCCGGAAGCCCCGGGGGCCTGCGCCGCGTCCGTCACCGCCGCGTCGGCCGCGCCGTGCGCCGCGGTCGTCCGCAGTCGCGCGCGTACGTGGTCGACGAGCTCGGAGAGGGTGAACGCCTCCGGCCCGCCCGGTCGCGACAGCCCGCCGACGGGGTCGCCCGCGGGCAGCAGCGGCACCGCGAGGGACCACTGCGCGGCGGCCCTCGCGTACCCGATGAAGGGCGTGAATCCGCTGTACACCGTGACGTTCCCGTCCTGCGCCTCCCTGATGGCCGCCAGCCGCTCCGCCATCCACTTGCGCCGCGGCACGGTCGGCCGCGGCTGCCGGGCGAACGCCTCGCGGGTCATGGTCGTGCGCAGCAGCCGGTCGACGTCGAGATCGTGGCGTACGACGGTGGCGTACGCGTACGCCACGGCCGCCACGGACAGCAGGGCGGCCGGCACCCCGGCCAGATAGGAGCCCAGCAGCCAGCTCACGAAGCCGGGGGCGGGCAGCGCGGAGACGAGGAAGCCGAGGACGAAGGCGAGGATCACGGCGAAGCCGGCGGCGACCGCCGTGCCGACCAGCGCCCTGCCCTGGGGCTGGTGGCGGCCACGGGTGGCCAGGCTCGGCCGGGTGACGGCCTGCCGGGTGGTCGACAGGAACACGGTGATGAACAGCAGCCACAGGGGCGCGAACACCCCCACCGCGGCGAAGGCCGCGGTCAGCCGCAGGTCGCGGCGCTGCCGCAGCTCCTGGGCCGTCAGACAGTGGCGCACCACCGCGACCAGGTCGACGTCGGGGGAGGCCGCCACGGCGCCGGCCTCGTCGGCCAGGAGGTCCTCGACCACCCGTTCGGCGAAGCCCTCGTCGACGTAGGCCGCGGCGCACAGATACCGGGTGACGTCACCCGGCGCGCTCCCGACCGGCATGTGGACCGGCGCGGTCGTCATACCGGGCCCTCCCTCTCTCCAGCGGCGGAGCGGCGCCGTCACGGCGCCGATGGAACTCGTGCCGGCGCTGCCGCCCCCGCGGGGCAGGCCGGTCGTGACCACCAGCAGCAGGGCACCCGCCACCAGCCCGAACAGGAGGCCGCTGGGCAGCAGGTAGTCCAGCATCTCGTCGCTGGGCCCCAGCCGTATCTCGGACACGAAGGTCGTGTGCAGGCCCCACCACAGCAGGTTGGCCGCCACCGGGACCGTCAGGCCCACGACGAGGCAGCGGATCCGGCCCGCTCTCCCGCGGACCGTCATCCGCCACAGGAAGAAGGCGAGGCACGCGATCAGGAACAGGACGGCGAGGTCGTTCACGACCAGCCCCGACGTGTTCCCGTACCGGGCGGAGGAGGTGTCCCAGCGGGGGACGAACGCCGCTTCGAACAGCCGGCGCAGGGTCGTACTGTCGGACGCCTCGATGTAGAACGTGCGCTCGTAGCGGTCCCAGAGGGGCTGCTGGACCCAGGGGCTGCCCAGCAGGACGAGACTCAGGACCAGCAGCGCGAGCCGGCCACGTAAGGCCGAAGGCGCGCGCGAGACGCGCCGACGAGACGACACCATCCGGGATCCCCCTGTCCCCCGGCCCTGCGGATCAGTGGCCGCACTCTAGGGCATCCCCGCTCTCCCCGACTGTGAACCCCGGCAACACCAGGCAACAGCAGGCGACTTCAAGCCGTACGGCGGGCTACTGCCGATAGCCGCTCAGGAACCTTCCGATCCGCCCGATCGCCGCCTCCAGGTCCTCCGCGTGGGGCAGCGTCAGGATGCGGAAGTGGTCCGGCGTCGGCCAGTTGAAGCCGGTGCCCTGGACGACCTGGATCTTCTCCCGCAGCAGCAGGTCCAGGACGAACTTCTCGTCGTCGTGGATCTTGTGGACCTTGGGGTCCAGACGGGGGAAGGCGTACAGCGAGCCCTTCGGCTTCACGCACGACACCCCGGGGATCTCGTTCAGCTTCTCCCAGGCCACGGTGCGCTGTTCGTGCAGCCGGCCACCGGGGGCGGTGAGTTCGTGGATGGACTGCCGGCCACCGAGGGCCGCCTGGATGGCGTACTGGGCGGGCGCGTTGGCGCACAGCCGCATGGAGGCCAGCATGGTCAGGCCCTCCAGGTAGTTCTTCGCGTGCTGCCTGGGGCCGGTGACCACCAGCCAGCCCGAGCGGAAGCCCGCCACCCGGTACGTCTTCGACAGGCCGCAGAAGGTCAGCACGACCAGGTCGGGCGCGAGCGCGGCCACGGAGTGGTGCACGGCGTCGTCGTACAGGATCTGGTCGTAGATCTCGTCGGCGAAGACCATCAGACCGTGCCGGCGGGCCAGGTCGAGGATGCCCTCGATGATCTCCTTCGGGTAGACCGCGCCGGTGGGGTTGTTGGGGTTGATGATGACGACGGCCTTGGTGCGGTCCGTGATCTTCGACGCCATGTCGTCCAGATCCGGGTACCAGTCGGCCTGTTCGTCGCACAGGTAGTGGACCGCCTTGCCGCCGGCGAGCGTGGTGACGGCCGTCCAGAGCGGGAAGTCCGGTGCGGGGATGAGGATTTCGTCGCCGTCCTCGACCAGCGCCTGTACGGCCATGGAGATCAGCTCGGAGATGCCGTTGCCGAGGAAGACGTCGTCGACGCCGACCTCCAGGCCCAGGGTCTGGTAGCGCCCGGCCACGGCCCGGCGGGCGGAGAGGATGCCGCGCGAGTCGGTGTAGCCGTGTGCCTGCGGGAGCATCCGGATCATGTCCTGGAGGATCTCCTCCGGTGCCTCGAAGCCGAACAGCGCGGGGTTGCCGGTGTTCAGGCGCAGCACGCTGTGCCCCGCCTTCTCCAGTGCGTCGGCGTGCTCGATCACCGGGCCGCGGATCTCGTAGCAGACCTCGCTGAGCTTGTTCGACTGCCGGAACTCCATGCGCTGCTGCCTCTCCGGTTTCGTGTGTTGCTTGGTTTTACCAAGTGGCAGCTTGGAAAGTCCAACAACTTGTCTAGACTGCGTCGCATGTCACCTCGCCGAAGCTACGACCAGTACTGTTCCGCGGCCCGCGCCCTCGACCTCGTCGGCGACCGCTGGACCCTGCTGATCGTCCGGGAACTGCTGGCCGGCCCGCGCCGCTACACGGACCTGCACGCCGACCTGCCGGGCGTGAGCACGGACGTACTCGCCTCCCGGCTGAAGGACATGGAGCGCGACGGCCTCGCCACACGACGCCGGCTGCCCCCGCCCGCCGCGGCCTACGTCTACGAACTCACCGCGCGCGGACGCGAGTTGCTGCCGGTGATCCAGGCTCTCGGTGCCTGGGGAGAGCCCGAACTCGGCGAGCGGCGGCCCACCGACGCGGTACGGGCGCACTGGTTCGCGCTGCCCCTGCTGCGCTCGCTTGAGGGCGAGGGACTCGTCGAAGTACGCCTGGAGGAGGGTGACTTCCATCTGTACGTCGGCGCGCCGACCGGTCCCGCGTACGGCGACGGGCCGGCCCCCGAGGAGCCGGACGCCCGGCTCGTCCTGGACGCGGCGACCTGCGGGGAGCTCGCCCGGGGGGAGTCGAGCCTGCGGGACGCGGTCCGCCGGGGGAGGGTCGAGGTGACCGGGGAGGGCACGATCGCCAAGGTGCTCAGAGAGGCGCTGACGGAGGTGTGAAACAGGGGAAGGCCCGCCGGAGCGGGCCTTCCTGCGGAGACGTCAGGTGTCCTGACCGCCGTCAGGCGCCCGGCGGCACTCGGGACGGCCGTCCCGATCCGCGGGTCAGCGCGTACCCGCCGACACCCGCGAGCGCGGCCAGCGCACCGCCGATCGCCGTCCACACCCACCGGTCGGACCACCAGCCGGAGGACCAGCCGTCCTCGGGCTCGATCGCGGACAGCACGGGGGAGTCGTCCTTCGAGCCGTCCTTCGAACCGGCCTCGTCCGCCTCGGACTTCACCGCGATGCCCGGCACCAGCGGCTCGGCCAGTGAGCCGTCCACCGCGGCCGAACCGCCGATGTCCTTGGAGTCGACCCGCACCTCGGTGCTGACCGGAAGACCCAGGTCGGCGGTGCCGACGCCGACGGCCGTGAGCCGGAGGTAGTACGTGCCCGGCAGCGGGTCGTTGGCCCAGGCCTCGGACCAGGCGCGGACCGTGCGCAGGGTGCAGGCCAGCTCCACGTCGGCCACGCCCGCCGCGGCGGTGCGCGTCTGGGAGCCGTACTGGCAGGACTGGCGGCGCCGCAGACCGTCGTACACGTCGATCTGCCAGGTCTCGGTGGTGTGCGACTGAGGCAGCTTCACCGTCGCCTTCACGGTGGGCCGTTGACCGGAGTCCGCGGGGAACGACCAGTACAGGTAGTCGCCCGTGGACCCGCTCGCCGTGGCGGTCTGGCCCTGCTCGATCTCGGTCGCCGTACGGAAGGAGGTGCCCGCCCGGGTGGGGGCGCCGGCGTCCGCCGAGGCCGAGTCCGTCGGGGTCGGCGAGGAGTCCGCCGCGGCCGGTGCGACGGCCAGCCCGAGCATCAGCAGGGTAGCGCTCAACACGCGTGTGATCCGCATCAGTTGGTCCTCCAGACCGCGACCCGCCAGCGCGACACCCAGCCCCACAGCAGACCGGCGACGAAGCCGGCGAGGATCAGCACGCCGAGCAGCCACCAGCCGCGCCCGAGGCCGAAGGAGGCCACGTCGCTCGCCTTCGACGGCCCGTCCACGACGTCCACGGTCAGCTCAAGCGGCAGACCCGGAGAGGTCTTCACCCCGGGGCCCGCCGAGAAGGAGTTGGTGACCTGGAGGCACACGGTCTCGGCCGGAGCGTCGTCCTCGTCGCTCTCCGGCTTCGGGTAGCGCAGGCCCGACGAGATCACGTCGGTACGGCCGTTGCCCGCCGCCTCGCCGCGCACGATCTCGCGGCCGTGCACGGTCACCGCCCGCAGCAGCACACCGTACGAGGGGTTCACGGCCCGGTCGGCTGCCACGCTCACCGAAGTCCGCAGCTCCTGGCCCGGCTTGACGTCGACCCGGTACCAGCGCTGCTGGGTGAACTCCTCGCGGTCGGTGTAGAGGCCGGACTTCAGCGTGGGCGCGGTGGTGCAGGCGTCGGTGCCCTCGGTGGCCACCGGTGTCACCACCGGGTCGGCCGCACGGTCCACCAACTGGTTCACCTTGTCGGTGAGTTCGTCGGTGTGCTCGACCGAGGTGTAGGTGCCGCCGGTCGCCTCGGCGATACAGCTGAGCTGCTTGCTCAGCTTGGTGCTGGGGACGAGGCCGAGGGTGTCGATGGTCAGTCCGACGCCCTTGGCGGAGATCTCCCGGGCCACCTCGCACGGGTCGAGCGGGGCGCAGGTGTCCTCGCCGTCGGTGATCAGCACGATCCGCTTCGAGCCGTCGCCCGCGGCGAAGTCACCGGCCGCCTTGAGCAGCGCGGGCCCGATCGGGGTCCAGCCGGTGGGGGAGAGGGTCGCCACCGCCGTCTTGGCCTCGGTGCGGTCCAGGGTGCTGACCGGGTAGAGCTGCGCGGTGTCCTTGCAGCCCGTCTTGCGGTCGTTGCCCGGGTAGTCGGCGCCGAGCGTCCGGATGCCGAGCTGGACCTCCTCGGGCGTGGCGTCCAGCACCTCGTTGAAGGCCCGCTTCGCCGCCGCCATCCGGGTGCCGCCGTCGATGTCCGCCGTCCGCATCGAGCCGCTGACATCGAGGACGAGATCGACCTGCGGCGCGCTGCCGCCCACGGGTTCACCGGCGGCCGCCGCGACCGGGAAGGCGATCCCGGCCGTCAACGCGGCGAGCAGGGCACCCACTCCCGCCGTCAGCCGTTTTCTTGTGATCATCGCCGGATCCTATTGATCAGGTGCGCCGCGCTCCAAAACGGCCGCTCACCACAGGGGGTTGGGCAGCTGCGTCCACTGGTCGCCCGGTGTCCCCGGCGAGAGTCGCATCAGCGTCAACGCCTTAGCGGGCAGCGGCTGTTCGAGCAGCGCGAGCAGATCGGGCGTGCGCGGCAGATCCCGTACGACACTCTCCAGCGCCCCGCGCAACGCGGCCGCCGAACCAGCCGTACCCGCGAGGGCGCCCGCCACCAGGGAGCCGAACAGCTTGCGTCGCAGGGTGGTCATGTCGTCCGTGACGACCCGTCCGGACAGCTCCGGCACCGGGATGCCGTGCCGGGCCAGCCGGGCCGGGCTGATCCGGATGTCGGCGAGGTCCCGGTAGACCAGCCGCACGGGCGCGCCTTCCTCGTCCAGCACGACGAGGAGGTTCTGGCCGTGCGCCTCCAGGGCGACTCCCAGCTCCAGCAGCCGCAGGCCGGCCGTGACGGCGAGCCGGGCGAACTCCGCGAGCCAGGCCGGGGATGCGGGCAGGTCGGTGGTGGCGAGGGCGGCCACCGGCAGCACCCGGTCGCCGTGGACCTGCGGGGACTCGCGCAACACGGCTGCGAGATCGGGGGAGTTGGCGGTGGCGGCGCCCAGCGTGCGGGTGAAGTGCAGCAGTCCGTCCATCCGTTCGGCCAGTGTCTCCGCGAACCCGGAGAGCGTGGCGGACAGACCGATCGAGTACTCGGAGATGTCCCGCACCGAGGACGTGAGGCGGGCGCTCAGGGCCGTCTTGACATGCCGTTCGCCGGACACGGCGAGGGTGCGCAGGGACATCAGCGGACGGGCGTCGAGGCCCTCGGAGGCGGACCGCTTCAGCACGTGCTCCGCCTGCCAGGGATGCACCGGCAGCAACAGCCGCTCCCCGTCCCGCAGATCCTCGGGCCAGGCCCCGGTCACCAGGCACTCGGAAGCCGGTACCGGCACCAGCCCCAGCCGCACCACGGGCCGGTGCTCCGGCCCGTAGGCCAGCTGCTCGGCCACCGAGAAGCCGGGCCGGGAACGGCAGTTGGGGTGGAAGGGGTGGCCGTCGACGACCCGCTGCTCCCACTCCCAGTCGTGCACCGGCCACGTGGCCGGGCGGGGCTCCTGAGTCGCCCTCGACAGCGCCAACGAGGCCACGCTGTCGTCGAGTTCGGCCGCGAACTCGGTGCCGTGCGGCACACCGAGACCGGTCATCAGGTGCGCGGGACGGTCGTACGCGGTCCCGTCCAGCCGCACGGCCCTCACGTAGGCGGCGGTGGCGTACGGGTCCGGGTGCGGGCCGTGCAGCCGGCGGCCGTCCGCGAGGCGCAGGGTGAGGCCCTCCCGGCCCGCCTCCCGCGCCACCACCCAGGGCAGCGGCTCGTGCGTGAGCCCACGCCACAGCCGGGACAGCACGGCCGCCCGGGCGTCGGGCAGCTCGGCCGCGTACCGCGCCGCGAGGTCGGGGCGTACGACGGCCAGCTCGTCGGCGAACTCGGCCTCGGTGGCGCGGGGACGGTGCACGGGAGGACTCCTCGGGAGCGACTGGTGTCACGGTGGAGGAATGACGGCAGACATACTGATCGTCATCGCCCCAGATCAACCGTAGAGAACGAGTGGAACGCGTGGACCTCCTGCCCCCGCCGGCCGACGCCGTCGCACACCGTGCCGACGCGTACGCGGCGGCGCCCCTGCTCAACTGTCTGCTGCGCGAGGTGGCCGAACGGCTCCGGGAACCCGGCGACCGCCCGGTGTACCGGCTCCCCGACGGACGGCTGCTCCGGGTGCGCGGCGAGCGGCGGCCCGCCGAGCCCGAGGTGTGCGTGGCGGGCGGCTGGCGGCGGGTGAACCACACCGAACTCGTGAAGCTCGTCGCCGAGGAACTGACCCGGCACACCGGACTGTCCAACCACGACCTGCCCGCCGAGATGATCGACAGCCGGGACGCGGTGGCCGCCCTGCTCACGGCCAGGGACCGGGCGACGGCGCCCCGTGACCCGTATCTGCGCTCGGAGCAGTGCCTCGTCACCGGCCACCCCCACCACCCCGCTCCCAAGGCCCGCGGCGGTGGCCCCGCCGCCGCCTGGCTGCCGTACGCCCCCGAGGCGCACGCCCGGTTCCCCCTGGTCCTGCTCGGCCTGCGTGAGGACGCCGTCGTCGAGGAGGGCGACACCGCGGCCCTCGACGCGCTCGGCGAGGCCCCGCCCGGCTACCGGCTGCTCCCGGCCCACCCCTGGCAGCTGGACCTCGTGGGCTGCGCGGAGGCCTTCGCGGACGGCCGCCTGATCCGGCTCGGCACGACGGGCTTCGAGGTCTGGCCGACGGCCGCGATCCGCACGGTGTACGCCCCCGCGAGCGACCTGTTCCTGAAGTTCAGCCTGGACGTGCGCATCACGAACGACATCCGCCGGCTCTGGCGTCACGACCTGCTCAAACTCCGCCGTACGGATGAAGCGGTGGTCCGGGCCTTCGCCCAGGGCCCCGGCTACTCGGGCCCCGGCTCCTCGGGGAGCCCCCGTTCCGCCGCCTGGCTGAGCGACCGCGGCTACCGCACCGCCGACTTCGCCTTCGAGGAACTCGCCGTCCTCGTCCGCGACGGCCTGGCCGGCCATGTGCGGCCCGGGGCGACCCCGCTGCTGGCCGCCGGCCTGGTGGAGGGCTTCGAGGGCAGCCCGCTCGACACCGCCCGGGACCCGGCCGCCTGGTGGGAGGCGTATCTGCGCGCGGTCGTACCGCCCGTCCTCGCGGCCTTCGCCGACCACGGCGTCGTCCTCGAGGCGCACCTCCAGAACACCCTGGTGGCCGTGGCCGACGACGGCACGCCCGTGCAGGCGCTGTTCCGGGACGCCGAGGGCGTGAAGCTCCTGACGGACGTGGAGCGCGCGGACGGCTGGGAGCGGCTGGTGTACTGCCTGGTCGTGAACCACCTGTGGGAGATCGCCGCGGCCCTCGCCGAACGCCGGCCCGGCTTCGACCCGTGGCCCGCCGCCCGCCGCGAACTCGCCCGCCACGCCCTCCCGGAAGCCGCCGCCCTCCTCACCGCGCCGACCCTCCCCGGCAAGACGAACCTGCTGCTCAGATGGACGGGGGCGGACGGGGCGGACGCCCGGTACCTGCCGTTGCCGAACCCGCTGGCCGGAGCCTGACCTGAACTACCCTGTCCGGTGTGCTGCGCACTGTGACTGCTGTTCGATACGTGACCCCGCTGAGGTCCGGCGGCTCCGTCCCCGGGGTCGTCGAGGCCGACGACCTCGGCACCTACGTCGTGAAGTTCACCGGCTCCGCCCAGGGACGCAAGGCGCTGGTCGCCGAGGTGATCGTCGGTGAGCTGGCCCGGGCCCTCGGGCTGCGCTTCCCGGAGCTGGTCCTGGTGCGTTTCGACCCGGCGATCGCCGACAGCGAGCCCCACCAGGAGGTGCGGGACCTCCACGCGGCCAGCGCGGGCGTGAACCTCGGCATGGACTACCTCTCGGGCGCCAGCGACTTCACCCCCGAGATCGCGAGGACGTTCCCCGTCGACCCGGTGGAGGCCGGCCGGATCGTCTGGCTCGACGCGCTCACCGTCAACGTCGACCGCACGGTCCACAGCTCCAACCTGATGGTCTGGCCGACGCTCGGCGTCGCACCCCCGCGCCTGTGGCTGATCGACCACGGCGCCGCCCTCGTCTTCCACCACCGCTGGGACGGCACCGACCCCACGAAGTCCTACGACTTCCGCCACCACGCCCTGGGCCACTACGGCCCGGACGTGCGCGCCGCCGACGCGGAACTCGCGCCCAAGGTCACCCTCGACGTCCTGCGCGAGGTCACCGCGGCCGTTCCCGACGCCTGGCTCACCGACTTCGCGACCCCGGACGAGGCGCGCGAGGCCTACGTAACGTACCTGCACGCGCGTGTGCGGGCCTCCGAGGCCTGGCTGCCCACCGACTTCCCCACCCGGGAGGAACTCGCCGCCGAGGAGGCCCTGCGCGCGGCGCGGACACAGGAAGGGCGGCCCAAGTGGCTGAAGCGGGTCCCCGACCTGCACGGCAAGCCGGCCGCGGAACAGGATTGGTCGGTGCACCTCGGATGAGTCCCGTCGTACAGATCGAGTACTGCACCCAGTGCCGCTGGCTGCCGCGTGCGGCCTGGCTGGCACAGGAGCTGCTCACCACGTTCGAGCAGGAGCTGGGCGAGCTGTCCCTCAAGCCCGGCACGGGCGGGGTGTTCGTGGTGCGGGTCGACGACGAGGTCGTGTGGGACCGGCGCGAGCAGGGCTTCCCGGAGCCCACGGCGGTGAAGCGGGCCGTACGCGACCGAGTGGCCCCGGGGAAGTCCCTGGGCCACTCGGACACGGTCTCCGCGGAGGACGTCAGCCCTTGAGCTGCTCGTACGCCGGCAGCGTGAGGAAGTCCGCGTAGTCCTCGTCCAGCGAGACCTCCAGCAGCAGGTCATGGGCCTGCTGCCAGTGACCGGCGGCGAACGCCTCCTCGCCGAGCTCGGCACGGATGTTCGCCAGCTCCTCGGCGGCGACCTTGCGGGCCAGCTCCGGCGTGGCCTTCTCGCCGTTCTCGAACTCCACGCCCGCGTTGATCCACTGCCAGATCTGCGAGCGCGAGATCTCGGCCGTGGCCGCGTCCTCCATGAGGTTGAAGATGGCGACCGCGCCCAGCCCGCGCAGCCAGGCCTCGATGTAACGGATGCCGACCTGCACGGCGTTGACGAGACCGGGGTACGTCGGCCTGGCCTTGAGCGAGTCGATCGCGATGAGGTCGGCCGCCTCGACGTGGACGTCCTCGCGCAGCCGGTCCTTCTGGTTCGGCTTGTCGCCGAGGACCTTGTCGAAGGACTCCATGGCGATGGGGACGAGGTCGGGGTGGGCGACCCAGGAGCCGTCGAAGCCGTCGCCGGCCTCACGGTCCTTGTCGGCCCGGACCTTCTCGAAGGCGACCTTGTTGACCTCGGCGTCCCGGCGCGAGGGGATGAAGGCCGCCATGCCGCCGATCGCGTGCGCGCCGCGCTTGTGGCAGGTGCGGACGAGGAGTTCGGTGTACGCCCGCATGAACGGGGCCGTCATCGTGACCGCGTTGCGGTCCGGCAGGACGAACCTGGCACCGCCGTCACGGAAGTTCTTCACGATGGAGAACAGGTAGTCCCAGCGGCCCGCGTTCAACCCCGAGGCGTGGTCGCGGAGTTCGTAGAGGATCTCCTCCATCTCGTACGCGGCCGTGATCGTCTCGATCAGCACGGTCGCGCGGACGGTGCCCTGCGGGATCCCGGTGTACTCCTGCGCGAACACGAACACGTCGTTCCACAGGCGGGCTTCGAGGTGGGACTCGGTCTTCGGGAGGTAGAAGTACGGGCCCTTGCCGAGGTCGAGCAGCCGCTGGGCGTTGTGGAAGAAGTAGAGGCCGAAGTCGACCAGGGCGCCGGGGACCGGGGTGCCGTTCGCGTCGACCAGGTGCCGCTCGTTCAGGTGCCAGCCGCGCGGCCGCATGACGACGGTGGCGAGTTCCTCGTCCGCCTTGAGGGCGTAGGACTTTCCGGACTTCTCGTCGGTGAAGTCGATGTTCCGGGTGTACGCGTCCGCCAGGTTGACCTGCCCGAGGACGACGTTCTCCCACGTCGGCGCGGAGGCGTCCTCGAAGTCCGCGAGCCACACCCTGGCACCGGAGTTGAGGGCGTTGATGGTCATCTTGCGGTCGGTGGGGCCGGTGATCTCGACCCGGCGGTCGTTCAGGGCCGCGGGGGAGGGGGCCACCTTCCAGGAGTCGTCCGCGCGGATCGCGGCGGTCTCCGGGAGGAAGTCGAGCGTGGAGGTGCGGGCGATCTCGGCGCGGCGCGCGGCCCGGCGGGCCAGCAGCTCGTCACGCCGGGGCGTGAACCGGCGGTGCAGCTCGGCCACGAAGGCGAGGGCCGCCTCGGTGAGGACCTCCTCCTGCCGCGGCAGGGGCTCGGCGTCGACGATGGCCAGCGGGGACGGCGCTGGTGCGGACATGAGCGGTCACTTCTCCTTCAACGGGCTGGAGCCGCCCGGTGCGGACGGTTCCGTGCCGGGGCTGTGAGTGGATAATAGTTTCCTTATCGTGGAAGTTCAATGATTTGTTGATGTCGAGATTCTCCGGATCGAGTCATTCCAGGTACCGGAGATCGTCGAGCGTGTCGATGTCGTACGCCTGGGCCACGTCCCCGCACTCGACCAGCGTGAGCGCCTCCCGGTGCTCCCTCAGATAGACACGTGCCCCTTGGTCACCGGTCGCAGTCGCGGCGATCCCGGCCCAGTGGACGCTCCCGAGCAGGACCGGGTGGCCACGTACGCCGTCGTAGGCGGCCGAGGCGAGCGAGGTCTCGTCCTCGTACGCGGCGAGCACCCGGCGCACGGCCTCCGCGCCGATCCCGGGCTGGTCGACCAGCGAGACCAGCGCGGCCCCCGCCGTCGTCCCGGCGAGCGACGCGAGCCCGGCCCGCAGCGACGACCCCATGCCCTCGGCCCACGCCGGGTTCTCCACGGTCACGCACTCACCGAGCTCCGCCCGCTCCCGTACGGTTGCCGCGGCGGCCCCCAGGACCACGTGCACCCGTGTGCAGCCCGCCGCGCGCAGGACGCCCACCGCGTGTTCGACGAGCGGGCGGCCCCGGTGTTCGAGCAGTGCCTTGGGCCGCCCGCCGAGCCGCCGCCCGCCGCCCGCGGCCAGGAGCAGCCCGGCGACCTGCTGTTCGTTCTCCGTCATGCGTCCTGCATACCTGACGCACCGGTGTGCGGCGGATTTCAGCGGGCTGGATTTCGGTCCGCACGGTGGCGCCGGGCGCCCCGTGTGGCGTTTACTGACCCGCATCCCTGGGCGCCTGACCGACGCCACCGGGACGTCGGAGTGCGGAAGGTGCGCGGGGAGAGCCGTGTTGCGGAGCTTGGGGCAGAGACCGGTGAGCGGCAGCGACAACGATCCGAGAGTGGCGGAACTGCGGACCGCGGTCTCCCGCCTGCGCCGCGAACTCGCCGCGCACCCGGCGGAGTTCCCCGACCGGGACATCGCCGAGGACGAACTCGCCGCGCTGGCCGCCATGACGATCGAGGGCTCTCCCGAAGTCCCCCGCCTGCGGCGGTCGTTGCTGCTGATCGCGGGGGCGATCGGATCGGTCAGCGCGTTGTCGCGGGGCCTGGGCGAGGTCCGCGAGGCGGTCGAACTCTTCGGGGAGCCGCGCCGCTAGCCGGGGAAGGCCCCCGGTGCCGCCACCTCGGCGGGCCGTTTCGACCGGTCAGCCGGGGAAGCATCCCCGGTACCGGTCGGTCAGCCGGGGAAGAGCCCCGGTACCGGCCGGTGCGGCGTCCCGGCTGTCGCTGTACGGCGGTCACGCCGGGTTCTGGGTGGCCAGGGCCTCGGAGAGTTCGCCGGCCACCTGCTGGAGCACCGGCACGATCTTCTCGGTGGCCGCCTCGGTGACCCGTCCGGCCGGGCCGGAGATCGAAATGGCCGCCGCGGTGGGGGAGTTGGGCACCGAGACCGCGAGGCAGCGGACGCCGATCTCCTGCTCGTTGTCATCGACGGCGTAGCCCTGCGCGCGTACGTCCACGAGGGCCGCGAGGAAGCCGTCCGGTGTCGTGATCGTCTTCTCGGTCGCGGCCGGCATACCGGTCCGGGCGAGCAGGGCGCGCACCTCGTGGTCGGGGGTGTTCGCGAGCAGCGCCTTGCCGACGCCCGTGGAGTGCGGCAGGACGCGCCGGCCTACCTCGGTGAACATCCGCATCGAGTGCTTCGAGGGTACCTGGGCGACATAGACGATCTCGTCCCCGTCGAGCAGGGCCATGTTGGCCGTCTCCCCGGTCTCCTCGACCAGGCGGGCCAGATAGGGCCGGGCCCAGGTGCCGAGCAGCCGGGAGGCCGACTCGCCGAGGCGGATCAGGCGCGGGCCGAGGGCATAGCGGCGGTTGGGCTGCTGGCGGACGTAGCCGCAGGACACCAGCGTGCGCATCAGGCGGTGGATGGTCGGCAGCGGCAGCCCGCTGCTCGCGGAGAGCTCGCTCAGACCGACCTCGCCGCCCGCGTCCGCCATGCGTTCCAGCAGGTCGAAGGCGCGCTCGAGGGACTGCACCCCGCCGGCGGACCTGGCGGAGTCGGTGGTGCTGGCGCTGGACGTCGGCACGGCGCGTTCCTTTCGGGGCTGCCTTCGGGGCGGGGCAGGAAGGAGCAGCAGCCTACCCGGCAGTCGGTTGACTCCCCGCTGGTGCATGGCTACGTTCTGCTTGCTGGAAGTCTAATTCCGCTTTGTGGAAACGTCCAGAGAGTCGGCGTCGGGCGCACTCTGGAGAAGTGTGCCCTTGACGGCGCCCGAACGGGAGTGAAGACTCCTTCAACAGAAAGTTGAATTCCGTTACGCGGAAGTTAACGGCGGCGCGGGAGTCATCCGCGGCAGAGAGGGGTCCGGGTGTCCGACACTGAACTGGTGCTGCGCTCGACGCGCGTCATCACACCCGAGGGGACACGGGCCGCGTCGGTCGCGGTCGGCGGCGGAAGGATCACGGCCGTCCTGCCGTACGACTGCGAGGTGCCCTCCGGCGCCCGCGTCGAGGACCTCGGCGACGACGTCCTGCTGCCCGGCCTGGTCGACACCCACGTGCACGTCAACGACCCCGGCCGCACCGAGTGGGAGGGCTTCTGGACCGCCACCCGCGCGGCGGCGGCCGGCGGCATCACCACCCTCGTCGACATGCCGCTCAACTCCCTCCCGCCCACGACGACCGTCGAGAACCTGCGCACGAAGCGCGAGGTCGCCGCCGACAAGGCCCACATCGACGTCGGCTTCTGGGGCGGCGCGCTGCCCGACAACGTCAAGGACCTGCGCCCGCTGCACGAGTCGGGCGTCTTCGGCTTCAAGGCGTTCCTCTCGCCCTCCGGCGTCGACGAGTTCCCGCACCTCGACCAGGACGGCCTAGCCCGCTCGCTGGCCGAGATCGCCTCGTTCGACGGCCTGCTGATCGTGCACGCCGAGGACCCGCACCACCTGGAGACCGCCCCGCAGCGCGGCGGTCCCAAGTACGCCGACTTCCTGGCCTCCCGCCCGCGCGACGCCGAGGACACGGCCATCGCCCAACTCATCGCTCAGGCCAAGCGGTTGGACGCGCGCGTGCATGTGCTCCACCTGTCGTCGAGCGACGCGCTCCCGCTGATCGCCCAGGCCAAGGCGGAGGGCGTCCGCATCACGGTCGAGACCTGCCCGCACTACCTGACGCTGACGGCCGAGGAAGTCCCGGACGGCGCCAGCGAGTTCAAGTGCTGCCCGCCCATCCGGGAGTCCGCCAACCAGGACCTGCTGTGGCAGGCGCTGGCCGACGGCACCATCGACTGTGTGGTCACCGACCACTCGCCGTCCACGGCCGACCTGAAGACCGACGACTTCGCCACTGCCTGGGGCGGCATCTCCGGCCTCCAGCTGAGCCTCGCCGCGGTCTGGACGGAGGCCCGCAGACGCGGCCACACCCTGGAGGACGTCGTCCGCTGGATGTCCGCCCGGACCTCCCAACTGGCCGGCCTGGACCGCAAGGGCGCCATCGAGGCCGGCCGCGACGCCGACTTCGCCGTCCTCGCCCCCGATGCCACCTTCACCGTCGACCCGGCGGCCCTCCAGCACCGCAACCGCGTCACGGCGTACGCGGGCAAGACCCTGTACGGGGTGGTGAAGTCGACCTGGCTGCGCGGCCGACGCATCGTGCACGAAGGCGAGTTCACCGCGCCGACGGGTCAACTGCTCACCCGAAAACCCTGATCCCCCCGCCCCGATCCCACCCGCACCGGCCCACTCCCGAAAGGCACATGTACGTGACGGCGATTCCCAGCTTCACCGGCGACGCGCACCCGTACGGCGGCGGCGACCCGTACGCGGACTACCGCACCGCCGACTTCCCCTTCACCCAGTACGTCAACCTCGCCGCACGGACGCTCGGGGCCTCCGTCATCGCCGCCAACGACGAGTTCTTCGCCCAGCGCGAGAACCTGCTGATGCCCGGGCGGGCCGAGTTCGACCCCGAGCACTTCGGGCACAAGGGCAAGATCATGGACGGCTGGGAGACACGGCGCCGCCGGGGTGCCTCGGCCGAGCACCCCTGGCCGACGGCGGAGGACCACGACTGGGCGCTGGTGCGGCTCGGCGCGCCCGGTGTGATCCGGGGGATCGTCGTCGACACCGCCCACTTCCGCGGCAACTACCCGCAGGCGGTGTCGGTCGAGGGGGCGAGTGTCGCCGGGTCCCCGTCTCCCGAGGAACTGCTGGGCGACGACGTGAAGTGGACGACCCTGGTCCCGCGGACGCCGGTCGGCGGCCACGCGGCGAACGGCTTCGAGGTGCCCCTGGAGCAGTGCTTCACCCACCTCCGGGTCAAGCAGCACCCGGACGGCGGCATCGCCCGTCTGCGTGTGTACGGCGAGGTCGTCCCGGACCCGGCGTGGCTGGAGGTCCTCGGCGCCTTCGACGTGGTCGCGCTGGAGAACGGCGGCCGGGCCGAGGACGCCTCGAACCTCTTCTACTCGCCCGCCTCCAACACCATCCAGCCCGGCCGCTCGCGCAAGATGGACGACGGCTGGGAGACCCGCCGCCGCCGCGACCAGGGCCACGACTGGATCCGCTACCGCCTGGTGGCCCAGTCCCGGATCCGAGCGATCGAGATCGACACGGCGTATCTGAAGGGCAACAGCGCGGGCTGGGCGTCGGTGTCGGTCCGTGACGGCGACGCCGGTGACTGGCGCGAGATCCTCCCGCGCACCCGGCTCCAGCCCGACACCAACCACCGCTTCGTCCTGCCGGAGCCGGCGGTCGGCACGCACGCTCGCGTGGACATCTTCCCGGACGGCGGGATCTCGCGCCTGCGGCTGTTCGGCTCCCTGACGGAGGCGGGAACGGCGGCGCTGTCGGCCCGCCACCGCGAGGTGGGCGGCTGAGCGGAGGCCTCGCGGCAGGCGCGGACCACGTCCATCGGCTGCCGCCAGGACGGCCTCCATCGGCAGCGGCCGGACATCGTCTCCGGGCCGCCGACCGGGCGGTGATTCCCCGCCCCCCTGGACAGGGCTCGCCCGGGACGCCGTGACAGGGCTCGTCCGGCAACTGACCGGCGAGCCCACGGCCTGCGAAGGAGCGGCCGAGACGGGGGTGGCCCCGGACCCGGGCTCGCCCCCCGGAACTCGGAGCCGGACCCTGCCCGCCTCGACGCGCCGTACGACGCCATGGCCGCGTCCGCACCCTCCCGCGCCGGCCGCAGGGTGAGGACACCGACGTCACCCCCGGCTTCCGACGGCCTCCGCAGCCGCGAACAAGGCGAACGCCAGCACGATCAGGGCGATGCTCGCGTAGACCTCGTAGCCGTCGAGGAAACCGATCCGCTGCACGAGTCCGACATGCCAGCCGGTGAACTCGTGCGCCAGGCCCATCCCGCCCTGCACCAGGGCGACGAAACCGACCACTTCCAGCAGTTGCTTCATGAGGAGACCCTCCACCGGCGGGCCCCGCGAGGGCATCGGCCGCGGGGTGCACGCGGTCGCGCGAAAGCATGACGCCCGCCGAGCCCCGTACGCCGAAAGTCTGCGCTGCCGCGACTTTGGTCGCCGATGCCGTCCATGGACGGGTGCGGCGCGCCCTCGCTGCGTAGATTTGTCGACCGTGAGCCGTGACGAGACAGTGTCCGACCCCGAGGCCTTCGCCGGCCGGCGCTGGCTGATGCCGTCGGCCGTGATCCACGAGTTCGACCCCTCCGCCGTACGGCCCGGGCGGCGGCCCCGGCGTACCGCGCGCGACTGGATCGTCGACTTCTCCTGCTTCCTCCTGGCCGTGCTCGTCGGCATCATCGGAGCGGAAGCGGCGGGCGACAACCCGCATCTCTCGCACTCCGCGGCCACCCTCGACCAACTGCTCGGGGCCCTCGCCTGCGCCGCCGTGTGGCTGCGCCGCCGCTGGCCGCTGGGCCTCGCCGTGGCGACCATCCCGTTCGGACTGCTCTCGGACTCCGCGGGCGGCGCCTGCGCGATCGCCCTGTTCACCCTCGCCGTGCACCGCCCCTTCAAGTACGTGGCCTGGGTGGGCGGCATCAACATCGCCCTGGTGCCGCTCACCTTCCGGATGCGCCCCGACGCCGACCTGCCGTACGTCGTCTCGGTCGTCCTGTCGGTCCTGGTGATCGCTTCGATCATCGGCTGGGGCCTGCTCGTGCGGTCCAAGCGGCAGCTCATGCTCAGCCTGCGGGACCGCGCCCGGCGCGCCGAGACCGAGGCGCGGCTGCGGGCCGAACAGGCGCAGCGGCTGGCCCGTGAGGCCATCGCGCGCGAGATGCACGACGTCCTCGCGCACCGGCTGACGCTGCTCAGCGTGCACGCGGGCGCCCTGGAGTTCCGGCCGGACGCGCCCCGGGAGGAGGTCGCTCGCGCCGCCGGTGTCATCCGGGAGAGCGCGCACGAGGCACTCCAGGACCTGCGGGAGATCATCGGCGTACTGCGGGCCGGGGAGCAGGACGAGGGCGGGCGCCCGCAGCCGACCCTCGTCGCCCTGGACACCCTGGTCGCCGAGTCCCGCGAGGCCGGCATGAAGGTCGTCCTCGACAGCCGGGTCACCGACCCCGCGTCGGTGCCCGCCTCCGTCGGCCGCACCGCCTACCGCATCGCCCAGGAGGGCCTCACCAACGCCCGCAAGCACGCCCCCGGCACCGAGGTCACGGTCACCGTCTCCGGCGGCCCGGGCGGCGGACTCGTGGTCAGCGTGTGCAACCCCGCGCCGGAGGGGGACGTGCCGCACGTCCCCGGCTCGGGGCAGGGCCTGATCGGCCTCACCGAGCGCGCGACGCTGGCCGGGGGACGGCTGGAGCACGGAGTGGAGGCGGACGGGGCGTTCCGGGTACGAGCATGGCTGCCGTGGCCGTGACACCCCCGCCCCGACGAACCGCCCCCACGGGCCGCCCGGCCGCTCGCCGAGCCCTGCCCGCCCCCGCAACTCGCCCGCCCGCGAAGGTGATTGCCCCCGGCCCGAGCGTGATTACGTAAGGCCCATGACTGTGATCAGACTGCTCCTCGTCGACGACGACCCCCTCGTGCGGGCCGGCCTGTCCCTGATGTTGGGCGGGGCCGAGGACATCGAGATCGTCGGCGAGGCCGCGGACGGCGCCGAGGTCGAGGCCGCCGTCGACCGGACCCGCCCGGACGTCGTCCTCATGGACATCCGGATGCCGACGGTGGACGGCCTCACCGCCACCGAGCGGCTGCGCACCCGGCCCGACGCCCCCGAGGTCGTCGTCCTGACCACATTCCACGCGGACGAGCAGGTCCTGCGTGCCCTGCGCGCGGGCGCCGCCGGATTCGTCCTCAAGGACACCCCGCCCGCCGAGATCCTCGCCGCCGTCCGCCGCGTCGCGGCCGGCGACCCGGTCCTGTCGCCCACCGTCACCCGCCAGTTGATGGAGCACGCGGCCGGCACCGCGGCCGACCGGCGCAAGGCACGCGCGCGTGAGCGCATCGGCGCCCTCAACGAGCGGGAGAGGGAAGTGGCCGTCGCGGTCGGCCAGGGACTGTCCAACGCCGAGATCGCCGCCGCCCTCTTCATGAGTGTCGCCACCGTCAAGACCCACGTGTCCCGCGTCCTGGCCAAGCTCGACCTCAACAACCGGGTGCAGATCGCGCTGTTGGCGTACGACGCGGGGTTGCTGGAGCAGTCCGCGGAACCCGAGCCGGACGGGCACTAGGCGAGGCCGCCGTGCGTTGACGGTGGGAAGGGGGAGCCTCATGACCGATCCAGTGATCGACCTCGGGAAGTACGGCGACGCGTTCCGCGCCGATCCGCACCCCGTCTACGCCGAGTTACGCGCCCAGGGACCCGTCCACCGGGTGCGACCACCGGGCTCGGACCCCGACTACTCCACGTGGCTGGTCGTCGGCCACGAGGAGGCGCGCGCCGCACTCGCCGATCCCCGGCTGGCCAAGGACGGCCGCCGCATCGGTGTGCTCTTCCAGGAGGACGGGCTGATCGGCCGCCATCTGCTGGGCAGCGACCCGCCGGAGCACACCCGGCTGCGCGCCCTGGTCTCCCGTGCCTTCACCCCGCGCCGCGTGGAGACACTGCGCCCCAGGATCCAGGAGATCACCGACGAACTCCTCGACGCGATGCTGCCGTACGGCCGCGCCGACCTGGTGACCTCCTTCGCCTACCCACTGCCGATCACCGTGATCTGCGAACTGCTCGGCGTGCCCGAGATGGACCGCACGGAGTTCCGCAAGCTCTCCACGGAGGTCGTGGCACCGACCAGCCCCGAGAGTTCGTACGACTCCGTCGTGCGCCTCGCCGCCTTCCTGACCGAACTCATCGAGGACAAGCGGTGCGCGGGCCTGAGCGACGACCTGCTGGGCGACCTCGTCCGCACCACCGCCGAGGACGGCGACCGGCTCTCCCCGTCTGAACTGCGCGGCATGGCCTTCCTGTTGCTGATCGCGGGTCACGAGACGACCGTCAACCTCATCACCAACGCCGTGCACGCCCTGCTCGCCCACCCGGACCAACTCGCCGCCCTGCGCGCCGACATGAGCCTGGTCGACGCCGCCGTCGAGGAAGCCCTGCGCTACGAGGGCCCGGTGGAGAACGCGACGTTCCGGTACGCCGCCGAGCCCCTGGAGATAGCGGGACGGGCCGTGGACCGGGGCGAGCCGGTGATGATCTGCCTCGGCGCGGCCGACCGCGACGACGCGCGCTACCCGGCCCCGCACGCCTTCGACATCCACCGCGACTCCCGCGGCCACCTCGCCTTCGGCCACGGTCTCCACTACTGCCTGGGCGCCCCACTGGCCCGCCTGGAAGCCCGCACGGCGCTGCGGACCCTGCTGGACCGGGCACCGGCACTCGCCTCGGACGGGCCGCCGGGGGAGTGGCTGCCGGGAATGCTGATCCGGGGGGTGCGGAGCCTGCCGGTGCGGTGGTAGGCCAAGGCGGCAGGTCGCGGCGAGGGCGTGAGGTCGAGGCAGTGGGTCACCCGGGGCGGCGTGACCGCTCTCAGAGCGCGCCCGCGCTCGTGCCGCCCGGGATCTCCGCCAGCCGTACGGCCCGGTGCTCCCGCCGGGACACCTCGCACGCCTCGGCGATCCGGAGCGCCTGGAGGGCCTCACGGCCGTCGCAGGGGTTGGCCCGCTCACCCCGGACCACCTCGATGAACGCGGCCAGCTCGGCCTCGTAGGCCGGTCCGAACCGCTCCAGGAACCCCGTCCACGGCTTGTCCGCGGCGGGCGGTCCGCTCGGCTCCGTGGACGCGATGGGCGTCCGGTCGTCCAGGCCCACCACGACCTGGTCCAGCTCCCCGGCGAGCTCCATGCGCACGTCGTACCCGGCCCCGTTCAGCCGGGTGGCCGTGGCCGTAGCGAGGGTCCCGTCGTCGAGGGTGAGCAGGGCGGCCGCGGTGTCCACGTCCCCCGCGGCCCGGAACATCGGCGGACCCGCGTCGGAGCCGGCCGCGTACACGTCGACCACCTCGTGCCCGGTCACCCAGCGCAGCATGTCGAAGTCGTGGATCAGGGTGTCCCGGTACAGCCCGCCGGACAGCGGCAGCCACTCCGCGGGCGGCGGCGCCTGGTCGGAGGTCAGCGCCCGCACGGTGTGCAGCCGGCCGAGCCGCCCCGAGCGCACGGCCTCCCGCGCGCCCGTGTACCCCGTGTCGAAGCGGCGCTGGAAGCCCATCTGGAGGACCGTCCCGGCGGTCTCGACCTCGGCGATGGCGTGCAACGTGCCGGGCAGGTCGAGCGCGATGGGCTTCTCGCAGAACACCGGCAGTCCCGAGCGCGCCGCCCGGCCGATCAGCTCGGCGTGGGCCGAGGTCGCCGTAGTGATCACCACGGCGTCCACGCCCCATTTGAAGATCTCGTCGATGCCGGGGGCCGCGGTCTCCCCCAGGCGGTGCGCGAGCTCCTGGGCCCGTGCGCCGTCCGCGTCCGTGAGGATTAAGGAACCGACCTCCCGATGGCGGCTGAGCGTGTTCGCATGAATGGTGCCGATGCGGCCCGTCCCAATGACCCCGATGCGCATGTGAACAAAATGTGGTCGATGACCGCCGTTGTCAATCCGTATGTCCGGACAACCGAACTACACGACTTCCCGTCAACAACGCACGCAGCTACGCTCGGGCCCGTGCCGAAACCAGAAGTGGACCCGACCGTGACGCTCGAGCTCAGTGTGGACCGCAGCAGCCCGGTGCCGCTGTACTTCCAGCTGTCCCAGCAGCTGGAGGCCGCCATCGAGCACGGAACGCTCACTCCCGGCAGCCTCCTCGGCAACGAGATCGAGCTCGCCGCCCGGCTCGGCCTCTCCCGTCCCACGGTCCGCCAGGCCATCCAGTCCCTCGTCGACAAGGGCCTGCTCGTGCGGCGCCGCGGAGTCGGCACCCAGGTCGTGCACAGCCAGGTGAAGCGCCCCCTGGAGCTCAGCAGCCTCTACGACGACCTGGAGGCGGCCGGCCAGCGCCCCGCCACGAAGGTCCTGGTCAACGCCGTCGTTCCCGCCACCGCCGAGATCGCCGCCGCGCTCGGCGTCCCCGAGGGCAGCGACGTGCACCGGGTGGAACGCCTGCGCCTCGCCCACGGCGAACCGATGGCCCACCTGTGCAACTTCATTCCGCCGGCCCTCCTCGACCTGGACACCGCACAACTGGAGACCACCGGCCTCTACCGCATGATGCGAGGGGCCGGCATCACCCTCCACAGCGCCCGCCAGACGATCGGCGCGAGAGCGGCCACGCCGGAGGAGGCGGACCGCCTGGCGGAGGAGACGGGTGCCCCTCTGCTGACAATGCAACGCGTCACTTTCGACGACACGGGCAGAGCGGTGGAATACGGCACGCACACATACCGCCCGACGCGCTATTCCTTCGAATTCCAGCTCCTGGTCCGGCCTTAAAGGGGCGCGGGGAACTGCGCGATCAGCCACGCACTGCGCGCACCCGGCATGACGCGCGCACCCCCCTTTGCTCCCCCGTGTTCGGCACCCGCAGGGACCGTGCGGCAGAATCGGGCCTTGATGAGCACCTACGGCAACTTCAGCGCCCCCATAGGCTCCCGCCGCGCCCCCGCCCTGCGCACCGTCGGCACGCGGGAACGCCGCTCACACCTGACGGCACCCCGTGTGCCCACGGTCGGCATCGACATCGGCGGCACCAAGGTCATGGCGGGTGTCGTCGACGCCGACGGCAACATCCTGGAGAAGGTCCGCACCGAGACGCCGGACAAGTCCAAGAGCCCCAAGGTCGTCGAGGACACCATCGTCGAGCTGGTCCTGGACCTCTCCGACCGCCACGACGTGCACGCCGTCGGCATCGGCGCGGCCGGCTGGGTCGACGCCGACCGCAACCGGGTGCTGTTCGCCCCCCACCTGTCCTGGCGCAACGAGCCCCTCCGGGACCGCATCGCCGGCCGCCTCGCCGTCCCCGTGCTGGTGGACAACGACGCCAACACCGCCGCCTGGGCCGAGTGGCGCTTCGGCGCTGGCCGCGGCGAGGACCACCTCGTCATGATCACGCTCGGTACCGGCATCGGCGGCGCGATCCTCGAGGACGGCCAGGTCAAGCGGGGCAAGTACGGTGTCGCCGGCGAGTTCGGCCATATGCAGGTCGTGCCCGGCGGCCACCGCTGCCCGTGCGGCAACCGCGGCTGCTGGGAGCAGTACAGCTCCGGGAACGCGCTGGTCAGGGAGGCCAGAGAGCTGGCCGCCGCCGACTCCCCGGTGGCGTACGGGATCATCGAGCACGTCAAGGGCAACATCGGTGACATCACCGGCCCGATGATCACCGAGCTGGCCCGCGACGGCGACGCCATGTGCATCGAGCTGCTCCAGGACATCGGCCAGTGGCTCGGCGTCGGCATCGCCAACCTGGCCGCCGCCCTCGACCCGTCCTGCTTCGTCATCGGCGGTGGCGTCAGCGCGGCCGACGACCTGCTGATCGGCCCCGCGCGGGACGCGTTCAAGCGCCAGCTCACCGGCCGCGGCTACCGCCCCGAGGCCCGTATCGCCCGGGCCCAGCTGGGCCCGGAGGCCGGCATGGTCGGCGCCGCCGACCTGGCCCGCCTGGTCGCCCGCCGCTTCCGGCGCGCCAACCGGCGCCGGGTGGAGCGGCACGAGCGCTACGAGAAGTACGTGGAGGCCCGCCGCACGTCCCGGGACACGGCGTGAACGCGTCCCTGCCGCGCCAGTCCACCGCGCCCCGCGACGAACCGCAGCGGCCCCCCGAGGACCGCCGGCACCGCAACCGGCGCCGGGCGATCACACTGCTCATCATCGGCCTGCTGATCGGCGTCCCGGCCGGCTATCTGGTGATCTCCGCCAACCAGAGCCGTGACAGCGGCAAGGACAAGGAGGCGAAGTACTCGGCGACGGGCCTCACCCCCGACTGGCCGTCCAAGGTCCAGCGCCGCCTGTACCAGGTGCCGGTCCCGCACCCCGCGGACCTGGTCGCCTCCTACGAGACCAACAACTGGAAGACCAGTCGCCTCTACGTCCAGTTCCGGACGAGCGACGCGGGCCTGGCCGCCTTCCTGACCGCGATGGGCGTCAGCCGCGCCGACCTGAAGAAGAACGACATCTCCATCAGCGAGCGCGACCAGAAGATCACCGGCTGGAAGTTCGACGGGCCCCGCTCCTGGTGGGGCCTGACCCACGCGCAGAAGGACCCGGCACCCACCCAGGACGTCATGGTCAACCTGACCGTCCCGAACGCCCCGAAGGTGTACGTCGTCTCCCGCACGGTTCCCTGACCAGGTCGCCGGAGCCGATTGTCAGACCCCGCCCGTAGAGTCGAGGACGACTGATCCGACATGTGGGCAGGAGGTGACAGGACGTATGAGCGACAGGGCTCTGGTGGCCGAGCGGGCCGGACCGGCCGCCTCTGTGCGACTCGCCGCGATCTTCCTCCCCGCGCCCCTGCCTCGCGAGGGCCGTATCGCGTTCTGGGACCCCGAGGGCGCACCCCTCCCGGCCGAGGGCCCAGACGCCGACGCCACGTCCCCCGAGCGCACCGAGATCACCGTCGTACGACCGCACGGCGCCGGAGTCCGCCGCCGGACCGCACCCGCCCTCTCCCTTCCTGTCGGGGAGGCCCTGCCGCTGCTCGTCCGGGCCCGCCGGCACCCCGCCGCCCACCCCGCCACCGCCTGCTGGGGCGCGGCCGCCCTGCACGCGCTGCGGCTCACGGCCCGCGGCCGGCTCCTGCCCGGCCTGACCGCCACCGGCCACGACGCCTGGCGGGCCGGCCCCCTGGACCCCGACGACATCGCCCACCTGCGCGCGGTCGCCGCCGCCCTGCCCTATGAGGGCCACGCGGTGCCGCTGCCGGGAACCGGCCCGCTGCGGCTGCCCGAACCGGAAGCACTGATGCGCTCCTTCCTGGACGCGGTCGCGGACACCCTGCCCCGCACCCCGGCCGCCCCCTTCGCCGCCGGCAGGCCGTTCGCCGACCGCGCACCCCAGCGGCTGCCGCACGCCCACGAATGGGCCGCCGAGGTCGCCGCCGGCATGGACGCGGGCGTACGGATCTCGCTCCGCCTCGACCTGTCCGCGTCCCGCCTCTTCAACGCCGACGACGCCGGTGCGCGCAGCGCGGGCGCCGCGATCGTCCAGGTGCACAGCCTCGCCGACCCGACCCTGGTGGCCGACGCGGCAGCCCTGTGGGCGGGCGAGGTCGGACCACGCGCACGCGTGGACGCGGCCCTCGCGGTGCGGCGCGCCGCCCGGGTCTGGCCACCGCTGGACCGGCTCTCCGAGCAGGACGTGCCCGACGTACTGGCCCTGTCCGACGAGGAGTTGGGCGACCTGCTGGGCGTGGCCGCGACCCGGCTCGCCGCGGCCGGCGTGGCGGTGCACTGGCCGCGGGACCTGGCGCAGGACCTCACCGCCGCGGCGGTCGTACGCTCCGCGCCGGGCTCCGCGACCGACGGCACCGGATTCTTCGAGAGCGAGGAACTCCTCCAGTTCCGCTGGCAGTTGGCGCTCGGCGGCGACCCGCTCAGCGAGGCCGAGATGGACGCGCTGGCCGAGGCCCACCGTCCCGTCGTACGCCTCAGGGACCAGTGGGTGCTGGTCGACCCCGCCCTCGTCCGCAAGGCCCGCAAACGTGAACTGGGCCTGCTCGACCCGGTCGACGCGCTCTCCGTGACCCTCACCGGCAGCGCGGAGGTCGAAGGGGAGACCGTGGACGCGGTGCCGGAGGGCGCGCTCGCCGCCCTCCGCGACCGCCTGACGACCGGTGTGCGGCCGGCGGAACCGCCCCCGGGTCTGCACGCCACCCTCCGCGACTACCAGCTCCGCGGCCTCGCCTGGCTGGACCTCATGACCTCCCTGGGCCTCGGCGGCTGCCTGGCCGACGACATGGGACTCGGCAAGACGATCACCGTCATCGCCCTGCACCTGCGCCGAGCCCGCCGTGAGCCGACCCTGGTCGTCTGCCCCGCCTCCCTGCTGGGCAACTGGCAGCGGGAGATCACCCGGTTCGCACCCGGCGTCCCCGTCCGCCGCTTCCACGGCACCGAGCGCAGCCTGGACGACCTCGACGGCGGCTTCGTCCTCACCACCTACGGCACCATGCGGGCGGCGGCGGCCCGGCTGGCGGAGCAGCACTGGGGCATGGTCGTCGCGGACGAGGCCCAGCATGTGAAGAACCCCTACTCGGCGACCGCGAAAGCCCTGCGCACCATTCCGTCGCCCGCGCGCGTGGCCCTCACCGGCACCCCGGTCGAGAACAACCTCTCGGAGCTGTGGGCCCTGCTCGACTGGACGACTCCCGGACTGCTCGGCCCGCTGAAGTCCTTCCGCGCCCGGCACGCCCGCGCGGTGGAGAACGGCGAGGACGAGGAAGCGGTGACCAGGCTGGCCCGGCTGGTCCGCCCGTTCCTGCTGCGCCGCAAGAAGTCCGACCCCGGCATCGTCCCCGAGCTGCCGCCCAAGACGGAGACCGACCATCCCGTCCCGCTCACCCGCGAACAGGCCTCGCTGTACGAGGCGGTGGTGCGCGAGTCCATGCTGGCCATCGAGACGGCGGAGGGCATCGCGCGCAGGGGCCTGGTGCTCAAACTGCTCGGGGCCCTGAAGCAGATCTGCGACCATCCCGCGCTGTACCTGAAGGAGGAGGTGCCTGCGGCAGCCGGCGACCGCCTCGCCGCCCGCTCGGGCAAACTGGCCCTGCTCGACGAGCTGTTGGACACCCTGCTGGCGGAGGACGGCTCGGCGCTCGTCTTCACGCAGTACGTCGGCATGGCCCGCCTCATCACCGCTCACCTCGCCGCCCGCGCGGTCCCGGTGGACCTGCTGCACGGGGGTACTCCGGTGCCGGAGCGGGAGCGGATGGTGGACCGCTTCCAGAGCGGGGCGATCCCGGTCCTGGTGCTGTCCCTGAAGGCGGCGGGCACCGGCCTCAACCTCACCCGCGCGGGCCATGTCGTCCACTTCGACCGCTGGTGGAACCCGGCCGTGGAGGAACAGGCCACCGACCGCGCCTACCGCATCGGCCAGACCCAGCCCGTCCAGGTCCACCGCCTCATCACCGAGGGCACCGTGGAGGACCGCATCGCGGAGATGCTCGAGTCCAAGCGGGCCCTCGCCGACGCGATCCTCGGCTCCGGCGAGTCCGCCCTCACCGAGCTCACGGACCGCGAACTGACCGACCTGGTCTCCCTCAGGAGGCCGTCATGACCCCGGGCCCCGCGGACGAGGCCCGCCGGGCCCTGCGGGCGGCACGGGAGCGGGCCACGGGGGCGGCCGACGGTGCCGACACCCCGGCGCCGGAAGCCGCGGGACATCGGGAGACGGCCGACTCGGCGGCTCCGGACCCGAGGAGCGCGCCGGCGGAGGAGGGCGGGGCTGCCCGGGCTTTCACGGAGGCCGATAGGCCCGGTGAGCAGGGCTCAGACGACTCGGGGGCCGAGAAGACTGTCAAGGCCCCTGCCCCGCCAGACCCCCGCCCCGGTGACGCGGCCCGCGCCGCCCTCCGCAAGGCCGTCTCGGGCGTGGACCACGGCACAGACCGGTCCGACGCCGTCGACGACCCCTCCGCCGCTGCCACGAGTGAGGAAACGGACCGGAGCCGGGAAGCGGATCGGCCTCCGGAAGCGGACCGGAGCCCGGAAGCGGTCCCGCCCCCCGCGGCAGCCCCCCTCGACAACCCCCCGCCTCCCGATCCCCGCCCCGCGGACGCCGCCCGCGAGGCCCTGCGTGCGGCACGCAAGAAGCGCGCGGAAATCGAGGCCGCGGAAGCGGAGGCAGCCCTCGTGCGCCGCTCCCGTCGTGCCACCGCGGCCCCGCCACGGGACCGGGCCCGTACGCTGCGCCCGGCTTCCGACGGCCGGGCGCGTGACGTACGGGCGCCTGACGTACGGGCCCGTGACGTACGGGAGTTGCTGGCCGACGCCTTCCGGATGCCCGACGACATGAGCGGCGGTCCGGTGGAGGGGACCGAGGACAACGGCCCTGCACGGCAGGACAGTTCCGGTCGGCGGCCACCCGGTGTCGAGGAGGTCCTCCTCGACACCACCACCCTGGCCCCCACACCCACCGGCACCGACTCGACGGCCCCCGCCGCCGAGCCCCCGTCCATGCCTCGCCACCCCCGCTCGATGGCCGCCCCCAACCGGGACAACGACCTGCGCCGCACCTTCCCCGCGTTCCCGCCCCACCCCTCCGGCGGTGCGCTGGACGCCCGTTTCGCCGCCACCTGGTGGGGCAATGCCTGGGTCACCGCCCTGGAGGAAGGCGCGCTGGACGCCAAACGGCTTGCACGGGGCCGGAGTTACGCCGAGCAGGGACACGTCGACGCGATCACCGTGACGCCGGGACTCGTGCTCGCGTACGTGCAGGGCAGCCGCCCCCGTCCGTACCGGGTACAGGTGCGCCTGCGGACGCTCGACGCCGCCGACTGGGACCGCTTCCTGGATCTCGCCGCCGACCGCACCGGACACATCGCCGCGCTGCTGGACCGGGAGATGCCCCAGTCGCTTGCGGAGTGCGGAGTGCCGTTGCTCCCCGGCCCCGGGGACCTCGAGCCGCAGTGCAGCTGCCCGGACCGGGGCCACCCCTGCAAGCACGCCGCCGCCCTCTGCTACCAGACCGCACGCCTCCTCGACGCCGACCCCTTCGTCCTCCTCCTGCTGCGCGGCCGGGGCGAGCGCGAACTCCTCGACGACCTGTCCCGCCTCAGCGCCGCCCGCGCGGCCCGCGCCGCCCAGGAACGGGAGCCGGCACCCGTGCCCGGCGTGAGGGCGAGCGAGGTCCTCGCGTCCCGCCGACTCCCGCCGCTCCCGGCCCCGTTGCCCGCCCCGCCGCACCCCGAGCAGCCACCGGCGTACCCCGCGTCCCCGGGCGGCCCCGACCCCTTCGCCCTGGACCAGCTCGCCACCGACGCCGCCGCCCGCGCCCACACCCTGCTCGGCACCGGCCATGACCCGGTCGGCGAACTGACGCTGTGGCAGGACGCGGTCCGGCTCGCCGCGGCCCGCCCCGGTTCCGGCCTCACCGCGGGCACCCGCGCCCTCTATGTCTCCCTGGCCGGCGCCACCGGCCGCACCCCGGCCGACCTGGCCCGCGCGGTCGCCGCCTGGCGTCAGGGCGGCCTCGAAGGCCTCGCCGTCCTCGAGGAGCCCTGGGACCCGCCCGCCGGCCGCTTCGACCGCGCCCGGCCCCTGCTGCTCGCCGCCGACCTCCCCGCCTTCCGCCCGTGGCGCAACCACCTCACCCACCCCCGCGGCCATGTCCAGCTCCGCCTGGGCCGCGACGGCCTGTGGTACGCCTACGAGTCCGAACCGGGCCACGACGACTGGTGGCCCCGCGGCACCCCCGACCTCGACCCGGTCGGCGCCCTCACCGGCCTGGGCACCCAGAGCGACCTGTGACCGCGACCTCGTACCCCCCGTGTGGTGTGAGGGCGGCCCGGTGCTGTTCTGTCGCCGGGTCCAGGGTGCCCGGGCTCCGGGGCCGGACCGTAGGAGAAGGCGGCTGGCGTCGAGGCCGTGAGCGAGACGGTGACGACCCCTGCCCCGTCACCCGAGGAAGCCCCGTCGTCCGACTGCCGGCGGGCGGATGCAAGGGGATGCCGGCGCTCTCCGTGGAGGCGCCGGCATCCCTGTCCGTGTCGGGTCAGCTGGTCACGCGGAACGTGGCGTCGCTGCGGGCTGTCGCGGTGGTGATCGGGTCGAGGCGCAGTTGGTAGGCGTAGTGGCGGATGTAGCGGTCGGGGTAGTTGTACGACTGGAACGAGGACCAGCCGGCGTCGGCGAGGCCGGCGACCTTGCGGAAGGTGGCGTCGGCGGCGAACTGGCTGCTGCCGTCGTTGAGGACGAGCTGGAAGTCGTAGTTGGCGTGGCGCAGGAAGTAGCCGGGGTAGTTGACCGACTCGAAGGAGACGGTGCCGGTGCCGGCCAGGCCGGGCCTGATCCGGAACTGGGAGTCCTCGACGGGGCTGACGTTCGGGTCGATGCGCACGTCGAAGCCGGTCTGGCGCACGTAGCGGTCCTGGAAGTTGTACGACTGGAGCCGCTGGGCGGGGGTGTTGGGCCAGCGGGCGAGCACGCGGCTCTCCTCGGCGGCCGTGAGGGCCGTGATCGCGCCGTGGCGCTTGGCGGTGCCGCCCATGTCGTAGTTGGCCGCCGGCTGGAGCTGGTAGGTGCTGACGTCGAACGGGTTGGTCGTCAGGATCGGCCGGTATTCGCGGACGCCCTGCGGGTTGTTGTAGTCGATGTAGAGGGCCCACTCGTTGCGGTTCTGGAACTTCATCCAGACCGGGCCTTCGACGACGTTGCCGGTGAGGCCGATGCTGGCGAGGTTGCCGAGGTTGGTCCAGGTCCCGAGGATCGAGTTGCTGCCCTCGACGTTGTTCTGGCCGTCGCCGGAGACCCTGAGGTAGCGGTAGGGGCCGGTTCCTGCGGGCACCTCGGTCATCTGGGTGTCGACGACCGCGGTGCTGCCGGGCGGGTCGATCCAGATCTGCGGGGTGGTGATGGAGCGGAAGTCCGTGGTGCGGGCGGCGTAGATCCGGTACTTGTTGATGCCGTTCAGCGTGGCGTTCGTCGCCCAGTACAGGACGTAGTCATTGGTCTCGGGGTTCCAGATCGCCTCCGGCGCCCACGCGTTCTTTCCGCCGGGGACCAGTGAGGCGGCGGGGAGCAGCCACGGCTTCGACCAGGTCACCAGGTCGGTCGACTCCCACACCACGAAGTTGGGGCTGCCGTTGGTATAGGTCGAGCCGCAGCGGATGCACAGATCCGTTGCGATGATCCAGTACTTCTTGCCGTCCTGGGAGCGCACCAGCGCGGGGTCGCGCACGCCCTTCGTGCCGATCTTCGAGTTGAGGACCGGCGCTCCGCCGTTGAGGTCGTTCCAGTGCAGGCCGTCCGTGCTGTGCGCGACGTACAGCATCTGGCCGGTCGCGGAGTCGTCGGTGAAGTGCACCATCAGGTAGCCGGGGTCGGCGGCGGCCGCCCGCTGGGGCGTGGTCAGGGCTTGTCCGGTGAGGAGGAGGATGACCGCGAGTATGACCACGGTCAGCCGGGCGCGTAGCGCAGACATGGGATCTCCTGTCGCGTGCGGGTGCCACCGCCAGGTAAGAGGAAGCCGGGCGGCGGAGGGAACTTGGTCTCGGGATGGCCAGGACGGGGCCCGAAATGCCGCGCGAGCCGGAAGGGCGGATCCGGACAACGGTGTTTCACCGCTTGGCCCATGGCGCCATGGTGACGGCGGGTCAGGGCGCGCGAGTACGCACATCCACCCAGTTGGAGAGGTTGCGGCAGGGGCCGGGTGGCTCTGCTTCTCAGCGCCCGTGAAGGCGTTTCAGGTGCGCGGCGCTTCGGCCGGAGGCCTTCGTAGTCAACTTGCTGTCCCATCGGGCCTGTTGATCGATATATCGAACGTTGTTCGTGAAATCGGGCAGAGGTTAGAGCGGGACAGGAGGGTGCGTCAATACATCCGACACATCCGCTGCGATCCGGCAATTACCTGCAAGACGTTCGCCCAGTTTCTGTTATTGCCCCGCCGTCCACCCGTCTCCCGTACATGCGCACCTATGGGATGTCTCGACGGCCGGTAAGAAACTTTTGTTCACAGGCTAGACACGAGCAACGTCCGCATCCGTTAATCCATCCAATGTGTCAGCCCAGATGTGCGTTCTGTATTTCGAACAACGTTTGAAAAGTCGAACCTCCAGTGCCGCGTCGCCGCACACGAACCGTGACGCGCCACGCTCGACCGTCGGACGTACGAGCAGGCACATCAGACGTCCAAGCAGCCGCTCTGCCGTATCGAAAGGTTCAAGATGTCTTCCTCCGTCAGCCGGCGTCGTCTCCTGCAACTGGCCGGGGCCACCGTGGCCGCCTCTGCCACCGGTTCCTTCCTCGGCGCGCCCTCCGCCCAGGCGGCCGTCCCTCCCGCAAGAACCGACATCGGGGTCCTGGCGCACCCCTTCGAACTCGGCGAGGTACGACTCACCGCGAGCCGGTGGCTGGACAACCAGAACCGCACCCAGAACTACCTGCGGTTCATCGATGTCGACCGGCTGCTGTACAACTTCCGCGCCACCCACAAGCTGTCCACCAACGGTGCGACCGCCAACGGTGGCTGGGACGCGCCGAACTTCGGCTTCCGCACCCACATCCAGGGGCACTTCCTCACGGCATGGGCCCAGTCGTACGCCGTGACCGGGGACACCACCTGCCGGGACAAGGCCACCTACATGGTCGCGGAGCTGGCCAAGTGTCAGGCCAACAACAGCGCCGCCGGTTTCAACCCCGGCTACCTCTCCGGCTACCCCGAGTCCACCTTCACTGCTCTCGAGCAGGGAACCAGTGGCGAGGTGCTGTACTACACGATCCACAAGACCCTCACCGGCCTGCTGGACGTATGGCGCCACATCGGCAGCACACAGGCCCGGGACGTGCTGCTCGCCCTGGCCGGATGGGTCGACTGGCGCACCGGCCGGCTGACCACCCAGCAGATGCAGACCATGCTGCGCATCGAGTTCGGCGGCATGAACGCCGTACTGACCGATCTCTACCAGCAGACGGGCGACGCGCGGTGGCTCACCGTCGCCCAACGATTCGACCACGCCGCGGTGTTCGACCCGCTGGCGGCCAACCAGGACCAGTTCAACGGACTGCACGCCAACACCCAGGTACCCAAGTGGATAGGTGCCGCCCGGGAGTACAAGGCCACCGGCACCACCCGCTACCGGGACATCGCCACCAACGCCTGGAACATCACCGTCAACGCGCACACCTACGCCATCGGCGGCAACAGCCAGGCGGAGCACTTCCGCGCCCCGAACGCCATCGCCGGCTACCTGACCAACGACACGTGCGAGAGCTGCAACACCATCAACATGCTCACCCTCACCCGGGAGCTGTTCACGCTCGACCCGAACCGCGCCGCTCTGTTCGACTACTACGAGCGGGCGTGGCTGAACCAGATCATCGGCCAGCAGAACCCGGCAGACGACCACGGCCACGTCACCTACTTCACCCCCCTCAAGCCGGGAGGCCGACGCGGTGTCGGCCCGGCGTTGGGCGGCGGCACCTGGAGCACCGACTACGGCACCTTCTGGTGCTGCCAGGGCACGGGCCTGGAGATGCACACCAGGCTGATGGACTCCCTCTACTTCCACAACGACACCACGCTGACCGTGAACATGTTCGTGCCGTCGGTGCTCACCTGGACGGAGCGCGGCATCACCGTCACCCAGACGACGACCTACCCGGTCAGCGACACCACGACCCTGAAGGTCACCGGCAGCGTCAGCGGAACGTGGGCGATGCGCATCCGCATACCGAGCTGGACCACCGGGGCCACGATCAGCGTCAACGGCGTCGCACAGAACATCAGCACCACGCCCGGCAGTTACGCGACCCTGAACCGCTCCTGGACCTCCGGCGACACCGTCACCGTCCGCCTGCCCATGCGGATCGGCATCCGACCCGCCAACGACAACGCGAACACCGCCGCGATCACCTACGGTCCGGTGGTCCTGGCGGGCAACTACGGTGACTCCACGCTCAGTGCCCCGCCCGCGCTGACCACGTCCTCGATCACCCGGACCAGCAGCAGCTCACTCGCCTTCACCGCCACCTCCAGCGGCTCCACCGTCAACCTGGGCCCGTTCTACGACGCACACGGCTTCAACTACGCCGTCTACTGGAACACCACCGGCACTACCGTCCGTCTCGTCAACGCGAGCAGCGGTCTCCTGCTGGGCATCCAGAACATGTCCACGGCCAACGGCGGCCGCGCGCTGCAATGGACGGACAACGGCACCGCCGACCACAACTGGGAAATGATCACCGACGGAGGCGCGGTCCGCTTCCGCAATGCCAACAGCGGCAAGGTGCTCGGCGTCCTGAACATGGACACGGCAGACGGCGCGACCGCCCTCCAGTGGTCGGACAACGGCACCGCCGACCACAAGTGGACCCTGCTCGACCAGGGCGACGGGACCTACAAGATCCGCAACGTGAACAGCGGCAAGCTGCTCGCCATCGCGGGCAACTCCACCGCGGTCGGCGCGTTCGCGGTCCAGGACGCGGACGACGGCACCGCCGACAACCGCTGGCGCATCGTGCTGAACTAACGTCCGCCCTGGAAGAAGGGCTAGGCCCCTCTCTTGTCTGCTTGTGGCGGTGCCTCTCGGACCCGCCACAAGCGACGCCGGTCCCGGCGGAACCGGAGGGCCGCTGACGGAAGCGTGTCCGCCGACAGGCAGGGCGGTTCACTGCGAGTGACGGAAATCTGCAAGGCCCCTCGGTCGTGGTGCCCGTCATGCGGGCCTGACCAGCCCGGTGTCGTAGGCGAAGATCACGGCCTGGACGCGGTCACGGGCGTCGATCTTGGCGAGGATGTGGCTGACGTGGGTCTTGACGGTGGATTCGGCGAGGTTGAGCCGTGCGCCGATCTCGGCGTTGCTCCAGCCGGAGGCGATGGCGGTGAGCACTTCACGCTCGCGCTCGGTGAGCGCGGAGAGCATCCGCTCCTGCTCGGGGCTGCGGCCGGGCATGCGGTCGGAGAAGGCGTCGATGAGCTTGCGGGTCAGACCGGGTGCGATGACCGCGTCCCCGGCGGCCACCGCGCGGATGCCGGCGACCAGTTCGTCGGGCAGCGCGTCCTTGAGCAGGAAGCCGCTGGCTCCGGCGCGCAGGGCGGCGTACGCGTGCTCGTCGAGGTCGAAGGTGGTCAGGACCAGGACATGGGAACGGCCGCCGGTCTGGACGATGCGGCGGGTGGCCTCGATGCCGTCCATGCCGGGCATGCGGATGTCCATGAGGACGACGTCGGGGCGGAGTTCGGCGGCCTTGCGGACCGCTTCGGCGCCGTGGCCGGCTTCGCCCACCACGGTCAGGTCGGACTGCTGTTCCAGGAGCATGCTGAAGCCGAGACGCTGCAGCGCCTGGTCGTCGACGATGAGAACGGTGGTCATGCCGGTGGGTTCTCCGTGTGAGCAGCTGAATGGGGCGGAGGAGGGATCAGAGTGGCGCGGACGGTCCAGCCGCCCCGGGAGTTGCGTCCCGCGGTGACCTGTCCGCCGTAGAGGGCGGCCCGTTCGCGCATGCCGACCAGGCCGTGACCGCCGCCCTCCCGGCCGGCCGCCCGCGGCGCTGCGGCCGGTCCGCTGTCCTCGACGCTGATGTGGACGGCGCCTGAGACGACGGCGATGACGACGTTCACGGTGGTGTCGGCGGCGGCGTACTTGAGGGTGTTGGTCAGGGCTTCCTGGACGATGCGGTAGACGGCGAGTTCGAGTCCCTGACCGAGGCCGGTCAGGTCGCCCTCGGTGTGCAGGGTGGCGGTGGGGCCGGCGTCCCGGACCCTCGCCAGCAGGGCGTCGAGGTCGGCCAGGCCCGGCTGCGGCGCGAGCGGGGTGGCCTCCGGCTTCTCGTCGCCCGCGCGGACGACGTTGAGCAGACGGCGCAGTTCGGCCAGGGCGCCGCGTCCGCTGTCGGCGATGATGTGCAGCGTGTCGGCGCCGCGTTTGGGTGAGGTCTCGGCGAGGCCCGCGGCGCCGTCGGCGAGGCCGACGATCACCGACAGGGTGTGGCCGAGGATGTCGTGCATCTCGCGGGCGACCCGGGCGCGCTCGTCGGCCACCGCGAGGCGGGCCCGCTGATCACGCTCTGTCTCCAGGCGGACGGCCCGGTCCTCCAGAGCGGCGATGTAAGCGCGGGCGACCCGGCCGGCCAGCCCCAGTCCGACCGTCGCCACGGTGCTCACGACCAGTACGGTCACCATGGCCGGGACCTGGGTGAAATGCGACGTCGGCCCGTACGACGAGAAGACCAGGCCGGTCACGACCGCCTCGGGAAGGCTGACCGCGAGGGTGACGGCCAGTTGGACCGGGGTCCCGAGACGGGCCACGTTGTACAGGACCACCAGACGGCTGACGTTGGAGCCCGCCATGACACCGGTGGCGATGTCCGCCACGGACACGACCGCGATGACGGCGAAGACCAGCATGGGACGCCGCTCGCGCCACAGCAGTGGGACGGTCAGCCCGATCACCAGCGCCACCGCCGTGGGGACGCCGGGCCCGGAACCTTCGACGGCCTTCGCCAGGGCGGGGATCCCGAACATGGCCTGGAGGACGGGCAGTCCCCAGTGCCTGACCCGCGGGTGGGCCTGGTCGGCCCGGTTCACCCGGACGAACCAGGACAGCAGCCGGACGATCATGCGGTGCTCGGAGTCGCCCAGCAGGGTTTCGGGGTCGCCGACCCGCTCCACTGTCGGCGGTGAGGTCACTGCGTACACCTCCGGGTGCAGGAGGACCGCCCGCCGGTGCCCGGGGGAGTTGGACCGGCGGGCGGGGTAGGGGTGTGGGCCGGGGTGCGATCCGGCCCGGGCCGGCTGTCCAGGGACGGTCAGGAGGTTGCCTGCCTGGCCCTGGACCGGATCGTACGACTGTCCGGTCAGCTTCGGCCGGGTGACGCGGGTGTCAGCGACTCGTGCCGCCCGTCGGACTCCGGGTCGGCGTCCTGCTGCCCGGCGAGGGTGTGCCGGAGCTTCTCGCCCTCGACGTCCACGTTGGGCAGGAAGCAGTCGAGCCACTTCGGCAGGGCCCAGGCACGGCGGCCGAGCAGCGTCATCACGGCGGGCACCAGGGTCATCCGGACGACGAAGGCGTCGAACAGGACGGCGGAGGCGAGGCCCAGGCCGATCGACTTGACCAGCAGCACGTCGTCCAGGAGGAAGCCACTGAAGACGGAGATCATGATGATCGCCGCGGCCGTGACCACCCGGGCGCTGTGCCGGAAGCCCGCGACGACCGCCTCGGTGGGCTCGGCTCCGTGCACGTGCGCCTCCCGCATCCGGGTGACGAGGAAGACCTCGTAGTCCATGGCCAGCCCGAACACCACACCGACGAGGAAGATCGGCAGGATGCTCGTGATCGGCGCGCTCTGCTCGACGCCGAGGGCGCCCGCGAGCCAGCCCCACTGGAAGACCGCGACCACGACACCGAGGGTGGCGCACAGGCTGAGCAGGAAGCCGACAACGGCCTTGAGCGGGACGAGCAGTGAGCGGAAGACCAGCAGCAGAAGCACCAGGGCGAGACCCACGACCACCGCGAGGTACGGCACCAGGGCGTCGGAGAGCTTGGTGGCGACGTCGATGTTCAGCGCGGTCGTACCGGTGACCATCATGTCGGCGCCGGTGTCCTTGGTGAACGCGGTGCCCTGGTCACGGATGCCGGAGACCAGGTCGATGGTCTCCTGGCTGTTCGGGGAGCTCTTCGGCACGGCACGGATCAGCGCCACGTCACCGGAGGCGTTGAACTGGGCAGGGCTCACCGACGCCACGTCGTCCATCGTGCCCAGCATGGTGGCCGCGTCCGCTGCCGCCGCCTTGGCATTGCCGCTGCCACGGGCGTCGACGACCACGGTCAGCGGGCCGTTGTAGCCGGCACCGAAGCCCTTGGTCACGGTGTCGTACGCGACGCGGGCACTGCTGCCCGGGGCGGCGACGGAGTCGTCGGGCATCGCCGTTTCCAGCGACAGCGCCGGAACGGCCAGGGCCAGCAGGCCCACGACGGACACCGCGAGCATCTTCACCGGGTTGCGGGTGACGAACCGCCCCCAGCGCACGCCCATCGACTCGCCCTCGCCGCGCTCCAGCCTCCTCATGCGCCCGGTCCTGAGCCTGCCCCTGGTGATCCGCTTCCCGGCGAAGCCCAGGATCGCGGGCAGCAGGGTCAGTGCGATGAGCACGGCGATCGCCACCGCGAACGCAGCGGCCAGACCGATGTCGGTCATCATCTGGATACCGATGACGCTCAGTCCCGCCAGCGCGATGACCACGGTGAGACCGGCGAACACCACCGCGGAACCGGCGGTGCCCAGGGCGCGTCCCACGGCCTCCTCCGGGTCCTGGCCGTCCTTGAGCTCGTTGCGGTAGCGGGAGACGATGAACAGCGCGTAGTCGATGGCGACCGCCAGGCCCAGCATCAGCGCGAGGGTCGGGGCGGAGGAGCTCAGGTTCCACAGGTGGGTCGCGATGGTGATCGAGAGCATCGCCATGGCGACACCGAAGATCGCGGTCAGCAGCGGCAGACCGCCCGCGGCCAGCGAACCGAAGGTGATGACCAGGACCACGGCCGCGACCGCGATGCCGATCAGCTCGCTGGCGCCGGTCTCGTTCTTCTCCTTGACAGCCGTGCCGCCGACGTTCACGGTGAGGCCCGCCTTGTCGCCCTCGGCGGCGACCTTGTGCAGGGCGTCCTTGGCCGCTTCACTGACGTCGGCCTGGGCCACCTTGTACGTCACCTGCGTGTAGGCGATCGTCCCGTCCTTGCTGACCGTCCCGGAGACGTACGGGTCCGAGACGCTCGCCACCTGCGGAGCCGTCTTCAGCTCGGTGACGAGGGCGTCGACCTCGGTCTTGGCGCTGCCGGACGTGATCTTCTTGCCGTCGGCCGTCTGGAAGACGACGCGCGCACTGGCACCCGATGCGGACGCCTGCGGGAACTCCTTGCCCAGCAGGTCCAGCGCCCGCTGGGACTGGCTGCCGGGAACGGTGAAGGTGTCGATGGCGTTGCCCGAGGTGTTCGCGGCGCCGAGCCCGAGGCCCGCCAGCACGAGGATCCACAACAAGGTGACCAGCCGGCGTCGCCGGAAGGCTAGCCGGCCCAGCCGGTACAGGAACGTGGCCACGGATTACTCCCAGATAGCGGACGAGGAAAGTGGTGCGAAGCAGGCCGCGGTCTCTGCACGGGGCCCAGAACTGACGCTAAGAGCGATCCGAGCCGTCTCAGCGGCACAAACGGACCGAGTAGCGGCGGCGGCCGTAGTACCCAGGTACTACGGCCGCTCATCCTTGGTGGTGTTCGCGGGCGTCCGCGCTGCCTCCGCACCGCTCAACTTTGAGGACCCGGGATGTCACGATCGGGCCGGCCGCCACCACCGTCGCGCATTCCTCTCCGGCACGAACACCGATGTGCCTTTTGTATCGGCTTCCGTGCTGTCCCATCCTGGCGCTACGAACAAATCGTAGGAATCAAAGCGCAGGCGTTGAGAGGCGCGTTATGAGGATCGAGATCTGGGCCCACGCCTCCGCGATCTTCCACGCGATGCCGCCCGCGCCCAGCACCTGGGCGCCACCGGCGCGCCCTTCATCGTCGTCGACGACCGCTACGGGATCCCCGGAGCCCCCAACCCGGTACCGGCCTGCGACTGACCCCCACCGTTCCCCCCGACCCGCCCTTGATCGATTCGAAAGGCTGAACTCTCCATGTCCCACCTGCTCATCCTCGGCGGCACCGGCCGCACCGGCATCCACGTCCTCAACGAGGCGGCACAGCGCGGCCACCGCGTCCGGGCCCTCGTACGCAACCCCGACGCCGCCCGGGCACCGGCCGGCGTCGAACTGATCCAGGGCACCCCCGCCAACATCGACGACATCCGCAAGGCCGCCCAGGGCACCGAGGCGGTGATCAGCGCGCTCAACAACTCCCGCGCCTCCGACAACCCCTGGGCCAAACCCGTCAGCCCGCCCATGTTCATGACCGACGTCACCCGCAACACCCTGACCGTGATGAAGGAGGAGGGCATCAACCGGATCGTCGTGACCTCCACGATGGGCGCCGGAGACGACTGGGCCCGGATCAACCCGGTGTTCAAGGCCCTGATCAGGGTCTCCAACATCAAGGCCGGATTCGACGACCACCACGGCGTCGACAAGCTCCTTCGCGCCTCGGACGTCGACTGGACCCTCGCCCGGGCCGTCGCTCTCACCGACAAGCGGATGAGCGGCGCCCCACGGGCCGCCGAGCCCGGCAGGGAGAAGCCGGGGACATGGATCAACCGCGCCGACCTCGCCCGCTTCCTCCTCGACACGCTGGAGCAGGACACCTGGACCCGCAGGGCCCCCCTCGTCTGGAACGCACGGGGATGACCCGCCCCATGCGTGCTGGACGAACAGAGAGAGCCACGCGGACCAGCGGCTGTAACTGAGCGCACCGCACCCGGCTACGGCCAAGGCTTCCACCAAGCATTCACCGTGTGGTGTTCACGCCGCTGTTGGGCGGGATTCCGGAAGATTTCCAGGCGATTCACGGCGAGCCTCCTCCGTGCCACCACACTTGATGCTGCAACGCGAACCGCTGGAGGCTGTGATCAACCTGCCGGAGCGGGGCAAGGCCCGCTGCGTCCGCCCCGGCGATGTGACATCTCGTGACAGATGAAAGGCTCGGGCGGGTGAGTGAGACACCGGTGAACACCCTGCAATACCGCTTTGACGGGCCAGAAGACGCTCCTGTCCTGATCCTCGGTCCCTCACTGGGCACCACCTGGCACATGTGGGACCGCCAGGTCCCGGACCTGGTCAAGCAGTGGCGGGTGTTCCGGTTCGACCTGCCGGGACACGGCGGAGCGCACGCCTGCCCGGCGGGCTCCGTCGCCGACCTCACCGACCGGCTGCTCGCCACCCTCGACCGGTTCGGGGTGCAGCGCTTCGGCTACGCGGGCTGCGCACTGGGCGGCGCGGTCGGCATGGAGCTGGCCCTGCGCCACCCGGACCGGCTCGCCTCGCTCGCGCTGATCGCCGCCTCGCCCCGCTTCGGCAGCGCCGACGAGTTCCGCCGGCGCGGGGTGATCGTACGGACGAACGGGCTCGACCCCATCGCCCGCACGTCGCCGGACCGCTGGTTCACCACCGGGTTCGCCGCGGCCCAGCCCGCGATCACCGACTGGGCCGTGCAGATGGTCCGCACCACCGACCCCGGCTGCTACATCGCCGCCTGTGAGGCGCTCGCCGCCTTCGACGTGCGGGCCGAGCTCGCGAGCGTCGGGGTGCCGACGCTGGTGCTCGTCGGCTCCGACGACCAGGTCACCGGCCCGGCCGAGGCCCGCACCCTGGTCGCGGGCATCCCGGACGCCCGGCTCGCCGTGGTGCCGGGCGCCTCCCACCTGGTGCCGGTGGAGCAGCCGGCCGCCGTCACGGACCTCCTGGTCAGACACTTCTCCACCGCCTGGCAGCCCGCCTTCGACTCCACCACCGGGCAGACCGCGATCCCCACGGCCCCGGTCGCACCGGTCCTCACATCGGCGCCGCCGCACCCCGTGCCGATCGCCGAGATCGCCCCGGCCTTCCAGGACCCCCAGGCGGCGGGTCGTGTCGATCCGTACGACGCCGGCATCAAGGTGCGCCGCGAGGTGCTCGGCGACGCGCATGTCGACGGGGTGCTGGCACAGGCCGACGACTTCTCGGGCGACTTCCAGGACCTCCTCACCCGCTACGCCTGGGGCGAGATCTGGGACCGCCCGGGGCTCGACCGCCGTTCCCGCAGCATCGCCACCCTGACCGCACTGGTCGCGGGCGGACACCTGGACGAGCTCGCCTCCCACACCCGGGCCGCCCTGCGCAACGGCCTCACCCCCTCGGAGATCAAGGAAGTGCTGCTCCAGACGGCCGTGTACTGCGGTGTCCCGGCGGCCGGCAGCGCGTTCAGGGTGGCCCAGCAGGTCATCCGCGAGGAGACCACCCCCGCCGAGTGACCGTCGGAGGCGGGTGGCGAGAGCACCCGCCCCGAGTTGCCCGGCCGTACGGGCAGAAGGGCAGGATGAGTCCCATGAAGCTCACCAAGAAGTCGCACGCCTGTGTTCGCCTCGAGAAGGACGGACGCAGCCTCGTCCTCGACCCCGGGGCCTTCAGCGAGGAGGACGCCGCCCTCGGCGCCGACGCGATCCTCGTCACCCACGAACACCTCGACCACTTCAGCGAGGAGCGGCTGCGCACGGCCCTGGACGCCAACCCCGCCGCCGAGATCTGGACCCTGAGGTCGGTCGCCGAGAAGATCTCCTCCGCTTTCCCGGGCCGCGTGCACACCGTCGGCCACGGCGACACCTTCACCGCGGCGGGCTTCGACGTCCAGGTGCACGGCGAACTGCACGCGGTGATCCACCCGGACATCCCGCGCATCACCAACGTCGGCTACCTGATCGACGACGGCCGCGTCTTCCACCCCGGCGACGCCCTCACCGTCCCCGACCACGCCGTCGAGACGCTGATGCTGCCCGTCATGGCCCCCTGGAGCAAGATCTCCGAGGTCATCGACTACGTCCGTGAGGTCAAGCCGCAGCGCGCCTACGACATCCACGACGCCATGCTCACCGACCTCGCCCGTCCGGTCTACGACAGCCAGATCGGGGCTCTCGGCGGCGCGGAGCACCTGCGTCTCGCGCCCGGGGAGAGCACGGCTCTGTGAGTGTCAGTGCCGCCGGGTAGGTTGTCAGGCATGCGCATCGCGACCTGGAACGTCAACTCGATCACCGCCCGTCTTCCGAGGCTGCTGGCCTGGCTGGAGAGCACCGGCACCGATGTGCTGTGCCTCCAGGAGGCCAAGCTCGCCGAGGAGCAGTTCCCGTTCGACCAGCTGCGCGAGGCGGGCTACGAGGCGGCGGTCCACGCGACCGGGCGGTGGAACGGCGTGGCGGTGATCTCCCGGGTGGGCCTGGAGGACGTCGTCAAGGGCCTGCCCGGCGACCCGGGTTACGACGGCGCCCCCGAGCCCCGCGCCATCTCGGCGACCTGCGGCCCGGTCCGCGTGTGGTCGGTGTACGTGCCGAACGGCCGCGAGGTCGACCACCCGCACTACGCGTACAAGCTCCAGTGGTTCGAGGCCCTGAAGGCCGCGGTCGCCGGTGACGCGGCCGGCAGCCGCCCCTTCGCGGTCCTGGGCGACTACAACGTGGCGCCGACCGACGACGACGTCTACGACGTGGCCGCCTTCGAGGGCCTCACCCACGTCACCCCGGCCGAGCGCGCCGCCCTCGCCGCCCTGCGCGAGGCGGGCCTGTCGGACGTGGTCCCGCGCCCCCTCAAGTACGACCACCCGTTCACGTACTGGGACTACCGCCAGCTCTGCTTCCCCAAGAACCGCGGCATGCGCATCGACCTGGTGTACGGCAACGAGGCGTTCGCGAAGGCCGTCACCGACGCGTACGTCGACCGGGAGGAGCGCAAGGGCAAGGGGGCGTCCGACCACGCGCCGGTCGTCGTGGACCTGGACGTCTAGACCCGGGGCCCCACAGCCGAGTCCAGGCCTGGAGCCTCACAGCAGCGTCAGATCCACCGACTCCGCGAGCGCGGCCAGTCCCGCGTCTCCCGGATGCAGATGGTCCCCGCTGTCGTAGCCGGCCCGCATCCGCTCGGGGTGGGCCGGGTCGCGCACCACACCGTCGAAGTCCAGGACCGCGTCGAACACCCCGGTGTCCCGGATCCAGGAGTTGACCGCGAGCCGCTCGGCGTCGACGGCGGCCGTGCAGCGCGCCTCGCCCCCGCAGGGCAGGATCGTCGCCGCGAGCATCCGCAGCCCGCGCGCCCGCCCCCGGTCCGCGAGCTCCCGCAGCCCCGCCACCACCTCCCGCGCGGACATCCCCGACCGCAGGTCGTCGACGCCCTCGAACACCACGGCCGTCCGCACCGACGCCTGGGCGAGCACATCCCGGTCGAGCCGGCTCAGGGCACTCACCCCCTGGGCGATCGTGGAGACCCCGTGTCACCACACGGCGGACGGTTCGGCGACGCCGTACACCTCGGTCCTCACCAGCCGGCCGCTGCTGACCGGTGTGGAGGTGGGCGCTGGGACGGGGTCCGTGGTGGTGCTCGGGGACTCGGTCACGGACGGGACGAAGTCCACGACGTGGTCGCCGGGCCCGCTCACGTACGACCGCTGCGCCCCGAGCCGGCGCACCGGCGCCGCGGTCACCGTTCCCGGCAGATGAAAGCTCACCAGCAGGTCGGTGCCGGCGGGCACCGCGAAGCCGAGCGGATCGCTGAACGCCTGTGCCCCGGCCGGGATCCCGACACCGCGAGCCCTCGCGAAGGTCACCGCGACCGGTCTCTCCCGCGCAGCCGCGCCCACCGCGCGCACCGCCACACTCGCGGCCCCGATCCGCACCGGCGCGGCCGCGAAGGTGTTGTCGAACCGCAGCCGCACCCGGTACCCGCCCGCCGAGGTGTGCACCACGAGCCGCAGCGTCCGGTCGGTCCACGGCCCCACGGCCAGGAGACCGGAGCCCGCGGCGGCCTAACTCCCGCTCCAGCCAATGCCTTTGGCCCGCACCGCGAGAGCGAACACATGCATGCCGGGCGCGCCTGCGGCAGCCGTACCGAAGCCACCTCGCGGTCCGGAGCCAGCGGCACCGTCATGACGAACAGCCGTGTCCTGTCGGTGAGTTGACCCTCGGGTGTGTTCACGTGCGGCAGCGCCACCGCCTTGATGGCGTTGTCGGGAGCGCCGGCCCGCCGGACCGGCCAAGTCAGCGCGGTTTCCTGCACGGTGAGGGTGCGGCCGGGGGTCCAGCCGGCGGTGGCGAGGTCCTGGGCCGAGAGGGAGGCGCCGGAGCCGTCGAGGTCCGCCTCGCCCGGGCGCCCCGGCGCGAGAGCCGCGCACAGAGCGAGTGCCACCGCACCACACCGGACACGTCGGTGAACAGGTGCCTCCTTCTTCTCATACGTCACAAAAAACGCATCGTTAAACTAAGGAGACATCCGTGGCAGGTCAACGCCCCATGCGCCAACTGGGCGCGAACTCGACCGGAAACGACAGCCCGCGCGCCTGTGGTGCAGGCGCCCGGGTGAGTGACACGCTGGGCGTATGAAGATCCCTTTTCTGGGCGGCCGGAGTGAGAATCCCGGGACCCGCGACGCCGAGGGCATCGCCGAACTGCTCGCCGAGTGCGAGCTGCTGCGCTCGCACGCGTCCCGGTCCGGTGTCGAACTCGACGACACGGAGGCGTCGTTGGAGGCGCTCGACCAGTTGGTGCCCGGCTGGCGCGACGACGAGGACGTCCTGCTGTGGCTCGGCAACGACGCCGGGCTGTATCTCGGCACGGTCATCGTGCGGACCGTCCCGGGGGCGGCCTGGGATCTGCGGTCGGACGGACAGCCGGTGATCCGGCTGGAATCCGGCCGTGAGTTCGATGTCGTGGCGGCAGGTCATGAGTGGGCCGGCAGCGGGGTCCCCGAGCTGTCCCAGCTCTACGCGGAGGTCGCCGAGGAGTGAATCCATGGCCGTAAGCTCGGCGTAAATACGGCTAATGGCCGAAAAGTGCGTGTCGTTCCTTATGCGATATCTTGCCTCGATAGGTTGCGGCAACCACGACACAGCTGAGAGTGAGTAGGGCTGGGCATGGCCGTCGTCGATCCGTTGATCGAACTGCGTGACGTCAACAAGTACTACGGAGAGCTGCATGTCCTCCAGGACATCAACCTCACCGTCGGCAAGGGGGAGGTGGTCGTCGTCATCGGCCCTTCGGGGTCGGGCAAGTCCACGCTGTGCAGGACGATCAACCGTCTGGAGACCATCAAGTCCGGTTCCATCACCCTCGACGGGCAGCCGCTGCCCGAGGAGGGCAAGGCCCTCGCGAAGCTCCGTGCCGAGGTGGGCATGGTCTTCCAGTCCTTCAACCTGTTCGCCCACAAGACGGTCCTTCAGAACGTGTCGCTGGCCCAGGTCAAGGTGCGCGGGAAGAAGAGGGAGCAGGCAGACCGCCGCTCCCGTGAACTCCTCGACCGGGTGGGCCTCGCCGACCAGGCCGACAAGTACCCCGCCCAGCTCTCCGGCGGCCAGCAGCAGCGCGTGGCCATCGCCCGCGCCCTCGCCATGGAGCCCAAGGCCCTGCTGTTCGACGAGCCGACCTCGGCCCTCGACCCGGAGATGATCAACGAGGTCCTGGAGGTCATGCGGCAACTGGCCCAGGAGGGCATGACCATGGTCGTCGTCACCCACGAGATGGGCTTCGCCCGCTCGGCCGCCCACCGCGTGGTCTTCATGGCGGACGGCCGTATCGTCGAGGACCGCGCTCCCGACGACTTCTTCACCCACCCGGACAGCGAGCGCGCCAGGGACTTCCTCTCCAAGATCCTCAAGCACTGAGAGGGGCGACGGCCTTGTCCGCGAGCCTCGACTACGATGGTCCGTTCATCCCCACGGTGATGGCGGTCGAGCCCCCAGGGACGCTGCTGCCGGGTGGGGATCCCCCCACGGCCCTTGCACCGTAGGGGGCAGCAGTCACAGAGCCATACCCGCCCGGCGCCGGCCGGAGATCACTGCTCGCGCAGCGGAATCGACACGTACGACGGGTCGTTCGCCGGCGAGGAGAAGGTCAGCTGAGCGCCGGACGGGTTGTGCTCGATGTAGAGCGGGTCGACCGTGTCGACCACCAGGGCCAGACGGTGCCCTGCCGGGACGTCGTAGGCCGTGGAGAACAGATCCAGGTCGACGCCGAACGGCTCCCCGGGCGTCCGCCCGTGGAAGGTGTACGGCGCGTTGGAGACCAGCTTGCCGAGGCCGAGCGGCCCCACGTCGTACAGGTAAGCGACGAGGGTGCCGCTCTCCTTGGTGGGAGTGAGCGTGGTGTGCAACTTCGCGGTACCGCGCACCTGTTGGACGCTCCGGTACTTCTCCGACTGCCATACGGCGGCCCAGCGGCGCGGCAGCAGGGGGATCGAGGCCATCGGCGGAGCCTGGGCGATCTGGTCGAGGATGCTGGACAGGAAGACGATCCCGCCGTCGGCGCCCGAGTCGACGTTGGTGTGGATCGTGGTGGTGCCCGACAGGGCGATCTTCTTCCGTTCGGCGCCGACGGACTTCCAGTCCGGGTAGCCCTCGTAGCCGCCCGTGGAACGGGACTTGAGCTGGACCGGCTCCTCGCGGTCGATCCCGTTGTCCTCGCCCTTGAGGTAGTGGTCGAACCAGCGCCCGGTGTCGGTCCACACGTCGTTGGGCAGTCCGAACAGCCCGGGGATCTCGGCGGTCGCGTGGTCGCCGGGCCTGAGCTCCAGCCGCTTCGGGCCGGTCAGTTTCTCGTAGAAGTCCGCGTACTGGTTGGGCGCGAAGACCGTGTCACCCCATGCGTTGGCCATCAGGACCGCCGCGCCGTTCCGGTTGAGCTGGTCCACGTAGGTGGCGGCCGAACGTTTCTTCCCCCAGTCGATCATCTCCTGTTCCTTCGACAGGTTCGACGCGTAGAAGTTGTCGAAGATCTGCCGGACTTCGGCGCTCTGGCGGCCGGTCACCAGGCTCGCGCCGTCCAGCACGGCGGCGGCCTCGACGTGCTGGGTGCGCCCGGAGTAGATCGAGTCGATCAGGTCGGCCCAGCCGCTGAGGGAGGCGACCGCCTTGATGCGCTTGTCGTGCGCGGCGGCGAGCAGGCTGATGCCGGCGCCGTACGAGACGCCCGCCATGCCGATGTGCCGGGCGTCGGAAGGGGTGTTGGCGAGCGCCCAGTCGATGACCTTGGACGCGTCGGCGGTGTCGGGAGGGCCCGCCACTTCTATCTCCCCGCCTGACTGCCAGAACCCGCGCACGTTGTAAGTCACCACCACATAGCCCGAGTTCGCGAGTCTCTGGGCCTGGGCGAGGTATTCGACCTGGGGCAGGCCCCAGCTGGTGGGCAGCACGATGAGCGGGAAGCGCCGGGAGCCGTCCGCGCCGGAGGGCGTGACGACGTTGGCCTTGAGGACGGTGCCGCCGTCGCCCGCGATGTCCACGAAGCGGACGGCGTCGCTCGCCTGGGCGGCAGGGGCGAGTCCGAGGGCGCCACCGGCGATCAGGGTCGCGGAGACGGCGCCCACGGTGGTCGTGCGCAGGGCCTTGCGAGGGTGTCCCACGGGTCACTCCCTACTCGTGTCAGTGCAAAGTGACCAGACGGTAACCTCGCCCGCTTACCGCAAGTAACCCGTCGGTAAGTTACGTGGGAGTAACGATTGTTGTGCTGTGAAGCAATTCAGGAGGCGCGGTGGGAGTTCCGTGGAGCCGTGACCGCCGGGAGCGGCGTCTTGGCCTCCCGGGTCACGTCCGCGACCAACTCCACGACGTCCGGCCCGTAGGCCCCGGAGTTGACCACCTTCAGCAGCAGCACGAAGCTGCTGTCACCGTACTTCCGGGTCAACCGCTCCTGGTTCCGGGCGAGATAGCGCGTCGTCGCCTGGTTGGTGATCGCGGTCTGGCCGCAGAAGAGGAACACCGGCCGGGCGCCGTTGCTCTGGTCGACGGTGAGCCGGGCGAGCAGGGCGTACTCGGACTTGCCGACCTCCACCCGGTAGCGCTCGGTGCCGACCTGGAAGGCGCCGCGATCGGGACTCGGCTCGGCGTCGACGTTCACCCGGACGCCGGGCAGCAGGGAGGAGAGGTGGGCTGCCATACGGCGGTTGGAGGCCGGGCCGCCCACGCAGAACTCGGTGCGCTCGCCGAAGCCCTGACGTGCCGCGTCATGCGGGAGGACCTGGGCGTGGGCGTTGCAGTCCTTGATGAGCGCGGCGAGTTCGAGCAGGGCGAACACGTCGTAGCGCATCACTGCCAGGTCCGGGCCGCTCGCGCCGCGGTTGACGACCAGCAGCGACTCGGAGTTGTCCGGCAGCCCGAAGAAGGCCTGCTTGCGGCGGAGTTTCCGCTTCCACAGATACGTCCGGGCGAGCCAGCCGAGCGCGGCGCTGATGCCCGCCGCCACCACGCCGAGGACGATGTTGCGCACGTCGTCGTTCATGTGCGCGCATGCTAGCGGCCCGACGGCGCTGCTACGTACCGGTGTTCGAAGTGTGGCATTCGCATGACACCTCCACCGAGGAGGGGTGTCGGTGCACCTGGGATGTGGTTACGCTGCGCGGACGGTCCTGGACTGGAGGTAAGGATGCGTCGCCCTGTCGCACGGAAACTGTCGGTCCTGGCGGTCTCGGCCGCCGTGGTGTCGGTGGGGGCGGCAGCGCCGCCGCAGGCCACCCCGGCACCGCAGAAAGTGCCCGTCGCCGTCGGCTACGGGGGTGCCGTCTCCAGTGTCGACGCGGACGCCTCCGCCGCCGGCATCGAAGTCCTCAGGAAGGGCGGCAACGCGGTCGACGCGGCCGTCGCCACCGCCGCCGCGCTCGGCGTCACCGAGCCCTACTCCTCCGGCATCGGCGGGGGCGGCTACTTCGTCTACTACGACGCCAAGTCCCGCACCGTCCACACCATCGACGGCCGCGAGACGGCACCGCTGAGCGCCGACGCGAACCTGTTCGTGGAGAACGGCAAGCCGCTCGCCTTCGCCGACGCCGTCAGCAGCGGACTGAGCGTCGGCACGCCGGGCACCCCGGCCACCTGGGCCACCGCGCTCGGCAAGTGGGGCAGCAGATCCCTCGGCACCGTCCTCAAGCCGGCCGAGCGGATCGCGCGGAACGGGTTCGTCGTGGACGACACCTTCCGCTCGCAGACCGCCTCCAACGAGACCCGGTTCCGGTACTTCCCCGACACCGCGAAGCTGTTCCTGCCCGGCGGCCAGCTCCCGGTCGTCGGATCGACCTTCAAGAACCCCGATCTCGCCCGCACCTACGCCGAGTTGGCGCGCAAGGGCGTCGGCACGATCTACCACGGCGTCCTCGGCGACGACATCGTCGACACCGTGAACCACCCTCCGGTGGACCCCGCCTCGGGCTGGAACGCGCGTCCCGGGAACCTCACCGAGAAGGACCTCGCCGCCTACCGGGCCAAGCTCCAGAAGCCGACCAGGACCTCCTACCGGGGGCTCGGCGTCTACTCCATCGCCCCCTCCTCCTCCGGCGGCACCACGGTCGGCGAGGCCCTCAACATCCTGGAGCACACCGACCTTTCGAAGGCCAGTGAGGTCCAGTACCTGCACCACTACATCGAGGCCAGCCGGATCGCGTTCGCGGACCGCGGGCGCTGGGTCGGTGACCCCGCCTTCGAGGACGTACCGACGAAGGAGCTGCTGTCGCAGAAGTTCGCCGACTCGCGGGCCTGCCTGATCAAGGACGACGCGGTGCTCACGAGTCCGCTGGCTCCCGGGGACCCGCGGCATCCCGCGGCCTGCGCCGACCGGGGGACCGCCGCCCCGACGACGTACGAGGGCGAGAACACGACGCATCTCACGGTTGCCGACAAGTGGGGCAACGTCGTCTCCTACACGCTGACCATCGAGCAGACCGGTGGCAGCGCGATCACCGTGCCGGGACGCGGCTTCATCCTCAACAACGAGCTGACGGACTTCTCCTTCGTGCCCGCGAACCCGGCGGTGCACGACCCGAACCTGCCCGGGCCCGGCAAGCGGCCGCGGTCCTCGATCTCGCCGACGATCGTGCTCGACCGGCACAACAAGCCGGTGGTGGCGCTGGGTTCGCCCGGTGGGGCGACCATCATCACCACCGTGCTCCAGGTGCTGACCGAGTTCGTGGACCGCGGGCTGCCGTTGGTGGACGCGATCGCGGCACCCCGGGCGAGCCAGCGGAACGCTGCGCAGACGGAGCTGGAGCCGGCGTTGTACAGCAGTGGGGTGCGGTCTCAACTGGAGGCCATCGGGCACTCGTTCAAGCTGAATCCGGAGATCGGGGCGGCTACTGGGGTGCAGCGGTTGCCTGGTGGGAAGTGGTTGGCGGCTGCGGAGACTGTGCGGCGGGGTGGAGGATCTGCGCAGGTGGTCCATCCCGCTTCATAGGCGTCTGCGGGCGCGTGGGGGCTGGTCGCGCCCCGCGGCGGAGCCGCAGTTCGACACAGCCCCGCGCCCCTGAAAATCTCACCTGAACGTCAGAGCGTCGGCTGCCGCGTCCACCGTCACGCTGTCACCGTCCTTGATCGTGCCGTCCAGCAGGAGGCGGGACAGCTGGTTGTCCACCTCCCGCTGGATCGTGCGGCGCAACGGGCGTGCGCCGTACTCTGGTTGGTAGCCGTGTTCCGCCAGCCAGTCCACCGCGCTGTCCGTGAAGGTGACCTCCACACCCTGGGCCCGGAGCAGGCGGCGGGTGCTCTGGAGCAACAGCTTGGTGATCTCGCGCAGTTGCTCGCCGGTGAGCCGGCGGAAGACGACCACCTCGTCGATGCGGTTCAGGAACTCCGGGCGGAAGTGGTCCCGCAGGGGGCGCAGGATCTGCTCCCGGCGGGCCTCCTCGTCCGTGCCACCCGACCCGAAGCCGATGCCCGCGCCCTTGCGGGTGATGGCCTCCGAGCCCAGGTTGCTGGTCATCACGATCACCGTGTTGGTGAAGTCGACCGTGCGGCCCTGGGAGTCGGTGAGGCGGCCGTCGTCGAGGACCTGGAGGAGGATGTTGAAGACGTCCGGGTGGGCCTTCTCCACCTCGTCCAGCAGGAGCAGGGAGTACGGGTGCCGGCGGACGACCTCCGTCAGCTGGCCCGCCTCCTCGTGGCCGACGTAACCGGGCGGGGCGCCGACCAGGCGGCTGACGGTGTGGCGCTCCTGGTACTCGCTCATGTCGAGGCGGACCATGCGTTCCTCGCTGCCGAACAGCGACTCGGCCAGGGCGCGGGCCAGTTCGGTCTTGCCGACACCGGTCGGGCCGAGGAAGAGGAAGCTGCCGATCGGACGGTCCGGGCTCGCGAGGCCCGCGCGGGAGCGCAGCACGGCGTCCGAGACGACCCGTACGGCCTCGTCCTGGCCGACCACCCGCTCGTGCAGGTGCTGCTCCAGGCCGAGCAGGCGGTCCTTCTCCTCCTGGGTGAGGCTGCTGACCGGGATGCCGGTAAGCCGGGACACCACCTCGGCGACGGCTTCGGCGGTGACCTCCAGGTGCTGCCCCTCGTCGGCCTCGTCGCCCCCGGTGGCCTCCCCGATCCGCTGCTTCAACTCGGCGATGCGGTCCCGCAGTTGCGTGGCCTGCTCGTACTGCTCGTCGGCGACCGCCCGGTCCTTGTCGTGGCCCAGCTGCTCGACCTCGCGCTCCAGGGCCCGTACGTCCGTCCCCTTGGTGCGCGCCCGCAGCCGTACCCGTGCGCCTGCCTGGTCGATGAGGTCGATCGCCTTGTCCGGCAGCCGGCGGTCGGTCAGATAGCGGTCGGAGAGCTCCACGGCGGCCACCAGCGCCTCGTCGGTGTAGCGGACCTGGTGGTGGGCCTCGTAGCGGTCGCTGAGTCCGCGCAGGATCTCGATGGCGTCGGTCGTGGTGGGTTCCGGGATCAGGATCGGCTGGAAGCGGCGGGCGAGGGCCGCGTCCTTCTCGATCCTGCGGAACTCCTCCAGCGTGGTCGCGCCCACGATGTGCAGCTCGCCGCGGGCCAGGGCCGGCTTGAGGATGTTGGCGGCGTCCATGGAACCGCCCTCACCGCCTCCGCCCGCGCCCACGACGGTGTGCAGTTCGTCGATGAAGACGATCAGCCGGTCGGAGTTGTCGCGGATCTCGCCCACGATGGTCGTCAGGCGCTCCTCGAAGTCGCCCCGGTAACGGGTGCCCGCGACGACCCCCGTCAGGTCGAGGGCGAAGACCCGCCGCCCGGTCAGGACGTCGGGCACGTCCCCGTCGACGATCCGCTGGGCCAGGCCCTCCACGACCGCGGTCTTGCCGACACCGGCGTCACCGATGAGCACCGGGTTGTTCTTGCCGCGCCGCGACAGCACCTCGATGGTCTGCTCGATCTCGTCGTCCCGGCCGATCACCGGGTCGATACGGCCCTGCCGGGCCAGGTCGGTGAGGTCGCGGCCGTACTTGTCGAGAGTGGGCGTGCTCGTGGTGCGCTGTGCCTCCGCGCGGGGCTGCCCGCCGTCCGGGGCCGCCTCGGGAGGCAGGCCGGCGGGGGCGAAGCGGGCCGAGTTGAGGATGTGCCCGGCGGCCGAGTCGGGGTTCGCGGCCAGGGCGCTCAGCACGTGCTCCGGGCCGATGTGGCCGGCGCCCCGGGCGCGGGCCAGTTCGTGCGCGTCCAGCAGGGCCCGCTTGGCGGCGGGGGTCAGCGCCAGCGAGGTGGGCGGCGGGGCCTCCTCCGGCTGGTGCTGGACGGGTCCGGAGCGTTCGTCGATCTCCGAGGCGAGGGTGTCGGGGTCGGCGCCCGCCCGGCTCAGCAGGGTCCGGGTCGGTTCGGCGGCGAGTGCCGCCCGCAGCAGATGCTGGGTGTCCAGGTCCCGGCTGCCGTGCTCGGTGGCGTACTGCGCGGCGTCCCGCACCAGCTCCCGGGCCGGCCGGCTCAGCAGCTGGCCGATGTTGATCTGCCGGGGGCCCGGTCGGGGGCCGCCGAAGAAACGGGCGAGGAACTCTCCGAAGGCGTCGTAGCCTTCCGGTCCGCTGAAGCCGCTGGTCATGGGCGTTCCCATCCGGCATCCCCGCGGGTGTCCCCCCGGGCCGAGTCCGTGGGCGGACTGGTGGAGGGCCGGGGACGCCCTCGCTGATCGACGTGCCGGGGTCGGGTAACCCGGGTGTCAGCCGGTTACACCTTCGCACGGATGGGGGAGCGGGGCACTTTCGGCCGTGAGCGCCGGGCAGGGCGGGTCGGCGGCGGTGGGACCGGCGCGGCCCTGCTCTTCCCGCGGGCCGGTCCTGCCCGTGGATCGGTCCTGCCCGCGGACCGGCCCTGCGAGGCCGGGCTCAGCGTGCCGTCAGGACGCGGGGGCCCGTGTCGGTGATCGCCACCGTGTGCTCGACGTGCGCCGCCCGTGAGCCGTCGGCCGTCTTCAGGGTCCAGCCGTCCGGTTCCTCGCGGTACCTGTCGGTGCCGCCCGCGATGAGCATCGGTTCGAGCGCCAGGACCATGCCGTGCCGCAGGGCGAGGCCGCGCCCCGGGCGCCCCTCGTTGGGGACCGGCGGGTCCTCGTGCATCCGGCGGCCGATGCCGTGTCCGCCGAAGTCGTCCATGATGCCGTAGCCGCCGGCCCGGCACACCGAGCCGATCGCGTGCGCGATGTCCCCGATGCGGTTGCCCACGACCGCGGCATCGATCCCGGCCGCGAGGGCGCGCTCGGCGGTCTCGATCATCTGTACGTCCTCCGGCCGCGCGGCGCCCACCGTGAAGCTGATCGCCGAGTCCCCCGCCCAGCCGCCGAGTTGGGCACCGCAGTCGATCGAGACGAGGTCGCCGTCGCGCAGCCGGTAGTCGTTCGGGATGCCGTGCACGATCGCGTCGTTCACGGAGGCGCAGATGACCGCGGGGAACGGGGTGGTGGCGAAGGTGGGCCGGTAGCCGAGGAACGGCGAGGAGGCCCCGGCCCCGCGCAGCACCCCGCGGGCCACCTCGTCCAGCTCCAGCAGGGATACGCCCACGTCAGCGGCCTTCTCCACGGCTGTCAGGGCCTGCCCGACGACCTGTCCCGCCTCGTACATGGCATCCATCGATGTGTCCGTCTTCAGTTCCACCATGCCAATTACTATACCGGTATTAGAATGGGGGCATGGTGCGCACCCCTCTGACCCCCGAAGAACGCGAACGCGGCGAGCGGCTCGGCCGGTTGCTGCGTGAAGCGCGTGGCGGCCGCAGTATGACCGAGGTCGCGGCGAGTGCCGGGATCTCCGCGGAGACCCTCCGGAAGATCGAGACCGGGCGGGCGCCGACTCCGGCGTTCTTCACGGTCGCCGCGCTCGCCCGGGCTCTCGGGCTGTCCATGGACGAGTTGGCCGGAATGTGCGAGGCCGCGGGCGTATGACGGGGGTTCACCCGGTGGCCGGGGTCGTGTCGGGAGACTCCTGCTGCGCCTTTGAAAACTCCCTGTAGCCCGTTCGTAACACTGCTGGTGTTGCCTTACGCACTGGAGTGCTCCGGTCTAACGGGAGTTGAGCGATGGCAGTGGATCAACTCCCGGGACAGGTGCGGGAGTTCGTGGCGTACCTGAGCGATGTGCTGGCACGTCTGGACCAGGGTGGCGGCTGGTGCGCGGTCTTCTGGCAGCGCGATCCGGACGGTATGCAAGCGTGCCTCGACGGCCGCGAGGTGCCGCCGTGGGACGTCGTGGAGTCACTCCTCCAGGACCTGGCCGGGGCGTACGGCCTCGACGCGGCCCGCGCCGAGGCCGAGCGGGCCCGTCCCCTGCACGCGGCCGCGCAGAGCGCCCACGACGCCCGTCCCGGCGGCCGGGACGCCCTCGGTGACCGCTTCGACGTCATGCTCCGCGAACAGCGCTACGCGGCGGAACGGCAGGCCGAACTGGGCCGCCTGCTCGCGGCCGCCGCCACCCAGGAGGAGGCAGACGCCCTGCGCCTCGACCTCGCCTGGGCCCGCGACGACCACGAGCGCGCGGTCCGCCGCTGCGCCGAACTCCGGTCCCGCATGAACGAGTTGGACCGCCGAACCATGGGCGACCGGGCCGACGCGGTCCGGCGGGGCCGGGTGGAGGGCGCCGGCTTCTTCCGCCGCGGCCGGCCCGCGGACGCGGCGGCGTACGGGGACGACGAGCCGGGCGTAGGACCGGGCGGGCGCGGGCACGGGCACGGCGACGAGTGGGCGGGCGGGCACACAGGCCCCGCCCACAGCGCAGGCTCCGCCCACAGCGCAGGCCCCGTCCACAGCGCGGGGACCACCCACAGCGCGGGGCCCACCCGCCTCGGAGCCCCGGACGCCGGCTTCCCCACCCTGCCCCAGCAGCGCGGCACCGCGGTCGCGGCGGCCACGGAGGTGGTCGGCACCGGCTACGCGGCGCAGCGCCCGGACACCGGCCCGGCCTCCGCCCAGGCCGCCGGACCGGACGCAACCTCAGCCACCGGCCTGGCCGCTTCTCAGGGCGCCGGACCGACCGCCACTTCCGCCACCGGCCCGGGGCCCGCCGAAGGGCCCCACCCCGGATACGGTCCGCGGCCGACGGCATCCGACGACGCATCCGTCCGCCCCGGACACGGCATCCCCCAGCCGGACAGCGCCGACGCGTTCGACCGGGCATACGCCCCGCAGCAGACCCCGACCGGAACCGCCGCCGACAACCGGACCCCCCGTACCGGCGAGGCCCAGCCCGGGACCCCTCCGGACACACTCCCCACCGCCAAGCAGCGCAAGCGTCGCCGGGGTGGTGCTCGGTTCGCCGGGGAGGCGGACGCCGAGGTCGGCCCCGTCGTCGCACCGCCGACCGCCGTACCGGATCTTCCCGCCGAGCCCGCCAAGCGAGGCCGCACTCCGCGAGGGGCGCGGTTCGCCGGGGCGGCCGAGGCCACGGACGTACGCCAGCCGGGGCGGACGCGGGCGCAGAAGGCGTCGAGCGGCCCCGAGGACGCGGCGGCGCCGAGGGAGACCGCGGACACCGTCGCGACACTGGTACGGCTGCGCGCCGAGGGCCGTACCGGCGAGGCGCACGCCCTGCTCGTCGAGGTCGCCCACTGGCCCGCCGCCCGTTTCCCGCTGCTCGCCGCGGAGCTCCAGCGCGCCGGGCTCGGCGCCGACTGGGCGACCCTGCTCTGGGAGGCCGCCTCGCTGCCCGCCGAGCAGCTGGTGGCCGCCGCGGACGCGCTGGTCGCGGCCGGACGGGCCGCCGACGGGGAGCAGATGCTCCGCCAGGGGGTCGCGAGGCCCGCCGGGGAGATCGGCGCGGCCGTGCTCGCCCTGCTCGCCGAGGGGCGGCGCCGCGAGGCCTCCGCGCTCCTCGACGCGTACGTCCGCGTCCGCACCCCCGAGGAGGCCGCCCGCAGCGCCGAACCCGACCCACGGACCCTCGTCCCGCTCCTCCTCACGGCCGCGAGGGCCGTGTCGCAGGAGCGGCACTGGGACCTGGTGCACGCCCTGCGCGTCGCCGGATTCTCCGCCTGACAGGTCCCGCACAATCCTGCTGCCGGGCACGTCACTCCTCCACTGGAGTGTGAAACGTGATCGACTTGCCGGGTTAACGACAATGGTCTTGGCAAGCCTCTCCAGGAGGCTTACGTTCGTCCCTCTACGGTCTGATCTACGGGCGTAGAGGCTCTGACGTCCCGCCGAAGGAGCAGCTCATGGCCAACGTCGTACGTGCCGCTCTGGTCCAGGCCACCTGGACCGGCGACACCGATTCCATGGTGGCGAAACACGAGGAGCACGCCCGCGAGGCGGCCCGACAGGGCGCCAAGATCATCGGGTTCCAGGAAGTCTTCAACGCCCCCTACTTCTGCCAGGTCCAGGAACCCGAGCACTACCGCTGGGCCGAGCCGGTACCCGACGGCCCCACCACCACGCGGATGCAGGAACTCGCCCGCGAGACCGGCATGGTGATCGTGGTGCCGGTGTTCGAGGTCGAGCAGTCCGGGTTCTACTACAACACCGCGGTCGTCATCGATGCCGACGGCAGCGTCCTCGGCAAGTACCGCAAGCACCACATCCCGCAGGTCAAGGGCTTCTGGGAGAAGTACTACTTCAAGCCCGGCAACCTCGGCTGGCCGGTCTTCGACACGGCGGTGGGCAAGGTCGGCGTCTACATCTGCTACGACCGTCACTTCCCGGAGGGCTGGCGGCAGTTGGGCCTGAACGGCGCCCAGCTCGTCTACAACCCGTCCGCCACCCACCGGGGCCTGTCCTCCTACCTGTGGCGCCTGGAGCAGCCCGCGGCCGCCGTCGCCAACGAGTACTTCGTCGCCGCCATCAACCGGGTCGGCGTCGAGGAGTACGGCGACAACGACTTCTACGGCACCTCGTACTTCGTCGACCCGCGCGGCCAGTTCGTGGGCGACACGGCGAGCGACAAGGAGGAGGAACTCGTCGTCCGCGACCTGGACTTCGACCTCATCGAGGAAGTGCGGCAGCAGTGGGCCTTCTACCGGGACCGCCGCCCCGACGCCTACGAAGGGCTGGTGCAGCCGTGACCAGGGACCTGCTGGGACGACACCGCGCCGTCCTGCCCGACTGGCTCGCCCTCTACTACGAGGAGCCGCTGGAGATCACCCACGGCGAGGGCCGGCACGTCTGGGACTCCGAGGGCAACAAGTACCTCGACTTCTTCGGCGGCATCCTCACCACGATGACCGCGCACGCCCTGCCCGAGATCACCAAGGCGGTCAGCGAACAGGCGGGGCGGATCATCCACTCCTCCACCCTGTACCTGAACCGGCCGATGGTCGAACTCGCCGAGCGCATCGCCCAGTTGTCCGGCATCCCGGACGCCCGGGTCTTCTTCACCACCTCCGGCACCGAGGCCAACGACACCGCGCTGCTGCTCGCCACGACCTACCGCCGCAGCAACACGATCCTGGCGATGCGCAACAGCTACCACGGCCGCTCCTTCAGCGCGGTCGGCATCACCGGCAACCGCGGCTGGTCGCCCACCTCGCTGTCCCCGCTCCAGACGCTGTACGTCCACGGCGGGGTGCGCACCCGCGGGCCCTACGCCTCGCTGGGCGACGACGACTTCATCGCGGCCTGCGTCGACGACCTGAAGGACCTCCTCGGCCACACCCGGCCGCCCGCGGCCCTGATCGCCGAGCCGATCCAGGGCGTCGGCGGCTTCACCTCCCCGCCCGACGGCCTTTACGCCGCCTTCCGCGAGGTGCTCGCCGAGCGGGGCATCCTGTGGATCGCCGACGAGGTGCAGACCGGCTGGGGCCGCACCGGCGACCACTTCTGGGGCTGGCAGGCACACGCGCGGTCCGGTCCGCCGGACATCCTCACCTTCGCCAAGGGCATCGGCAACGGCATGTCCATCGGCGGGGTCGTGGCCCGCGCCGACATCATGAACTGCCTCGACTCCAACAGCATTTCGACCTTCGGCGGCACCCAGATCACGATGGCGGCCGGGCTCGCCAACCTGTCGTACCTCCTGGAGCACGACCTCCAGGGCAACGCCCGGCGGGTCGGCGGGCTGCTGATCGAGCGGCTGCGGTCCGTCGCCGCGCAGGTTCCCGGCGTACGGGAGGTGCGCGGGCGCGGCCTGATGCTGGGCGTCGAGCTGGTGAAGCCCGGCACCGACGAGGCCGATCCGCAGGCCGCGTCCGCCGTGCTGGAGGCCGCCCGCGCCGAGGGGCTGCTGCTCGGCAAGGGCGGCGGGCACAACACCAGCGCCCTCAGGATCGCCCCGCCGCTGTCCCTGACCGTCGCGGAGGCCGAGGAGGGCGCCGCGATCCTCGAACACGCTCTGAGGAGCACGATCCAGTAGGCCCACAGCGAGGGAACACCGTCATGAGCACCACCTTGGAGCCCCTGGAGCCTCTGGAGTCCATGGAGCCGACCCTGTCGGTCCGGCAGATCCTCCTGCTGGAGCGGGTCCTCGCCGGGGAGCCCGAGGTGGTGGCCGGTGCCGGTCAGCTCGACCGGGCCGTGCGCTGGGTCCATGTCGCCGAGGCCGCCGATGTCGGGGTGATGCTCAGCGGCGGCGAGATGGTCCTCACCACCGGGGTGCTGCTGGCCGGGGACGACGGCAAGCAGGCCGAGTACATCCAGTCCCTGCACCGCGCGGAGGCCGCGGCCGTGGTCCTCGGACTCGGCCGCGCCTTCCCGGCGCCGCCGGACGCGATGCGCCGGGCCGCCGAGCGGTGCGGACTGCCCATGGTCGTCCTGCACCGGCCCTTCCCCTTCGCCGAGTTGACGGAGGAGGTCCAAGCCCGGCTGGTGCGGCGGAAGTTCGCCGCCGTCAGCATGTCCGAGGCCGTGCGGACCGCCCTCACCGGACTCATCACCGCGGGCGCCCCGCTCCAGCACCTGCTGGACGAGATCGCCCACCACAGCGGCTGCCCCGTCGTCGTCACCAACCTCGCGCACCGCGTCCTCGCCACGGCGGGGGAGCGGTCCGCGGTGGACGACGTGCTGCGCGACTGGGAGCGCATCGCCCGCCAGGCCGGCGGCAGCGAGGGCGACGGCTGGATCCGTGCCGAACTGGGCGGGCGCGGGGAGCGCTGGGGCCAGATCATGCTGTGCGGCTACCGCGGCGACACCGCCACCGGACGCCTCCTCGCCGACCGCGCCGCCGAGTCCCTGGTCCTGCACCGCATGCTCGGCGGCACCTCCGCCCACACCTGGGAGGAGCAGTCCGCGCAGAGCCTGCTCACCGACCTGGTCAGCGGGGTCGTACCGGCGCGGCAGCTGCTGCCCCGCGCGCGGGCGGCCGGGCTGCCCGTCAACCGGCGCACCTTCGTACCGCTCGTCGTACGGGACGGCGATCCCGCCGAACTCGACCGTGTCCTACGGCTGTTGGGGCTGCCCGGGATCGTCGCCGAACTCGCCGACGGGGCCACCGCCGTGCTGCTGAGCCTGGCCCGGGACCAGGACGCCACTGTGCTCACCGCCAACTTCGCGGCGCGGCTGACGCAGACGGTCGTGGCGGCGGCGGACCCGCGAACCGCCTGGGACGACGTCCCCGCCGGGATGCGTGAGGCCCGGCATGTCGCGGACGCGGTCGCCTCGGGAGCACTCGACCTGCCGCCTGTCGTCCGCCTCAAGGACGTCCATCTGCGCGGACTGATAAGGCTGTTGCGCGACGACCCGCACGTGCAGTCCTTCGCCGAGCGCGAGTTGGACGGGCTGCTGTGCGCGGCGGGCGAGGACCTGCTGGCGGTGCTGCGCACCTACCTGGCCACCGGCCGCAACAAGTCCCGCACCGCCCAGCTCCACCACGTCTCCCGGCCCGCGCTCTATCGCCGGCTGGAGGCGATACAGGGCCGGCTGGGTGTCGACCTCGACGATTTCGAACAGGCCGCCTCGGTGCACATCGCACTCCTCGCCCACGACGCGCAACAGGCCTGAAACATGCCACGACCTGGGAAAACGGCGGTGAAACATGGGCTCACGACAGGGTGACACCGTGGCACGCCACGCCCCCGCAGACGTGACACCGTGCAACTCAAAGCCAGTTTTCCGACTTCCTAGTCTTCTCGCACACCGAGCGACCGGAGGTCCCGATGAGCAGAGTGATTCGTGCCGCCCTCTTTCAGACCGCGTGGACGGGCGACAAGGAGTCGATGATCCAGGTACACGAGCAGGCGGCCCGGGACGCGGCCGCGCAGGGTGCTCAGGTCCTGTGCTTCCAGGAGCTGTTCTACGGGCCGTACTTCTGCCAGGTCCAGGACAAGGCGTTCTACGAGTACGCCGAGCAGATCCCCGACGGGCCGATCGTCAAGCGGTTCCAGGCGCTGGCCAAGGAGCTGGGCATCGTCCTGATCCTGCCGATGTACGAGGAGGAGCAGCCCGGCGTCCTCTACAACACCGCCGCCGTGATCGACGCGGACGGCTCGTACCTCGGCAAGTACCGCAAGCACCACATCCCCCAAGTGCCGGGATTCTGGGAGAAGTTCTACTTCCGCCCCGGCAATCTGGGATGGCCGATCTTCGACACCAAGGTCGGGAAGATCGGTGTCTACATCTGCTACGACCGCCACTTCCCGGAAGGCTGGCGGGCGTTGGGGCTCGCGGGTGCCGAGATCGTCTTCAACCCGTCGGCCACCTCGCGCGGACTGTCCGCCTACCTGTGGCAGCTGGAGCAGCCGGCCGCGGCGGTCGCCAACGAGTACTTCGTCGGGGCGATCAACCGGGTGGGTGTGGAGGAGCTGGGCGACAACGACTTCTACGGGACGACGTACTTCGTCGACCCGGAGGCCCAGTTCGTGGGCGAGGTGGCGAGCGACAAGGAGACCGAACTGGTCGTCCGCGACCTGGACATGGCCAAGCTCCGCGAGGTCCGCGACCGCTGGCAGTTCTACCGCGACCGCCGTCCGGACGCCTACCCGCCGCTGACCGCACCCTGACCGAACCGACCACCCTGGCAGGAGAGGGAACATGAGCAGCCGTACCGTCATCAGCGGTGGACTCGTCATCACCGCGTCCGACGAGATCCACGCAGACGTGCTGATCGAGGACGGCCGCATCGCCGCCCTCGCCGTGCCCGGTACCCAGAGCTGGACCGCGGACCGCACCATCGACGCCACCGGGAAGTACGTCATCCCCGGTGGCGTCGACGCCCACACCCACATGGAGCTGCCCTTCGGCGGCACCTTCGCCTCCGACACCTTCGAGACCGGCACCCGGGCCGCCGCCTGGGGCGGTACGACCACCATCGTCGACTTCGCGGTGCAGAGCGTCGGCCACTCCCTGCGCGAGGGCCTCGACGCCTGGCACGCCAAGGCCGAGGGCAACTGCGCCATCGACTACGGCTTCCACATGATCGTCTCCGATGTGAACCAGGAGACGCTCAAGGAGATGGACCTGCTGGTGGAGGAAGGGGTCACCTCCTTCAAGCAGTTCATGGCGTATCCGGGGGTCTTCTACTCCGACGACGGCCAGATCCTGCGCGCCATGCAGCGCTCCGCCGAGAACGGCGGACTGATCATGATGCACGCCGAGAACGGCATCGCGATCGACGTCCTGGTCGAGCAGGCGCTGGCCCGCGGTGAGACGGATCCGAGGTACCACGGTGAGGTCCGCAAGGCGCTGTTGGAGGCCGAGGCCACCCACCGCGCCATCAAGCTCGCGCAGGTCGCGGGCGCCCCGCTGTACGTCGTGCACGTCTCGGCCATGGAGGCAGTGGCCGAGCTGGCACGCGCGCGGGACGAGGGGCTCAACGTCTTCGGCGAGACCTGCCCGCAGTACCTGTTCCTGTCGACGGACAACCTCGCCGAGCCGGACTTCGAGGGCTCGAAGTACGTGTGCTCGACGCCCCTGCGCCCGAAGGAGCACCAGGCCAAGCTGTGGCAGGGTCTGAGGACCAACGACCTCCAGGTCGTCTCCACCGACCACTGTCCCTTCTGCTTCGTCGGCCAGAAGGAACTCGGCCGCGGCGACTTCTCGAAGATCCCCAACGGCCTGCCCGGCGTCGAGAACCGCATGGACCTGCTCCACCAGGCCGTCGTCGACGGGCACATCACCCGCCGCCGCTGGATCGAGATCGCCTGCGCCACCCCGGCCCGGATGTTCGGCATGTACCCGAAGAAGGGCACCATCGCCCCCGGCGCCGACGCGGACGTGGTGATCTACGACCCGAACGCCGAGCAGATCGTCTCCGCCGAGACCCACCACATGAACGTCGACTACTCGGCGTACGAAGGAAAGCGCCTGACCGGCCGGGTCGAGACGGTTCTCTCGCGCGGCGAACTCGTCATCACCGAGCGGGAGTACACCGGGCACGCCGGGCACGGCACCTACACCCCCCGCTCCACCTGTCAGTACCTCAACTAGGAGTGGCGCCCATGGACTTCGGACTCGTTCTCCAGACGGACCCGCCCGCCTCGAAGGTCATCAGCCTGATGAAGCGGGCCGAACGCAACGGCTTCACCTACGGCTGGACCTTCGACTCCGCCGTGCTCTGGCAGGAACCGTTCGTGATCTACAGTCAGATCCTCGCCAACACATCGAAGTTGACGGTCGGCCCGATGGTCACCAACCCGGGCACCCGCACCTGGGAGGTCACCGCCTCCACCTTCGCCACCCTCAACGACATGTTCGGCAACCGCACGGTCTGCGGCATCGGCCGTGGCGACTCCGCGATGCGCGTCGCGGGCCGTACGCCCAACACCCTCGCCCGCATCAGCGAGGCCATGAAGGTCATCAGGGCGCTCGGCTCCGGCCAGGAGGCCGACCTCGGCGGCACCGTCGTCAAGTTCCCGTGGATCAAGGAGGGCGCCGAACTCCCCGTATGGATGGCGGCGTACGGGCCCAAGGCGCTGAAGATGACCGGCGAGGAGGCCGACGGGTTCATCCTCCAGCTCGCCGATCTGTACCTCACCGAGTACATGGTGAAGGCGGTCAAGGACGCGGCCGCGGCCGCCGGCCGGAACCCGGCGGACGTGAAGATCTGTGTGGCCGCCCCGGCCTATGTCACCGAGGACGACTCGCCGGAGGCACTCGCGCACGCACGCGAGCAGTGCCGGTGGTTCGGCGGGATGGTCGGCAACCACGTGGCCGACCTCGTCTCCAAGTACGGCGAGCACTCCGCCGCCGTCCCCGACGAGCTGACGGACTACATCAAGGCCCGCGAGGGCTACGACTACTCGCACCACGGCCGGGCCGACAACCCCGACACCGCCTTCGTGCCCGACGAGATCGTCGACCGGTTCTGTGTCATCGGACCGCCCGAGAAGCACATCGAGAAGCTGCACGCGCTGCGCGAGCTGGGCGTCGACCAGTTCGCCGTCTACGACATGCACGACGCCCAGGAAGCGACCATCGACGCCTACGGCTCCACGATCATCCCCGCCGTCAACGCCTGACCCCCACGCCCGGAACCGCTCGACCGACCCCCCACTCCTTGTCCCCCCTTCCCTCCGTCCAGGGGAGGGGTGGCGGGGCCGGGAAGGGCCTCCCCGCCCGTCCCGGCCCCGCCCGAGGCCTCCGCACGGCCCATCCCGTCCCGTCCTGATCCGATTGGCCTGCCCATGACCGAAACAGTCCCCACGGGGTCGTCGATACCGCACAACACCGGCGCTCGCGTCGAGCTCGCCCCCGAGGCCTTTCCCGCCGACAGCCCCTTCGCCAACGAGGACCTGCGTCCCGTCCCGGTCGCCGAACGCAAGTGGACGACGTACAACTTCGCGGCCCTGTGGATCTCCATGGCGCACTGCATCCCCAGCTGGACCCTGGCCTCCGGCCTGGTCGCGCTCGGCATGGACTGGAAGCAGGCCGTGTTCACCATCGCCCTGGCCAACATCATCGTGCTGTTCCCGATGCTGGCCACCGGGCATGCCGGACCCAAGTACGGCATCCCCTTCCCGGTGCTCGCCCGTGCCTCCTTCGGCCTGCGCGGCGCCAACATCCCGGCGCTGATCCGGGCCGCGGTGGCCTGCGGCTGGTTCGGCATCCAGACCTGGATCGGCGGCAGCGGCATCTTCGCGCTGGGCTCCAAGCTGACCGGCGGCCACTGGGAGGATGCGGGCAAGATCGCGGGCAATCCGTGGCCCCTGTGGCTCTGCTTCATCCTGTTCTGGGCGCTCCAGATCGCGATCATCTACCGCGGCATGGACTTCCTGCGGCACTTCGAGAACTGGGCCGCGCCCTTCGTGATCGCCGGCGCACTCGTGCTGCTGATCTGGATCGCGGTCAAGGCCGACGGCTTCGGCGCGCTGCTCGACCAGCCCTCCAAGCTCGGCTGGGGCCCCGACTTCTGGCCGGTCTTCTTCCCGTCCCTCATGGGCATGATCGGCTTCTGGGCCACCCTGTCCCTCAACATTCCCGACTTCACGCGCTTCGGCGCCAGCCAGAAGGCGCAGACCTGGGGGCAGGCCCTGGGGCTTCCGACCACCATGACCCTGTTCGCGGTCCTCGCCGTGCTCGTCACCTCCGGCTCCGAGGCGGTCTACGGCGAGGCCATCTGGGACCCCGTCGCGCTCGCGGCCAAGACGGACAACGCCTTCGGGCTGCTGTTCGCGCTGATCGTGGTGCTGGTCGCCACGATCTCCGTGAACATCGCGGCGAACGTGGTCTCACCGGCGTACGACCTGTCCAACCTGGCCCCGAAGTTCATCAACTTCCGTACGGGCGCGCTGATCACGGGTGTCGTCGGCATCCTGATCTTCCCGTGGAAGCTGATCTCGACGCCGGAGTTCTACATCTTCACCTGGCTCGGTGTGGTCGGCGGTCTGCTCGGCACGGTCGCGGGCATCCTCATCGCCGACTACTGGATCGTCCGGCGCACGGTCCTGCACCTCGCGGACCTCTACACGCCCGGCGGGCGCTACTGGTACGCCAACGGCTGGAACTGGCGGGCGATAGTCGCCTTCGTCGTCGGCGGACTGCTCGCGGTCGGCGGCTCGTACTCCGCCGTGGGCGCGGACGGCAAGAAGACCGGGCCGTTCCCGGTCGACGGTCTGATCCCGTTCCTCAAGCCGCTGGCCGACTACGGCTGGGCGGTGGGCCTGGCCACCTCACTGCTGCTGTACGTGGCGCTCATGCTGCCGAAGGGCAAGGAGCAGGAGGGCCTCGCGGCCTGACAGCGGAGCGGTCAGGGGGCCCGGGCCGGTTCGGCTCAGGCCTTCTGACCGCTTTCCAGTGCCGCCACCGCTTCCTTGGCGGCCTTGATGGCCCCCTTGTTGATCTCGTCCGTGGCGGGCGCCTTCTTCGACTCGAAGTCGCTGCCGTTGTACGTCACGGTGACCAGCGCGTTGGACGCCTGGATCATGACCACGCCCTCACGGGTCTGCTGCTTGTCCTCGGTGGTCAGGTTCACCACCGAGTACCCGGCGTCGCCGACCCCGGGCACGGTTCCGCCGCCGCTCTTCGCGGTGACGTTCTCCTTGTACGACTTCGCGGCCGCCGCGTTGGACTCCGTGATCTCGAAGGAGACGTCGAGCCAGCGGTAGTCGTACCCCTTGAGCGCGTTCCAGGAGCAGGTGCGGCGCAGGGCCGGGTCCGTGGAGGGGATCTCCTTGCCGGCCGTCTTGGCGCCGGGGACCAGCGACTTGATCGTCGCCGCGCCGATGCTGCCGCAGGGGGCGGGGGCGGCGGAGTACCGCTTCACCGTGGCCGCCGCCGACGCCCCGCCGTCCGAGGACGGCTGGTCGGCGGACGGCGGTGCCGACTCCTTCTGGGTGGCCGGAGTCGCGGCCGGGCCTGACGTCAGCACCCAGCCCGCCGCGGCGAGCACGACGACGGGCGAGATGCGCGCGGTGAGGGCGAGCGGCAGGGAAAGAGTTCGCACGGCGCACTTTTCGTGGGGGACGGACGGTGCGGACGGGTCCGCACTGCGGACGGTACGACAGTTTCACACGTCTCCCTGTGGGGTGGAAGCGTGAACTCGCTCCGTGGTGGGGCCGTCACGGCACCCTGCCGTCGATGCGTCATGTGTCCCTTTATGTCCGCACGATGGGGTGGTCGGGGGCCGATGCGCCGACCGTTTCAGGTCCTGGCGACGGTGCGGGGGAGGGCCGACTCGATGCGGTCCACGGCCAGGAACGCCCCGTAGGCCACGAGGTGCACCAGGCACCGGTCGGTGTGCTCCGGCCGCCGCCAGGCCGCCACGTCCTCGTCCGTGATCCGGTACGGCGCGAGCGCGGCCAGCAGCACCAGCCGTGCCCCGGGACGCTCCCGCCGGTCCGGGAAGGTGCGCAGGTCCAGCGGGGGATGCGAGCCGTCCCAGTCCAGCAGGACGTCCTCCACGAGATCCTGGTCGTCGGTGTCGAGGAGCCCGGCGCCCGTCATGGCGGCCCGCAGCAGCGCCGCGTACGCGAGTCCCACCGGTGTGCCGTCCGCCCACGCGGGGGCCTCGCCCGGATCGGGCAGGTCGAGCAGCGCGAGGGACGCCCCCGGCCGGGCCGGCCGGCGCACGGTCCGGGCGAGCGTCCGGCCCGCGAGGCTGCGCACCGCCCTGGAGCGCTGGGCGTTGCCCGGCAGCAGGTTCTCGGTGAGCAGGGCGGACACGATCCGGTTGATGAAGTGGAAGGCGAACGCGGTACCCAGATAGCCGGGGGCGTGCTCGCGCGGGAACGGGTACGGTCCGGCGCCCGGGCCGCCCGGCACACGCGTGTGCCTGCCCCACTCCAGTACGCGCGCGTGGTCCTCGTTCTCCGGCCGCTCTCCGCGGACGACCCGTTCGGCGAGGGCGTGGTCACCGGTGGCGTGCAGCAGCATGGTGTGCGCGTCCACGCAGAACGGGCAGCGGTTGGCCAGCGAGACCCCGAGCGCCGCCAGCTCCTTGCCGGTGCGGCTGCCGGGACCCGCGATCAGCGACTCGCGCAGCAGCGCCCAGGTGGGGGCGAGGAGCTCCGGCGCGGAGGAGAGGACCACGAAGGTGACGGGGCGGGCGAGGCCGAAGTCGCGGGCCAGCTGCTCGTAGACCTCGGCGACTCGGCCGGTGGCGGCCTTCGGCGGCTGGGGACGGGTGTACCGGAAGGGTGTGGGCATGGACTGCAGCGTGCGCCCCGGCCCCGGCGGCGGTCGTCCTACGGCCGAAGGGAGTTGGCGCTGCGTCCGTGAGGGCGGCCCGGGCGGGGGACTACTCCCGGGGGAGTAGCGCAGGAGTTGTCCACAGGGCTGACGCCGGTGTCGCCGGAGCGGTCTAGCGTGTGGGGGATGAGCGGGCACTCGGTCGACTCGACCGTCTCACAGCGGTTCGCCGACCTGGCCGTGGCGGTCGTGGTCGGCGCCCTCGCCCTGGTCGCGGCGGCCTACGACACGGACACGACCGCCCTCGACCAGGGCCTCCTCGTGGTGAGTTCGGCCGCGCTCGCGTTCCACCGCGCGGTCCCGGTGGCGGTGCTGGCCGTGTCCACGCTGAGCGGGGCGGCCTACGTCCTGCACGCCCACCCGGGGCCCCTCGGCGCGCTGTCCGTCCTCGCCGCCGTGCACCTGGCCTCCCAGCAGGGGCGCCGGGGGTGGGCGGCCGCCGCGAGCGGGCTCTTCCTCGCCGCGTACGCCGGCACGGGCCCTACCGTCCCTGAGGCCGTGGAGAAGACCGCTCTGCTCGCGGGCTGGTTCCTGTGCGGGGTCGTGACCGGCCTCGCCGGCAGCAACTGGCAGGCCTACCTGCGCCAGACCGAACAGCGCGCCCTGGAGGCCGAGCGGACCCGCGAGGAGGCCGCGCTGCGCCGAGCCGGAGAGGAACGCCTGCGCATAGCAAGGGAGTTGCACGACTCCCTCACCCACAGCATCTCCATCGTCAAACTCCAGGCGGGAGTCGCCGTCCACCTGGCCCGCAAGCGGGGCGAGGAGGTGCCGCCCGCCCTGCTCGCCATCCAGGAGGCGGGCGGCGAGGCCATGCGCGAGCTGCGCGCCACGCTGGAGGTCCTGCGCACCGACGAACCCACCGGCACCCCCGGGCTGCTCGTGGAGCGGGCGAGGGCGGCGGGACTCGCCGTCGACCTGCGCGTCACCGGCGAGGAGTGTGCCCTGCCGGCGCCCCTCGACCGGGCCGTCTACCGGATCGTGCAGGAGTCCCTGACGAACGCGGCCCGGCACGCGGGACCGGCAAAGGTGCGGGTGGAACTCGCCTACGGGAAGGACCGATTGACCGTACGGGTGGACGACGACGGGGCCGCGGACCCGGACCGTCCGCCGCAGCCCGGCCACGGCCTCACCGGCATGCGCGAGCGGGTCACGGCCCTGGGCGGCACGCTGCGCACCGGACCACGGGACGAGGGAGGGTTCTCGGTGCGCGCGCACCTGCCGTTGGAGCCGGGGCCGCGACTGCCGTCCGGGGCCGGGTCGCACCTGCCGTCCGGGGCGGGGCCGCGACTGCCCTCCGGGGTGGATCAGCGGGCGCTCGCGGAGCCGGGGGAGTCGGCGTGATCCGAGTGGCCCTCGTCGACGACCAGGCGCTCATGCGGGCCGGGTTCCGGGCCCTGCTCGACGCCGAGGACGGCATCGAGGTGGTCGGGGAGGCCGCGGACGGGAAGCAGGGCGTGGAGCTGGTGCGCGCGCGGGTGCCCGACATCGCGCTGATCGACGTGCAGATGCCGGTGATGACGGGCATCGAGGCCACCCGGCTCATCGCCGAGGACCCGGAGCTGGCCGCGGTCCGCGTGGTGATCCTCACCAACTACGGCCACGACGAGTACGTCTTCGAGGCGCTGCGGGCCGGTGCGAGCGGCTTTCTGCTGAAGGACACCGAACCCGCCGACCTGCTCCAGGCCATCGAAGTGGTCGCCCGCGGCGAGGCGCTGCTGTCACCCGCGGTCACCCGTACCCTGATCGGCGAGTTCGTGTCCCGCCCTCCCGACCGGTCCACCGCCCCCGGCCTGGAGTGCCTCACCCGCCGCGAGCGCGAGGTCACGGCCCTGGCGGCCCGGGGGCTGAGCAACGAGGAGATCGCCGAGCACATGGTGATCAGTCCTCTGACGGCGAAGACGCACGTCAGCCGTGCGATGACGAAGCTGGGGGCCCGGGACCGCGCCCAACTGGTCGTCTTCGCCTACGAGTCGGGACTGGTCACGGCGCGCGTCAACTGAGTTGCGGACCATGGGCGTTGATCAGCACTCTGAGACGATGACCGGGACGGCACCGCGGGTGCGTGAAGAGATCCTCGCCTACTACGCCCAGGGCAAGGGGGACGCTCGCCTCAGGGACGGTGGTGCCCCGGCAGGGCGGCTGGAGTTCTGGCGCACCCAGGACGTGCTGCGGCGACTGCTGCCCGCCGCGCCCGCACGCGTGCTGGACGTCGGAGGCGGCAGCGGGGTGCACGCGGAGTGGCTCGCCCAGGACGGACACCGGGTGCACCTCGTCGACCCCGTACCGCTGCACGTCGAACAGGCCGCGCGGCTCCCGGGGGTGACCGCACGCCTCGGGGACGCCCGCGAACTGACCGAGGCCGACGCCTCGTACGACGTGGTGCTGCTGCTCGGCCCGCTGTACCACCTGACCGAACGGGCCGACCGGGTACGGGCGTTGGCCGAGGCGGAGCGAGTGGTCCGGCCCGGCGGGCTGGTGGTCGCCGCCACCATCAACCGGTACGCGCAACTCCACGACCTGCTGCGCGGGGAGCACTACTTCACCCCGTCGGTCCGCGCCCACACCGACGCGGTCCTCGCGGACGGCAGGCACCCCTACCAGGAGGGCGGCTTCTTCACCGTCGCCCACTTCGCCCAACCGGACGAGGTGACGCGGGAGTTCGCCGAGGCGGGGCTTTCTGCCGAGGGCCAGTACGGCGTCGAAGGCGTCGCCTGGCTGATGGACGGCGTCGAGGACTGGCTGGACGACCCCGGGCGGCGCGAGACGGTCCTCGCGGCCTGCCGGCACATCGAGTCCGAGCCTGCACTGCTGGGAACGAGCGGGCATTTGCTCACGGCGGGCAGACGGCCTCGGTGACCGCCTGCCCGCCGGTCACTACGCGGCCGTACCGCCCGAGTAGTCGCTGCTGAAGGTGGTCTCGACCGTGGTGGCCACGGACTGGGCCACCCCGGTGCCGGTGAGGATGATGCCCAACTCCCGGTTGGCGGTGAGGGAGTTGCTGCTCAGGTTCATGGAGCCCGCCTCCACCTCCTGGGTGGCGAGGCCGTAGTCGGCGACCATGGCCTTGGCGTGGATGTAGAAGCCGTTCGGATCGGAGTACCCGACGACCGTGCCGCCAGCCGCCTTGATCTCGGAGACCTCGCTCGCGTAGTCGCCCGGCGTCTCCAGCACCACCCTCACCTTCACCCCCGCCTTCGCGCGTGCCGCTATCGCGTCGACCACCGCGCTGTCGCTGAACTCCAGTTCCTCGACGTCGAGCGTCTTCGTGGCCGCGTTCACCACGGCCAGCAGCCGGTTGCGGGAGTCCGTGGGCGACCAGAGCAGATGGTCGCCGTCGGTGGGGGTGACCGAGGTGCCGGCGTAGTCCGCGGCGAACACCTTCTCGATTGCGGCGACATCGCGACTGTCGTCGGTGAACACCCCGTAGTCGCGGCCGGTCGCGTAGTACTGGGAGGTCAGATTGCCGGTCAGGACAAGTGACTTGGCGCCGTCCACGGTGATCGTCTTCTGGTGCGTGTAGACGAAGCTCGACGGCGACCACACCACGCCTACACCGGCGTTGGTCAGTGCGGTGTAGGCGGAGCTGTTGGCGTTCTGGTGCGCGCGGTCCAGCACGACCCGGACGGTGACGCCCTTGGCCTTCAGGGCGATCAGGTCGTTGACGGCCGTGGTGTCCTCCAGCTCGTACATGGTCATGTCGAGGGACGTGGTGGCCGAGTCGATGAAGTCGTAGATCGTGGGCTGCGTGGTACCGCTGCGCGAGAAGGCGAAGGCGGTGTAGGTCGCGGCGTTGGCGGGGACGGAGGCGGCGAGTACGGCGGCGCCGGCGGCGAGCGTGACACCCGTGCGGGCGAGGACCTTCGACAACATGCGTGACTCCTGGTCGAGTTGGGGCCCACGTGGGGGAGCGCGGGCGTTCGCATCGCACCACGCGCGTAGAACGCGGAGGAAGGGCAGGCCGGTGAACTCGGGGTTACCGGCGGTCCCAGCAGCCGGGCAAAAGGGACTCCGTGCAGGTGGTGGGTGGTTCATGGAGTTCTCGTGCACTCGCAAAGACTTCGTAGACAGGTCGGTGGGGGATGAAAGGATCCCCGCAGGCGACCGCTTCGGACCGGCCGAGGCGGGCCCGATGCGCGAGGTGAGAGATGTCGTTCACCACCCGGCCGACCCTCCAGGGCACCTTCGGCATGGTGTCCTCCACCCACTGGCTGGCCTCGCAGTCGGCGATGGCGGTGCTGGAGGACGGTGGCAACGCCTACGACGCCGTGGTGGCCGGCGCGTTCGTGCTGCACGTCGTCGAGCCGCACCTGAACGGCCCCGCCGGTGAGGTGCCGATCCTGCTCGCGCCGGCCGGCGGCGAGGTGCGGGTGCTGTGCGGACAGGGCGTCGCACCGGCCGGGGCGACCGTGGCCCACTACCGGGGACTCGGCCTGGACCTTGTGCCCGGCACCGGACCCCTCGCCGCCGCCGTACCCGGCGCCTTCGACGCCTGGATGCTGCTCCTGCGCGACCACGGCACCAGGTCCCTCGCCGACGTCCTCCGGTACGCCATCGGGTACGCCGAGGACGGGCATGCCCCCGTGGAGAACGTCGGCGCGACGGTGGAGAGCGTGCGGGAGCTGTTCGAGACGGAGTGGACCTCGTCGGCGGAGGTCTATCTGCCGGGCGGCAAGGCCCCGCGGCCCGGTGAGCTGTTCCGCAACCCCGCCCTGGCCGCCACCTGGCGGCGGCTGGTCGACGAGGTGGCGGACGCGGGGGACCGGGTCGCGCAGATCGACGCGGCCCGCGCGGTGTGGCGTACCGGATTCATCGCCGAGGCGCTCGTACGGCAGGCCCGGCGGCCCACCCTCGACACCAGCGGCACGCGCCACACCGGCACGCTCACGGCCGCCGACCTCGCCGGGTGGTCGGCGAGTTACGAGGCGCCGGCGACGTACGACTGGAACGGCTGGACCCTGTGCAAGGCCGGCCCCTGGAGTCAGGGCCCGGTCCTCCTCCAGCAGCTCGCCCTGCTGCCGCCCGAGCTGCCCCGGTACGGGTCCGCGGAGTACGTCCATCTGCTGGTCGAGGGCTGCAAGCTGGCCATGGCCGACCGGGAGGCCTGGTACGGGGACGCGGCCGAGGTGCCGCTGAAGGAGCTGCTCTCGGCGGAGTACAACGCCGGCCGGCGCGCCCTCGTGGGCGACAGGGCCTCGCACGAGCTGCGGCCGGGCAGCCCCGGGGGGCGCGAGCCGCGGCTCAGCGCACACGCGCGCGTGGTCGTCACCGACGAGCCCGGGTTCAGCCCGATGGGCGTCGGCGAGCCCACGGTCGCGAAGAACCCCACGTCCCCCGTGCCGGGCGAGCCCGCGACCCACCCCGTGCCGGGCGAGCCCGAGGTCGGCCCCGACGGCACGACCCGGGGCGACACCTGCCATCTCGACGTCGTCGACCGCTGGGGCAACATGGTCGCCGCCACGCCCAGCGGAGGCTGGCTCCAGTCCAATCCGGTCGTGCCCGAACTGGGCTTCCCGCTGGGCACCCGGCTCCAGATGACCTGGCTGGACGAGGGCCTGCCGAACTCCCTCACACCGGGCCGCCGCCCCCGCACCACCCTCACCCCCTCCATCGCCCTGCGCGACGGTGTGCCCGTCCTGGCCTTCGGCACGCCCGGCGGGGACCAGCAGGACCAGTGGCAGCTCCACTTCTTCCTGGCCCTCGCCCTGCGCGCCCCGGTCCGCGGCGGCCTCGACCTCCAGGGCGCGATCGACGCCCCGAACTGGCACAACGACAGCTTCCCCGGCTCCTTCTACCCGCGCGGCATGCGGCCCGGGAGCGTCACGGTGGAGGCCAGGACCTCTCCCGAGGTGGTCGCGGAGCTACGGCGGCGGGGGCATGACGTGACGGTGGCGGACGCGTGGTCGGAGGGCAGGCTGTGCGCGGTGGCGCGGGACCCGGAGACGGGGGTGCTGTCGGCCGGGGCGAACCCGCGCGGGATGCAGGGGTACGCGGTGGGGCGATGACCGGGGCGGGCCTTTGGGGGTGCGTGCGGTGGCGGGGACGGGGCGGTGCGAGTGAACGGCGTCCCCGGCACCCGGTGTTCACGGTGATTCCGTACAGCGTCCATCGGGCGGGTGGGGTTTGTCAGTCCCGCGTGCTCTCATGGACTCATGATCGGAGACACGGAAACCATCGACGAGTTTCTCGACCTGCACGCCGGCGACGTGGAAGAGGCGGTGCGCAAGGCGGCCGCGGCCGAGGTCATGCCTCGCTTCCGGCGGCTCGCCGCACACGAGGTCGACCAGAAGGCGGGTCCGCACGACCTGGTGACGGACGCCGACCGGCTCGCCGAGCGGTACCTCACCGAGGCGCTCGGCGCCCTGCTGCCGGGCTCGGCCGTGGTCGGGGAGGAGGCGGTGCATGCCAACCCGGCCTCGTACGAGGCGATACAGGGCGACGCCCCCGTCTGGATCGTCGACCCCGTCGACGGCACCCGGCAGTTCGTGCACGGCGACCCCGGCTTCTGCATGCTGGTCGCGCTGGCGAAGAGCGGTGTCCTGCTGGCCTCCTGGACCTACGCGCCGGCGCGCGACCAACTGGCCACGGCGATACGGGGCCGGGGCGCGTTCCTCGACGGCGAGCGGCTGCACGCGGGCGCCCCCGAACCGGGCCGGGACCTCCAAGTGGCCACCTCCCACCCGGACTACACGACGGAGGACCAGAAGCGCGGGCTGCGGAGGCTGTGGACGGACGGCGTCGCACCGCGCGCGTGCGGCTCGGCGGGGCTGGAGTATCTCGCCGTCGCCCGCGGGGAGTTGGACGCGACCGCGTTCTCCTGGGAGGCGGCCTGGGACCACGCGGCGGGCCTGCTGCTGGTCGAGGAGGCGGGCGGCGCCCATCTGACCCTCACCGGCGAGCCCTTCCGCGTCACGGGAGGCAACACCCTGCCCTTCACCGCGGCCCGGGACGCGGCGACGGCGAGGAGGATTCGGGGGGTGCTGGCGGGGGAGGGCTGACGGGGAGGACTGAGGGAGGCTGCTGACGGGGGTGCGCACGGAAACCCGGGCTCACCGCCCGCGCACGGAAACCCGGGCTCACCGCCCGCGCACGGAAACCCGGGCTCACCGCCCTCCAGCCCTCCCCCCGAGGGCCCGGAGACCCCTCCCGAATTGCCCCCGAACCCCAGGACTGTCGGTCCCCCGGCATATCCTGATCCTCTGGCCATCGGCTGACGAAGGGGTCCGAAGGTGCCGTCGATGCTCGATGCGGTCGTGGTGGGTGCGGGGCCGAACGGACTGACGGCCGCCGTGGAGCTGGCCCGGCGCGGCTTCTCCGTGGCCGTCTTCGAGGCCCGCGACACCCTGGGCGGAGGCGCCCGCACCGAGGAGCTGACCCTCCCCGGTTTCCGGCACGACCCCTGTTCCGCGGCCCACCCCCTCGGCATCAACTCCCCGGCGTTCCGCGCGCTGCCCCTGGAGCGCTACGGACTGGAGTGGCTGCACGCGGAGCTGCCCATGGCGCACCCGTTCACCGACGGCACCGCCGCCGTCCTGTCGAGGTCGGTCGCCGAGACGGCCGCCTCCTTCGGACCGCGTGACGCGGGGACGTACCGAAGGCTCGTCGAGCCGTTCCTGCCCAAGTGGGACACCCTGGTCCACGACTTCATGTCCCTGCCCCTGACCGCGCTGCCCCGCGACCCGGTCACCCTGGCCCGCTTCGGCCTCGCCGGACTGCCCCCGTCGACCCTGCTGATGCGCCGCTTCCGCGACGAGCGGGCCAAGACCCTGTTCGCCGGCCTGGTCGCGCATGTCATGGCCCCGCTCAGCGGGTTCGCCACCGGTGCCATCGGCCTGGTCTTCGCCCTCGCGGCACACGCCCGGGGCTGGCCCGTCGCCCGCGGCGGCTCCCAGTCCATCTCCGACGCGCTCGCCGCGTATCTCAAGGACCTCGGCGGCAGCGTGCACACCGACTACGAGGTCAAGCGGCTGGACGACCTGCCACCGGCGCGCGCCTACGTCTTCGACACCTCACCCACCGCGCTTGCCCGCATCGCCGGCTTCGGCGACTACTACCAGGGCTACCGCTACGGCCCGGGTGTCTTCAAGGTCGACTACGCCCTCGACGGCCCGGTGCCGTGGACCGCGAAGGAGGCGCGCAGCGCGGGCACCGTGCAGATCGGTGCGAACAGCGCGGAGATCGGCAGGGCGCTGCGGGCCGCGTCCCGGGAGGGCCGGGCCCCCGACAGGCCGTTCATGATCACCGTGCAGCCGAGTGTCGTGGACCCGGGCCGGGCCCCCGACGGAAAGCACGTGTTCTGGGCCTACGGCCATGTCCCCAGCGGCTGGACCGGCGATCTGACCGACGCCCTGGAGCGCCAACTGGAGCGTTTCGCACCGGGGTTCCGCGACCGGGTCCTCGCCCGCGCCACCGCGGGACCGCCCGAACTGGCCGCCCGCAACGCCAACTACGTCGGCGGCGACATCGGCTCCGGCGCGGTCACCGGCCTCCAGATCATGCTGCGCCCCAAGCTCTCCCTCTTCCCCTACGGCACTCCTCACCCGGCCGTCTTCATCTGCTCGTCGGCGACCCCACCGGGTCCCGGTGTGCACGGCATGTCGGGCCACAATGCCGCGAAGGCCGTGTGGCGACGGCTCCGGCAGGAGACCTGAAGCGCAGCCGGCCCCTTGCACAAGCCCCACACCGAGCCGACCTGAAGCGCACCCTGCTGGAAGAGTGGGTGCATGACCACCATCCGACTCGTCCAGGGCGACATCACGCGGGAGAGCGCCGACGCGATCGTCAACGCCGCGAACTCCTCCCTCCTCGGCGGCGGAGGCGTCGACGGTGCCATCCACCGGCGCGGCGGCCCCGCGATCCTGGCGGAGTGCCGCAGGCTGCGCGCCGGGCACTACGGCAAGGGCCTCGCCACCGGCCAGGCCGTCGCCACCACGGCGGGCGACCTGGACGCGCGCTGGGTGATCCACACCGTCGGCCCCCGGTACAGCCACGAGGAGGACCGGTCGGCGCTGCTGGCCTCCTGCTACCGCGAGTCCCTGCGCGTCGCCGACGAACTCGGGGCCCGGACGGTCGCCTTCCCCGCCGTCTCCGCCGGCATCTACGGCTGGCCGATCGACGACGCCGCCCGGATCGCGGTGGAGACGGTGCGGGAGTCCGGGACCACGGTCGAGGAGGTCCGGTTCGTGCTGTTCGACGAGAAGGCGTACGACGCGTTCGCCCGGCAGCTCGACTGACATCCGAGTCCCCTGACGGCGGAACGCGCCCAAGGGCGCACAGCGGGCCTGTGTCTCAGGAAAATACCTGGTCAGAGCCGTCCGGCCAGGAGGTGCGGGGCAGGGGCGGGTCACCTGACCGGTTGCGCGCCACGCGGGCGCTTCCCACGGTGGGGCCAACGAAGTCATTTCGAAAGGAACGTGCATGCGCCCCCTCGTCTCCCGCGGCCTTCTCCTGCCGCCCCTGGTCTGTGCCGCGCTGATCCTGGGCCCGGTCGGCACCGCGGCCGCCGTCACCGACGCGGGCCGCGCAGCGTCGAATCCCGGGGTGTCGCAGCCGGTCGCCCCGTCCGACCAGGCCACCCTGGTGGACCGCCTCGACGCACTGGACCGTGCCGAGCACGGCACCGTCCTCGCACCGCTCCTGGACGCGGTCACCGACGTCACGGCGCTGGACGCCACCACCCTCGACGCGGACAGTGTGGCCACCCACGCCAAGGCCGTGGCGGCCGCCAGCGCGCGGGTCCAGCAGGAGCTGCGGCGGCTGAGCGCCACCGACCGGTCCGCGGTCGCCGCCGCCGACCCGGTCTCCGACCTCCTGGCCTCGCTCCAGTCCACGGTCGACGACCTCCTCGGCTCGCTGACCTCGCTGGACCTGGGCGGCATTCTGAGTGCGGTCACAGGACTCCTGGGGGACGTGCTCGGGGCCGTGACCGGACTCCTGGGCGGCGGCCTGCCCTCGCTGCCCGCCCTGCCGGAGGTGCCCGCCCTGCCGGAGCTGCCGGCCACCTGATCCACCGGCAACACCACCGGCAACACCGCACCGCACCACGGCACCCCCGCGTGATCACACGCGGGGGTGCCGCCTGTCGTCATGTCCCCAGGACCTCACAGAATCCTGCACAGTCATTGCCAAGTCATTGCCTGGCGGGCCTTCGGGATCTAGGTTGAGTCGCATCCTGTGCCTCAAAGTCACCATTAGCGCACAGGAATTGACGCTCCCTCAGTACGTACACCGCACTGTCGTCCCGAGGAAGGTTCCGCTCATGCCCCACCCGTACCTGCCCGCCCCCATCAGCCGCAGGCGCCTGCTGGAGGGAGGGGCGGCCGTCCTGGGCGCCCTCGCCCTCTCCTCCGGTCCCCTGGCCGGCCGCGGCCACGCGGTGGACGGTTCCCCGGAGTGGAACGGCGCCATCGACCTCTTCCGGGTGGGAACCGAGCCCCCGCACTCCACCCTGATGCCGTACGCCACCGTGGGCCAGGCGCTGGCCGCCGACCGCACCCGCTCGCCGTACCGGCTGAGTCTCGACGGCAGGTGGAAGTTCGCCTACGCCGACCGGCCCGCCGACCGTGACACCGACTTCTACCGCACCGACGTGGACGACAGGGACTGGGACACCATCCCCGTCCCTTCGGCATGGCAGGTGCATGGCTACGACTTCCCGATCTACATCAACATCACCTATCCCTGGTGGGGCCCCAACGGCCTGGGCGAGGAAGCCCAGCCGCCCGCCGCTCCCACCCGCTACAACCCCGTGGGCCAGTACCGGCGCACCTTCACCGTGCCGAAGGACTGGTCGGGGCGGCGGACCTTCCTGCACTTCGAGGGCGTCAAGTCGGCGCACTACGTGTGGATCAACGGCGCACTCGTCGGCTACCACGAGGACTCCTACACGGCCGCCGAGTACGACATCACCCCGCATCTGAAGCCCGGCACCAACCAGATAGCCGTCGAGGTCTACCGCTACTCCGACGGCGACTGGCTGGAGGACCAGGACATGATCCGGCTGAGCGGCATCTTCCGCTCCGTCTACCTGTACTCCACCCCGGCCGTGCACCTGCGCGACTTCAAGCTGGACACCCCCCTCGGCGACGACTACACCTCCGCGCAGCTCTCCGTCACCGCGAGCGTCCGCGACTACGGCGGCGGCGACGCGGGCCGCTACACGGTCGAGACCCAGCTCTACGACAGCGGCGGCCACGCCGTCTGGTCCCGGCCCCTCCAGCAGGCCGTGACCCTCGACGCCGGCGCCGAGACGACCGTACAGGCGTCGAAAGCCGTGCCCTCGCCGAAGCTGTGGTCGGCCGAGCACCCGAACCTGTACACCGCCGTCCTGCGGCTGCGCGATCCCGCGGGCAAAGTGATCGAGACGCTCTCGCACCGGGTCGGACTGCGGGAGTTCGCGCTCAAGGACGGGCTCATGCGCATCAACGGCAGGCCCGTCTCCTTCCGCGGCACCAACCGTCACGAGATGCACCCCGACCGCGGCACCGCGCTCACCCGTGCGGACCTCGTGAAGGACATCACGATCATCAAGCGGCTGAACATCAACTCGGTGCGCACCTCGCACTACCCCAACAACCCGCAGTGGCTCGAACTCGCCGACGAGTACGGCCTCTACCTCGTCGACGAGACCAACCTGGAGACCCACGGCATCCGCGGCGAGTACCCCGGCGACCACCCCGACTGGAGCAGGGCCTGCGTGGCCCGCGCCCAGAACATGGTCCACCGCGACAAGAACCACGCCTCGGTGGTCATCTGGTCACTGGGCAACGAGGCCGGCGGCGGCAGCACCTTCGTGAACATGCGCGACTGGATCAAGTCGTACGACCCCACCCGTGTCGTCCAGTACGAGGGCGACGACCGGCCCACCATCAGCGACATCCGCTCGGAGATGTACGACAGTCCCGCACGGGTCGAGCAGCACGCCAGGAACACCGCCGACACCCGGCCGTACGTGATGATCGAGTACTGCCACGCGATGGGAAACTCCAACGGCAACTTCAAGAAGTACTGGGACATCATCCGCCGCTATCCCGTTCTCCAGGGCGGCTGGATCTGGGACTTCGTCGACCAGTCCCTCACCGAGCCCGTTCCGGTGCGGCAGTTGCTCACCGAGAGCGGCCCGGGCGCGCTGACGGGTGAAGTCCTGCCCGCGAGCGCCCGGTTCGACCGGGACAAGGGGGTCTCCGGGGCCACCGTCTTCGCCCGCGACCCCCGCCTCGACCTCACCGGCTCGCTGACCCTGGAGGCCTGGGTCACCCCGAAGGTGACGGGCTATCACCAGCCCATCATCGCCAAGGGCGACACCCAGTACGCCCTCAAACAGTCCGACAGGACACTGGAGTTCTTCATCTATGGCGGCGGCCAGTGGATCACCGCCACCTGGGCGCTCCCGGACGACTGGACGGGCCGGGAACACCACGTGGCCGGGGTCTTCGACGCGGCCGCGGGCACCCTGACCCTCCATGTCGACGGCCAGGTCAGGGCCACCCGGACCACCACCCAGAAGCCAAGCCGCACCACCGCCCCGCTCGCGCTGGCCGTCGATGTCGACAACCCCACCAGGGAGTTCAGCGGCACGATCAGGAAGGCGCGCGTCTACGCCCGGGCCCTGAGCGCCGCCGAACTGGCCTCCGACAGCCGGGGACCCGGCGACGAAGGCGTGCGCTTCTGGTTCGACGCGGCGACCGTGGGGCTCACGGAGAAGCGGGCCGCGCAGAAGACCTTCTTCGCGTTCGGCGGCGACTGGGGCGACAACCCCAACGACGGTGCCTTCGTCGCGGACGGCATCGTCACCGCCGATCGCGGCCACACCGGCAAGGCCGCCGAGGTCAAGCGGATCTACCAGGCGATCCAGGCGAGCTGGGCCCCGGGCGGGACGGCGGTGACCCTCACCAACGAGTACCTCTTCACCAACCTCCGCGAATACGAGGGCAGTTGGACGCTGTCCGCCGATGGCAAGGTCGTCCAGCGCGGCAGGCTCACCCGGGACCAGCTGAACGTGGCCCCGCTGTCGAGCAAGGACATCACTGTGCCGTACCGGCTCCCGAGCGCCCCCGCGCCCGGCACCGAGTACTTCCTCCGGCTCTCCTTCACCACCAGGGAGTCCACGCCCTGGGCCCGGTCAGGCTTCGAGGTCGCCGCACAGCAGCTCGCGGTGGACGCGGGAAGCCCGGCGGTGACTCCGGTGCCGCTCGCGGAGGTGCCGGCGCTGACGTACAAGGACACCTCCGCCCAAGTGGCCGTCAACGGCAAGGACTTCTCCCTCGTCGTCGACAAGGGCAGCGGAACCATCACGTCGTACCGGGCCCACGGCACCCGGCTCCTCACCTCCGGTCCCGTGCCCAACTTCTGGCGGGCGCCCACCGACAACGACCACGGCAACGGGCAGCACGTCCGCAACCAGACCTGGCGCGACGCCGGCGCCCACCGCACGGTGACCGGCGTCAGCGTGCGGGCGGTGGGGGAGCGGGCCGTCGAGATCAAGGTGAGCGGCACCCTGCCGACGACCACCGAGTCGTCGTACACCACGACCTACACGGTCTTCGGCAACGGCGAGATCAAGGTGGACAACACCCTGCACCCGGGGGCGAGTTCACTGCCGTACATCCCGGAGGTCGGGACGATCCTGTTCCTGCCGCGCGCGCTCGACCGGCTGCACTGGTTCGGACGCGGCCCCGAGGAGAACCACTGGGACCGCAACGACGGTACGGACGTGGGTCTTTGGTCCGGGACCGTGGCCGAGCAGTGGACGCCCTACATCCGCCCGCAGGAGAACGGCAACAAGACCGACGTGCGCTGGGCCGCGCTGACCGGTCGCGACGGTGTGGGGCTGCTGGTCTCCGGCGAGCCGCTGCTGGAGGTCAACGCCTCGCACTTCACCCCGGAGGACCTGTCCAACGGGGTGCGCCACGACTACCAGCTCACCCCGCGCGACGCCGTGGTCCTCAGGGTGAACCACCGGCAGATGGGTGTCGGCGGTGACAACAGCTGGGGCGCGCACACCCACGACGAGTACAAGCTGTTCGCCGACCGTGACTACGCCTACACCTACCGGCTGCGGCCCCTTACGGATGTGAGCTACGCCACGGCAACCTCGCGGCGGCCGACGGCAACCAACTGACACGACAGGAAGCACGCGGCGTGCGAGGAGTGAGGCGTCCCGTTCAGGGGCGCCTCACTCTGTTTCCGCCTCGGCCGGGTCGCTGAGCCCCAGCCTCAGATGCTCCACGTGGTAGACGGCCTGGTCGAGGAGTTCGGCGACATGGTGGTCGTGCAGCGCGTACACCACCGACCGGCCCTGGCGCTCTCCCACGACAAGACCCAGGTTGCGCAGCAGGCGCAGCTGGTGCGAGCACGCCGACTGCTCCATGCCCACCTCGGCGGCCAACTCCGTGGCGGGCAGCGGCCCTTCGCGCAGCCTCGCGAGGATCAGCAGCCGGGACGGCGTGGAGAGGGCCTGGAGCGTGGTGGCCACCTTGGCGACATTGGCCGCGTCCAGGCGCACGCGCTCTTCGTCGGTGGTGGTGACGGCTCCATGACCCATGGGCGGTATCTTACCCATCACGCATGAACGAATGAATGAGTCTTCATGTGTTCCTGTATGGTGCCGGGGTGTCCACGACTCTCACCCCTGTCCGTGTCCCCCCGACCGCACACCAGGCACCCCGGCACCGCACCCGCATCCTCGCCCTGGCCGAGGCCCGCTGGGCGCTGGCCTCGACCGTCGCGTTCCTGCTCGGCCTGGCGCTGGACCTGAGCGGCATGCCGTGGTGGGCGTACGGCCCGCTCTACGCCGTCGCCTATGCGACCGGCGGCTGGGAGCCGGCCCTGGAAGGGCTCAGGGCGCTGCGCGAGCGGACCCTGGACGTCGACCTGCTGATGATCGTGGCGGCACTGGGAGCGGCCGCGATCGGGCAGGTCCTGGACGGCGCCCTGCTGATCGTCATCTTCGCCACGTCGGGCGCCCTGGAAGCCCTGGCCACCGCCCGTACGGCCGACTCGGTGCGCGGCCTGCTGGACCTCGCGCCCACCCTGGCGACCCGGGTGACGCGGGACGGCGAGGAGACGGTCCCGACAGCCGAACTCGCCGTGGGGGACGTCCTGTTGGTCCGCCCTGGCGAGCGCATCGGCGCCGACGGAGTGGTGGTGGACGGGGCGAGCGAGGCCGACCAGGCCACCATCACCGGCGAACCCCTGCCGGTCGCCAAGGGCCCCGGCGACGAGGTCTTCGCCGGCACCCTCAACGGCACCGGAGCGCTGCGCGTCCGCGTCGGGCGCGACCCCGCCGACTCCGTCATCGCCCGCATCGTGACGCTCGTGGAGGAGGCGTCCCGCACCAAGGCGCCCACCCAGCTGTTCATCGAGAAAGTCGAGCAGCGGTACGCGGTGGGGATCGTGGCCGCCACCCTCGCCGTGTTCGGGGTGCCCCTGCTGTCCGGCGCCGACCTCGCCGACGCGCTGCTCCGTGCGATGACCTTCATGATCGTCGCCTCGCCGTGCGCGGTCGTCCTCGCGACCATGCCGCCCCTCCTCTCCGCCATCGCCAACGCCGGCCGGCACGGCGTCCTGGTCAAGTCCGCGGTCGCGATGGAGCGGCTCGGGGAGGTGGACGCGGTGGCCCTCGACAAGACGGGCACGCTGACCGAGGGAGCGCCGGAGGTGACGGCCGTACGACCGCTGCCGGGGGCCGGCCTCGACGAGGACGAACTGCTCGCCCTGGCCGCCGCGGCCGAGCACCCCAGCGAGCATCCGCTGGCCCGGGCGATCGTCGGCGCGGCACGGGCCAGGGGGATGCGGATCGAGAACGCGACGGACTTCGTGGCCGCGCCGGGGCGTGGGGTGACGGCGGTGGTGGACGGCCGCGAGATCGAGGTCGGCCGGACGGGCCCGGAGGACATCTCCGGCCCCGGTCGTGTGCCCGCGGACGGGGACACCGTCGTCCTGGTGACCCGGGACGGTGTCCCGCTCGGGACCCTCGCCCTCTCCGACCGGCTGCGCTCCGGCGCCCCCGCCATGACCGCCGCGCTCACCGCCCTGACCGGTACCGCCCCCGTCCTGCTCACCGGGGACAACGCGCGGGCCGCCGCCCGGGTCGCCGGGGCCACCGGGCTCACGGACGTCCGCGCGGACCTGCTGCCCGAGAACAAGGTGGAGGCCGTACGGGAGCTTCAGGACGCCGGGCGCAAGGTGCTGTTCGTCGGTGACGGCGTCAACGACGCGCCCGCGCTCGCCGCCGCCCACTCCGGCGTCGCGATGGGCAGGGCGGGCTCCGACCTGGCGCTGGAGACGGCGGACGCGGTCGTGGTGCGCGACGAGCTCGCGACCGTCGCCGCGGTCGTACGGCTGTCCCGGACCGCCCGCCGGCTGGTGGTCCAGAACCTGGTGATCGCGGGGACCTTCATCACCGGACTCGTCCTGTGGGACCTCCTCGGCCACCTCCCGTTGCCGCTCGGCGTCGCCGGGCACGAGGGCTCGACGGTGCTCGTCGGGCTGAACGGGCTGCGGCTGCTGCGCGAGTCCGCGTGGCGGCCCGGACGGGGCCGGGATCTGCGAGGCTGAGCGCGCCGGACCGGCCCGGGCCCAGGCCCCGGCCCTGCTGGGCGAGGTTGATGTCGGATTCTCGCCAGCCCGGGCCCGGGCGGTGGCCCATGCTGGACGTATGCAGACGGGGATGTACACCGAGACCGAGCGCTGTGTGCGCGCCGTGCAGTCCAAGGACGCACGGTTCGACGGCTGGTTCTTCACGGCTGTTCTGACGACCCGCATCTACTGCCGGCCGAGCTGTCCGGTCGTCCCGCCCAAGCCCGAGAACATGACGTTCCATCCGAGCGCGGCGGCCTGCCAGCAGGCGGGTTTCCGGGCCTGCAAGCGGTGCCGGCCCGACACCAGCCCGGGCTCGCCCGAGTGGAACCAGCGGGCCGACCTGGTGGCCCGCGCGATGCGGCTGATCGCCGACGGGGTGGTCGACCGCGAGGGCGTACCGGGCCTCGCCGCCCGGCTCGGCTACAGCACCCGGCAGATCGAACGCCAGCTGCTCGCCGAACTCGGCGCGGGCCCGCTCGCGCTCGCCCGCGCCCAGCGCGCCCAGACGGCGAGGATCCTCATCGAGACCACCCCGCTCCCGATGGCGGACGTCGCCTTCGCGGCCGGCTTCTCCGCGATCCGCACCTTCAACGACACCGTGCGCGAGGTCTTCGCGCTGTCCCCGAGCGAGCTGCGTACCCGGGTGCGGGGGAGGGCGGCGGCGACCGCGGTGGCGGACCCGGTGCCGGGGGCGGCCGGTCCCGGCACACCCGGAGTGCTGAACCTGCGGTTGCCGTTCCGCGCCCCCCTCAACCCCGACAACCTCTTCGGCCACCTCGCGGCGACCGCCGTCCCGGGTGTGGAGGAGTGGCGGGACGGCGCCTACCGACGCACGCTGCGACTGCCGTACGGACACGGTGTGGTGGCCCTCGCCCCGCGGCCCGACCACATCGCCTGCCGGTTGCGGCTGAGCGACCTGCGGGACCTGACCGTCGCCATCAGCCGCTGCCGCCGGATGCTCGACCTGGACGCCGATCCGGTCGCGATCGACGACCAACTGCGCGGGGACCCGGTGCTGGCCCCGCTGGTGGACAAGGCGCCCGGCAGGCGCGTCCCGCGCACGGTGGACGAGGCGGAGTTCGCCGTCCGGGCTGTGCTGGGGCAGCAGGTCTCCACGGCGGCGGCCCGCACCCATGCGGGCCGCCTGGTCACCGCACACGGCGAGCCGGTGGACGACCCGGAGGGCGGTCTCACCCACCTCTTCCCCACGCCCGAGGCCCTGGCCACGCTCGACCCGGCCTCACTCGCGATGCCCCGCACCCGCCGGACCACCTTCACCACCCTGGTGCAGCAACTGGCCGACAGCACGCTCCAGTTGGGCGTCGAGAGCGACTGGTCGGACACCCGGGCCAGGCTGCTCTCGCTGCCCGGCTTCGGCCCCTGGACTGCCGACATCATCGCCATGCGCGCCCTCGGCGACCCGGACGCCTTCCTCCCGACCGACCTCGGAATCCGCCGTGCCGCCCGGGAACTCGGCCTGCCCTCCACCCCGGCCGCGCTCACGGCCCGCGCCGCGGCCTGGCGGCCCTGGCGGGCGTACGCGGTCCAGTACCTGTGGGCGACCGACAGCCACCCGATCAACTTCCTTCCCGTGTGAGGATGTTCCGTGAAGCAGCACACCGTGATCGACAGCCCCTACGGCCCGCTGACCCTCGTCGCCGACGACGGCGTCCTCTGCGGCCTCTACATGACCGACCAGCGCCACCGTCCACCGGAGGAGTCCTTCGGTGTGCCGGACGCGAGTCCCTTCGGTGAGGCCGAGGAACAGCTGGACGCCTACTTCGCGGGCGAGTTGAAGGAGTTCACCCTCGAACTACGGCTGCACGGAACGGAGTTCCAGGCCGCAGTCTGGCAGCAGCTCCGCCGGATCCCGTACGGCGAGACCCGCAGCTACGGCCAACTCGCCGACACCCTCGGCAACTCCAACGCCTCCCGGGCGGTCGGCCTCGCCAACGGCAAGAACCCGATCGGCATCATCCTCCCCTGCCACCGGGTCGTGGGAGCGGACGGCGGCCTCACGGGGTACGGCGGGGGGCTGGACCGGAAGCGGCGGTTGCTGGACTTCGAGCGGGGCGCGGCGCTGTTCTGAGCGGCACCGCGAGGCAGGGAGTCCGCGCGGCACTCCCTGCCCGGCGGTGTATTATGGTGATGAATGGCACGTTATGTGGTGGTTTATGCCTCAACCGCCATGGACAGTACGAGACAGTACGAATCCTCCGTCCACTCCTCACGGGGGTGGGATCATGGCGACTTCTCCAGATCGCTCCGGTCCCCAGCTCACTTTCATTCGTCCCTCGCGTCTGTACGGATCCCCGCTTCGCCTGTCCGCCGCGAGATCGGTGCTCGGGAGGGATCCCGGCTGCGACATCCGGATAGACGATCCGTATGTGAGCGGGAGACACGCGATCCTGAGCCGCTCGGGCGCGGATGTGGTGTTGGAAGACCTCGGCTCAGCCAACGGCACGTCGGTGAACGACCGCCCGCTCGCCGCCCCGCAGGCCCTGCACGACGGTGATGTGCTCACCCTGGGAAGCGTGAGCATCCGCTACGAATGGCCGGAAGGTGCCGCGCGAGAGCGCGAAGCCGCACAGGGCACCGTGATGATGCCGACGGTGGGCAGCGCCCCGCGATTCGACGTGGGTCGGCAGTACGGGGCCAACATCAACAATGTGGGCGGTCACCAGTACGTCGACCAGAGACAGGAGAGCTTTCTCCGGCAGATCGCGGCAGCTCGCACCAGAGCCCGAAGAGTCATTCTGTTCGGGTTCGTCCTGTGCCTGATCGGCTGCGCTGTCTTCGCCTACGGACTTCTGCGATTCATGGGCCGTATCGGGGAGCCGGTGTCCGACAACCCCGATGAATGGCCCGATCCGGGAGACATGTTCGGCGCGGAGATCGGTGGCTTCCCGGTGTTCCTTCTGGGTTGGGTGGCCGCCGGCATCGGCTCGGTCCTGATGATGACCGGGCTGGTGATGCACATCGTCGCCGCCTCGCGTCAACGCTCGTTCGACGCGGCCGTGCGCCGCCAGTGACTCACGGGAGAGGACATCCGGTGACCTTCAACATCGGCAGCCAACAGGGCAACATCAACAACGTCGCCGGCGACCAGACCATCCACGGCGGCCAGCACGGTCAGTTCGCGGCGACCGCGGATCCGCGTGCCATGCTCGGGGTGCTGCGTACGGAACTCGACCGGCTCGCCCTGCCGCCCGATGTCGCGCGGCAGGTGAACACCGAGGTCGAGTCCCTCGACGCCGAACTCGCCTCCCCTGCTCCGGACCGCCCCACCATGGCCGACCGTCTGGTGCGGATCACCAGGCTGGTGACCGCCGCGGGTGCGGCCGTCACCGCCGGCGGGACCCTCGCCGGAGCTCTCACCTCCTTGGCGGCCTGGCTGGGGCCGATCGGTGACTCCGTGCTCCGTGTCATCGGGTAGTGCTCGCGGTAGGGGTCCCAAGCCCCGCCGCCGGGCCGTTTTCGGTCACGGGCGCCCGAACGCCGGGATCCTGTGCAGGAGTTCCGGCAGTGCCGTCCCGATCGGCTCTCGGATCACCTCGTCCGCGCGGTCGTCGTACGGCGTCGGGTCCGCGTTGACGACGACGAGCCGGGCGCCGTGGTCGGCGGCGACTCCCGCGAGGTCCGCCGCCGGCTGGACCTGGAGCGTGGTTCCGACGGCGACGAAGATCTGGCAGGCCTTGCTGATGGCGGCCGCCTGGCCGAGGACGACCGGGTCCAGGCGCTCCCCGAACATCACGGTCGCCGGCTTCAGGACGCCGCCGCAGGACAGACACGGCGGGTCCGGCTCACCGGCCTCGACCCTGCGCAGCGCGTCCTCCATCGGCCCGCGCACCTGGCACGTCGTGCACACCACCTGGCGTGCGGTGCCGTGCAGTTCGAGGACCTTGCGGGCGGGCATCCCGGCGAGCTGGTGCAGCCCGTCCACGTTCTGCGTGATCACCCGCACCGGGACCCCGGACCTCTCCAGCTCGGCGACCGCCACATGCGCGGCGTTCGGCTCGGCGTCGAGGGCCCCGTTCGCGCGCCGCATCTGCCACGAGCGACGGCGGATCTCCGGGTCGCCCATGTAGTAGTCGTACGTCACGAGCTTCTCGGCCTCGGGGTCCTTGCGCCACAGCCCGTTCGGACCACGGTAGTCGGGGATCCCGGAGTCGGTGGAAATACCGGCACCGCTGAGGATCGCGACGAGGGGCTTGGTCATGGTGGCGAGGGTAGGGCGGCGGCTCGGCGAGGGCCAGCGGATATCCGGAGTGCCGTCGGCCCGCCGCCGCGTATAACAAGTTCGCGAGTTCCGGCTCGGTGCCGTCGGGCGTTGCACATAACGACGGGCCCGCGTCACTCACTTGCAACAAGCAAGAAATCGCGGCCCGGGTCGGTCGAGGACCCGAGCCGCGATCTGTACCCCTTGGAGAGGGTCGGCATGGAAAAGGCCGTCAACCGCCAGAAAACAAACGGGAATTCCGCGCGTTCGAAGATCACCCCTGGATCGGTCGGAGCGACTTTCAGTTCGGTCACCGTCAGCGTGGCCAGTGCTTATGCTGCCACCGGGTCGGTCGTGATCACCTGTGTGGCCGGTGGCCTGGGCCTCGCAGTGGTGATCATGCTTCTCATGATATTCGCGGCCGTTCGTTAGACCGTGACCCCGGGGTCACCGCCACACGGTGAGGCAGAGCTGATGCTGATGTGCCAGGCGGTGGCCTCGGGCCGGATCGGGATTGCTGATGAAGGGATTGGAGCCGAACAGCATCCGGGCCACGAGGCGTCCGGTCATCAGTCCGGAAAGACCCTCGTAAAAGGCTCTGTTCGCTGTGACGCGGTGCGGTACCACAATGTCTAGGTAATAGCGCCAGGCATCCGAGCCTTTCGGCAGACCAGCATCGGGTCCGACCGGTTCGTTCCACAACGGTCCGACGATTCCAGGACGGCACGCGAACACCCAGCGGTATTTCTCGGGGTAGGCCTCGGCCATCGCCGGATGCTCGGCCGGTGGTCCGAGCAGGGTGACATCGCCACGGAGCAGGTTCCACAGACGTGGCAACGCGTCCAGACCGGACTCCTGTAGCAGCGCGCCGACCCGGGTCTTGTTCCCCGTGCTGTCCTGAGTTCTGAAGTCGTACAGATGAAAGAGGCGCCCTCCGGCTCCCACCCGGGGACGTCGGACCAGCGTGGGCCCCACCGACGTCATCCGAATTCCGGCCGTGGCGGCCAAGAGCATCGGAAGGGATGTCCACAGCAACGACAGAGAGACGATCACGTCCAGGGCGCGCCGGCCTCTACGCAGGGGCGCAGGGCTGTCGGCCTCCGCGAGCCGTCCGGAGTCGTCTGCCGTCAGCGCCTCGGGCCGGAGGTCTTCCGTCCGGCGCTCGCGCAGCCCTCGGACATGGATGACCGTGAGCAGGACGGCGGGCCCGGACACGCCGAGAGCGACACTCGGAAGCAAGATGTCACGCCACTGGGGCAGGAATCCCTGCCCCAGTGGCGTGAGCCCCAGGCCGAGCAGTGCGACCAGCAGGGCTGTCCCCAGCCGGAACCACCAGTGCCTTCTGCCGGCCCGGGCCGGCGGTGTCCGCGGGGGACGCCGCTTCGGCCTACCCCCGTCACGTTCCGCCGCCGAGGCCAGGTTGAGGAACTCCTGAAGTGCAGTGCTCCCCGACTCGTGATCCCGGAGCACGGCTCGACGAGCCGCCTCCACCTTGATCTCCAGGAGTTTCTGATCGACCTCGGTGTCCGAGATCTCCGTCTCGATCCGCGCGTCCAGCGCATCCCGGAAATCCTGGATCCGATGTCCCACACCGCCGTCTTCCAGCCCGGGGCCCGGAGCGTGTGCGCCGATCGATGTAAGGAGATCATGAATCGTCGCGGCGATGTTGTCGTCGTTACGGGTGCTCATCGTTCCTCCTTACTGCCGTGTCCTTCGACCGCAGCGTTGCTTTCCTGAAGAATGCGATCGAGGTTGATTCTTGCCGACCGCAGGTTGGACCGGACCGTGGCCGGGTTGTCGCCGATGAGGTCGGCTATTTCCGTCGGGCCGAATCCGTCGATGTAATAGGCCATCACCTGTCGCTGCTTGTAGCCGAGTTTGCCCAGGAGTACGAGGACCGACTGTTCCTCGTCCCTCGACGGCGATTCGGGAGAGGCGAGTTCCTCGCTGACGCCCCAGCCTCCCCTGATCGCCCGGGTGGGGGCGTCGAGGTCCCGGACCGCGGAGCGCAGGAAGTGCCGCTCGGCGGCGGTGCGGACCCATGCTCGCGGATGTTCGATCTCGGTCCACTTTTCGAGCGCCTTGAGCATTGCGGTCTGCGCCGAGTCCTCCGCTTCCTCCTGCGAGGCGCCGATCCATCGAAGAAACCCGACCAGTTTCCGGTATTCCCGCCGGAAGAAGCTGTCGAAGTCGTCGCCACTCGGTCCCTGTCGACGCCCCACCGTGCATCCCTCCTCAATGGTCATGCACACCTGATGCAAAGGAGTGACATGACCAAGAGGCATCGTGTGATGCGGATGGCGGCGTTCGACCGCAAGTTCCTTAAACCGTGAGTCAGTTCGGGTTCTGGTGCGCTGGTGATCGGTTCGGGGGCGACATCGGAACGCGGGCTGTTCGATTTCGAACAAACGCTGGAGTTCGCGATATCGCGGAAGGAGGCCGGGTCCGCGGGACGCCAAGGGGTGTGCCGTCGGTCCGACGGTGAACCTCATGGCGTCCCGACTCGGCGAACTGTCCACGGTCGGTCTCCTCCCCCCGTTCGTTCCGAGCCCGGTCTCAGGCGGCTGTCGGGCGTCGCTGCCGCGTGGCACCGCCGCCGGCCGCTGCCGGGTGAGGCGACTGCCTGTTGCCTCCACACGTGAGTGGCACGGGGCGCGCCGAACGTGCAGTGGCGTCCGGACCTTTTTTGAAATACACAGCGTCCGGGCGCGGATTCAGGGAGTGACGGCGATGGGCAAGCAGTGTCAGGAGGGGCTTGTCGGGGCCGAGTGGCGGGGCTCGGACGGGGGCGAGGACGACGCTCTGAACCCGGGATTCGGTCTACCGGCCCGGCCTGGTGGATCAGCCCACCCGGTGCCCGTTCTCCAGTTCCACCGCCCCGGACCCTTCCGCCAGGACGTCCAGCGCGGTCACGACTCGGCGGCCGAGGGCGCCCGGAAGGTGGTCGGTGAGTTCCTCGCGCGGGACGAGGCGCCAGGACAGCAGCTCCTCCTCCTGGAGGCGGATCGACTTGAAGTCGCTGTCGGCGAGGACTCCGCCGTCGTACAGGTAGGCGACCAGCGGCGGCCGGGCCTGCGTACCGGGCACCCAGTCCACCGCCAGCAGGCGCCCGAGTTCGCGGTCCAGGCCGATCTCCTCCGCGGTCTCGCGGCGCGCGCCCTGACGCGGGGTCTCGCCCTCGTCGGACTCGACCGTACCGCCCGGAAGCGCCCAGCCCTCCCGGTAGTTGGGCTCGACGAGCAGCACCCGTCCCTCCGCGTCACGGAAGAGGGCGGCGGCACCGGCGAGGACCCGTGGGAGACCGGCGATGTACGTGGCGAAGTCCTGAATGGTCACCCTCGAAGGGTAACCAGCCCTTGCGAACCCCTCCGGCGGCCCAGCGGCGGCACCCCCACCGGCTCCCACCGGCTTCCCCTGCCCACCAGCGGATCTCCGGTGCTCATCGGCACCGTCGGCTCATGGCTCACCTCAGCCGGTAGTGGTCACCGCGAAAGGGGGCTGCGGGCCCGGGGAGTATGTGACGGCACCCCCAGCGGCTCCCTCCGCCCTCGTCGGCTTCCCGGGTTCCCAGCCGCCCCGACGAACCCCCTCAGCCAGCCCCCTCCGTCCCCACCACCGCACCGTCCGCTCCGCCAGTTCGCTGATGCGGGACCCGTCGAAGCCGAACACCGCACTGCGCACCCGGTCCTCCAGCGGTTCCTTCCTCTGCGCCGGGATCGTCTCCGCGCCGTTGAGCACCTCGGCCACTGAACCCGCCTTCGCACCGTTGGAGTCGGTGTCCAGGCAGCCCCGGACCGTCAGCGTGATGGAGCGGGTGAAGTCGCCGTCGCCGTAGAGGAGTTCGGCGGTCAGGACGGCCGCGTCGGGGATCGTGTGGATCGAGCCGACCCCCGCGGTCTCCTCCGCGACCGTCGTCAGGGTTTCCTCCCAGGTCAGGCGGGTGTCATGGAGGGAGACCACCCACCGTACGGTCCGGGCAAGCCGGCCGTTCGCGGGGATCACCGCGAACGCCGGGCCCATGGCCTGCCGCACGGTGTCGACCGTGAACGCGGCTGAGATCAGTGCCGCCGCCCACATAGCCCCGTACACGCTGAAACCCCGTTCTCAGAGCTCCCCTGGAAGGGTCAGGAAACGACTCAGGGGGGAACGATGACACCCCCTGAGTCAACCTCACACTGATTGAGCCAGGTCGGGTAGAGCCGAGAAGCCTCTCGCCGCATGGTGTCGTGCGGGTGGTCCATGCCGCGGGCCGCTCTTGGCCGCGACTCGGTCGGCTTGCGTCGGAACAGAGCCTGTAAGCGGTCCCGCTGCTTGGGGATCCTACGGCTGGTACTGCATCCGTGTCGTCGACGGGCCGAAACGGACTTCCTCTCCGGCGAGATGAGCGAGGCTGAGGTTCAGCAGTTCCTGGCGCTCGGCGAGGAAGCCGGCGTCCTCCACGAGCGCCGGGCTGTCGACGTACATCTCGGCGAACGCGGCCTTGTGCACCCGTACACCCGCGTGGGACAGCGGTCGGATCAGAAGGGCGGGGAGGCTCTCGTCGGGAGTCTTGACTGTGCCCACCAGGAAGGGGACCACGCGGCCGAACGACTCGATCCGCAGGAACACGTGGTGGAAGCGGGCGTCGGGTCGGCTGAGCCACAGGTCCAGGTGTGGGGCGAGCGGCACATCGAGCAGGAGCGCGGTGGTGCGTGGCCAGGTGCCCTGTAGCCAGGGTGCCAGGTGGGGTTCGGCGAACAGGGACAGGGGAGCGACGGAGAACACGAGGAGCGCCAGGTCCGTGAGCGCTTCGGGGCCGGGGAGCTCCAGCAGTTCGACGACGTGTCCCGTCGGCTCGACCACCGTGCGCCGGGCCACCGTGGTGATGCCGGCGGTCCAGGGCGAGGAGTCCGGCGTCATCGTGTAGTTGGCGGCGAGCGCGGCGGTTCGGCGGTGGGTGAGGAACAGATGGGGGTCGGTCAGGTCGGCCACCATCAGTTCCGGATTCGTGCCGCGCGGCAACAACCGCGCCGGGAGTGGCGGTGCCACGGTGAACGCCTCGCTCTCCGCGTTCCCCAGCACGACACTCGCGACCTCCGACTGCCGTCTGCGGTGGCCTGGTCGGAGGTCCAGCCGACCGCCGACGCGGTGGGCCTCGGCGAGCAGCGCGGGGGTCAGTTCGAGGTGTTCGTCGAGCGTCAGCGTCAGGAGCCCGGCTGTGCGCAGCGCGTCCGCGGTGGTGTCGTACATGACCTGATTGACCCGCTGCCACACGTCCTCCAGCGCGGGATCGAACAGCTTGGCGGAGAGAGATGCGGCGGTGATCAGTTCGTGCAGTCGGTCGTCCTGTTCCGCCTCGGCGGTCAGCAGGGTCACGGCCTGCTCCCAGTTGGGCGGGCGTCTGCGGAGGAGCGCGAACCGGGAGTCGGGCAGGTCACGGTCACGGATGTCCGCGAGCGAGAAGTTGCGCAGACCGGCGCGGAGAGCGGTGGCGATGGCGGTCGTCTGCATGCAGGCACGGCACAGCGTGTGCGCGGCGTGAAAACGGAGATAGGGGCTCTTGACGCCGCCGACCAGGCTCTCCAACGCGTCGTAGTGGGGGCCGTATTCTGGATACCCGCGCACGAGGTCGGCACGCGTCCAGGCGAGCGCGGCGGCGGGCAGCCAGGACGCGAAGGCCTCCTGCACGTTGGTGCTCGCTCGGGTCAGCAGCCCGGCCGACTCCCTGTACCGTGCCTGCCCGGTGGCCTTGCCCAGCTCGTGGTAGACACGGGCGACAGCGCCGTAACTCGTCGAATCCTGCAGCTGTTTGTGGTGTGACTCGTGCGCCGAAGCGAACTGCGTGCTCCTGGGATCGTCGCCGGGCTGGGAGATCCACCAACCGTCGTGGTCGAAGGCGCCCGAGGATGTACCCATGTCAGGCCGCCCAGAAGCCGATGACGGCTTCCTCGCCGACGAGATGACCGACCACGACGGGGACCAGATGCTGCTCGTCGCGGCCGAGCACAGCGAGATCCGACCGCAGCCGCTCGCCCGAGGCGTAGTGGATCCAGCTCGCCATCGCCTGGCCCGCGGCGAAGCTGCACGGCAGCAGCAGAAGCGGATCGTCGCCCAGCCGCACACATAGGACGAAGGACTCGTGCCCCCCGTCACGTACGGCGATCAGCGCGTACCGCAGGGGATGACCGGACTCCAGCAGGAGCGGCACGGTACGTCGGGGGAGGGTGTCGAACAGCGCCGTCGTCTCGCCCAGTGTGCGCAGCCTCGGCAGCCAGGCGGTGGCCCAGGTTCTCCGAAGGCTGCACGCGAGCGAGTAGTTCACCACGACGCCCAGGTCAGTGCCCGCCGCCGGGATCTCGGCGAGCTGCCCCGGGTCGTCGACGACGAAGAGCTCCACCGGGCGCCCGGTGCGCTCGTCCGCCGGCACCAGGACGGCCACCACGGGAGTGAGGGGGGCGAGATCCGCGAGATGGCCGGCGTCGAGGTCGAACTGCACTCGCAGGCGCTCCAGGGAGCGGACGCAGACGTACACATGCGTACGAGGGGACGCGCCCGATGTCAGCGCGGTGGCCCCGCGGTCGGCCCAGCGCCGGACCCTCGCCGGGCGGGGCGTGCGCAGCGTGAGATTCTCCAGCTCGAACAGGCTCAACGCGTCCGTGTGGAAACTGCCGGGCGGGACGAAGATCCGCTCCGCCTCCGGGACGACCCCGCGCAGGATCTTCAAAGTCTCCTCACTGGCCGCCATCATTGCCTCGATCGTCGGTGTGGCGAAGCCCAGTTCGCGCAGCGCGCTGGACGCCGTGGTGAATGTGACCGCCTGGAGCCGGTTCCAGACCTCGGTGCCGAAGGCGCCGACACCCTCGATGTCGGCGGTGGCCGTGTGCCGTAACTGCTCCCACACTTCGGAGCCGAGGGCGTCGGCCAGCATCCGTTCCAACTCCGTCCACAGGCCGGTGTTCTGCCTGCGCAGGGCGCGGAAACGGGCGTCGGGACTGTCTGAGTCGCGCAGGACCCGTGCGGGCGGGGAGAATCTCGCGAAGCCGCACTCGGCCAGCCGGTCCAGGATCGGCGTCTGCATGCACGCCATCAGCGCGCTCTCGACCGCGACGCCGTGCCAGTAGGGGAGCGTCTCCGGATCAGGGCCGGTCCGCTGGGCGAGTTCATGGAAGCGGACGTACTCCGGATAGTCGGCGAGCAGCTCCTCCGGCGTCAGCTCGGAACGTGAGCAGATCCCGAGGACCGAGGCGTGGGTGGCGTACGCCTCATGGGTGGTACGGCAGCGCTCGACCAGCTCTCGAAGCGTGTCGAGGTAGGTCGGATCGCCGGTCTTGAGGTGGGCGACATGGAAGGCGAGCAGCGCCGTGCCCCAGGCACTGGAGGCATTGAGCGCGGCATGCTCCGCCTCGTGCTGGGTGGGCATCATGGCACGCAGGAGGCCTGTCCCGGCTACGTGGACCACGTTCCAGCCACTGTAGGCGTACGAGCCGGTCATGACATGGGCGTCTGGACTGGTCAGGCCCAGGACATGCGAGAGGTGGCCGTCCACCGGGACTCCTTTCTGTACGAGTCCGTACGAGTCGATCGTCGACGAGTCGGCCCGACGCCTCAGTTCCGGTCTTGGGCGGCCGGCGGCGGTTGCACGCTCAGCGTGGTGCCGCTGCTCGCGGCGAAGGAGGAGTGGAGCCCGGAGGCTGCGAGTTCCTCGCCGAACTCCCTGAAGTCCTCGGCGTTGATCTCCGTCACGAGATCGTCGGGGAGAACGAACGGCCCCGGGCGCAGCCGCAGTTCGAGCCGGAGCCCCGTCTCTCCCACCGTGACGGAACTGGCCTGCAGATACGCGACCGCGGGCAGGCAACGGGCCGCCAGCGTGACGGAGGTGGTGTCCGACACGGCGCCGGAGTTGACGATCGCCGCGGCGAACACCGCTTGCAGCAGCCGTTCCCGATTGCCCGGTGTGCCGAGGTCGACCCAGCTTCGGTCATCGGTCAGCTCCAGTCGCTCCTTCGTGTGTTCGCGTCCGCTCTCCCACGACAGTCCGCACACGCGGGTGACCGCGTGAATGAACTCACCGTCGTCCACGGTCGTCACCGTGGCGGCAATGCGCTCGAGTTCCGCGCGGTGCAGGCGGTCACCGTCCACCTGGGCGGCCTTCTTGAGGGCGTCGATAGAGTCGTCGGTCACTGTTCCGTGCTGCCTTTCTTCGGGTTCGGCCGGTCGAGCCACCGGCGTACGCGGGCCAACTCCTCCTCGAAGCGCCCAGGATGACGTTCCGAGACCCGCTCGTAGTGGACAAGCGCCGCTGCCGCGAACTCCCGGGCGTCCGTGGGACGCCCTGCCCGCGCCGACAGCAGGGCGAGGTTGTACGAGGTCGCCGCGAGTTGCGGCTCATAGGCGTCTGGGCGTGCGGTGGCCAGTTCCTCACGCAGACAAAGGGCCTGCATGCCGACCTCCAGGGCCTCCTGCGGGTCGGTCGTCAGGGTGGCGAGGGTGTCCAACGCGTCGGCGCGCAATGACAGATGGGCCGGCCGGTTGGCCTCGACCAGCGTGCCGGTGAGCCACACCGCCTGCCGCGCGTGTGCGAGCCCGGTCACCAGGTCGCCCTGGTGGCCCGCCCGGATGGCTTGGTTGTTGAGGGCGGTCGCCAGTCCCGCTGAATGCCGTCGATCGGTGCTCGGCGGAAGAGCGCGGTACCGCTCCACGGCAGCTGCGCCCGCAACGAGGGCTTCCGTGTGTCGGCCGGTGTCGCTCAGCAGCAGGGCCAGAACGGCCTGTGCCTCGGCGAGTTCGGGCAGGAGCAACGGGTCGGTGGTACTCAGCGAGGAGTAGAGGCCGACCGCCTCCTCGGCTGCCGCCAGAGCCTCCTCCAGGCGTGTGCCCAGATAGCTGTGGCGCCCTGCGAACCGGCGGGCGAGCAGCGCGGCCTTGCGTGGATCGCCGTCGGCGCGGGCGTAATGCGCGGTGCGTGCCCACCGGGTGATGTCCGCCGCGAGTTCGGCCAGGACCACGCTGCGCTGCGGCAGCGCCGCCAACGCCGCCTCCAGTACGGCCGGTTCGGCATCCCGGAGCGTGGCGGCGATCTCCGCGACGAACGCGGCGGGTTCCTCCAGGGTGAGCGTGACATCCAGCGCCAGCGGCGCCAATCGGCCGGGATCGGTGCGCAGGGAAGCCGCGATACGGCCCTCCATGCGGCGATCCCGGGCGATCGCGCGCCCCAGGACGGTGAGCGCCCTGACGGCCTGTGTGTCGGACACCGACCGCAGACACTCCAGGAAGTCCGGATACCGGATCACCACCTGCGCGGCTTGGACCTCGCCGAGCCGACTCGGCCGCAGGGCGTTGAGCGCTGCCGGCCCTTGGTACATCGACTGGGCCCATCCGATGTACTTCTCCACGGTCCACCCCTCGGCCCCACGGAACGCCGGCAGCGCGCCCAACGTCCTGACGGCCTCGGTGTGGTCGGCAGCACCGAAGAGCGTGGCGGCGGCGGCCGTCTGGTGGAACCGGCCGGGATCCGCGGGCGCCAGCTGAAACGCCTCGGCCGTGCGCAGCCAGTATCCGCGTTCGAGATCCAGCAGGCGGCCGAAGACGTCGGGCCGCGCCACTGACGAACCGTTCACCCGGCCCCCGTTCAGGTCCAACACGCTTTCCAGTGCGGCGCTGTGCAGATCGAGTGGGCTCTCGAAGGGCTGCCGTGCGGGGACCGGCGGTGGGAATGCGGGCAGGGCGATGTTCAGCCGGGTGGCGAAGGCATCCATGGCGCGAGCGAACTCCCGCTCGCGTGCCGCTTGTTGTAAGTCCGGCGCGGACAGCGACATGGTTTCGACCCGGCCGTGCAGATCCGCCGCCCGGTCGTCGTCGACCTGGATCCGGTCGAGCCAGTCCCCACCCGAGCGCGCGAGCAGCAGCAGCCGGACCGGCGGCGCCGCACCAGGCCGCCGGGCCAGAGCGGTGAAGGCGGCGGACAGTTCCTCCTGGCGCGACTCGGCGGCGTCGAACACGAGGAGGGTGGGCCGGACCAGGCCGTGGATCCGCTCCAGGACCGACGGCGAGGCGCCCGGAGCGACGAATCCCGCCGTCCACTTCTCCCTCCGTACTCGCTCGCACACCTCGCGGGCCAGCCGGCTCTTGCCCTGCCCCGCGCCCCCGGTGAGCAGGAGCACAGGCGCCGACGCCTCCCCCTCGCACCAATTCAGCAGGGCCTCCAGCCCGCGCCGCCCCGTGGGCTCTTCGAAGGGGACGACCTGGTGCTCGGGACGCAGCAGGGCGCTGGGCAGACCCCAGGGAGGTGCGACGGGAGGGCGTTCCAGCAGGACGTCCAGCCGGAGGTCCGGAACCCACCGCTCCACCACAGCGGCCAGGCGCTCCAGATCGGTGTCGGCGGAGCGGTGATGCAGCCGTACACCGTGTTGGTGGGCCAACTGCTGTATCTCCGGTGGGAGTTGCTCGGCCTGTGGGGCGGGTGCGCCGGTGACGTACACGGGGATGACGTGCAAGCCCTCCGCGAAGGCCAGTTCGATCTCCCGGCGTACCCAGTCCTCCGGCTGCCACAGGCGCCGCCCGCCCTCGGCGTCGCGGGTGTCCAGCCAGCTCCTGCCGATGACGGCGATCAGCACGGAGCACTCCTTGAGGCGGCCCAGGATCTGGTCCCGGAAGTCCCTGCCCGGAGTGTTGGAGCGACTGGCACGGAACACGTTGTCGGGGCCGAGCCGCTCCTTGAGGAGCCGGTCGACGAGGACCGCCACGTAGGGCTCGTCGGAGTTGCGGTAGTTGATGAAGACTCCGGTCACCCCGACGGCACCTCGCATCGAGTCGGATCGAGTCGGACCGCGTTCGGTGAACGCTACTCGTAGTGGCAGATCACCTCCAATGATCCGTTATCACCGGCGGTTTGGAAGCCCCTGCTCGGTGTTGCCTGTTGCCAGTTCGGCCTGACGATTGGCAACCCCTTCAGCCGGGTGGGGAGCGAGCAGACGCTGAAGGCACCTACCAGGGGAGGTGGCAGCTCCGTGGAACGGATCCCGAGCGGAAACAAAGGCCTGATCGCCACATTGGGGTGGCTGGTCAACGCACACCAGCTGGTCGCCCTGTTCACCTACGCGGGACGGTCGGGCCACGGCACCGAAATGGTCCTCGGCGGGCTCGCCCTGTGGCTTCTGCTGCGCGGCGGATCGCGGTCCGACTCCCGATGAACGGGCCGTCGAGCACGTCTTGTCCGGAGAGATCTCTTGTGTCACCGTTCAGTGACACCCCGTGTTCATGGCGGCGTGGTCCCGTGGGCCGCTTCCCCGCCGGGGGTTCGGGGACGCCTCGTCGTGAGCCGGGAGCCGTGGTGGACGTCAGGGATTCCTTCGGACCAGCGCTTCGGCAGCGCCGGATGGCGGTCGGTGTGTCACTGGCCGTGCTGGCCGGCCGAACCCACTACAGCAAGGGCTACTTGAGCCGCGTGGAGACCGGGGGCAGGCGGCCCACGGCAGCGCTGGCCCGCCGCTGCGACGCGGCCCTGGGCGCCGAGGGCGAACTGGCCGCCCTGGTTCCCCCGGACCGCACCGACGCCGGACCGACGGCTCCGGCGCCCGGCACCGAAAGCATCGCGGGCCTCGACGTCCACGCGGGCCTCGAAGCCGACGCAGCCAACGATGACGAGATATGGATCATGGGCATGGGCCAAGGCGGTTCGATCTGGTTTCAACCCGCCGACCGGCGGCAGGTGGTCGGCATCGGCGCGGCCTCCCTGCTGTCGCTCGGCCTGGCGGCCCCCGGGGCGTCGGCACCGAAGGGGCTGGACGCGGAGACGACGGTGTCCACGTTCGCCGAACTCTTCCCGCTCGTGCGGCGCCTGGGCCAACGAGCGAGCCCTGCCGCCGTCCTGCCCTCTCTCATCGCCCAGACCCACACGCTCCAGACCGTCGCCGAACACGCCGACGGCTGTTGGCGGTCGGAGAGTTACCTGCTCGCCTCGCGTTATGCCGAGTACGCGGGCTGGATGGCGCAGGAGGCCGGACGGGACGACATGGCGATGTGGTGGACCGACCGGGCCGTCGTCCTCGCCAAACGCGGCGGCGACCTCGAACTCGCCGCCTACGGACTCGTCCGCCACGCCCTGATCAGGATGAACGCCGGGGACGCCCTGGCCACGATCGCCCTGGCCCGGCGGGCCCAGGACGCACCCGCGGCGGGTCCCCGGGTCCGGGGCCTGGCCGCCCTGCGCGAGGCACAGGGACACGCACTGGCCGGCGCCTACGGGGAGTGCCGACACGCGCTGGACCGGGCACGCTCCCTGCTCGACGACTCGCCGAGCGACGAACCCACTCGCGTCCTGGGCACGTCGAGCGGCGGGGACCCGGTGTCGCTGGCCACCGCCGGATGCCTGTACGACCTCGGCAGGCCCGCCGAGGCGGCCGAGATGTTCGACCGGGAACTGAGCGCCATACCCGACGAGTCCCGTCGGCTCAAGACCCGTTGGGCGACTCGGCAGACGCTCGCGCGGGCGGCCGCGGGGGACATCGACCACGCCTGCGTGCTGCTGCGCGAGCTGCTCCCCGGTTTCGCCGCCACCGCTTCCTGGAGCATACGGACCGATCTCCTGGCTCTCGCCCGGGTGTTGGCCCGCCGCTGCGACCAGCCTGCGGTGCGGGAGGTGTATCCCCTGCTCACCGCGATGCTGCACACCCCGCACCCCGACGACCGTGCGAGTGGATCATGACCGTTGCCGAAACAGGCCCGACGGCAACGAGAACGACCCAGCAGCTTCCAGCCCTCGGTTGCCCGGCTGTCGGAGGACTCGCTTGCCGGAGAGGTCGCCCAGGACTCGGCACCGGGGTCGATCGGCCACAATGCCCAGCTGATTCGGTCGGCATCGAGTACGGCGTTGGCTCGACGAACGATCGAAAGGGGGCTACGGGCGCAGGGCGAAGGAGGCCAGCCGGTCGAGGTCGACGACTGCCGCGGTGGGCCGGCGGGAGGTTGGAAGCTCGACGTCGGACGCGGTAGTCGGTCAGGGGCAGGGCGGCGGCCCGCCGCAGAGAGCGGTCGATCCGGTCCCGCGTCCAGAGGTCGCGCTGCTCGACGGGCTTGTGGAACATGTGCCCGCCATCCGGCCCAGCCGGCCGCCGAGGACGCGGTCGGCGAGCTCCGGCTCGGGCGGCCGGGTGTCCACTGGGGTCGTAGCTCCGGTTTACCCCATTCCGGCGAGCCGCACAGAGGGGCGCAGTAACCGCCCGGTGCCTTCGCGGTGCCGTCTCAGCGCCTCTCAGCGCCTCTCAGGGACTGGGCGGTGCATGACGCCAGGGGTGGTCTCCGGTTAAGGTCGCAGCGGCGCGACTGGCCTTGACGTGCGCGAGGCCCGGAGAGCAAGGGGAAGACGTGACACAGCGCGTGCTCATCGCCGCGGACAAGTTCAAGGGCTCGCTCACGGCCGTACAGGTCGCGGAGCGGGTGACGGCGGGGCTGCGCCGGGTCGTGCCCGACCTGGAGGTCGAGGCGCTGCCCGTCGCCGACGGCGGTGACGGCACCGTCGCCGCCGCGGTCGCGGCCGGATTCGAGCGTCGGGAGGTGGCGGTCGCCGGGCCCCTCGGGCAGGAGATCACCGCCGCCTTCGCGGTGCGCGCGGAGACCGCCGTCGTCGAGATGGCCGAGGCCAGCGGCCTTCAGCGGCTGCCGGCAGGCGTCTTCGCCCCGCTCACGGCATCGACGTACGGCTCCGGAGAGCTGCTGCGCGCCGCGCTGGACGCGGGTGCCCGCACCATCGTGTTCGGGGTCGGCGGCAGCGCCACGACCGACGGCGGCGCCGGCATGCTCTCGGCCCTCGGCGCGCGCTTCCTGGACGCCGACGGCGAGCCCGTCGCCCCCGGCGGCGGAGGCCTCGCCGACCTCGCCACGGCCGACCTGTCGGGCCTGGACCCGCGGCTCGCGTCCGTCGAGTTCATCCTCGCCAGCGATGTCGACAACCCGCTGACCGGCCCGAAGGGCGCTCCCGCGGTCTACGGCCCGCAGAAGGGCGCTTCCCCGGACGACGTCCAGGCCCTCGACAGCGCCCTCGCCCACTACGCGAAGGTCCTGGAGGCCGCCGTCGGTGCGAAGGCCGCCGAGTACGCGGCCTCGCCGGGCGCGGGTGCGGCCGGCGGCATCGGCTACGGCGCCCTCCTCGTAGGGGCCCGGTTCCGGCCCGGCATCGACGTCATGCTCGACGTCCTCGGCTTCGCGCCCGCGCTGGAGTGGGCCGACCTGGTGATCACCGGGGAGGGCTCGCTCGACGAGCAGACCCTGCACGGAAAGGCCCCTGCGGGCGTCGCCGCCGCCGCCCGCGCCAAGGGCAAGGAGGTCGTCGCCGTGTGCGGTCGCCTCGCGCTGCCGCCGGAGGCCATCGGCAGGGCGGGCATCCGCCGCGCCTACCCGCTCACCGACGCCGAGCCCGACATCCAGAAGTGCATCTCCGAGGCGGGCCCGATCCTGGAGGACGTGGCGGAGCGGATCGGCCGGGACTTCCTGGTCTGAGGCCGGCCGGGCCGGTCGCCTGCCGGACTTCCACGTAGGCGAGGCCGCGGCAGGCGAGGCCGGGCCCCGCCAGGTCAGCGTGCCGGCTGCACTCCGCGGCCGAGCTCAGCCCGTCGCCTGCGCCCCCCGTCCGAGCTCAGCCCGCCGTCTGCACTCCCCGTCCGAGCTCACCCCGCCGCCCGCCCGACAACCGGTACGCGTCCAGCGCCAGCGTCATCTCGATCAGGTCCCGTGGCCGGGCCAGCGAGCGGGACGTCAGCTGCTCCAGCCGCCGTAACCGGTTGAAGACCGTGTTGCGGTGGCAGTACAGGCGGCCCGCGGCCCGCCCCGCCGAGCCTTCGCACAGCAGCCACACGTCGAGGGTCTCCAGGAGCACGGCCCGGTCGGCGGGCTCCAGCTCCAGGAGCGCCCCGAACACGTCCGACACCAGCCGGTCGGCCAGCTCCGGCTGGCTCACCACGAGCGCGGTCGGCATCCGCTGATCAAGGCGTACGACCGCGCTGTCGTCCGGCGGACACGTGCGCAACGCCAGCTCGGCGAGCCGCCGGGCCCGCCCCAGCTCGGCGAGGCCCGGCACCACCGGACTGATCCCGCCCGGCCCCGAACAGCGCCCCTCCAACGCGCGCGCCACCCCCTCCAGGCCCTGACCGGGTGCGAGCGCCACGACCGCGACCTCGCTGTCGGCCCGCATCCGCCAGATGAACCGGAACCCGGCACCCCGCAGCGGCCGCTCGGCCGACTCCCGCCGCTCGGCCCGCAGCACCACCACCGCGTACGGCCCGTGCTCCGGCAGATCGAGCCCCGCCGCCGCCCGGGCCGCGAGCCCGGGAGTGGCCTGCCCCTCCAGCAGGGCGTCCAGGAGCGCCTGCAACTGCTCGTCCGTGCGTCGCCGAAGCTCCGCCTCGGTCGCCCGGTACGCCTCCGAGGCCGCCTGCGCCTGCGCGTCCACCGCCGACCACACCATCGTCGTCGACCGCATCAGCGCCGCCAGCCGCTCCGGCTCCCGCCCGGTCGCGCCCTCCACGAGCGCGTCCCACACCAGGTAACCGGCGTTGCGGTAGGCGTGCACCAGGAGACCCAGCGGCAACCCCTGGTGCGCCCGGCGGCGGCCCGCGTCCTCGGCGTACTCCAGGTCGCGCCGGGGTGAGTCCCGGGGCGCGGAGATCGTCTCGATGCCGATCCGTATCGCCTCCTCGGCCTCCCGCCACTGCTGGTCGTACGGCAGCACCTGCCCGTAGACGCGGGAGTGGTCGGTGAGTTGTCGCAGGTGCTCGTCGACGAGTTCCGGCACCCGTTCCAGCAGAGCCGTGCAGGACTCCGCGAGCAGCTTCCAGTCATGACCGGTCCGCGGCCGTCGCCCTCCCATTCCCGGAGGATGCCACCGGCACACCGCCTCGCACAGGCCCCTGACACGCGGTGTTGTGCGCACGCACAACGACGGCACCGGCCCGATGGGCACGCGCAGCGATTCCGTCGGGGCCCGTGGACGGAGCCGCCACCGGGTGCTGGGGTGAGCGCCACACCGAGAACGGACGAGGGGGAGCCCATGACCGGAGCCGGACTGGCCGTCCAGGGCCTGTCGGTCGGATACGGCCCCGTGCGCGCCCTGCGCCGGGTGTCCCTGGACGTGCCCGAGGGGGCCGTGGTGACGGTGCTCGGCGGCAACGGCGCGGGCAAGTCCACCTTGCTCAGGGCGATCAGCCGGACCCTCTCCTTCCACGGCGGCGCGGTCACCGAGGGCACGGTGACCCTGGACGGCCGCCGCCTCGACTCCCTGGCGCCGGACCGGGTGGTCGCCGCCGGAGTCTCCCAAGTGCCGGAAGGCAGACGGGTCTTCGCCCGCATGACGGTCGCCGACAACCTCCGCGCGGGCGCCCTCGGCGGTAGCGGACGCGGGCGCGCACAGGCCCTGGACCGGGTCCACGCACTGTTCCCCGTGCTCGCCGAACGCGCGCACCAGCGCGCCGGCCTCCTGTCCGGCGGCGAACAGCAGATGCTCGCCGTCGCCCGCGCCCTGATGGCCGCGCCCCGGGTCCTCCTCCTCGACGAACCCTCCCTCGGGCTCGCCCCGCTCATGGCCCGGCGGATCGCCGACACCGTCCGCGAGATCAACGCCCAGGGCACCTCGGTCCTCCTCGTCGAACAGAACGCGGCACTCGCCCTGCGCCTCGCCACGCACGCGTACGTCCTCGAGGTCGGCGAGGTCACCCTGTCGGGCCCGGCCGGGGAACTCGCCGCCTCCGACGAGGTCCGCCGCCGCTACCTGGGCGTGGTCGACGAGGACGCGGCGGCGGACGCGGGCACGACCGGCGCACGGACCCTCACCCGGTGGGAGGGATGACCCGGTGGACCTCCTCGACGTACGCGATCTGACCGTCCGCTTCGCCGGGCTCACCGCCCTCGACGCCGTCTCCTTCACCGTCCGCCCCGGCACCGTGCACGCCCTCATCGGCCCCAACGGGGCAGGAAAGTCAACCTGCTTCAACGTCATCTCCGGCGTCTACCGAGCCACCTCCGGCAGCGTCCGCTTCGGCGGCCGCGAACTCACCGGCATGCCCGCGCACCGCATCGCCGCGCTCGGTGTGGCCCGCATCTTCCAGAACCTCGCCCTGCCGCCCCGCGCCTCGGTCGAGGACTGTCTGCTGCTGGGCCGTCACCGGCTCACCCGAACCGGCTTCCTGGCCGCGGGACTTCGGCTGCCGTCCGCGGCCGGGGAAGAGCGCCGACACCGCGAACGCGTCCGGGAGATCGCCGAGTTCGTGGGCATCGCGGACTGTCTGGACCGCCCGGCGGGTTCGCTCCCGTACGGACAGCAGAAGCTCGCCGAACTCGCCCGCGCGCTCTGCATGGAACCCCGCCTGCTGCTCCTCGACGAGCCGGTCGCGGGCATGACCGCCGACGAACGGCGCCGGACGGCCGCGGTGATCGCGGGAGTCCGGGACGGCCTCGGCATCTCGATCGTGCTGGTGGAACACGACATGGGGGTGGTGATGCGGCTCGCGGACGCGGTGACCGTACTGGACTTCGGGCGCCGCATCGCCGACGGCGCCCCCGCCGACGTACAGAACGACCCGGCCGTCGCACAGGCCTACTTGGGGACGGCGTCATGAGCACCTTCGCCGAAATCCTGCTGAACGGCGTCTCGTTGGGGTCGGTGTACGCGCTGATCGCGCTCGGGTTCGTGGTGATCTTCCGGGCCACCGAGGTCGTCAACTTCGCCCACGCGTCCCTGCTGCTGGCGGGTGGGTACGTCACCGCGACCCTCCACGACGACCTCGGCTTCTGGCCCGCGCTGCTCGTGGGGATCGCGGGTGCCGCGCTGGTCGGGGCCGCCGTGGAGTTCCTGGTGATGCGGCGGTACCGGGGCAGCGACCACAGCGTGGCGGCGATCGTCACCATCGGCGTCGACATCCTGCTCACGACCGAACTGACCCGCCGTATCGGCACCGACGTGCTGGCGCTCGGCGACCCCTGGGGCGACGCCGTCCTGAAGCTCGGGCCGATCTCCCTTGCGCACACCCGCATCGCCGCCTTCGTGGCCGCCGCGCTGCTCATCACGGCCTTCCTGCTGGCCTTCCGGTACACCTCGTGGGGCGTGGCGATGCGGGCGGCGGCGGAGAGCGCGGAGACCGCCGCGCTGATGGGCGTACGGCTCGGGCGGGTGTCGCTCGGGGCGTGGGCGGTGGCCGGCGGACTCGCCGCCGTGGCCGCCCTGTTCCTCACCGTATTCCCGACGCCGGGCCTGGAGCGGGCGACCTCGCTGGCCGCGCTCAAGGCGTTCCCTGCCGCCATCCTCGGCGGGCTGGACTCCACGACGGGCGCGCTCGTGGGCGGCCTGCTGGTCGGGGTCACGGAGTCCCTCGCGACCGGCTACCAGAGCGATCTGGCTTTCCTGGGACGGGGGTTGGGGGACCTGGCCCCCTACGTGGTGATGGTCGCGATCCTGCTCGTACGGCCCTCGGGGCTGTTCGGTACCAAGGAGCTCGCCCGTGTCTGAGGCCCTGGTGAGACCGCTCAGGCTCCTGAGCGCACGGACGTACCTCTGGACCGCGGTGGCGGTCCTGCTTCTCGCCCTGCCCTTCTACCTGGACCGGTTCTGGCTCCAGGCGGGCCTGTTCGCGATGGCCGCGGCGATCGGCGCCATCGGCATCAACCTCCTCACCGGCGCGACCGGCCAACTCTCCATGGGCCACGCCTTCTTCCTCGCCGTCGGGGCCTACGGCTACTGCGTGTTCGCGGCCGACGGCGGTGACGGACTGGCCGGGCTCGGCCTGCCGACCTGGCTCGCGGCCGTGCTCGCCATCCTCGTCACCGGGATCGCCGGCGGGCTGTTCAGCCCCATCTCGGGGCGGCTCAGCGGCGCCTACCTCGGCATCGCCACGCTCGCGCTCGTCTTCATCGGCCAGCACGTGATGTTCAACGCGCACGACCTGACCGGCGGCGCCAACGGCCGGGACGTACCGCCGCTGAGCCTGTTCGGCCTCACCTTCGACGACAGCGAACTCCTCGTCGCCGCCGTACCGTTCGGGTCGGCGGAGAAGCTCTGGTACGCGGGTCTCGTCCTGCTGGCGGCGGGCGCGCTGTTCGCCCGGGGTGTCCTGCGCGGCCGCCCGGGCCGGGCGATGAACGCCGTCCGGGACCACCGCATCGCCGCCGGCGTGCTGGGGGTGCCGGTCGCCCGGCAGCGGGCCGCGGTCTTCGTGCTGTCCTCGATGTACGCGGGCCTGGCGGGCGTCCTGCTCGCGCTGGTCTTCCAGCGGACCGTGCCCGACTACTTCGGCATCACGCTCTCGCTGGAGTACCTCGCGATGATCGTCATCGGCGGCCTCGGCTCGGTCTCCGGAGCGGTGGCGGGAGCCGTCTTCGTCTCCTTGCTGCCGCAGCTGCTGACCCGCTGGAGCGACGCGCTGCCGCTCGTCTCCGCCCCCGGCACGGGCGGGATCGCACCGGGCGAGGCCTCCCGGTACCTCTACGGCGCCGCCGTCGTGCTGGTGGTGCTCTTCCTGCCCGGCGGCCTGGTCGGCACGGCCGCCCGGCGTCGCACCGGAAACGACACGGGAACCCACACGGAGGAACGATGAGCACGACGACGTACATGACCAGGACCGCCGCCGGTGCCCTCGCCGCCCTGCTGCTGGTGGCCGGGTGCAGCTCCAAGGCCAAGGACGCGGGCGGGGACGGCGACAAGGCGGGCGCGGGCGGGGTGCGGACCGGGGAGGGCGTCTCCGGGAAGACCATCACTCTCGGCGCGCTCACCGACATGACCGGCGTCTACGCGACCCTCGGCAAGAGCGTCACCCAGGCCCAGCAGCTGTACGTGAAGCAGCTCAACGCCGCCGGGGGCGTCTGCGGCTACCAGGTGGCCCTGTCGGTTCGCGACCACGGCTACGACCCGCAGAAGGCCGTCTCCGGCTACACCGAGCTGGAGCCGAAGGTGCTGGGCTTCACCCAGTTCATCGGCTCGCCCTTCGTCGCGGCGGTCAAGCAGCGGATCGACGGCCAGGACAAGGCGCTGGTGCTGCCGCAGGCCTGGTCCTCGGCACTGCTGGGCAGCCCCTACATCCGGGTCATCGGGTCGACGTACGACGTCGAGACGATCAACGCGGTCGACTTCCTGATCAAGGAGAAGGGGATCAGCAAGGGCGACAAGATCGGCCACGTCTACTTCGAGGGCGACTACGGCGAGAGCGCGCTGGCCGGTTCGAAGCACATCGCGAAGGAGGCCGGCCTGACCGTCGTCGAGCAGAAGATCAAGCCGACCGACAACGACATGACGGCCCAGGTCACCGCGCTCAAGCAGGCCGGGGTCAAGGCGGTCGTGATCAGCGCGGGGCCGCGGCAGGCGGCCTCGCTGGTGGGAGTGGCGGCGGCGAGCGGCTTCGACGTGCCGGTGATCGGCAACAACTCGGCGTTCGCGCCGCAACTGCTCGCCACCCAGGCGGGTCCGGCCCTGACGAAGAACTACTACGTGGCCTCGCCCTCGCTCCCCATCGGCGCGGACACCCCGCAGGCGGAGAAGCTGGTCGCCGACTACCGCGCCGCCTACCCGGACGACGCCCTGGACAACGGCATCGTCGCCGGCTGGACCGCCGCGTCCGCCTTCGGCGAGGCCCTGAAGAAGGCATGCACCAGCAAGGACCTCACCCGGGAGGGCGTCGACAAGGCCCTGCTGTCGATCAACTCCTACGACATCGGCTTCGGCGTCACCCAGGACTTCACCGACCCGAAGTCCCCGTCGTCCCGGGAGAGCGTGATCCTCCAGCCCGACAAGAACGTGACGGGCGGCATGAAGGTCGTACGGGAGGCGGGGGCGTCGGAGACGGCGGAGGGGTACACGCCGGGGGCGTGAGCGACTGAGGGTGGGTGCTGGGCGGACCAGGTGAGGGGCCGTATCCCGGTCGCGGTGCCGGAGGTGCGCTCGGCGGCCGAGACGCGGATCCCTCCGAACGCCTCCAGGGCTCCTGGGGCTCCTGCGGTCGGCAGCCCGCTGTACTCCCCGCCCCTGTTACCGGGCACCCCGCCACATAGGCTCACCCGGACCGCAACGACGAGGGGCCCGAACCGGTAGCGGTTCGGGCCCCTCGAAAAGTGTGCCGCGGAGGCTACGGCAGCTGTGCCGCCCTCGCCTCGCGCCTGTTGTCGCGGAAGTTGTTCACCCGGCGGGCCGTGGCGAACAGGGGGATCACCGCGCCCATGACCAGCTGGAGCGCGCACCCCGTCTGCAGCAGCAGCTGGCCGCCCGGGGCGCCGAACGCCCAGGCCGCGAGCAGGCCCATGCCCAGGACGATCCAGGAGAGCATCCCGACCGCGAGGCGGCCCCGCGGCTTCGGGTACTCGACCCGGCTCACCATCAGCCACGCCGTCCCCAGGATCGCCAGGAGCGTCGCCACGAACGGCAGCTCCAGCAGGACGATCGACACCACGGTCAGCGCGCCGAACGGCGACGGCATGCCCTGGAAGGTGCCGTCCTTCACCGTCACACAGGAGAACCGCGCGAGTCTCAGCACCACCGCGAGCAGCACCACCACGGCCCCGACCGCGGCCACCTTCTGCGAAGCGTCGTCCGCCACCATGCCGTAGACGAGGACGAAGTACGCCGGCGCGAGGCCGAAGCTGATCAGGTCGGAGAGGTTGTCCAGCTCCGCGCCCATCGGCGAGGACCGCAGCTTGCGCGCCACCAGGCCGTCGAACAGGTCGAAGACCGCCGCGCACAGCATCAGGATGACCGCGGTGGCCGCGCTGTTGCGCGCCATGCCGGATTCCTGGCTGTCGGTGAGGTGCGGGATCAGGATGCCGGTGGTGGTGAAGTACACCGCCATGAAGCCGCACGTGGCATTGCCGAGGGTGAGGGTGTCCGCTATCGACAGGCGGAGAGAAAGAGGCATCTCCTCCTCGTCGTCGACCTCGTCGGCCTCGGGCACCCAGCCCGCCTGGGTCTCGGGATCAATCACGGTCAATGCGAGTCACCCCAGCCACCGTCTTCTGTCCGACCTCGACCGCGACCTCCACGCCCTCGGGCAGGTAGATGTCGACACGCGAGCCGAAGCGGATCAGCCCGATGCGGTCACCCTGCTCGACCTTCGTCCCCTGCGGGATGTACGGCACGATGCGACGGGCCACCGCGCCGGCGATCTGGATCATCTCGATGTCACCGAGTTCGGTGTCGAAGTGCCAGACGACGCGCTCGTTGTTCTCGCTCTCCTTGTTGAACGCCGGAACGAACCCGCCGGGGATGTGCTCGACCGACGTCACCGTGCCGGAGAGCGGCGCGCGGTTGACGTGGACGTTGAGCGGGCTCATGAAGATCGCGACGCGGGTGCGACCGTCCTTCCACGGCATGATGCTCTGCACCACGCCGTCGGCCGGGGAGATGACCCGGCCCGGGGCGATCTCGCGCTCGGGGTCGCGGAAGAACCACAGCATGCCCGCCGCGAGCGCGGTGGTGGGCACGGCGACGGCCTTCGCGACGCCGGAGCGGCGTGCGCGCAGCAGGCTGACGGCTGCGGTGGCGACGGTCGGAAGGAGCCACGGCGATGCTCCGCGGGCCAGGCGTACGCCTGCCAGGCTGTCGCGAGGTGCAGAGGTTTGGCTGTGGGGCATGGATGACCTTCGTAGCGGATGATGCCGCGCACTAGACGGGGGACGGCGGCTTTCCGGGATCGTACCGGTCGTGGGCCACAACTGGGCAAGCCAGGAAGCCGAGTCGGCGGCTGAAGTCCATGCACGGGGTGTGATCTTCTTCTCCAAGAAAACACCCCGTATCCGGACATCTAACCCTGGAACCGATACTCTTCGAGCAGCCTGCGACCGATGATCATTTTCTGGATTTCGGCGGTACCTTCACCGATCAGCAGCATCGGGGCCTCACGGTAGAGACGCTCGATCTCGTACTCCTTGGAGAAGCCGTAGCCGCCGTGGATCCGGAAGGCGTCTTCCACGACCTCCTTGCAGTACTCGGAGGCGAGGTACTTCGCCATCCCTGCCTCAAGGTCGTTTCGCTCCCCGGAGTCCTTTTTGCGTGCCGCGTTGACCATCATCGCATGCGCGGCCTCGACCTTGGTAGCCATCTCGGCCAGCTTGAACTGAATCGCCTGGTGCTGGGCGATCGGCTTGCCGAAAGTGTGACGCTGCTGGGCGTACTGGACGCCCAGCTCGAAGGCACGCTGAGCGACGCCGCAACCACGCGCCGCCACATTCACGCGGCCCACCTCCACGCCGTCCATCATTTGGTAAAAACCTCGGCCGGTGGTCCCGCCGAGCACCCGATCGGCGGGAAGCCGCAGGCCATCCATGATCAGCTCGGTGGTGTCGACACCCTTGTAGCCCATCTTGTCGATCTTCCCGGGGATGGTGAGGCCCGGACGGACCTCTCCGAAGCCGGGCTCCTTCTCGATCAGGAAGGTGGTCATCGACTTGTGGGGCGCGGTGCCCTCAGGGTGTCCTTCATCACTTCGGACGAGAACGGCGACCAGACTTGACGTTCCGCCGTTCGTCAGCCACATCTTCTGGCCGTTGAGGACGTATTCGTCACCGTCCTTGACCGCCTTGGAGGTGATGGCGGACACGTCCGAGCCGAGACCCGGCTCCGACATCGAGAAGGCGCCCCGGATGTCGCCGGCCGCCATCCGCGGCAGGAAGTGGTCCTTCTGCTCCTGCGTGCCGTGCTGCTTGAGCATGTACGCCACGATGAAGTGGGTGTTGATGATGCCGGAGACCGACATCCAGCCGCGGGCGATCTCCTCGACGCACAGCGCGTACGTCAGGAGGGACTCGCCCAGACCGCCGTACTCCTCCGGGATCATGAGGCCGAACAGGCCCAACTCCTTGAGCCCGTCGACGATCTGCTGCGGGTACTCGTCGCGGTGCTCCAGTTCGGTCGCGACCGGGATGATCTCCTTGTCCACGAAGTCGCGGACCGTGGACAGGATCTCCTGCTGGATGTCGGTCAGACCGGCGGTCTGGGCGAGGCGTGCCATCGGGCTCAGCCCTCCTGAAGTTCCGGGCGGCCGGGCTGCTCGCCGCCGCGCTCCTTGATGTAGGTCTCGGTGGGCACCATGACCTTGCGGCGGAACACGCAGACCAGCGTGCCGTCCTGCTTGTAGCCCTTGGTCTCGACGTAGACGATCCCGCGGTCGTTCTTCGACTTGGAGGGCCACTTGTCGAGCACGGTCGTCTGGCCGTAGATCGTGTCGCCGTGGAAGGTCGGCGCCACGTGCTTCAGCGACTCGATCTCCAGGTTGGCGATCGCCTTGCCGGAGACGTCCGGCACCGACATGCCGAGCAGCAGGGAGTAGATGTAGTTCCCGACCACCACGTTCTTGCCGAAGTCGGTCGTCTTCTCGGCGTAGTTGACGTCCATGTGGAGCGGGTGGTGGTTCATGGTGAGGAGGCAGAAGAGGTGGTCGTCGTACTCGGTGACCGTCTTCCCGGGCCAGTGCTTGTAGACCGCCCCGACCTCGAACTCCTCGTAGGTGCGTCCGAACTGCATCTCAGGCCTCCGGGATCTCGAACTTGGAGGTGCGCTGCATGCCCGCCGCACGCCCCTTGCCGGAGATGACCAGCGCCATCTTGCGGCTGGCCTCGTCGATCATCTCGTCGCCGAGCATCGCCGAGCCCTTCTTGCCGCCCGCCTCGGACGTGTAGTAGTCGTACGCGTCCAGGATCAGCTCGGCGTGGTCGTAGTCCTCCTGCGAGGGCGAGAAGATCTCGTTGGACGCCTCCACCTGGCCCGGGTGCAGCACCCACTTGCCGTCGAAGCCGAGCGCAGCGGCGCGCTGGGCGACCTCGCGGTAGCCGTCGATGTTGCGGATCTGGAGGTACGGGCCGTCGATCGCCTGGAGGTTGTTGGCGCGGGCGGCCATCAGGATCTTCATCAGGATGTAGTGGTAGGCGTCCGCCGGGTAGCCGGGCGGCTGCTCACCGACCACCAGCGACTTCATGTTGATCGACGCCATGAAGTCGGCCGGGCCGAAGATGATCGTCTCGACGCGCTGCGAGGCCGTCGCGATCTCGTTGACGTTGTTGAGGCCCTGCGCGTTCTCGATCTGCGCCTCGATGCCGATCTTGCCGACCTCGAACCCCATGGTCTTCTCGATCTGCGTCAGCAGGAGGTCGAGGGCGACGACCTGCTCGGCCGTCTGCACCTTCGGCAGCATGATGCAGTCGAGGTTCTGGCCGGCCCCCTCGACGACCGTGACGACATCGCGGTACGTCCACTCGGTCGTCCAGTCGTTGACGCGCACGACCCTCGTCTTGCCGGTCCAGTCACCCTCGTTGAGGAACTTGACGATGGTGTGCCTCGCCTCGGGCTTGGCGAGCGGGGCGCACGCGTCCTCCAGGTCGAGGAAGACCTGGTCCGCCGGGAGACCCTGCGCCTTCTCCAGGAAGCGGGGGTTGCTTCCCGGTACCGCGAGACACGAGCGGCGGGGACGCAGACGGTTGACGGTCATGCGGGGACCTCCAGGGGGTCGAGCTTGTTCGCGTTGCGGATCTCGTCGACGATGCGGCCGATGATGCCGGTGATGTCGAAGTCCTTCGGGGTGAAGACGGCGGCCACTCCGGCGGCCCTGAGCTGCTCGGCGTCTCCATTGGGGATGATCCCACCGGCGATGACGGGTATATCTGTGGCACCGGCCACACGCAGCCGCTCCAGCACGTCCGGCACCAGCTGGGCGTGCGAGCCGGACAGGATCGACAGGCCGACCGCGTGCACGTCCTCCGCGAGGGCCGCGTCCACGATCTGCTCCGGGGTGAGCCGGATGCCCTGGTAGACCACCTCGAAGCCGGCGTCACGCGCGCGGACGGCGATCTGCTCGGCCCCGTTGGAGTGCCCGTCCAGGCCCGGCTTGCCGACCAGGAAGCGCAGCTTGCCGACGCCGAGGTCCTTCGCCGTGGTGTCGACCTTCCGGCGGACGTCGGCCATGGCCGAGCCCTCCTCCGCGGGCACCGCGACCGGCGCCGAGGAGACACCCGTGGGCGCCCGGAACTCGCCGAACACCTCCCGCAGGGCCCCGGCCCACTCCCCGGTCGTGGCACCCGCGCGGGCGCACTCCAGGGTGGCCTCCATGAGGTTGCCGGTACCGCGCGCGGCCTCCTTGAGCTTCTCCAGCGCCTTGCAGGGACGCGGGTGGTTGAAGGGCGGCTGGTAGCGGGTGTCGCGCCAGGTCTGCAGGGACTGGATGACGCGGGCCTCGACAGCCGGATCGACGGTCTGGATGGCGGTGTCGAGATCCGCGGTGAGGGGATTGGGCTCGGTCGTGTTGAAGATGTTGACGCCCACGATCTTCTCTTGACCGGACTCGATACGAGCGCGCCGCTCGGCGTGCGAGGAGACGAGCTGCGACTTCAGATAGCCCGACTCGACGGCCGCCATCGCGCCGCCCATCTCCTGGATCCGCTCGATCTCCGCGAGGGACTCCTCGACGAGCCTTGCGACCTTCGCCTCGATGACGTGCGAGCCGTCGAAGATGTCCTCGTACTCCAGCAGGTCGCTCTCGTGGGCGAGGACCTGCTGGATGCGCAGCGACCACTGCTGGTCCCAGGGCCGGGGCAGCCCCAGGGCCTCGTTCCAGGCCGGCAGCTGGACGGCACGCGCGCGTGCGTCCTTGGAGAGCGTCACGGCCAGCATCTCGAGGACGATCCGCTGGACGTTGTTCTCCGGCTGCGCCTCGGTCAGCCCGAGGGAGTTGACCTGGACGCCGTAGCGGAAACGGCGGTGCTTGGGGTTCTCGATGCCGTAGCGCTCACGGGTGACCTGGTCCCAGATGCGGCCGAAGGCGCGCATCTTGCACATCTCCTCGACGAAGCGGACGCCCGCGTTCACGAAGAAGGAGATCCGGCCGACGACGTCGCCCATGCGCTCCTGCGGCACCTGGCCGGAGTCCCGGACGGCGTCCAGGACCGCGATCGCCGTGGACATCGCGTACGCGATCTCCTGGACCGGCGTGGCGCCCGCCTCCTGCAGGTGGTAGCTGCAGATGTTGATCGGGTTCCACTTCGGCATGTGGGAGACCGTGTACGCGATCATGTCCGTCGTCAGGCGCAGGCTCGGCCCCGGCGGGAAGACGTGCGTCCCCCGGGACAGGTACTCCTTGACGATGTCGTTCTGGGTCGTGCCCTGGAGCTTGGTGATGTCCGCACCCTGTTCCTCGGCGACGACCTGGTAGAGCGCCAGCAGCCACATGGCGGTGGCGTTGATTGTCATCGAGGTGTTCATCTGCTCCAGGGGGATGTCCTGGAACAGCCGGCGCATGTCACCGAGGTGCGCGATCGGCACGCCGACCCGGCCCACCTCGCCGCGGGCGAGGATGTGGTCGGAGTCGTAGCCGGTCTGCGTCGGCAGGTCGAAGGCCACCGAAAGGCCCGTCTGCCCCTTGGCGAGGTTGCGCCGGTACAGCTCGTTGGACGCCTCGGCCGTGGAGTGCCCGGCGTACGTGCGCATGAGCCACGGCCGGTCCTTCTCCCTTGCCCCGTCGGCGTTCTGACGCTCAGTCATCTATGACCCCGGGTGTCTCAGACGTTGCGGAAGCGGTTGATGGCGTCGATGTGCGTGGCGCGCATCTCCTCGTCGCGCACGCCGAGACCCTCCTCGGGGGACAGGCAGAGCACGCCGACCTTGCCCTGGTGGAGGTTGCGGTGCACGTCGTAGGCCGCCTGGCCGGTCTCCTCCAGGGAGTAGACCTTCGACAGGGTCGGGTGGATCTTGCCCTTCGCGATGAGCCGGTTGGCCTCCCAGGCCTCGCGGTAGTTGGCGAAGTGCGAGCCGATGATGCGCTTCAGGGACATCCACAGGTAGCGGTTGTCGTACTCGTGCATGTAGCCCGAGGTCGAGGCGCAGGTGGTGATGGTGCCGCCCTTGCGGGTGACGAACACGGAGGCGCCGAAGGTCTCACGGCCCGGGTGCTCGAAGACGATGTCGATGTCCTCGCCGCCGGTGAGCTCACGGATGCGCTTGCCGAAGCGCTTCCACTCCTTGGGGTCCTGGGTCCGCTCGTCCTTCCAGAACTTGTAGCCCTCGGCGTTGCGGTCGATGATCGCCTCGGCGCCCATCGAGCGGCAGATGTCCGCCTTCTGGTCGCTGGAGACGACACAGATCGGGTTGGCGCCGCCGGCGAGGGCGAACTGCGTGGCGTACGAGCCGAGTCCACCGCTCGCGCCCCAGATCAGGACGTTGTCGCCCTGCTTCATGCCGGCGCCGTTGCGGGAGACGAGCTGCCGGTACGCGGTCGAGTTCACGAGCCCCGGGGCGGCGGCCTCCTCCCAGCTGAGGTGGTCCGGCTTCGGCATCAGCTGGTTCGACTTGACAAGTGCGATCTCTGCCAGGCCGCCGAAGTTGGTCTCGAAGCCCCAGATGCGCTGCTCGGGGTCGAGCATGGTGTCGTTGTGGCCGTCGCTCGACTCCATCTCGACCGACAGACAGTGCGCGACGACCTCGTCACCGGGCTTCCAGGCGTTGACGCCGGGGCCGGTGCGCAGGACGACGCCCGCGAGGTCGGAGCCGATGATGTGGTACGGCAGGTCGTGGCGCTTGGCCAGGTCGTTGGTGCGGCCGTAGCGCTCCAGGAAGCCGAAGGTCGACAGCGGCTCGAAGATCGAGGTCCACACCGAGTTGTAGTTGACACTCGATGCCATCACGGCGACCAGGGCCTCGCCCGGGCCGAGTTCGGGCACGGGGACGTCGTCGAGGTGGATCGACTTGCGCGGGTCCTTGTCGCGGGTCTCCAGGCCCGCGAACATCTCCGTCTCGTCCTTGTGCACGGTGATCGCGCGGTACGACTCGGGGAGCGGCAGGGCGGCGAAGTCGGCCGGAGTCGAGTCCGGCGACTGGATCGCGTCCAGGATGTCCTTCACGGTCACGGTGTTGCCTCCGGCGATACGCGCCCTGAGGGAGGGGCGCTGAGGGTTACGTCGGTGCCGTCGGTTCGGCGGTCTTGCTGTGCGGCAGCGCTTTGTGGCGCGGGAGGTTGCCTGTGACGCAGGCGTCCGGGCGGGCAGCTCGATGAGTTGCTGGGACAGCCGACGTGCGAAAGGTCTCTGCACGCCGGCCGCCCGGACACCCTCAACGTAAGACACCGCGTGCCACCGTGCAAGGCACTGAGTGCCAGAGATTGCTCTCAGATGAAATCTTTACGTAACAAATGAGCGATGATCGATCGAACGGGGGTTGAAAGCCGCCTAAAAAGGGTCTCTGACATGCCAAAACGGCCACCCCGAAGGGTGGCCGTCGTCACAGCGTCGAAGAGCCGCTCAGCGCTCCTTGAGTGCCTGCTCGATGGTGCGCATGACCTCGTCCAGCGGGGCGTCGGTGCGGGCGAGGGCGACCAGGACCTCGCCCTGCGCGGAGACCGTCGCGGCTGTCGGCGGCTGGGCGTTCGCGGTGCGGCCCGCGCCGATCCCGGTCCCGAACGTCTTGCGCACGATGGCGAAGGCGTGGTCCAGCTGGGCCTCGACGTCCCCCTGCCCGCCGGCCCGCAGCCAGCGCCGCAGCACGTGGTTGTGGGCCGTGACCACGGCGGACGCGGCGACCTCGGCCAGCAGCGGATCGTCGTTGGCGTCGTCGTCGTGCGCGTGCTCGTCGAAGTGTCCGAGCAGATACCGCGTGAACAGCCGCTCGTAGCGGGCGACCGACGCGATCTCCGCCTCCCGCAGCGTCGGCACCTCGCGCGTGAGCTTGTAGCGGGCGACCGAGATCTCCGGCCGGCCCGCGTACATCTTCATGACTTCCTTGATGCCGCGGCACACCGTGTCCAGCGGATGCTCGTGCGCCGGGGCCGCGTTCAGCACCGCCTCGGCGCGGATCAGGGTGTCGTCGTGGTCGGGGAAGATCGCCTCTTCCTTGGAGCGGAAGTGGCGGAAGAAGGTGCGACGGGCGACCCCGGCCGCGGCCGCGATCTCGTCGACGGTGGTCGCCTCGTACCCCTTGGTGGAGAAGAGCTCCATCGCGGCGGCCGCCAGTTCGCGGCGCATCTTGAGCCGCTGGGCGGCCGCGCGGCTGCCGGCGGCACTCTCCGGCGCGTCGGGTGTGGCTGGCGTACGGGACGACTTGGCGGGCTGGGGCATGCCCCGAACGTACTGCATGTGTGCAGGTTGGCGCGCCTGTCCGGGGTTCGTCCCGCCCCGGGCCGGCGGAGCGCCGCCCGCCCAGGGCGGCGGGAGCGGGCTGCCCGGGCCGAGCAGCCCGCCCCAGTCCTCGCCGTCGAACCAGTCGCCGGCGTGCTCAGCGGCGGGCATATTCGCGGAAGCCACGGCCGGTCTTGCGGCCGAGGCAGCCCGCGGCCACCAGGTGCTCCAGGAGCGGGGCCGGAGCCAGGCCCGGGTCGCGGAACTCCCGGTGCAGGACCTTCTCGATCGCGAGCGAGACATCGAGCCCGACGACGTCGAGGAGCTCGAAGGGCCCCATCGGGTAGCCGCCGCCGAGCTTCATCGCCGCGTCGATGTCGTCGAGCGACGCGTAGTGCTCCTGCACCATCTTGATCGCGTTGTTGAGGTACGGGAACAGCAGCGCGTTGACGATGAAGCCGGCCCGGTCCCCGCAGTCCACCGCGTGCTTCCTGATCCGCACACAGACCTCGCGGACCGTCGCGTGGACGTCCTCGGCCGTGAGCACCGTCCGGACGACCTCGACCAGCTTCATCGCGGGCGCCGGGTTGAAGAAGTGCATGCCGATCACGTCCTGCGGGCGCGAGGTGGCGCGGGCGCAGGCGACGACGGGCAGCGAGGAGGTCGTGGTCGCCAGGACCGCGCCCGGCTTGCAGACCTTGTCCAGCGTGGCGAACAGCTGCTGCTTGACCTCCAGGTCCTCGGCGACGGCCTCGACCGCCAGGTCGACGTCCGCGAAGGACTCGTAGGAGCCCGCCGGGGTGATCAGGTCCAGGGTCCGCGCGGCGGCCTCGGCGGTCATCCGTCCCTTGTCGACAGAGCGCGAAAGCGACTTGCCGATACGGGCCTTCGCCGTCTGTGCCTTCTCCTCGCTGCGGGCGGCGAGCACGACCTCGTAGCCCGCCTTGGCGAACACCTCGGCGATGCCGGACGCCATGGTCCCGGAACCGGCGACCCCGACCGAGCGGACCTCGCGGCCCGCGGCCTGCTCCGAGCTCTCCAGGGGCGTCAGCGCGTCCCGCACGACCGTCGCGCTGCCCGGGGCCTCGTACGTGTAGAAGCCGCGTCCCGACTTACGGCCCGTCAGGCCCGCCTCGCTGAGCTGCTTGAGGATCGGGGCGGGGGCGTGCAGCCGGTCGTGGGACTCGGCGTACATGGCCTCCAGGACCGTGCGCGCGGTGTCGACGCCGATCAGGTCGAGCAGGGCGAGGGGGCCCATCGGCAGACCGCAGCCGAGTCGCATCGCCGCGTCGATGTCCTCGCGGGAGGCGTACTTCGCCTCGTACATCGCGGCCGCCTGGTTGAGGTAACCGAACAGCAGCCCGTCGGCGACGAATCCGGGCCGGTCGCCGACCGCGACGGGCTCCTTGCCCAGGTCGAGCGCGAGGTCGGTGACCGCGGTGACCGCGGCCGGCGCGGTGAGCACCGAGGAGACGACCTCGACCAGCTTCATCGCGGGCGCCGGGTTGAAGAAGTGCAGGCCGAGGACCCGCTCCGGGCGGGCCGAGTCGGCGGCCAGACGGGTCACGGACAGGGCGTTGGTACCGGTCGCGAGGATCGCCTCGGGGCGCACGATGCCGTCGAGCTCGCGGAAGATCTGGTGCTTGATCTCGTACGACTCCGGAGCCACCTCGATGACGAGGTCGGCGTCGGCCGCCGCACGCAGATCGGTGGAGGTGCGGACGCGGGCGAGGACGTCGGCGCGCTCCTGCTCGGTGAGCCGGCCGCGCTCCACGGCACGGGCGGTCGCGGCCTCCAGGGCGGCGACGGCCCTGGCGGCCTGCGCCTCGCTGATGTCGATGCCGACGACCTCGCGGCCGGCCTTGGCGAGGACCTCGGCGATACCGGTGCCCATGGTGCCGAGGCCGACGACGGCGATCGTCCGGAGCGGGGACAGGGAGGGGTCGGACAGGGGAGTGGCCATCGCGGAACTCCAGGAATGAGGGTGACGACTGGGAGCGCGACCCGGTACGCCGAGGGGCGCACCGGGTGCGTGGAGGAACTGCGGAATGCGGGTGTTGCCGGGCTGCGAGCGCACACGCCCGGGCCGTCGTCGCGGGCGCTGCACACGCCCGGAGAACGGGGGAAGCCGACCGGCCCTGTCCCAGGCCGGGTCGTACTGGTGGTACCCGAGGTACCGAACCGACTGCTCTCACGGCGGCTGCGTCACCAGGCCACCGCAAGGAGTTCCGCGAGTGGGTAACTCGCTCGTCTGAGCTTAACCGGTGGGTAACGAGCGCGCCAGCCCCCGGATTTGTGATGTACGTCCCGCGCTCCCGGCCGTCCCCCTAACCTCGGGTTCATGGACGAAGAGTTGCGAACGCTCACGGAGCGTTTACGGCGGGAGGCGGGAGCGTCGGCCGCCCTGGACCGGCTGGCGGCGACCGGGGACCTCCACGAACTGGCCGAGGTGCTCACCGCGCCCGGGCAGCCGTTGTGGGCCAGGGAACTGGCCGCGTTCCGGCTCGGACTCGCCGGGGACCGCCGGGCCTTCGAGGCGCTCGTCCTGCTGCTCAACCACCGTGATCCGCCGCGCTGTGCCACCGCCGCGTACGCGCTCGCCCGCCTGGGAGACCCGCGCACCGCCCGCGCGGCCGCCGCCCTCGCCACCAACGAACTCCGCGTCGCCTACGCCCTGCACCCCGTGCGCCTCCTCGCGCAACTGCGCGCCCCCGAGTCGGTGCCCGCGCTGATCACCACGCTGGAACGGCGACTGAACCCGCACGACCCCTATCGCCGGGTCGCCCTGGCCTGTGTGGAGGGGCTCGGCACCCTGGCCGACGCACGGGCCAGACCCGTCCTGAACGAGGCCCTCGCGCACCCGGTACTGGCGGAGGCCGCGGTGCGGGCACTGGCACGGATCCCCCGGCAGCGTTAACCGTCGAGCATTCCCCGGCAGCGGTGAGCCGTCGCGGATTCCCCGGCCGGTGAGCCGTCGCGGATTCCGGGGGCGGTGAGCCGTCGAGGAATCGGCGGGCCGGTGAGTCGTCGCGCGTTCTCGGGCAGTGGTGAGTCGCCGCGGATTCCCCGGCAGCGGTGAGCCGTCAGGGGGTGAGGGTGCGGACGTACCGGACCTCCGGCACCGGGACGCCGTCCGCCTCGAAGGGCTCTTCGGTGCCGTCGGCCTCGAAGCCCGCCCGTTCGTAGAAGCGGCGGGCGCCGGTGTTGTCCTTCAGGACCCACAGGTACATGCGGTCGTGCCCGAGGGCCGTGCGGTTCCACAGGGCTTCCCGGAGCAGGGCCTGTCCGATGCCGGTGCCGTACCGCCGCGGGTCCACGTAGACGGCGTACAACTCGGCGTCGGCGGTGCGGACTTCGCCGTCCCGGTACGGGCCGTGACAGGCCCAGCCCACGACGTCGCCGTCCCACTCGGCCACGAGGTTCACGATGTCGGGGTTCCCCTGCCCGAAGCGGGCCCGGTGCCGTTCGGCGTCCTGCGCCGGGCTCATCGCGTCGAGGTACGACTGGGGGACCAGGCCGCGGTAGGCGCTCTGCCAGCCGCGGACACGGATCTCGCCCACGCGGTCGCAGTCGGCGAGGGCCATGGGGCGGACGAGGAAGCGCTCGTCATCGTCGTCGATCATGGCGGCACCATAGGCGCGCCCGGCCAACTTGGGCCTCGCATTATTCGGCGAGCACCGCGAACGCCTCGACCTCCATGAGGAACTCCGGCCGCACCAGCCCCGCCACCTGCACGGCGGAGGCCGCCGGCAGCCGGTCGTCGGGTATGTGCTCGGCGCGGGCCGCGCGCAGGGCCGGCAGGTCGGCCAGATCCGTGACGAAGTAGGTGAGCTTGACGACGTCGTCGAAACCCGCGCCCGCGGCGGCGAGGCAGCGGCGGAGGTTCTCGAAGACCTGGCGGGCCTGGGCCCCGGCATCGCCCTCGCCGACCAGCTCGCCGTTCTCGTCCAGGGCCACCTGGCCGGACACGGCGACGAAACGGCCGCGGCCCAGCACCACATGGGAGTACTGGGCCGCGGGGGCGACCCCGTCGGGGGCGGCAATCCTGGTCAGCTCGCTCATGGGTCCATGGTGGACCACACCACTGACAACGCCGTCCCCGACGGAGTCCCGGGCAGTCAGCCGCGGAAGCCCAGCAGCCCGTGCAGCGTCGCTCCCCGCGAGGACGTCGACGCGGCCTTGGCGGTCAGCGGCTTGGGGTCGGGCAGAGCCTTGCACACCGCGTCGGCCTCGCCGTGACCGCGCGGCACCCTGCCGTCGGTCAGATACGCGGCCAGGTGCTTGTCCAGGCACGCGTTCCCGCTCAGCGTGATGCCGTGGTTCCCGCCCCCCTGCTCGACGACGAGGCTGGAGCCGGCCAGCAGGCGGTGGACCGTCGCGCCGCCCTGGTACGGGGTGGCCGCGTCGTTCGTCGCCTGGAAGAGCAGCACCGGCGGCAGCTTGCCGTTGGCGATGTTCACCGGCTTCAGGGAGTCCGTCGGCCAGAACGCGCACGGTGCGTTGTACCAGGCGTTGTTCCAGGTCATGAACGGCGCCTCCTCGTGCACCGCCCAGTTGTCCTTCCGCCACTGCCGCCAGTCGCGCGGCCAGGAGGAGTCGCGGCACTGCACGGAGGTGTAGACGCTGTAGCCGTTGTCACCGGAGGCGTCCACGGCGGCGAAGTTCTCGTACGCCTCGACCAGCGGTTCGGCGTTCTTCTTGTTCACGTACGCCGAGAACGCCTCGGCCAGATAGGGCCAGTAGCCGTTGTAGTAGCCGCCGGGCATGAAGGTGTCCTCCAGCTCCGAGGCACCCACCTTGCCGCCCGCGGGCTTCTTGGCGAGGGCGGCCCGCATGGCGTACCACTTGGCCTCGATCCGTTCCGGGTCGGTGCCGAGCCTGTACGTCCCGTCGTACTTGGCGATCCAGGTCATCAGGGCGCGGTGCCGGTCGTTGAAGGCGTAGTCCTGGCCGAGGTTGTCCTCGTACCAGACGCCGGTCGGGTCCACGATCGAGTCGAGGACCAGGCGGCGCACCTGGTGCGGGAAGAGCCTGGCGTAGACCGCGCCCAGGTAGGTGCCGTAGGAGTAGCCGAAGTAGTTGATCCGCCGGGCGCCGAGTGCCTGCCGGATGGAGTCCATGTCCTGCACGGCGCTGACGGTGTCGATGTACGGCAGCACGCTCGCGTACTTCCGGCCGCAGGCGGCGGCGAAGGCCTTGACGCGCTTGAGATTGGCTGCCTCGATCGCGGGCGTGACCGGCACGGAGTCGGGGCGCACCGGGTTGAAGTAGCCCGGCTTGCAGTCGAGGGCGGGCTTGCTCTTGCCTACACCGCGCGGGTCGAAGCCGATGACGTCGTACTGGGAGGCGACCGCCTTCGGCAGCGCGCCCGCGACGAACGCGGCGAGGGTCAGACCGCTGCCGCCCGGACCGCCCGGGTTGACCAGCAGCGGGCCCTGGTACGTCTTCGCGGTGTGCGGGACGCGGGACAGTGCGAGGGTGATCTGCCGCCCGCGCGGGTTCGCGTGGTCGAGCGGCACCTTCAGGGACGCGCACTGGAGCGTCGGGTGATCAGTGGTGCCGCACTTCTTCCAGGCGAGGGCGGCGGGTTGCGGGGGCTGTGAGGTGCCGGCCTCGGCGGGGGCCGCGGTGACGGACCCGGCCACGACGACCGCGGCGCCGCACAGCACGGCTGCGCGCTTCTTCATGAAGTCCTCCCAGGACGGAGGGTTTCTGGCCGCGAGGGTCACGGTCCACGCCGCATCGTCCCGGAAAGTCCGCCCGGAAGAACCTGATCTGACAATAGTTGACCCGATTGGGCCGAATGATGCGCTCGAACGCTCTCAGAGCAACGTGAGTTGGGTCGGTTCGGACACCGGCTCGGCCTCGGGCTCCGGTTCGCGGATCCGTCGCGGCATCCCGGCACCCGCCGGACCGATGCCGTACTCCCGGGCCAGCTCGTGGACCTGACGGGTGATCCGGCGCTGGTACCACTTCGGGGCGTAGGCGCCGTCCGCGTACAGCCGCTCGTACCGGCGCACCAGATACGGGTGCTCCCGGTCCAGCCAGGCCATGAACCACTCGCGGGCGCCCGGCCGCAGATGCAGCACCAGCGGGGTGACCGAGGTGGCCCCCGCGGCGGCGATCGCGCGCACGGTGGCCCGCAGCTGCGCCGGATGGTCGCTCAGGAACGGGATCACCGGCGCCATCAGCACCCCGCACCCGATGCCGTGCTCGCCCAGCGTCCGTACGACGTCCAGGCGCCGCTCCGGCGCGGGGGTGCCCGGCTCCACGGTGCGCCACAGCTCGCGGTCGGTGAAGCCGACCGACACCGAGACGCCGACGTCGGTCACCTCGGCGGCCTGCTTCAGCACCTCCAGGTCGCGCAGGATCAGCGTGCCCTTGGTCAGGATCGAGAAGGGGTTCGCGTGGTCGCGCAGGGCGCCGAGGATGCCCGGCATCAGCCGGTACCGCCCCTCCGCGCGCTGGTAGCAGTCGACGTTGGTGCCCATCGCTATGTGGTCGCCGGTCCAGCGGCGCGAGGCCAGCTGCCGGCGCAGCAGCTCGGGCGCGTTCACCTTGACCACGATCTGCGAGTCGAAGCCGAGACCGGTGTCCAGGTCCAGGTAGCTGTGCGTCTTGCGGGCGAAGCAGTACACACACGCGTGCGTGCAGCCCCGGTAGGGGTTGACCGTCCACTCGAAGGGCATGCGGGAGGCGCCCGGCACCCGGTTGATGATCGAACGGGCCCGGATCTCGTGGAACGTGATCCCGGCGAACTCGGGGGTGTCGAACGTCCGGCTGACCACCGCGTCGGCGCCGAAGAGGGCGGCGTCGGCCCGTCCGTGTTCCGCGGACTCGGTGAGGTTCTCCCAGCGCATGAGGCCTCCTCGGTAGCACTACCCTTCGAGTGAAACACTTGTTCGATTTTCTGTGCAACCCCGATTTGGGGGGCCGTGGGCCGGGGTGGTTGGCTTGCCCCGACCCCGAGAACTTGAAGTCCTGGAGGAAGTCGATGGCGCAGGTCGAGGCCACTACGGAGCGGATCGTCGCGGCGGACGCGGAGAAGGTGTTCGACGCCGTCGCCGACTACAGCGGCACCCGCGGCAAGGTGCTGCCCGAGCAGTTCAGCGAGTACGAGGTGCGCGAGGGCGGCGACGGCGAGGGCACCCTCGTGCACTGGAAGCTCCAGGCCACCAGCAAGCGGATCCGCGACTGCCTCCTGGAGGTCACCGAGCCCACCGACGGCGAGCTCGTCGAGAAGGACCGCAACTCCTCCATGGTCACCACCTGGCGGGTCACCCCGGCCGGCGAGGGCAAGTCCCGCGTCGTCGTGACCACCACCTGGGACGGCGCCGGCGGCATCGGCGGCTTCTTCGAGAAGACCTTCGCGCCGAAGGGCCTCGGCAGGATCTACGACGCCCTCCTCGACCGGCTCGCCGCCGAGGTCGAGAAGTAAGCCGAGGTGGAGAAGCAAGTCGTCCGCACGCGGCGGATGTTGATCTCGGTCACCTGATCGAGTGGATCTTCGCCCGGCCCGCCGATCTGCCGTAACTCGTCGCGCTTGTTCGTAGTTGTCGCCCAAAGCGGGAATTGCGTGACAGGCGTGACGAGGGGAGCGGCAGGTGGGCGTGACGACTCCGGCGTACCGGGAACGGGTCGAGGCGGCGCCCCCGCCGGCTCCCGTGCGCACCGCCGAACTCGGGCCGCGCCGCGTCCGGTTGGTGTTCTTCGGGCTCATGCTCGCGCTGCTGCTGGCCGCGCTGGAGCAGATGATCGTCGCCACCGCGCTCCCGAAGATCGTCGGTGAGCTGCACGGCCTGGACCGGATGTCCTGGGCGATCACCGCCTACCTGCTCACCGCCACGATCGGACTCCCGGTCTACGGCAAGCTCGGCGACCTGCTCGGTCGCAAGGGCGTCTTCCAGTTCGCGATCGTCGTCTTCGTCATCGGCTCGGCACTGGCCGGACGGGCGCGGACCATGGACCAGCTGATCGCCTTCCGCGCGGTCCAGGGCGTCGGCGCGGGCGGCCTCATGATCGGTGTGCAGGCGATCATCGCCGACATCGTGCCGCCCCGTGAACGCGGCCGCTTCATGGGACTGATCGGCGCCGCCTTCGGACTCGCCTCCGTCGCGGGACCCCTGCTCGGCGGCTACTTCACCGACCATCTCTCCTGGCGCTGGTGCTTCTACGTCAACGTGCCCTTCGGACTCCTGACCCTCGCCGTCGTCACCGCCGTCCTCAAGCTGCCCAGGCCCGCCGCCAGGCCCCGCTTCGACGTCCTCGGCACGCTCCTGCTCGCCGCCGCCTCCACCTGCCTGGTGCTGCTCACCAGTTGGGGCGGCATCGAGTACGCCTGGACCTCCCGGGTCGTCCTCGGACTCGGCGCCGGAGCGGCCGCCTGCGCCCTGCTCTTCCTCGTCGCGGAGCACTTCGCCGCCGAACCCCTCATCCCCCTCCGGCTGTTCCGGGACTCCGTCTTCAACGTCACCGGCCTGGTGGGCCTGGTGATCGGCGTCGCGCTCTTCGGCGCGGCCAGCTATCTGCCGACTTTCCTCCAGATGGTCGACGGCGCCAGCGCCACCGAGTCCGGACTGCTGATGCTGCCCATGATGGCCGGGATCGTCGGCGCCTCCGTCGTCTCCGGACAGCTCATCAGCCACACCGGCCGCTACAAGATCTGGCCGGTCCTCGGCAGCGCCCTGTCCGTCCTCGGCATGTGGCTGCTGTCCCGCCTCGAAGCCGACACGCCCCGGCTGCACTACAGCCTCTGGATGGCCGTACTCGGCGCCGGGATCGGCATGGTGATGCCGGTCCTGGTCCTCGCCGTGCAGAACTCCGTCCGCCCCGCCGACCTCGGCACCGCGACCAGCGCCAACACCTACTTCCGGCAGATCGGCGGCAGCGTCGGAGCGGCGGTCTTCGGCACCCTGTTCGCCCACCGGCTCGCCGACGCGCTCGCCGCCGAACTGCCCGCAGGCACCGGGCTGCCCGACCCCGAGTCCCTCACCCCGCAGCTCGTCCACACGCTGCCCCCGGCGCTGCGCGACGGCTATGTCCGGGCCTACGCCGACGCCATGCCGAGGATCTTCCTCTACCTCGTACCGGTGCTCGTCCTCGGCCTGCTCATCGCCTTCTTCCTCAAGGAGAAACCGCTGATGTCGCACCACGCCCCCGAGGCGGAGACCGCGCCGGTCCCGCAGGCGCGCGCGGCGCACTCCGGCCGGCTCCTCGTGCACGGCACCGTCCGGCACTCCGACGGCACCGCCGTGGCGGGGGCCGCCCTCACCCTCGTCGACATGGCCGGAGCGCAGACCGGGCGGGTCACCGGCGGTGCGGACGGGCGGTACGCGCTGTCCACGCCCGGACCGGGGCCGTACGTCCTCATCGCCGCCGCGGGCGGCCACCAGCCGCAGGCGGTCTCCGTGACCGTGGGCGAGCTGCCGGTCGAGCTCGACATCGTGCTCGGCGGCGCCGGACGGCTCACGGGCCGGGTGCGGACCGCCGACGGCACCCCCGTGCGGGACGCCGCCGTCACCCTCACCGACGCCCACGGCGAGGTCGTCGCCACCACCCGCAGCGGGCCGGAGGGCACCTACGTCATCACCGAACTGCTCGCCGGGGAGTACACCCTCGCCGCCGGCGGGGCCGGACTGAGCCCGGCCGCGCTCCCGGTCGCCGTCCGGGCCGCCCGGGAGACCCGCCAGGACGTCGAGCTCACGGGCGGGGCCGTGCTGCGCGGCACCGTACGGGCGGGCGGGGCACGCCCGGTCGAGGACGCGCGCGTGACCCTCCTGGACGCGGCGGGCAACGTCGTGGCCACCCTCACCACCGGGCCCGACGGCACCTTCCGCTTCCTCGGCCTGGCCGCCGGCGACTACACCGTCATCGCCACCGGCTACCCGCCCGTCGCCACCGTGGTGCGCATGGCCGGGGGCGACCGCGCGGAGCGGGACGTCCGGCTGGGCCACGAGGACTGACAGGGCGTCAGCGCGGGGCGTGCGCCGGGGCGGACCGGACCGGACCAATTCCCGCATTGCCGCACACCGTGACCGACCGGCGCCGTACGGTGGAGCAGGCGGCACAGATCTTGCGGAGAGAGGGCCTGGGCCATGGACCGAGGCACCGAGCGGGGCGCACCTCCCAGCCGCTGGGCTGGACCGGGCGCGGCGGACGGCCACGCCCCGGCCGGACGCGTACCGCTGGCCGTGGTGGTGGTCGACCGCGTCGGCCTGGTGTCCCACTGGAGCCGGGGCGCGGGGCGGCTGTTCGGCGTGACCAGGGAACAGGCCATCGGCCGCCCGGCCGCCGACCTGCTGCCCGTCTCGGGAGCGCTCCCCGACGACGAGGACACCCCGCCCCACGGCCACGCGGTCGACGACGGACTGGGCCCCGACCTGGAGTCGTCCCTCGACGGCGGGCTCTCCTACCCGGCGGCCGGCCGCGCCCGGCTCACCGTGCCGGGAGCGGACCGCGTCGACGTCCTGTGGTGGGCCTATCCGCTGGTGGGCCCCGGCCAGGAGCGCCTGCTGGTCCTCGCCGCCGACGCGGACGCCCTCCGCCAGGACCTGGAACTGGACGACGGCGCCGTCGCGGTCGAGCGGATCGCGCCCGCCTTCGCCCTGCACACCGACTTCCCCGGGGCCGACGAACTCGCCCGCAGGCTCCCCGAGATCCTGCCCAGCATGAGCGTCGGCGAAAGCGCCCGCATCGTCGCCCAGATCCTCGAACTGGGCTACCCCGTGCTGGAGTTCAGCCAGAACGACCGGGTGCCCGTGACCCCCGACTGGGGTGTGCCGCGGCGCGCCGAGCGCAAGGCCCGCCGCGAGCGGGCGGCGCGGGCGGTGGCCGAGGGACGGCCCGTGCCGCCGGACGAGGCGGACGAGGGCGAGGACCTCGAGTACGTCGCCGTGCGCGAGCGTCTGGAGTTCCTCAACGAGGTCAGCGGCAGGATCGGCACCTCCCTCGACCTGTCCCGCACCATTGTCGAGGTCAGCAAGGCGGTCGTACCCCGCTTCACCGACGTCGCCGGCACCTATCTGCGCGAACAGGTCGTCGCCGGCGAGGGCTTCCCCGACGGCGTGCCCGACACCACCACGATGTGGCACCGGGTGGCTCTCGAACACACCGACGAGCCCGGCCGCTGGGACGACGTGGTGCCGGTCGGGGAGGCCATGCCGTTCCCCGCCCACACCCCGTTCTTCCAGTGCATGACCAGCGGCGAACCCGTGCTGGTGCCGCGGATCAGCGAGCAGATGGGCCATGCCATCGCCTCGCAGTTCGAGAAGCGCGACATCAGGCCGCTGATCACCGGCCGCTCGATGCTCGTGGTCCCGCTCAAGGCCCGCAATGTGGTCCTCGGGTTCATGATCCTGCTGCGGCACCCCGAGCGCGTCGAGTTCAACGACATGGACCGCGTCACCGGTGCCGAACTCGCCGCCCGCGCGGGCCTCGTGCTCGACAACGCACGCATGTACACCTTCCAGGAGTCGGTCGCCGAGACCCTCCAGGACAGCATGCTGCCGCACATCGCGCCGCGCATGGCGGGCTGCGACATCGCCACCCGCTATCTGCCGGGCACGCTCCTCGGCCGCGTCGGCGGCGACTGGTTCGACTCCGTCAAACTGCCCGGCGCGCGCACCGCCCTGGTCGTCGGCGACGTCATGGGGCACGGGCTCAACTCCGCCGCCATGATGGGCCAGTTGCGGACGGCCGTGCAGACCATGGCCGCGCTCGACCTGCCGCCAGGACAGCTGCTGCGCAACCTCGACGACCTCGCCCAGCGGCTCGGCGACACCTACCTCGCGACCTGCCTCTACGCCGTCTACGACCCGATCGCGGGCGAGCTGCTGATCGCCAACGCGGGCCATATCCCGCCGGTGATCGTGCGGGCCTCGGACGGGCGCAGCGAGCTGCTCCAGCTGCCCACCGGTGCGCCCATCGGCGTCGGGGGAGTGCCCTTCGAGGCCGTACGCGTGCGCGTGGAGCCCGGCGACCGGCTGCTCATGTGCACCGACGGGCTGGTGGAGGTGCGCGGCGAGGACATCGGGGTAGGGCTCGCCACGCTCACCGAGTCCGCCGCCCACCCGGCCGCGTCGATGGACGACGCCTGCGACACGATCATCCGGGCGCTCAACACCCGCGGCGGCCGCAAGGACGACGTCGCCCTGCTGATGGCCCGGCTCAACGGCATCGAGCCCGACGACGTCGCCGAGTGGCGGATCTCCCTCGACCCGGCCGAGGTGGGGCGGGCCCGGGCCGTGGTGCGGGAGCAGCTCCATGACTGGGGGCTGGCGAAACTCGCCGACAGCGCCGAGCTGATGGTGAGCGAGCTGGTCACCAACGCCGTACGGCACGCGCACCGGCAGCCCGTCCAACTGCGGCTCGTGCGGGGGGACACCCTGCTGTGCGAGGTGGACGACGACGACCACGACCTGCCGAACCTGTCGAGCGCCGGGCCCACCGACGAGCGGGGGCGGGGGCTGCGGGTGGTGAGCACGCTGGCGCGGGAGTGGGGCACGAGCCGTACGAGGACGGGGAAGACCGTGTGGTTCGAACTGACCCTGCCGCGGCGCTGAGCCGTTCCTCGAAGGGCACGTTTCTCGAACTGAGCGTGAAGGAATACGCCATGCGCTTGTTCGCGTGACCCCGGCGCGATACACCGTACTGGCCCGCCAAGTGTGGCGGGTTTGTCACATCCTGGGGAGTTGGGCATGAGCGTGACGGGTCGGTACCGGGAGTCCTGGGAGGGGTTCTGGCGGGAGGCTCCGGGGCGGCAGGGGGCCGTGTTCTGGGACGCGGAGCCGGTGTTGACCTCCGGGGTCCACCTCGCCCACTTCGAGCCGCTGCTGCTCGATGCCGGGCTGCCGCTCGTGGACCTGGGCTGCGGCAACGGTACCCAGAGCCGCTTTCTCGCCGCCCACTTCAGCCAGGTGATCGGCGTCGACCTGTCCGCCGCCGCCCTGGACCGCGCCCGGGACGCCGACCCCGACGGACAGGTGACCTACCGGCAGCTGGACGCCTCGGACAAGGGCGAGCCGGAGAACCTGCACGCCGAACTCGGGGACGCCAACGTCTACATGCGGGGGGTGCTGCACCAGGCCGCCCCCGAGGACCGGCAGCAGATGGTCGACGGGATCGCCACCCTCGTCGGGGAGCGGGGCCGGGCCTTCCTCGTCGAGCTGTCCGAGGCGGCCAAGCCCGTCCTCCTGGGCCTCGCGCAGGGCGCCGACGGGCCGCCCGACAAGCTGGAGCCCATTTTCCGCCACGGCATCGCGCCCGGCGAGGTGGCCGACGACGCGGTGCCCGTGTACCTCGGCGCGGCCGGGCTGAAGATCGTGACGAGCGGTGAACTCCCGCTGATCACCACGGAGTACCGCGCCGACGGCACCCGGATCGAACTGCCGTCGAAGTGGTGGGTGGTGGGACGCGCCGCCTGACGGTCCGGCGGGGGCCGCGTCCTACCGGCGCACCTGGGCCGGCACCGGCGCCCCGCCGGCCTCGGACGGGGCCTTTCGGAACGCCCACTCCATCTTCGGTTCCATCACGCACCGGAAGACCCGCCGCACCGGTGCGGTGCACAGTGCGGTCACCACCGCCCCGGCGACCAGGGTGACGGCGATCTCGCCGAGCGGGGTGTGCGGCCAGCGGTGGGCCGCCCAGTCGACGTGGTTGCCGGCCTGGACGACGAAACCGTGCAGCAGATAGCCGTACAGCGTGCCCGCGCCCAGAGACGTGAACCACATCCGGCGCCCCGGCACCCAGGACAGGAAGCAGGCGACCAGGATCAGGGAGCAGCCGAAGAGGCCCAGGGTCATCAGCGGGCCGTACCAGGAGGGCACCCCGAAGTGCTCGGCGGCGTCGCGGTGGAAGAACCACGCGTAGTCCATGCGCGGCACCGCCCAGTAGGAGAACACCACCGCGGCCGCGAACACCGGGACCGCGAGCAGCCGTACCCGCCACCGCCGCACCAGCGAGAAGTGCTCGGGCCGCAGGCACAGGCCGAGCACGAAGTACGGCAGGAACTGAAGGGTGCGCTGGAGGTCGAGGTCGTCGCCTATGGACGGGCTGAGGGTGGCCAGCGCGGCGACCGCGAGGGCGATCGGCAGCGGCCACCGCAGGCTCCGCCAGATCGGCGTGGTCAGCCGCCAGATGAACAGGGCGGCCAGGAACCAGGTCAGGTACAGCGGGTCGAGCAGGCTGATCGGACGGTCCGGGACACCGTCGGACCAGCGGGTGAAGAGGGTGTACGCCGTCTCGAACACGACATAGGGGACGACGACCCCGGTGACCAGCCGCTTGATCTTCGCCGGGCTCGCGTCGAAGGTGCGGGAGAAGTAGCCCGAGATGATGATGAACGCCGGCATGTGGAAGGCGTAGACGATCGTGTAGAGCGCGGTGACGGCCCGGCTGCCGGAGCGCAGCGGCTCCCAGGCGTGGCCCATGGCGACCAGCACGATCGCCAGGTACTTGGCGTTGTCGAAGAACGCGTCGCGCTGCTTCGGGCGGCCCTGCGGGTTCCCCGGCGCCGGCGCGGCGGTCGCGGGGGGCGTCGCCGCCGTCCGTCGTACCGACTGCTGTGCGGGCTGTGCGGTGTCGCTCACGCTTCTCCCTGTCCGTCTTCTGTGGAACCCGCGAGGGAGAATACGCGTCTTCCAGAAGTGGCCTGTGCGGCGGGGGTGAGCCGCACGCGACTCGCCTCACCCCGCGCGGGCGACGTAAACCTCTGCGCCGCGTAACGTGGCGCACCATGAAGATCCTGATCAGCGCCGACATGGAGGGCGCCACCGGCGTGACCTGGCCGGCCGACGTGCTGCCGGGGACGCCGCAGTGGGAGCGGTGCCGGTCCCTGTTCACCTCGGACGTGAACGCGGCCGTGCTGGGCTTCTTCGACGGGGGCGCCGACGAGGTGCTCGTCAACGAGGCCCACTGGACCATGCGCAACCTGCTCCTGGAGCGGCTGGACGAGCGCGCCGAGATGCTGACCGGGCGGCACAAGGCGCTGTCCATGGTCGAGGGCGTCCAGCACGGCGACGTCGACGGCATCGCCTTCCTCGGTTACCACGCGGGGGCGGGCCAGGAGGGCGTCCTCGCCCACACCTACCTCGCCAACTCCATCACCGGGGTCTGGCTGAACGACGTCCCGGCGAGCGAGGGGCACCTCAACGCACACGTGGTCGCCGAGTACGGGGTCCCCGTAGTTCTCGTCACGGGCGACGACGTGGCCTGCGAGGACGCCCTCGGCTACGCCCCCGGGGCGCTGAAGGTCGCGGTCAAGGACCATGTCTCGCGGTACGCCGCCGTGTGCCGCACACCGGCCCGGACCGCCGCCGACATCAGGGCCGCCGCCAAGGAGGCCGCACGGCTGGCGGTCCGTCAGGAGCCCGTCCAGGCGGGCCCGTTCACCGTCGCCGTCGAGTTCGACGCCGAGCACCTCGCCATGGCCGCCACCGTGGTGCCGGGCGTCGAGCGGATCGGGGCGCGGAAGGTGGCGTACACGAACGAGACCATGTACGCGGGAATCCGTACCTTCAAGGCGGTCACCACCATCGTCTCGGCCGCCGTGGAGGAGCAGTATGGCTGACCAGCAGGCACTGGACGAGGTCGTCCGGTTCACCTCCGACCTCATCCGCATCGACACCACCAACCGGGGCGGCGGCGACTGCCGGGAGCGGCCCGCCGCCGAGTACGCGGCCGAGCAGCTGGCCGGGGCGGGCCTGGAGCCCCTGATGCTGGAGCGCACCGAGGGCCGTACGAACGTCGTCGCCCGGATCGAGGGCAGCGACCCGTCGGCGGACGCGCTGCTCGTCCACGGTCATCTGGACGTGGTGCCCGCCGAGGCCGCCGACTGGAGCGTGCACCCCTTCTCCGGGGAGATCCGCGACGGGGTCGTCTGGGGGCGCGGCGCGGTCGACATGAAGAACATGGACGCGATGATCCTGGCCGTGGTGCGGTCCTGGGCCCGGCAGGGCGTACGGCCCCGGCGGGACCTCGTGATCGCGTTCACCGCCGACGAGGAGGCCAGCGCCGAGGACGGCTCCGGGTTCCTCGCCGACGAGCACCCCGAACTCTTCGAGGGCTGCACGGAGGGGATCAGCGAGTCGGGGGCGTTCACCTTCCACGACGGCGCCGGCCGGGAGATCTACCCGATCGCGGCGGGGGAGCGCGGCACGGGCTGGCTCAAGCTCACCGCGCGCGGCCGGGCCGGACACGGCTCCAAGGTCAACAAGGAGAACGCGGTCACCCGGCTCGCCGCCGCCGTGACCCGCATCGGCGAGCACGAGTGGCCGCTCCGGCTCACCCCGACGGTCCGTGCGGCCCTCACCGAACTCGCCGCGCTCTACGGCATCGCGACCGACCTCACCGACGTGGACGCGCTCCTGGAGAAGCTGGGTCCGGCGGCCAAGCTGGTCGAGGCGACCGTGCGCAACAGCGCCAACCCGACCATGCTGGAAGCCGGTTACAAGCTCAACGTGATCCCGGGGGAGGCCGTGGCCTACGTCGACGGCCGGTATCTGCCCGGCGGCGAGGACGAGTTCCGCACCACCCTCGACCTGCTCACAGGCCCCGACGTGGACTGGGAGTTCAGCCATCGCGAGGTGGCCCTCCAGGCACCGGTCGACTCGCCGACGTACGCCAACATGCGGGCCGCGGTGGAGGAGTTCGCCCCCGAGGGGCACGTGGTGCCGTACTGCATGTCCGGCGGCACGGACGCCAAGCAGTTCTCCCGGCTCGGCATCACCGGGTACGGGTTCGCGCCGCTGAAGCTGCCGGAGGGATTCGACTACCAGGCCCTCTTCCACGGCGTCGACGAGCGCGTGCCCGTGGAGGCCCTGCACTTCGGGGTCCGGGTGCTCGACCGCTTCCTGCGGACGGCCTGAACGAGTGGGGGAGAACATGCACACGTCGCCATACGGTTCCTGGCCCTCGCCCATCGACGCGGCCCTCGCCGCCGCGCACGACGGACACCCGGAATGGCTGGGCTTCGTCGGGGACGAGGTCTGGTGGACCGAACCCCGCCCCGCCGAGGGCGGCCGCCGCACCCTGGTGCGCCGACGCGCCGACGGCACCGAGGAGCCGGTGCTGCCCGCGCCGTGGAACGTGCGCAGCCGGGTCATCGAGTACGGCGGCCACCCCTGGGCCGGCGCGGTCGTGGCGGGCGAACCGCTCGTCGTGTTCGTGCACTTCGCCGACCAGCGGCTGTACCGGTACGAGCCCGGGGGCGAGCCGGTGCCCCTGACGCCGGTCTCCCCGGTGGGCGGCGGACTGCGCTGGGTGGAGCCGCAGCTGCGGCTGGATCTCGGCGAAGTGTGGTGCGTCCTGGAGGAGTTCACCGGCGACGGGCCCACCGACGTGCGCCGGGTCCTCGCCGCCGTCCCGCTCGACGGCTCCGCGGCGCAGGACCGGGACGCGGTGCGCGAACTCACCGCCGAACGGCACCGGTTCGTCACCGGCCCCTGCCTCTCGCCGGACGGCTCCCGCGCCGCCTGGCTCGCCTGGGACCACCCGAGGATGCCCTGGGACGGCACCGAGCTGATCGTCGCCGAGGTGCACGAGGGCACACTGCGGGAGCCCCGCACGGTGGCGGGAGGCCCGGAGGAGTCCGTCGCGCAGGCCGACTGGTCGCCCGACGGCCGGCTCCTGTACGCGAGCGACCGCACCGGCTGGTGGAACCTCTACCGCGACGGCGAGCAACTGTGCCCGCGCGAGGAGGAGTTCGGCGGCGCCCTGTGGAAGCTCGGCCACCGCTGGTTCGCCCCGCTGGCCAGTGGCCTGATCGCCGTCGTGCACGGTACCGGCTCGACCGCCCTCGGGATCCTGGACCCCGAGACCGGTGAACTCGTCGACGCGGCGGGCCCCTGGACCGAGTTCGCCCCCACTCTCGCGGTGCACGGAGAACGGGTCGTCGCTGTCGGCGCCAGCCCGCGCACCGCCTACGAGGTCGTCGAACTGGACCCCCGCACCGGCCGGTCCCGGGTGATCGGCGCCGCACACGAGGACCCCGTCGACCCCGCCCACTACCCCGAGCCCCAGATCCGCACCTTCACCGGACCGGGCGGCCGGGACATCCACGCCCACGTCTACCCGCCGCACCGGCCCGGCCACCTGGCCCCCTGCGACGAACTGCCGCCCTACGTCGTCTGGGCGCACGGCGGACCGACCGGGCACGCGCCCCTCGTCCTCGACCTGTCGATCGCCTACTTCACCTCGCGCGGCATCGGCGTCGCCGAGGTCAACTACGGCGGCTCGACCGGATACGGGCGCGAGTACCGCAACCGGCTGCGCGAGCAGTGGGGCGTGGTCGACGTCGAGGACTGCGCGGCCGTCGCGCTCGCCCTCGCCGACGAGGGCACCGCCGACCGCGACCGCCTCGCCGTCCGCGGCGGCAGCGCGGGCGGCTGGACCTCGGCCGCCTCGCTCACCATGACCGACGTCTACGCCTGCGGCACGATCATCTACCCGATCCTCGACCTGGCCGGCTGGGGCACGGGCGAGACCCACGACTTCGAGTCGCAGTACCTGGAGGGCCTGGTCGGACCGCTCGCCGAGGTCCCCGGCCGGTACGCGGAACGCTCGCCCGTCGAGCACGCCGACCGGGTCACCGCGCCGTTCCTGCTGCTCCAGGGCCTGGACGACGTGATCTGTCCGCCCGCGCAGTGCGAGCGGTTCCTGGCGAGGATCGCCGGGCGGCGGATCCCGCACGCCTACCTCGCCTTCGAGGGCGAGGGCCACGGATTCCGCCGCGCCGACACCATGATCCGCGCCCTGGAGTCCGAACTCTCCCTGTACGCCCAGGTCTTCGGGTTCGACCCGCCCGGCGTCCCGACCCTGGAGCTCACCAAGTGACCGCACTCGTACGGCCGTCCCGGCTCGCTCCCGGCGCACGCGTGGCCGTCGTCGCACCGAGCGGCCCGATCGTGGAGGAACGACTCCAGGCCGGGCTCGACATCCTGCGCGGCTGGGACCTCGACCCGGTCGTGACCCCGCATGTCCTGGACCGGCACGGCGAGTTGGGCTACCTCGCCGGATCCGACGCGGACCGCGCCGCCGACCTCCAGGCGGCCTGGTGCGACCCCGCGGTGGACGCGGTGCTGTGCGCCCGGGGCGGCTACGGCGCCCAGCGGATGGTCGACCTGCTCGACTGGGACGCGATGCGGGCGGCCGGCCCGAAGGTGCTCGTGGGCTTCAGCGACGTGACCACCCTCCACCAGGCCTTCGCCACCCGCCTCGGCCTGGTCACCCTGTACGGCCCCGCCGCGGCCGGTGCCGACTTCGTCAAGAACGCCGTCGCCCAGGAACACCTCAGGGCCACGCTCCTCGCCCCGGAGACGGTCCGCACCCTCACCTCCCGGGGGCCCGCCCTGGTCCCCGGCCGGGCCCGCGGAGTCACCCTCGGCGGCTGTCTCAGCCTGCTCGCCACCGACCTCGGCACCCGGCACGCCCGCACCGGCGCCCGGGACGGACTTCTCCTGATCGAGGACGTGGCGGAGCAGCCGTACCGCGTCGACCGCATGCTGACCCAACTCCTGCGCACCGGCTGGCTGGACGGGGTCCAAGGGATCGTCCTCGGCTCCTGGGCGAGCTGCGGGCCGTACGACGTGCTGCGGCCGGTCCTCGCCGAGAGGCTCGGCGGACTCGGCGTGCCCGTCGTCGAGGAGTTCGGATTCGGACACTGCGAGGGGGCCCTCACCGTGCCCTTCGGGATGGCGGCCGAACTCGACACCGAGACAGGCACGTTGAAGCTGGACGAGCCTGCCTTGAGCTGAGTCCGCGCGAGATACGGGGGCTGCGGGCACTCCGGCGGCCGGTCACCCGACCAGGACGGCGGCCCCGGAAGACAGCTCGCGTGCGGTCGGCGGGGGCCGTACCCGGAACTCCTCCGGAGCCGGGAGCCGGGAGCCGGGAGCCGGGTGTCTGGTGCGCACCCGGTCTCCGGTGCCGGTCGCGAGCGCGCCGCCATGGGCGAGCAGCAACCGGCCGGCCGGCCGTGGCCGCGGCCCACCCGGAAGGCAGCGCCCGCCGTGCGGGCCGTGGGCTCCGGGCTCACCCTGGTCGCATGAGCCCGAAGACCGCCGAGAGCGGCACGACCAAAGGCAGGAGCGGGGCGGTGACCCCCGCGCGGCTCGCCGTCCTGCTCCTCGCCGCCGTCGCCCTGACCTTCGTCTTCGAGAACACCCGGGCGACCAGGATCCGGCTGCTGGTCCCCGAGGTGACCATGCCCCTGTGGACCGCGCTGCTCGCCACCGGCCTGATCGGAGCCCTGTGCGGGGCGTACGCCATGAGGCGGCGGGGCTAGCGTCGTAGGGTGGCGGGATGCCGCACACCGCTTCCCGCTATCTCGCCGAGGGCCCCCGCGTGGGCATACGCCCCTTCACCTACGAGGACGCCGCCGAGTTCACCGCCCGGGCCCGGGAGAGCAAGGAACTGCACCAGCCCTGGCTGTTCCCGCCGGACAGCGAGAGCGCGTACCTCGCCTACGCGGGCCGGCTCATCGAGGACCGGACCAAGGCCGGGTTCCTGGTCTGTGAGAAGGACGGCGAGCGGGGCGACGGGGCCATCGCCGGGTTCATCAACATCAACAACATCGTCGAGGGCGGCTTCCGGTGCGGGGCCCTCGGCTACGGCGCCTTCGCGCACGCCGCCGGGCGCGGGCTGATGCGCGAGGGACTGGACCTCGTGGTCGACCACGCCTTCGGGCCCATGCGGCTGCACCGCCTGGAGATCAACGCGCAGCCCGGCAACACCGGCTCCCTCGCCCTCGCCCGCAGCTGCGGCTTCCGCCTCGAGGGGTTCTCCCCGAAGATGATCTGGATCGACGGGGACTGGCGGGACCACGAGCGCTGGGCGATCACCGCCGAGATGCGGACTTCCGGTTGATCTTCATGGTGTCGAGGTCGGTGACCGTCGACCGCAGGTCCCTGAAGCCGTAGCCGAGGCCGCGCAGCGCCGTCTCCGCGCGGTCCTCCGCGAGCGCGCCCGCCATCTCCTCGCCGTCCGCCGCGTCGGAGACCACCACGTACCGCATCGAGAAGTGCTTCAGCGGCGCCGGCTCGTACGACAGCGAGCCCTCCTCGGAGAACCGCATGCTCGCCATGCCGTGGTCCGCCGCCTCGGCGAGGAGCCGGGCGCGGGCCTCCTCGGTGAGCCCGTCCCAGGTCCCCCGCACGATCACCCGGTAGGTGTGCTGCTCACTCACTGTCGCTCCCTCGCGTATTCCGTGGACGGTCGAGGGTACGTCGGCGAGGATGATCCGCATGCGGAATATCGTCGTGCTGGACGCCCCCTCCAACCTCGGCCTGCGACCGCCCGCCCCCGGTACCGTGCCCGGCTGCCACAAGCTCGCCGGCGCCCTGCGGGAGCAGCGGATCGTGCAGCGGCTCGGGGCGCTGGAGGGCGGCGTGGTGGTGCCGCCGCGCTACGACCGGGGGGACTGGCAGGAGGGCGACGGGGTGTTCAACGCCGCCGCCCTCGCCGACTACACCGTCAAGCTCGCCGACCGCATCGAGCGCCATGTACGGGCCGGTGACTTCCCCGTGGTCCTCGGCGGCGACTGCTCCATCCAGCTCGGCGCCTCCCTCGCCCTGCGCCGCGTCGGCCGCTACGGTCTCGCGGCCATCGACGCCTCACCGGACTTCCGGCACACCGGCAACTCCGACCGGATCGGCGCGGCGGGCGGTGAGGAGGTCGCGCTGGCCACCGGGCGCGGGCAGGACGACCTGACGGACCTGGAGGGGCTGAAGCCCTATCTGCGGGACGAGGACGTGCGGTTCTTCGGGATCCGCGACGCGTTCGAGGAGGACCGGGCCGAACTCGCCGCCCTGAAGATCCCGGTCGTGACCGTCGGGGACCTCCGGGAGTGGGGCGCCGACGCGCTCGCCCGGGCCACCGCGCAGGCCTTCGAGATCCCGGAGATCGACGGATTCTGGGTGCACCTGGACGCCGACGTCCTCGACCCGTCCGTCATGCCCGCCGTCGACAGCCCCGACCCCGAGGGCCTCCAGCCCCGCGAACTCACCGATCTCCTCAGGCCGTTGCTCGCTTCCCCTGCCTGCGTGGGGCTCAACGTCACCATCTACGACCCCGATCTGGACCCCGACGGCACGGCGGGCGCGCTCCTCACCGACATCGTCGTGGACGCCTTTGCGCAATCCTGACCGGTAGCTCCCCTGGCCGACTCCGGGCCGAGCGGCTTCCATGGTGATCGTGACGACGATCCGGCGAGACGTACTCACCCTGCCCGCCGCACCGCTGGGCCCGGACAACCCGCTGCCGCCGCTGCGGCTCCCGCACGAGATTCACTGCATGGACCTACGGGACCGGGACGACCTGCCCCGGGACATGGCCCGGCAGGCCGGCTACGGGCCCCTTCGGAGCCTGCTGCCGGTGCCCGTCCGGGACGGCTACGGCAGAGCGCGCGAGCCGCGCGAGTTCGACACGATCGTGATCGAGAACGACCGGCTCAGGGCCACCGTCCTGCCCGCTCTGGGCGGCCGGATCGCCTCCCTCCTCCACAAGCCGACCGGGCGTGAACTCCTGTACCGCAACCCGGTGTTCCAGCCCGCGAACTTCGCCCTGAACGGCGCCTGGTACTCCGGCGGCATCGAGTGGAACATCGGCGCCACCGGACACACCACCCTGGCCTGCGCACCCCTGCACGCCGCCCGCGTGGCCGCCCCCGACGGCGGGGAGATGCTGCGCCTGTGGGAGTGGGAGCGGCTGCGCGACCTGCCCTTCCAGGTCGACCTGTGGCTGCCGCCGGACTCGGACTTCCTGTACGCCGGCGTCCGGATCCGCAATCCGCACGAGCGGCCGGTACCGGGCTACTGGTGGTCCAACACCGCCGTACCGGAGGGCCGCCGGGTGCTCGCCCCGGCCGAGGAGGCCTGGCACTTCGGCCACGAGCGCCGGCTGCACCGGGTGCCCGTCCCGGCGCACCCGCAGACCAGCCCCTACGCCGCCGACTGGTTCTACGACCTGCCCGACGGCGCGCGCCGCTGGATCGCCGCCCTCGACGCCGACGGCCACGGACTCGTGCAGACGTCCACCGACGCCCTGCGCGGCCGCAAGCTGTTCGTGTGGGGGACCGGCACGGGCGGTCGCCGCTGGCAGGAGTGGCTCACCGAGCCCGGCACCGGCGGCTACTGCGAGATCCAGGCCGGGCTCGCCCGCACCCAGCTGGAGCACGTACGCCTGGACCCGGAGAGCGAGGTCTCCTGGCTCGAGGCGTACGGCCCGCTCAGCGCGCCCCCCACGGTGCCCGAGGCGGCGGCACGTCTGGAGGCCGCACTGCCACGGGCCGCCGTCGACGAGGCCCACGCCGCCTGGAAGCCGTACGCCGACGCCGAACCCGGCGAGATCCTGGCCTCCGGCTCCGGCTGGGGCGCCCTGGAGGTCCTGCGGGCCGGCTGGAAGCTGCCCGGCACACCCTTCGAGGAGAGCACGCTGGGCGAACCGCAGGCGCCCTGGCTGGAGTTGCTGCGCACCGGGTCCCTTCCCGAGCCGCGCCGGGTACGGCCGCCCGGCGGCACCCTGGTCGCGCCGCACTGGCGGGACATGCTGGAGACCGCACCCGCCACCCCGCTCACCGAGTACCACCTGGGCGTCGCCCAGTGGCACGCCGGTGACCGGGCCCAGGCAGTGCGCAGCTGGGAGCGCGGGCTCCAACTCGCCCCGTCCCGCTGGCCGTTGCTGCGCTGCCTCGCCGTCGCCGACCAGGAGGGCGGCCACCGCGAGCGGGCCGCGGAGCGGTACGCCGAGGCCTTCGACGACCTGTGCCAGGAGCGGCGCGACGACGGCGAGTCATGGACGGCGGCGACGGCCGCGCTGGGCCGCGAGGCACTGGAGGCCCTGCTCGCGGCCGGGCGCACGGCCGAGGCACGCGCGGTGTGGGAGCGGCTGCACGCCTCGACCCGGGCCCGCGGGCGGTTCCGGCTGATCGAGGCGCGGCTGCTGCTCGCCGAGGGGCGGCCCGAAGCCGCCCGGGCCGTCTTCGACGAGGGCTTCGAGGTCGCAGACCTGCGGGAGGGCGCCGAGGCGATCGGCACCCTGTGGAACCGCCTCGGCGACGAACCGCTCCCGCCCGCCCACGACTTCCGTATGCGCCCGGAGAACGGGTCGCCCTAGGTGACGTTGCGGTCGACGTACTCGTACACCACGCCGTCCGGGTGCATCGCGATCAGGTTGCGGCCCACCGGGGTCGGCACCGGGCCCGCGATGATCCGGGCGCCCAGCTCGTCGAGGAGCCGGCGGGCCTCGTCGACGTCCTTCACGGCGATGGTCGCGGCGACCTTGCGCAGCACCTCCAGCTCCGCCTCCGGCCCGCTCATCAGCAGGAAGCAGCCCACCGCGGCCACCTGGACGCCGCCGCGCTCGAAACGGAGGGCCGTGGCGCCCGCGAGCCGTTCGTAGAAGACGACCGCGCTGTCCAGGTCGTCGACGCAGACACGCAGCGTGGTTCCCAGAATCTCCATGCTCCGAGCCTAGTTCGGGCGGCCTGCCGCGCGAGATCGTTTCACGCGATCCTCCCGACCCGGCCGCCGGTGCCGCACAGCCCGCCGGGCGGGCGTTATGCGTACGCCCGTACGGGTACCCGGCGGCCATGGACCGCTTGGATCACCTGGAGCATCTGGACAAGCATCTGGTCGACGAACTGGCGCAGGTGGCACGCGAGACCGTACGGGACGAACTGCGCGAACAGACGCGCAAGCAGCGCCGTACGGCCATGCTGTACGCCGCGTCCGGTGCCGCCGCCCTGTACGCGGGCGCCGCCCTGGCCCTGGCCGTGGGGCTCGCCCTCGCACTCGGGCTGCCCGACTGGGCCGCCGCACTGATCACCGCCGTCATCCTGGGCGCCGTGGCCTATGTGCTGCGCGGCGCGGCGAGGCCCGGAGGATCCCGGCCCAAGGCCGGACAGGGTGCCGGTGCGGGCGTCGCAGGCACCGCACCGGTGGCCGCCCCGCCGACCGGGCCCGGCACCCCGTACCCGCCCATGCCGCCGGTCGCGCCCGGAGCGACGGGCACGCCGGAGCCCGGTACGGCCCCGGCACAGGGCGGCACCGATCCCGAGCAGCCGCACCACCGCGCATAACGCCCGGTGCACGATCCATGGGAGGAATCGCGCGTGAAGCACGGCAAGGTCGTGGTGGTGACCGGGGCCAGTGGCGGAGTGGGACGGGCCACGGCCCGGGCCTTCGCCGAGCGCGGCGCCCGGGTCGCCCTCCTCGCCCGGGGACGCGAAGGCCTCGCCGCGGCCGCCGACGAAGTGGAGCGGGCCGGGGGTGAGGCGCTCGTCGTGAGCGTCGACGTGTCCGACGCGAAGGCCGTCGAGGACGCCGCCCAGCAGGTCGTCGACGCCTTCGGGCACATCGACGTGTGGGTCAACAACGCCTTCACCGGCGTCTTCGCCCCGTTCACGGAGATCACCCCGGACGAGTTCCGCAGGGTCACCGAAGTGACCTACCTGGGCTATGTGTTCGGCACCCGGGCCGCCCTGCGGCACATGCAGCCCCGCGACCGCGGGACGATCGTGCAGGTCGGCTCGGCGCTGGCCTACCGGGGCATCCCGCTCCAGTCGGCGTACTGCGGGGCCAAGCACGCCATCCAGGGGTTCAACGAGTCCCTGCGGTGCGAGCTGCTCCACTCGGGCAGTGGCGTCCGTACCACGATGGTCCAGCTGCCCGGCCTCAACACCCCGCAGTTCGACTGGGTGCTGAACCGGATGCCCGGGCGGGCCCGGCCGGTGGCGCCGGTCTACCAGCCCGAGGTCGCCGCCCGTGCGGTCGTGCACGCGGCCTTCCACCCGCGGCGGCGCGAGTACTGGGTCGGCGGGTCCACGGCGGCCACGCTCATCGCCAACGCGGTGGCGCCGGGGATCCTGGACCGCTACCTCGCCCGCACCAACGTCGAGGCGCAGCAGGAAGAAGGGGAGCACGGCGGCCCAGGCAACCTGTGGGCTCCCGCGGACGGACCGCACGGGCGGGACCACGGGGCGCACGGCCGCTTCGACGACGAGGCCGTGCACCGCAGCCCCCAGGACTGGCTCTCCCGCAACCGCGCCCGGATGGGCGTGGGGCTCGTGGCGGCCGCGGCCGGGGCGCTGGGGGTCGTCGCGGCCTCCGGGATACGCCGCCGGGGCTGAACGCCGGGAACACGTGATGAGCGGCGGGGGCAACGGCCCCGCCGCTCAAGGTTGTTCAGGTAACTGGTGGTCACGCCACGCGGTACTCCTCCACCTCGTCCGTCCGCAACGTCAGCCCGTTCCCCACCCCTGCCAGCGGGCGGACCGTGCCGCCCGTCGGGTCGAGGGCTCCGTCGAAGAACATGTCCTCGATGCGGACGTGGTCGTGGAACCACTCCATGTGGCGGATGTTGGGGATCGAGGCGGCCGCCGCCGCGTGGGCGTGCGGGGCGCAGTGCGTCGAGACCTCCAGGCCGTGCGCCTGGGCCAGGGCCGCCGCGCGCAGGAACTCCGTCAGGCCGCCACAGCGGGTCGCGTCGATCTGGAGACAGTCGACCGCGCCGGCCGCGATCATGCGGGCGAAGTACGGCAGGTCGTAACCGTATTCACCGGCCGTCACATCGCACACGAGCGCGTCGCGGACCAGCCGCAGCCCCGTCAGGTCGTCCGAGGAGACCGGCTCCTCGAACCAGCCGACACCCTCCTCCACCAGCGCCCCGCCCACCCGGACCGCCTGCTTGCGGGTGTACGCCCCGTTCGCGTCGACGTACAACTCCGCGTCCGGGCCGATGACTTCGCGGGCCGTGCGGACCCGGGAGAGGTCCCGGGCCACCGCACGGCCCCAGCTCTCGCCGATCTTCAGCTTGACGCGCGGGATGCCCTGGCCGTGCACCCAGCCGTTGAGCTGCGCGGCCAGATGCGTGTCGTGGTACGTCGTGAAGCCGCCGCTGCCGTAGACCGGGACCCGTTCCCGGGCCACGCCCAGCAGACGGGCCAGGGGGAGTTCGAGGATCCGGGCCTTCAGGTCCCACAGGGCGATGTCCAGCGCCGAGATCGCGCCCGCCGCGATGCCCGGACGGCCCGCGTTGCGGACCGAGCGGCACATCGCGTCGTGCAGCGCCGGGATGTCCAGCGGATCGTGGCCCTCGACCAGCGGTCCGAGGTGCTCGGTGAGGAAGTCGCCGACCGCGGCCGGGCCGTACGTCCAGCCCGTGCCGGTCTCCTCACCCGTGGACACCTCGGCGATCACCATGGTCGTGGTGTCCCAGGCGAGCGTCCCGTCCGCCTCGGGGGCGTCCGTCGGGACCGTGTACACCGAGACGCGGGGCCTGAGCAGTTTCATCGCTCACCCCTGCTGGAGCTGGGGCAGCACCTTGGTGCGGTAGAAGTCGAAGAAGCCGCGCTGGTCGGGCCCGATCTGGTTGACGTAGATCCGGTCGAAGCCCGCGTCGGCGAAGGCGCTCAGTGCGGACACGTGCTCGTCGACGTCGTCCCCGCACACCGTCTTCTCGGTCACCATGTCCTCGGTGACCAGCGGCTCCAGCTGCTCGAAGTGGCTCGGCGAGGGCAGGATCTGGCCCATCTCGCCGGGCAGGAACTGGTTGAACCACAGCTTGCGCACGGTCCGGACGCACTCCGCGCGGTCCGAGCCGTAGCAGACCTTGGTGCCGCCGCTGACCGGCTTCCCGGCCCCGCCGCCCTTGCGGTACTGCTCGACCATCGACGCGTCGGGCATCATCGTGATGTAGCCGTCGCCGACCCGGGACGCCAGCGCGGTGGCCGCCGGGCCGAAGCCGGAGATGTCGATGGGGACGGGCTCGTCCGGGACCGTGTAGAGGCGCGCGTTCTCGACCGTGTAGTGCGTGCCGTGGTGGTTGACCTCCTCACCCGTGAACAGGCGCCGCATCACCTGGATCGACTCCTCCAGCATCTCCAGCCGGATGTGCGCGGGCGGCCAGACATGGCCGAGGACGTGCTCGTTCAGGGCCTCGCCGGAGCCGACGCCGAGCCGGAAGCGGCCGTTCGTCATGACGGCCGAGGTGGCCGCGGCCTGGGCCACCACCGCCGGGTGGATCCGCACGGTCGGGCAGGTCACGGCCGTCTCGACGGGCAGCGACACCGCCTCCGAGAGCGCGCCGATCACCGACCAGACGAACGGGCTCTGGCCCTGTGCGTCGTTCCACGGGTGGTAGTGGTCGGAGATCCACAGCGCGGTGAAACCGGCCTGTTCGGCCATTCGCGCCTGTTCGACCAGCTCCGCGGGTCCGAACTCCTCGCACGACAGGAAATAGCCGTATTCGGGCATGGGGGGTACCTCCGGCGGTTCCGCATACAACGGGCCTGCCCCGAGTACCCGGCGACCCGTACGGAAACCGGCGTTTGGGCGCCCTGGCCAGGGGGACGCGGAAGGCTCCCGAGGTATGCCACAGCGGGCCGACGAAGGGGACGAGGCAAGTGAAGGAGCCGACGGAAGTGAAGGACGTCGAACCGAGCGCGGGCGAGGCGGTGATCGCGGAGGCGAAGGCCCGTGAGGCCCGGTCCGACGCCGAACCCGTGAAGAACCAGCCCGACTCCGAGCCCGCGAAGAACCAGCCCGGCGGGCACACCGACGCGGACTCCTCGGAAGGAGACTCATGAACACCGGTGAACTCGTCGAACTCGCCCAGCAGTTGCGTGTGGACAGCGTCCGCGCCTCGGCCGCCGCGGGCTCCGGGCACCCCACCTCCTCGATGTCCGCGGCGGACCTGATGGCCGTGCTCTTCGCGCACCACTTCCGCTACGACTTCGACCGCCCCGCCCACCCCGGCAACGACCGCTTCGTGCTGTCCAAGGGCCACGCCTCACCGCTGATGTACGCCGTCTTCAAGGCGGCCGGTGCCCTCGACGACGAGGAGCTGCTGACCTTCCGCAAGCTCGGCAGCCGCCTCGAAGGGCACCCGACCCCGCGCCGGCTGCCCTGGGTCGAGACGGCGACCGGTTCGCTCGGCCAGGGACTGCCCGTGGGCGTCGGCATCGCGCTCGCCGGACAGCGCCTGGACCGCAGCGGCTACCGCGTGTGGGTGCTCTGCGGCGACAGCGAACTCGCCGAGGGCTCCATCTGGGAGGCCGCCGAGCAGGCGGGAGCCGAGCACCTCGACAACATCACCGCGATCATCGACGTCAACCGGCTCGGCCAGCGCGGCGAGACCCGGCACGGCCACGACCTCGACGCCTACGCGCGCCGCTTCCAGGCGTTCGGCTGGCACACCGTCGAGATCGACGGACACGACGTGGACGCCATCGACCGCGCCTACGGGGAGGCCGCGTCCACCAAGGGCCAGCCCACGGCGGTCATCGCCCGCACCCTCAAGGGCAAGGGCGTCGAGGACGTCCAGGACCGCGAGGGCCTGCACGGCAAGCCGCTGAAGAACGCCGACGACGCCATCGAGGAACTCGGCGGCGTCCGCGACCTCCGCGTCAAGGTGCAGGAGCCGCCGGCCGCCCGCATCCTGCACGCCGTGCGCGCCGGACACGTCGAACTGCCCCGGTGGGACAAGGGATCCCCGGAAGAGGGAGTCGCCACCCGGGACGCCTACGGCCAGGCCCTCACCGCCCTCGGCACCGGACGCGGCGACGTCGTCGCCCTCGACGGCGAGGTCGGCGACTCCACCCGCACCGAGTACTTCGCCAAGGAACACCCCGAGCGCTACTTCGAGTGCTACATCGCCGAACAGCAGATGGTCGCGGCCGCCGTCGGACTCGCCGCACGCGGCTGGGTGCCGTACGCCGGAACCTTCGCGGCCTTCCTGACGCGCGCCTACGACTTCGTGCGGATGGCGTCCATCAGCGGGGCGGGCATCAACCTGGTCGGCTCGCACGCGGGAGTCGCCATCGGGCAGGACGGGCCGAGCCAGATGGGCCTGGAGGACCTGGCGATGATGCGGGCGGTGCACGGCTCGACCGTGCTGTACCCGTGCGACGCCAACCAGACCGCGCACCTGGTCGCCGCCATGGCCGACCTGGACGGCATCCGCTATCTGCGCACCGGCCGCGGCGAGAGCCCGGTGATCTACGGGCCCGAGGAGGAGTTCCCGATCGGCGGCAGCAAGGTGCTGCGGTCCTCCGCCGACGACCGGATGACGATCGTCGCGGCGGGTGTCACCGTGCCCGAGGCACTCAAGGCCGCCGACGCGCTGGACCAGGAGGGCATCCGGGTGCGGGTGATCGACCTCTACTCGGTCAAGCCCGTGGACCGGGACACCCTGCGCCGGGCCGCCGAGGAGACCGGCTGTCTGCTCACCGTCGAGGACCACCACGAGGAGGGCGGTCTCGGCGACGCCGTCCTCGACGCCTTCACCGACGGCCGTCCCGTGCCGCGGCTGGTGCGGCTCGCCGTGCGGTCGATGCCGGGCTCGGCCTCGCCCGAGGAGCAGCTGCACGCCGCCGGTATCGACGCCGAGTCGGTCGCGGCGGCCGGACGGCTCCTCGTGGAGCAGGCGATCGTGCCGTGAGCAGCGACGACGTACGGACCGTACGCGCCGGGAAGCACACCGTGGAGGTGCACCGGCCGGACAAGGTGCTCTTCCCCGGCGGTGACGGCGCCAAGGAGTACACCAAGGGCGACCTCGTCGCGTACTACCGGTCCGTGGCGCCGTTCATGCTGCCGCACCTGCGCGGCCGTCCGCTGATGCTGGAACGGCATCCAGACGGCCTCGCGGGCCCCCGGTTCATGCAGAAGAACACCCCGGACTCCTACCCGGAGTGGATCCACCGCGTCGAGGTGACGAAGGAGGGCGGCACCGTCTGCCACACCGTCTGTGACGACACCGCCACCCTGCTGTACCTCGCCGACCAGGCCTCCCTCACCCTGCACCGCTGGCTGTCCCGGGCAGGCAGCGTCGAGCGGCCCGACCGGATGGTCTTCGACCTCGACCCCTCCGGGGACGACTTCGAAGCGGTGCGCGAGGCGGCCCGCCTGCTCGGGGAGCTGCTCGACGAGCTGCGGCTGCCCTCCGCGCTGATGACCACCGGCTCGCGCGGACTGCATGTGATCGTGCCCCTCGACGGCCGGCACGACTTCGACGAGGTGCGCGAGTTCGCCAAGGACGTCGCCGACACCCTGGTCGCCGACCACCCCGCGCAGCTCACCACCGCCGCCCGCAAGAAGGACCGCGGCGACCGCCTCTACCTGGACGTCCAGCGCAACGGCTACGCGCAGACCGCCGTCGCCCCCTTCACCGTACGGGCGAAACCCGGAGCTCCCGTGGCCACGCCGATGGCCTGGAGCCAGCTCGACGATCCCGGACTGGACGCCCGCCGCTGGACCGTCGCCGACGCCGTGGAGCAGGCCCGCACCGATCCCTGGGCCGGGATTCCGGCGCGAGGACGGGCGCTCGGACCGGCCCGTCGCAGGCTGAACGCGTTGATGTCCTCCTGAAGGTTTGGCGAACGTGTGAACGGCCACCCGAGGTGAGAGGTGGCCATGGCGAACACAAGAGACACGTCGGCATCACAGAATTCACGGAAGCCCCCCAGAGGGGAAGAAAAGGACACGGACGAGAACGTGACGGAGCAGCGACGGCCCAAGCCGATGGAGGTGCTGCGCCAGGCGCGCGCCCAGCTCTCCGAGCTGACCGGCATGACGGCCGAGAACGTCTCCTCCTTCGAGCAGACCGAGGACGGCTGGTCGGTGGAGGTCGAGGTCCTCGAGCTCTCCCGTGTTCCCGACACGATGAGCCTGATGGCGAGCTACCAGGTCGAACTCGACCCCGAGGGTCAGCTCACCGGCTACCGCCGCGTCCGCCGCTACGAACGCGGCCGGGCCGACGCACACAGGCCGGGCGGTCGCTAGACCGCCCGCATCGGACATCCGTTCACGACACCACCGACAAGGAGGCATGGTCGGCATGACCGTAGTTCCGGCACAGCAAGGCGGTGGAGGCGGCTCCAGCGGTCTCTACGACGTCCTGGAACTGGTCCTCGACAGGGGGCTCGTCATCGACGCATTCGTGCGCGTCTCCCTCGTGGGGATCGAGATCCTGAAGATCGACGTACGGGTCGTGGTGGCCAGCGTCGACACCTATCTGCGCTTCGCCGAGGCGTGCAACCGGCTCGACCTGGAGTCCGGGCCGCACAAGAGCCCGGGCCTGCCCGACATCATGGGCGAGATCACCGAGTCCGGCGCGCGCGGCAAGTCCAAGGGCGCACTCTCCGGCGCCGCGGAGACCATCTCCGACGCCTTCAAGCAGGCGCGTGAGGGGGACGGCCAGAGCGAGTCCCGGCCGCGCACCCGTAAGTCCACCGCCTCGCGCAGGAAGGAGGAGCAGGAGTGAGCACGTACGTGTACGGCATCACCGCCGCCTCCCACCCCGCTCTGCCCGAGGGCCTGACCGGGGTCGGCGACCCCGCACGTGAGGTGCGGGTGCTGAAGGAGGGCGAGCTGGCGGCCGTCGTCAGCGAAGCCCCCGAGGGGCTGCGGCCCAAGCGCCGTGACCTGCTCGCCCACCAGAACGTGCTGAGCGAGGCGGGAGCGCTGGGTTCCGTGCTGCCCATGCGGTTCGGCAGCGTGGCGCCCGACGACGACACCGTCGCCGGGGTGCTCGCGGAACGCGCCGACCACTACAAGGAGCGGCTGCGCACCCTCGACGGCAAGGTCGAGTACAACGTCAAGGCCACGCACGACGAAGAGGCCGTACTGCACCGCGTGATGTCCGACAACCCGGAGATCCGCTCCGCCACCGAGGCCAACCGGCAGGCGGGCGGCGGCAGTTACGAGGACCGCCTCCGGCTCGGCGAGATGGTCGTGGCCGCGGTCAAGGCCCGTGAGGCCGAGGACGCCGACGAGGTGCGCCAGGCCCTGGAGCCGGTCGCCGAGGCGATCAGCGTCGGGCCCGAGTCCAGCGGCTGGCTGGCCAACGTGTCCTTCATGGTGGAGCGCGACTCCGCCGCGTCCTTCCTGGAGGCGGTGGACCAGCTCCGCGCCAGCCATCCGCACCTCGACCTGCGGGTCAACGGGCCGCTCCCGCCGTACAGCTTCGTCGAACCCGGACCGGGCGAGCCCGCGGGCACCACGGTGGGCATCGACCACGCGGAGGAGTGAGCCGGTGTGGGTCTCATCGGAGAGGTACTGCTCCTGCCCTTCGCCCCGGTGCGCGGCAGCGCCTGGGTGATCAGACAGGTGCTGAACGAAGCGGAGCGCCTCTACTACGACCCGGCGGCGGTCCGGGCCGAACTCGCCCAGCTCGAGGAGCGCCTTGAGGCGGGCGAGATCGACGAGGAGGAATTCGACCGACAGGAGGACGAGCTCCTCGAACGACTGGAGATCGGCCTGCGCGGCGGCGCGGGGACTGGCGACGGGACGACACGATGAACCGAGTGGGAATGGGCCTCGCGGTAGGGGCCGGATACCTCCTAGGACGTACGAAGAAACTGAAACTGGCCTTCGCCGTCGGCACGATCGTGGCCGGCAAGCGGATGCACCTCAGCCCGAAGGCAGTGGCCGATCTGGTCTCCCAGCAACTGCTGAAGAACCCGCAGTTCAAGGAGATAGGGGACACGCTCCGGGAGGATCTGAGGGGCGTCGGCAAGGCGGCCTCGGGTGCCATGGTGGAGCGGCAGATCGACGCGCTGGCCGACCGGCTGCACGGCCGGACCGCCCAGGTCCGCGACCAGCTCTCCGGCGTGGCGCCGGAGGTGCCCGGTCTCCAGGACGGTGAGGACTCCGAGGAGGACGAGGAGCCGGACGAGGAGGAGACTGGCACCAGGGGCCGCAGGGCCGACCGGGCCGACCAGGAGCCCTCGGACGAGGACGAGGCCGACGACGACGCCGAGGCGGAAGCCGACGACGAGGACGACGACGAGTCGGACGAAGCCCCGGCCGCCGCGAAGAAGACGGCCAGGAGGGTCCCCGCGAAGAAGTCGGCGGCCAAGAAGGCCCCCGCGAAGAAGGCGCCGGCCAAGAAGGCGTCCCAGAGCCGGACGGCCGGCCAGAAGACCGCGGCCAAGAAGACCACGGCGAAGAAGGCGGCCGCCAAGAAGACGACCGCGGCCAGGGGAGCCGGCCGAGGCACCCGGGCCCGCATGCCGAAGGGAGGCGGTGAGTGATGACCGATACCGTCGGATCCGCACGTGACGCCACCGACAAGGCGAAGAGCAACCCGCTGACCGAGGTGGCCCACAGCGAGGCCGCCGACCGGCTCAAGGCCGAGGTGCAGGAGTACCTCTCCGCACAGGTCCAGCGGATGCTGGTCGGCGTAGGACACAAGCTGGGCGAGACCACCGGCAAGCTGAACGACATCGCCGAGGGCAACAGCCCCGGGTTCGCCAAGCTCGCCCTCGACGGCGGCAAGAAGCTCGCCGAGGGCAAGGGGCCGCTGCGCAGCGCGCTGGAACTCGGAGCGGGCAAGGCCAAGGACAGCGTGGTCGGCGCCTTCAAGAACCTCGGCGGCGGCAAGGGCAAGAAAAAGGGCGGCGCGGGCCAGAAGCCCACGGTGATCATGGAGTTCATCGACGTGGGCGTGGACCTGCGCACCGCCTACGACCAGTGGACGCAGTACCAGGACTTCTCCACCTTCGCCAAGGGCGTCAAGAGCGCGAACCGCGCCGACGACACCCACACCGACTGGCAGGCGAAGATCTTCTGGTCCAGCCGCAGCTGGAAGGCGACCACCACCGAACAGGTTCCCGACGAGCGGATCCAGTGGACCTCGGAGGGCGCCAAGGGCACGACCAAGGGTGTCGTCACCTTCCACAAGCTCGCCGACAACCTCACCCGCGTCCTGCTGGTCATCGAGTACTACCCCACGGGGCTCTTCGAGAAGACCGGCAACATCTGGCGCGCCCAGGGCCGCCGGGCCCGTCTCGACCTCAAGCACTTCGCCCGCTTCATCACCCTCAAGGGCGAGGCGGAGGACGGCTGGCGCGGCGAGATCCAGGACGGCGAGGTCGTCAAGAGCCACGAGGACGCGGTGGCCGAGGAGGAAGAGGAGAGCGCCGAGGACGAGGAAGGCGCCGAGGCCTCCGAGGACGAGGACACCGAGCCGGACGACGAGCTCCGGGACGAGGAAGAGGAAGAAGAGGACGAGGAAGCCCCGGACGGGGAAGCCGAGGACGAGTACGAGGAGTACGACGAGGACGAGCCGGAGGACGAGCTCGCCGAGGACGAGGAGCCTGAGGACGAGGAGCCCGAGGACGAGTACGAGGAAGAGGAAGAGGCTCCGGAGGACGAGGAAGAGTACGCCGAGGGCGGGAGCCGACGATGAGCATGCCCAGCCGGCTCCCGGATCCGTACGGCCAGGGGAGCGGAGCGAACCTGGCGGACATCCTGGAGCGAGTGCTGGACAAGGGCATCGTGATCGCGGGCGACATCCGCATCAACCTGCTCGACATCGAACTGCTCACCATCAAACTGCGGCTGATCGTCGCCTCGGTCGACAAGGCCAAGGAGATGGGCATCGACTGGTGGGAGGACGACCCGGCCCTGTCCACCAAGGCCCGCCGCGACGAACTGTCGCGGGAGAACGCCGAGTTGCGCGAGCGCCTGGCCCGGCTGGAGGAACTGGAGCCCCGCCGGGCCCAGGAGGAGGGTTCATGACCGGACTGCGTTACGTCTACGCCGTGTGCCGTCCCTTCGGCGCCGCCCTCCAGTCCCAGCTGACGGGACTGGGGGGCGATCCGCCGCGGCTGCTCACCCACCACGGTCTGATCGCCGTGGTGAGCCATGTGCCGGAGCGGGACTTCGCCGAAGCCCCGCTCCGGGCCCATCTGGAGGACCTGGAGTGGCTGACCGCCACCGCCCGGACCCACCAGCTCGTCATCGACGCGCTGACCGCCGTCACCACCCCGCTGCCGCTCCGGCTCGGCACCGTCTTCCGGGACGACAGCGGCGTACGGACGATGATGGAGGCGCGCGAGGAGGACTTCCACCGCATCCTCGACCGGGTGCAGGGCCGGGTCGAATGGGGCGTGAAGGTGTACGCCGAGTCCGAGAAGCACGAGCAGGAGCAGGAGAAGCCCGCGCAGCCGGCGTCCGGCCGGGACTATCTGCGGCTGCGGCGGCAGCAGACCAGGGCGACCGAGGACAGCTGGCAGAAGGCCGAGTCCTTCGCGACCCGTATTCACGACCTGCTGTCCGCCCACGCCGAGGACTCCCGGCTGCACGCCCCGCAGAACGCCACGCTTTCCGGCGCCCCCGGACGGAACGTCCTCAACGCCGCCTATCTCGTACCGCGCACGGCCTCCGAGGAATTCGTGGAACGGGTGGACCGCATGAAGGACGACACCCCGGGAATGCGCGTGGAACTCACGGGCCCGTGGGCCGCGTATTCCTTCACGCAGCTCAGCGAGGAGGAGCGCCCGTGACCGTGATCGAACGGCGCGAGGTGGCCCTCGTCGACCTCCTCGACCGGCTGCTGGCCGGCGGGGTCGTCATCACGGGGGACATCACTCTGCGCATCGCGGACGTCGACCTCGTCCGTATCGACCTGAACGCGCTGATCAGCTCGGTCAACGCGCAAGTGCCCTCACCCTGGGGAGACTGACGTGACGGCCCGACCCAACCGGCTGGACCTGGAGCCCGACACCGTCGAGCGGGACCTGGTCAAGCTGGTCCTGACCGTGGTGGAGCTGCTGCGGCAGCTCATGGAGCGCCAGGCGCTGCGCCGGTTCGACGAGGGCGACCTGAGCGAGGAGCAGGAGGAGCGGATCGGGCTCACCCTGATGCTGCTCGACGACCGCATGACCGAGCTGCGCGAGCGCTACGGGCTGCGGCCCGAGGACCTGAACCTCGACCTCGGGCCGCTGGGACCGCTGCTTCCCCGGGAGTGACCCGGACGAGTCCGTGGGTCACCGCCTGGTGCGGTGCTTCAGGCTCCCTTCCTGCACAGGATTTCCCCGTGCAGGACAGCGAACCAGCCGTCCTCCTGTTGTCCCCATTCCCGCCAGGCGTCCGAGACCGCCCGCAGTTCCCGCGCGGTGGCGTGGCCGCCCTCGGTGGCCCGCTCCGCGTACGCGGAGGCCAGCGTGCGGTCCGCCCACAGCCCGCTCCACCACTGGCGTTCATCGGCGGTCGAGTAGGTCCAGGTGCTGGAGGTCGCCGTGATGTCCGTCAGCCCCGCCCGCAGCGCCCAGGACTTCAGCCGGCGCCCGGCGTCCGGCTCCCCGCCGTTGGCGCGGGCCACCCGCCGGTACAGGTCCAGCCAGTAGTCGAGCCCCTCGGACGCCGGGTACCAGGTCATCGCGGCGTAGTCCCCGTCGCGGACGGCGATCCAGCCGCCCGGCTTCGTGACCCGCGCCATCTCGCGCAGCGCCCGCACCGGGTCGCCGACGTGCTGGAGCACCTGGTGGGCGTGGACCACGCAGAAGGTGTCGTCGGGATAGTCGAGGGCGTGCACGTCGGCGACCGCGAAGTCGACGTTCGTCAGGCCCCGCTCGGCCGCCGTGGCCCGTGCCTGGTCCAGGATGCCCGGCGCGTGGTCCACGCCGGTGACGTGCCCGTCGGGGACCAGCGCGGCCAGGTCGGCGGTGATCGTGCCCGGACCGCAGCCGATGTCGAGGATCTTCATGTGGGGCTTCAGCGAGCCGAGCAGATAGGCCGCCGAGTTGGCGGCGGTGCGCCAGGTGTGCGAGCGCAGCACGGACTCGTGGTGCCCGTGGGTGTAGACGGCGGTCTCCTGCGGTCTGTCCTGAGGATTCGACATGACCGAACCGTACGCCCGCATGTCGCATGGTGAGACCCGTGTATCGCTATATGGACTGATGGTTCGTCAGGGATCGCATATGCGTTTGCCCGGCTCCTGTCCTTCCCCCGACAATGCCGCCCATGGGACATCTGGAAGCCGCGCACCTCGAGTACTACCTCCCCGACGGGAGGGCCCTGCTCGGCGATGTGTCGTTCCGGGTGGGGGAAGGGGCCGTCGTGGCGCTCGTCGGGCCCAACGGGGCCGGCAAGACGACACTGCTGCGGCTGATCTCCGGGGAGCTGAAACCGCACGGCGGGACGGTCACCGTCAGTGGCGGCCTGGGGGTCATGCGCCAGTTCGTCGGGTCCGTGCGGGACGAGACGACCGTACGGGACCTGCTGGTGTCGGTGGCGCCGCCGCGGATCCGTGAGGCCGCCCAGGACGTGGACCGGGCCGAGCACCTGATCATGACCGTCGACGACGAGGCCGCCCAGCTGAAGTACGCGCAGGCCCTCTCCGACTGGGCCGAGGCCCGCGGCTACGAGTACGAGACGCTGTGGGACGTGTGCACCACCGCCGCCCTCGGCGTGCCGTACGACAAGGCGCAGTTCCGGCAGGTGCGCACGCTCTCCGGCGGCGAGCAGAAGCGGCTCGTCCTCGAGGCGCTGCTGCGCGGCACGGACGAGGTGCTGCTGCTCGACGAGCCGGACAACTACCTCGACGTGCCCGGCAAGCGCTGGCTGGAGGAGCGCCTGAAGGAGACCCGCAAGACGGTCCTCTTCGTCTCCCACGACCGCGAGCTGCTGTCCCGGGCCGCCGAGAAGATCGTGTCGGTGGAGCCCTCGCCGACCGGCGCGGACGCCTGGGTGCACGGCGGTGGTTTCGCCACCTACCACGAGGCACGGCGTGAACGCTTCGCCCGCTTCGAGGAGTTGCGCAGGCGCTGGGACGAGAAGCACGCCCAGCTGAAGAAGCTGGTGCTGAACCTCCGTCAGGCCGCCTCCATCAGCCATGAGTTGTCCTCCCGCTACCAGGCCGCCCAGACCCGCCTGCGCAAGTTCGAGGAGGCCGGGCCGCCGCCCGAGCCGCCGCGCGAGCAGGACATCACGATGCGGCTCAAGGGCGGCCGTACCGGCGTAAGGGCCGTCACCTGCAAGGGACTTGAACTCACCGGCCTGATGAACCCCTTCGACCTGGAGGTGTTCTACGGCGAGCGGGTCGCCGTCCTCGGCTCCAACGGCTCCGGCAAGTCGCACTTCCTGCGGCTGCTGGCCGGGGACCCCACCGTGGCGCACACGGGGGAGTGGAAGCTCGGCGCGCGGGTCGTGCCGGGGCACTTCGCGCAGACCCACGCCCACCCCGAGCTCTTCGGCCGCACCCTCCTCGACATCCTGTGGAAGGAGCACGCCCAGGACCGCGGCGCCGCGATGTCCCGGCTGCGTCGCTACGAGCTGACCGGCCAGGCCGAGCAGAGCTTCGACCGGCTCTCCGGGGGCCAGCAGGCCCGCTTCCAGATCCTCCTCCTGGAGCTCCAGGGCGTCACCGCGCTGCTCCTGGACGAGCCCACGGACAACCTGGACCTGGAGTCCGCGGAGGCCCTCCAGGAGGGCCTGGAGGCCTTCGACGGCACGGTCCTCGCGGTCACCCACGACCGCTGGTTCGCCAAGTCCTTCGACCGCTTCCTCGTCTTCGGCTCGGACGGGCGGGTGCGCGAGACCGACGAGCCCGTGTGGGACGAGCGACGCGTGGAAAGGGCCCGGTGACCGACGGTCACCGGGCCCCTCCGGGGCGTCTCAGGCCCAGCGCAGCAGCGCGCCGAGGCCGCCCACCGGCGTGTCCTCGGCCGGACCGCCGTCGGCCGCCGTCACCGAGAGCGCGGGCGCACCCGTCGCCACCGCCGACCTGATCAGCGCGTCGTCCGCACGGGCCGACCAGGAGTTCTGCTCGCCGAGGATCTTCAGCTCGGTCCGGCGGGCCGCCAGCTGGTCGGGGTCCTCGCCGATCCACACCGTGCGGTGCGCGTCGGGGCCGTCCGGGCGGATCAGGAGTTCGCCGATACGGTGCTCACGCGCCGCCTCGACCAGCGCGGGCACGCCCTCCACGGCGCCGGGACGCCCGTCCTCGCCCGGCGCCCGGGCCGTGAGGAACCGTTCCAGCTCCCGTTCCGCGCGCTGCCGTACGTGACCGGTGCGGGCCCGCTCCACGTCCTCGTCGAGCAGCCGGCTGCCGGCGCCGTGCTCGGCCTCCACGACCAGGTCGTGCAGCCGCTTCGGGAGCCGGTCGTGCACCGACCGCTTCTCGCGCTCGTCACCGACCAGGATCAGCAGGTCGGCGCCGGTCTCCTCCTGGCAGACGGCCAGCGCGTCGGCGATCTCGGCCGCGTTGTGCTCCCAGGTGTTCTCCACCCGCAGCTGGAAGTGCCGCTCCGACCAGTCGGCGGTGCTCGTGCGGTGCACCGGCCACTGCTTCCCGGTCACCGAACCGGCGTCCTCGCGGCCCAGCGCCCCGCGCAGCTCGAAGTCAGCGCCCTTGCGGTCGACGTACGCCACCACGCAGACCGGGTCCTCCCCGGCCAGCTCCAGCAGCGGCGCGGTGTGCGGCAGCGTGCCCCAGCGGACCACGTCGGCCTCGGGGGACCTGGTCAGCGGCGGTTCCAGGACCACCTCGCCGGCCCGGGCGAAGACGGCCCTGCCGTGCGGATCCGACGAGTACCGCAGCTCCTCCAGCGCCTCCCGCACCGCCACGCAGGTGTCCTCGTCGGCCCCTTGCGCGGACAGCTCCCGGGCGACCGCGACCGCCGCGAGATGCCGTTCGTGGGGGGCGTCCTCCGTGCGAGGCGGGGTGCCGACGTACACGGAGGCCCAAGGGCCCTGATGTTCGTAGAGTGGATGCAGAAAGGCGAGATCCATGATTCCCTCCCGGATGCCGTTCGGGGGCAGTGCGGTAGTGCTCGCCGGGCGGGTACCCGAAGCGGATGGACGAACACGACGAGCGGGGTACCACCATGAACGGAGTCGACCCCAGCCGGTTGGACGACCAGCAGCTGATGAAGGAGCTGGAGACGATCCACCGCACGCGGCACGACACACTGCTCTACGGCTCGAACGACGCGCTCAGGGCGCACAACGACCGCATGGCGGGCCTGGAGGGCGAGTACCTGCGCCGCAACCCCGACCGGACCGTGGCCGCGGGCCGCACCCGGGAAGGGGCGCGGGAGCGGAAGCCGGGGGAGTCGGTTGCTCCGGGGGAGGGCTGACCGGGGCCGGTCGGCCGTTCCGGGGGAGGCCTGACCGGGCCCGGCACCGCGAACGGTGACCCGCCGATCGCATGATCAGCAGGTCACCGTCGACGTGCCACGAGCGTTCAGTGGCGCGTGGGCAGCCGGTCCCAGTGCCGGTGCGCGGCGATCGCCGCCACGAACGCGTCCAGGAACTCCTCGCCCGCCGCGCCCGGCGACGTCTCCGTCACCACGCCCCGGTCGGACTCCACGTGATGGAACTCGGCGGACAGCCGCAGCCCCTCCGGTTCCAGGGCCGACAGGATCCCCACACCCGAACCGAGCGCGCCGATCGGCTTGCCGTGCCGGTAGGCGTCCCGGACGAACCGCATCGCGTCGGGGTCGGCGGCGGCCGGCGGGGTGCCCACGGGCCCGCCCGGCAGCAGGACGGCGTCGTACAGCACCGACGCCACGGTCGGCAGCGCGCGGTCGACGGTGTACAGCTCGCCGTCGGCTCCCCGCACCTCCCCGTCGACCGGGGCCAGCGCCTCCACGATCGCGCCCTCGGCGGCCAGCCGCTCCCGCACCGAGGTCACCTGCTCGGCGTCGATCCCGTCGGTGACCAGGACCGCGATCTGCCGGGTGCGGATCGAGCCGTCGCCGCGCTGCGCCTCCAGACTGAGCGCGGGGGAGGCGGACTTGGAGGCCTCGGCTTCGGTGGCCTCGGCGGCCGGTCCTGACGGCTGCGGTACGCCGATGCCGCGGGCCACCCCGGCCGCCAACTCGCCGTTCACCTTGGCGAGTTGCTCGACCGTGCGGGCCCGTACCGCCCGGGCGTCCACCTTGCCCAGCTCGAAACGGAACGCCTCGACGATGTGCTGCTTCTCCCAGTCGCTCATGCTGTTCCAGAACAGCGCCGGCTGGCTCCAGTGGTCCTGGAAGCTCGGGCTGCGCCGCCGGATCTTGTGCCCGTCGACGCGCTCGGTGTAGTGGGTGAACGCCTTCCCGTTGACGCCGGCGTGGGCCGGGCAGCCACCGCCGAGGGAGTTCGGGGAGTAGTTGGTGCCCCGGTGGATCGCGCTCTGGTGGGCGCCGTCGCGCTGGTTGGTGCGCACCGGCGCCACCGGCCGGTTCACCGGCAGCTGCGCGAAGTTGGGTCCGCCGAGGCGGGTCAACTGGGTGTCCAGGTAGGAGAAGTTGCGGGCCTGGAGCAGCGGGTCGTTGGTGAAGTCGATGCCCGGCACCACGTTCGCGGTGTGGAACGCGACCTGCTCGGTCTCCGCGAAGAAATTCTCCGGGTTGCGGTCGAGCACCATCCGGCCGATCGGCCGTACCGGCACCAGCTCCTCCGGGATCAGCTTCGTGGCGTCGAGGAGATCGAAGTCGAACGCGAACTCGTCCTCCTCCGGCACCAGTTGCACCCCCAGCTCCCACTCCGGGTACTCGCCGGCCTCGATGGCGTCCCACAGGTCACCCCGGTTGAAGTCCGGGTTGCGGCCCTGGCACTCCTGCGCCTCGTCCCACACCAGCGAGTGCGAGCCCAGCCTCGGCTTCCAGTGGAACTTCACGAAGGTGCCCCGGCCCTCCGCGTTCACGAAGCGGAAGGTGTGCACGCCGAAGCCCTGCATCATGCGGTAGCTGCGCGGGATCGCGCGGTCCGACATCAGCCACATGATCGCGTGCAGGGTCTCCGGCTGGAGCGACACGAAGTCCCACAGGGTGTCGTGCGCGGAGGCGCCGGTGGGCATGTCGTTGTGCGGCTCCGGCTTCACCGCGTGCACGAAGTCCGGGAACTTGATGCCGTCCTGGATGAAGAAGACCGGGAAGTTGTTCCCGACCAGGTCGTAGTTGCCCTCGGACGTGTAGAACTTGGTGGCGAAACCGCGCACGTCCCGCACGGTGTCCGCGGAGCCCTTCGGCCCCTGCACGGTCGAGAACCGCACGAAGACGGGGGTGCGGACCGCCGGGTCCTGGAGGAAGGCGGCCCGGGTGAACTCGGCGCAGGACTCATACGGCTGGAAGTACCCGTAGGCGCCCGCGCCCCGCGCGTGCACCACCCGCTCCGGGATCCGCTCGTGGTCGAAGTGGGTGAGCTTCTCCCGGAAGTGGAAGTCCTCCATCAGCGTCGGACCGCGCTCACCCGCGGTGAGCGAGTCGTCGGTGTGGTCGACCTCGACACCCTGGTCGGTGGTGAGCGGCCCGGCGGCCGGGTCGTCGGCGTGGAAGTCCGCACGCTGACGCTGCTTGCGGTCGGCGGACGCGGCGGCGTCCTGGTCGGTGCCGTCCATCAGGCGGCCTCCTGGGCGAACACGTCGAGGAACGTCTGGCAGAACGCCTTGAGGTCGTCCGGCTTGCGGCTGGTGACCAGCTTGTTGTTCCCGTGGTCGCAGACCTTCACCTGCTCGTCCACCCAGGTGCCGCCCGCGTTGCGGATGTCCGTCCGAAGACTCGGCCACGAGGTCAGCACCCGGCCCCGGACCACGTCCGCCTCGATCAGCGTCCAGGGCGCGTGGCAGATCGCGGCCACCGGGCGCCCCTGGGTGAAGAAGTCCCGCACGAACGCCACGGCCTTCTCGTCCGTCCGCAGGAAGTCCGGGTTGGCCACCCCGCCGGGCAGCACGAGGCCGCCGAAGGAGTCCGCGGACGTCTCGCCCACGACCTCCTGCACGGGGAAGGTGTCCCCCTTGTCGAGATGGTTGAACGCCTGGATCTTCCCCGGCTCCGTCGAGACGAGCACGGGCTCGTGCCCCGCGTCCAGCGCGGCCTGCCACGGATCGGTGAGCTCGACCTGCTCGACGCCCTCGGGTGCGGTCAGAAACGCGATACGCATGAGACTCAACGTCCTTTCCTTGAAAGCTCTTTCCCTGTACGGCGGTCCCTCACGGCAGGTCCCGCCGGTCCGCCCCGGGCTCCGGGCCGGGCGCGGCGCGGCTGATGTCGGCCAGCGCCGAGCCGGGGTCACGGTCCGCGGCGAGGTCGCCGAGGCTGACCATGCCGACGGGCAGGCCGTCCTCGACGACCGGAAGCCGCCGCACGGCGTGCGCCCGCATCAGCGCCGCCGCCTGCGTCACCGGGTCGCCCGGGGCCACCGTCACCGGATCCGGGGTGCACACCGACCGGGCGCTCACCGTCGACGGATCGGTGCCGTCGGCGACGGCCCGGATCGTGATGTCCCGGTCGGTGAGCACCCCGACGACCTCCTGGCCGTCGGCCACCACCACGTCGCCGATGTCCTGCGAGCGCATCAGCCGCGCCGCCTCGACCAGCGAGGCGTCCGGGCGGACGGCCACCACCCCGGGCGTCATCACGTCCCGTACGAGCGCGGCCGTCACGGCGTGCCCTCCGTCCGGGTGAGGGCCCGCGCGAGCTCCTGGACGTTGGCGTACCGCTCCTTGCGCGGCAGCCCTGCCACCGCCTCGGTGAGGGCGTCGGGGGCGTTCTGGCGGCGCAGCACCCGCACCAGCTCCACGGGGCCGGCGGGGAACGAGCTGCGGCCCAGGATCCGGGCCAGTTCCAGCCGGACGCCCTCCAGGGACGCCCCCTCGTCGCCCGGTACCACGGGGCCGCCCCAGACCTGCGGATCGTCGTCGGCGGTCGGCTCCGGGTCGTTCCACTCCTCGCTCCGGGTGGGGTGCCCGGAGCGGAGCAGACCCTGGAGTTCGTGCTTCATCTCGTCGTCGCGGTGGCGGCTCAGCCGGTCGCTGCCTCGCTGCATGTCTCCACTCCAGATCCTCGGGTCCGCACCGCGTACCCGAGGACCGGAGGCCGACACGGGGTTCGTCCAGCCGAAGCGGGGGGTTTGTCCGGCGCAGGCGGGGAGACCCGATGCGAACCCCCCGCGCACCTCCCCTGGGAAGGACTGGCGATGGTCGTCCTCGCCGCGCTCATACCGATCCTGATGCTCGCAGCCTTGCTCGCGCTCGGCCGCTACGAGGAGCTGATGCTCCCGGCCCCGGAGGACGACCGGCTCGAACCGGCCGCCCTCTCCGTGGCTACTTCTTCTCCCGCCCCGGCAGGAACTCCTGCACCTTCGCCTTGAAGCCCTGCTTCACCATCGACCCGGCGTCGGCGTCGCCCTTGAGGATCGCGGCGGCCGTGGCCTCCATCTGCTCCCAGGTCGCGTGCGGCGGGATCGGCGGCACGGCCGGATCGGTCAGGAACTCCAGCACCGCGGGCCCGTCCGCCGCGAGACCGGCCCGCCAGGCCGCCTCGACGTCCTCGGGCTTCTCCACCCGGATCCCGGTCAGGCCGAGCGAGCGGGCGAACGCGGCGTACTGCACGTCAGGAAGCTGCTGAGAGGGCAGGAACGACGGAGCGCCCTCCATGGCCCGCATCTCCCAGGTCACCTGGTTGAGGTCGTGGTTGTTCCAGACGGCGATGACCAGCCGCGGATCCTCCCACAGCTCCCGGTACTTGGCCGCCGTGATCAGCTCCGCCATGCCGTTCATCTGCATCGCCCCGTCCCCGACCAGGGCGATCGCGGGGCGGTCCGGGTGCGCGAACTTCGCGCCGATCGCGTACGGCACTCCGGGACCCATCGTGGCCAGCGTGCCGGACAGCGAGGAGCGCATGCCGGGCCGCATGGTCAGGTGCCGGGCGTACCAGTTGGCGGTGGACCCGGAGTCCGAGGTGACGATCACGTCGTCCGGCAGCAACGGGTCCAGCGCCCGGGCCACGTACTCCGGGTTGATCGGGTCGGCCGACTGCTGCGCCCGCCGGTCCATCACGTCACGCCAGCGCCTGACGTTGTCGCGCACCGTCCCGTACCACTCGCGCTCACCGCGCTCCGCGTCCAGCATCGGGATCAGCCGCTGGAGGGTCGCCTTCGCGTCGCCGACCAGGTTCACCTCGTACGGGTAGCGCATCCCGATCATGTGCGGGTCGATGTCGATCTGCACCGCCCGCGCCTTGCCGAACTCCGGCATGAACTGCGTGTAGGGGAACGACGACCCGATGGTCAGCAGGGTGTCGCAGTCCCGCATGAGCTCGTACGACGGACGCGTGCCCAGCAGCCCGATCGAGCCGGTGACGTAGGGGAGTTCGTCGCTGAGGACGTCCTTGCCGAGCAGCGCCTTGGCGACACCGGCGCCGAGCATCTCGGCGACCCGCTCCACCTCGGCCCGTGCCCCGGCGGCGCCCTGACCGATCAGGATCGCCGGCTTCTCACCGGAGTTGAGGATCTCCGCGGCCTGCTGGAGCGACTCCTCGGAGGGCACCGTGGTCCAGTTGCTGCGGCCCAGGCTGGACGGCACCATCTTGAACTCGTGCGTGGGCGGCGCGTAGTCGAGCTCCTGGACGTCCCCCGGGATGATGATCGCGGTGGGACAGCGGCGGGCGTACGCGGTGCGGATCGCCCGGTCCAGGACGTTCGGCAGCTGCTCCGGGACCGTCACCGTCTCCACGAACTCCGAGGCGACGTCCTTGAACAGGGTGTGCAGATCGACCTCCTGCTGGTACGACCCGCCCATCGCCGTGCGGTGCGTCTGGCCGACGATCGCCAGTACCGGCACATGGTCCAGCTTCGCGTCGTACAGGCCGTTGAGCAGATGGATCGCCCCGGGCCCCGACGTGGCCGCGCACACTCCGATGCGCCCGCTGAACTTGGCGTAACCGACCGCCTCGAACGCGGACATCTCCTCGTGCCGGGACTGCACGAACCGCGGCTGGTTGTCGGCCCGTCCCCAGGCCGCCAGCAGACCGTTGATGCCGTCGCCCGGATAGCCGAAGACATGGTCCACACCCCACTCGCGCAGCCGCTCGAGGATGTGATCGGACACCTTGGTGCTCATGTGCTGACCTCCCGGACATAGATGGCACAGGCAGCAGCCCTACGAGTCACCCTGCGTGCGCCGGGAAAACCTGCCCCCGGTGTTTGGCGCCACGGGCCGGGGGCAGGCGCACACCCAGTGCTTCGGACCGGAGGCACGCCCGTGGAGCGGCCCCTGCCGCCATGGTCGCGCCCGTCCGGTCACCCCTCACGGACGCGCTCCCACCCCGACCGTCCAACCCGGAACCCTCCAGGGAGTTGCGACGCTGATGCCCCTTCCAGTGAGCGCGAAGCACCACCCGCACGACGACGCCCCCGACACCGCCGAGGCCTTCCGCAGGCTCGCCGCCCTGCCCCCGGGGCCCGAGCGCGACGCACTGCGCGGACGGCTCGTGGAGGCCTGGCTGCCCATGGCCGACCGGCTCGCCGGCCGCTTCCGCAACCGGGGGGAGACCCTCGACGACCTGCGCCAGGTCGCCGCGCTCGGCCTGGTCAAGGCCGTCGACCGCTACGACCCCGCCCTCGGCAACGCCTTCGAGAGCTACGCCGTGCCCACGATCACCGGCGAGATCAAGCGGCACTTCCGCGACCACATGTGGACCCTGCACGTGCCGCGCCGGGTCCAGGACCTGCGCAACCGGGTCCGTCACGCCGTCCAGGACCTCGCGCAGACCATCCCGGGCCGCGGGCCCACCGTCGCCGAGATCGCCGGGCACACGCGCATGAGCGAGGACGAGGTCCTGACCGGCCTGGAAGCCCTGGAGAGCTTCACCGCGCTCTCCCTCGACGCCGAGCTGCCCGGCAGCGAGGACGGCTACTCCCTCGCCGACGCCCTCGGCTCGGCCGACCCCGCACTGGACACCGTCGTCGACCGCGAGTCCGTCAAGCCCCGCCTCGCCGCGCTCTCCGAGCGGGAGCGGGCGATCCTCTACATGCGGTTCTTCTCCGACATGACCCAGAGCCGCATCGCCGAGCAGCTGGGCGTCTCCCAGATGCACGTCTCCCGCCTGATCAGCCGCTGCTGCGGCCGGCTGCGGGAGCAGATCATGCGGGACGCGGGGGCGTGAGCACGGCGGGTGTTCCCTGAGGGGAGCGCCGGGGGCGGTTCTGCCTGGTAGCGGGGGGTGCCGGCGTGGGTTTGCCTGCCGGTGACGGGCGGGGCGGTCCCCGTCGGCTTCGTGTCACCCGGTCGGCCCCCGCCGTCCCGCCAATGGACTCCGGCCGCGCGCGGGACCGGGGAGGGCGGGCTGTGATGGCTGTGGGTGCGACCGTCGTGCCCCGGTCCAGTCGTCGTATCCCCGACGCCCGACGACGGGCCCCGCAGCCGTCGGCCGAAGGAGTCCGCCCCATGCGCCGCACCGCCCGTCTCCGGGCCCTGTCCGTCGTCCTTCCCGCGCTCGGGATCGCCCTGGGCGGCACCGCGCCCAGCGCCTTCGCGGATCCGTCCGCAGAGGTCAGCCCCAGCAGTGTCCAGCCGGGCGGCAGCGTCACGGTGTCCGTGTCCTGCGACCCCGGCACCGGTACGCCCCCCGCCACCCTCGACGCCACCTCCGAGGCCTTCGAGACGGAGACCGTACGGCTGCAACTGGTCCCCGGCAACGAGGACGCGGTCACCGGCCCCGCCTACAGCGGCACCGCGCAGGTCTCCGCCGACCAGGAGCTCCAGGAGGGTGCCGGCGGTGTCGGACCGGACTCCGCGTGGACCGTCGACGGCACCTGCCCCACCGCCGACCGCGCGCCCGGCAAGGCATGGAGCGCCACGTTCACCGTCACCCGCGGCACCGGCACGGGTACCGCCACCGACAGCGGCAGCCACCGCCCCTGCGCCGAGCCGAGCGTGGAGCCGTACACCACGCAGCACACCGAGCCGCGCACCGACGCCTGCGCCGCCGCCGTCATCCAGCGCCCGGTCCGGGCCGGCGACGGCGGCAGCTTCACCGACAGCGTGCCCGCCCTGGTCGCGGGCGGACTGCTGATCACGGGCGCCGGCGCCGGCGCGGTGTACCGGCTGCGCCGCAAGGTCCCGACGAGAGACGCCTGACCGGCCCCACGGTTCGGGCAGGCCCCGGCCGAAACGTCAGGCCGGTGTGACGGGCGCAACCCGCACGGGTGGCCATGGCCCCTCGGCCCCGTGGGTACTCAGATCGCGAGGAGCGCGACAGACGCGACAGGCGGGGCAGAACGAGACGGCGGACCCGACGAGCCACCGCGGAGCGGCTGACGGAGGTGACCATGCGGACCGACCCGAAGGACCACGGCCCCGTCCGCTACGGCCCCCCGCTCCCCGACGACGGCCTGCCCGTACTGCCCGAGCTCACCGCCGTCCTCGCCGCCGCGGCCACCCGCCCCCGCGCCGAACCGGTCGGCGGCGGCACCCCGCTCCTGGAGGCCGCCTGCGACTACACCGCCCGGCGCGGCCTGCTCGCCCGGCCCGACCACATGGCCGCCGCCCCCGGTGCCCCCGCCCTCCTGCTCGCCCTGACCGCGGTGCTCGGCGGTGACGTCCTGGTGCCCCGGCCCTGCGCCGCCTGGTGGGCGCCGTACGCGCGCCTGCTGGGCAGACCCGTCTTCCACGTGGCGACACCGGCCGAGTGCGGCGGTGTCCCGGACCCCTACGCCCTCCTGGAGACCGTGCGCCGGGTGCGTGCCGAGGGCGGAGACCCGCGGCTGCTGGTGCTGTCCGTCGCCGACGACCCCACCGCCACCGTCGCCCCGCCCGAGGTGCTCCACGAGACCGTCGAGGCCGCCGCGGGCGAGGGCCTGCACCTGGTCAGCGACGAGACCTGGCGCGACACCGTGCACGCCCCGCACGAGACGGTCCCGCTCAGCCCCGCCGACATGCTGCCCGACCGGGTCACCGTCGTCACCGACCTGGCCGGGGCTCTGCTGCCCACCGGCTGGCCGGCCGCGATCGCCCGCTTCCCGGCGAACGGCAGCGGGGACGGCCTCCGCGCGCGCGTGCTGGACGTCCTGACCGCCCTGGGCGCCCGCGTCGCCGCCCCGGTCGCCGCGGCCGCGGCCCACGCCCTCACCGAGCCCGGGACGGTCACCGCCCACCGCGCGGCCGTCGTGCAGCTCCACGCGCGCGTGGCCGCCGCCGCGCACACGGCCGTCGTCGGTGCCGGCGCCCTCTCGCTGCCCCCGCGGGCCGGCCGCCACCTCTACGTCGACCTCGGCCCGCTGCGCCCCGCCCTCACCGCCCAGGGCGTCGGCGACGCGCAGGACCTGGAGGACCTCCTCACCACCCGGCTGGGCATGCCCGCGCCCGGCGGCCACCGCTTCGGCGACGAGCTCGGCGCCCTGCGCGTACGGCTGGCCACCGGCCCGCTGCTCGGCGACTCCGACGAGGAACGCGCGGAATGCCTCACGTCACCCGCCCCGTTGGAACTGCCACACGTGCAACGCAAGTTGATGACCTTGAAGTCGGTCTTCGACGACCTCCGCGACGACGCTCAGCGATGGGAGCCTCCTCGATGACGCAGCAGTCCGAGTCGACCACCAGCACCCGGGTGGCCGACGAACCCCCGGCCCCGTCCTCCGTCGCGCCCGCCACCCCGCCGCTCGCCGAACCCCGGCCGCTGGGGGAGCGCAGAGTGTGGCCGCGGTCCTTCCACGACCGTCTGACCGCCCCGCTGCCCGGCCTCAAGGCCATGGCCCGCTTCGCCCGCGAGGGCGCCGTACGCCCCGGACCCGACGGCCTCGCCGACATCCCGAAGCTGCCCTACGCACCCGGCCCGCTGCCCGCCGTCGACGCCTGCACGGTCGCCGTCTCCTGGGCGGGACACGCCAGTTGGGTGGTCCGCATCGGCGGGCTGACGGTCCTCACCGACCCGGTCTGGTCCCGCCGTATCCTCGGCACCCCGGCCCGGGTCACCCCGGTCGGCATCGACTGGCACGCGCTGCCCCGCGTCGACGCCGTCGTCATCAGCCACAACCACTACGACCACCTCGACGCCCCGACCCTGCGCCGCCTGCCGCGCGACACCCCGGTCTTCGTCCCGGCCGGTCTCGCCCGCTGGTTCCACCGCCGCCGCTTCACCGCGGTCACCGAGCTGGACTGGTGGGAGGCGGCCGAACTCCAGGGCGTCCGCTTCGACTTCGTCCCCGCCCACCACTGGTCCAAGCGCTCCCTGACCGACACCTGCCGCACGCTGTGGGGCGGCTGGGTCCTCACCGCGCAGGACGGACAGCGCGTCTACTTCGCGGGCGACACGGGCTACGGCCACTGGTTCTCCCGCATCGGCGACCGCTACCCCGGCATCGACCTCGCCCTTCTCCCCATCGGCGCATACGACCCCCGCTGGTGGCTCAGCGACGTCCACTGCGACCCGGAGGAGGCGGTCCGGGCGGCCCAGGACCTGGGCGCGCAGCGCATGGCCCCTATGCACTGGGCCACGTTCGTACTCTCGGCGGAACCGGTACTGGAGCCACTGACGAGGGTCCGGGCAGCATGGGAGAAAGCAGGCCTCGACCGCGAGAACCTGTGGGACCTGCCAGTGGGAGGTTCCAGGGTCCTGTCATAGCAAGGGGCGAGTGGATCTCCCTAGGGGCGCGGGGAACTGCGCGACAAGCCCCCACGCACCGGCACTCCGCGACGAAACCTCACTTGGCAGGCCGAACCCGTTTCCAAACTGTAGGCGCCGCACTGATCGCCACAGTCAGCACCACCGCCGCCAGCACACCCTCCCAAGGCTCCTCGAACAACGAACCCCCGAGAATCCCGATCAACTGATACGTCACCGCCCACGCCAGACACGCCGGCAGATTCCCCCGCGCGAACCGCCGCAACGGCCACTCCGCCATGAGACAGGCCAGCATCACCGGAAGCCGCCCCGCCGGCACCAGTCGGGACAGCACCAGCACAGCCACCCCGTGATCCGCCAGCTTCCCCTGCGCCTGCGCGAGCCGGTCCTCCGGCGCCCGGGACCGGATCGCCTCCAGCCACCGCGACCCGTTCTTCGACTTCATCCCGCGCCGCCCCAGCCAGTACAGCGCGATGTCCCCGAGAAACGCCGCGAGCGAAGCGGTGACGAACACCAGCGCCAGGCTCAGCGGCTCCGTCCGGTGAAAGGCCACCACCGCGGCCGAACTCACCAGCGCCCCCGTCGGCACCACGGGCACCAGCGCCCCCAGAAACACCAGCAGGAACAGCGTCGGATAGCCGATCGCCTGCCCCGCCGCCCCCGGCGTCGCCCCCGTGGAGGCGGCTGCGAGCCACGTCACCGCGCGACCTCCAAGCGCACACTCTCCCCGTGTTCCAGCCGGTGCACGTCCACCTCCGGCGCGAACTCGGCCGCCCACCGCACGAACTCGGCGCCCGGCGCGTGGAATTCGTGCGGCCGCACCGCGTCCATCCCGATCGGCCAGTACGTCCCGTAGTGCACCGGCACCGCACTGCGCGGCGAGAGCTGCGCCAGCGCCCGGGCCGCGCGCCCCGCGTCGAGATGCCCCTCCCCGAGGTACGGCCCCCACCCGCCGACCGGCAGCAGTGCCACGTCGACCGGGCCGACCTCCTTGGCCATGTCGTCGAACAGCCCGGTGTCCCCGGCGAAGTACGTCCGTGCCGAGCCCTCGACGACGTAACCGAGCGCGGGGGAGCGGTGCGGGCCGACCGGCAGGCGCCGCCCGTCGTGCAGGGCGGGAACCGCGCGTATCAGGAGGTCGCCCACTCGGCGTTCGTCCCCGGGCGCCACCTCGTCCACCCGCAGGTGGGTGAGCCGGCGCAGCCCCGGCACCTGGCGTGGTGCGCCCCGGGGCACGAGCAGGCGCGTGCCCGGCGAGAGCCGGGCCAGCGAGGGAACGTGCAGGTGGTCGGCGTGCAGATGGGAGACGAGCGCGACCTCCGCCTGCCAGGCGTCCGGGGGCGGTACCGCTCCGCGGCGCCGACGCAGATGGGCGAGCCGGCGTGCGAACAGGGGGTCGGTGAGCACACGTACGTCCGCATCCGTGACCGTGCAGGTCGCGTGACCCCACCAGGTGATCTCCACCGGCACCTCTTTGCCTCCTCCGCGCGACTCCCCGAAGCCTACGGGCTGGAGTAGGGTCGGCGGCGAAACCCGGAGGTGAGGGGGACACCATGGGATCGGTCCGTGTCACGGCGATCGCGAGTCTGACGCCGTTGGAAGAGCTGGACGCCGATCCCTTCCTGGTGGACTCCCGCAGCCAGCACGCGATGTGCGCGCGCTGGGCCGCCGAACGCGGGTACACCGTGCGGCGGGAACTGCTGGTGCGGGGGCTCAGAGCCGACCACTGCGTGCTGTGGGACGGGGTGCGGGCGGGCAGCGACCTGTTCGTGGCACCCAGCCGCCGGGTCCTGGAGAGCGCCCTGTCGTCGGTGGAGGAGTTCGCCGCCGAGTGCGCCCGGCGTGGGGTGCGGGTGGAGACGGTGGGCTTCGCCGAGCCCCGCTACGACGCCCAGATGAAGGCCCGGGTGCACCGCAGGCTGTCGATGCCGACCGCGGGATACGACGGGCGGTGACTGTCCGACCCGTGTGACACGCTGGTCCCAGCGCCCGCACCGACGACGGGCCAGGACGTGAGGTGTACGGGGCGTGGTGGCGGGGCGTTGGCGGCGGGTGGCCAGTCAGGTCGGGCGGAGCGTCACGGTATGGGCGGTCTCCACGCTCACCATGCTTGTGCTGGCCGGTATCCTGCCGGACTTCCAGATCCAGTCCCCCGACGGGGACAGCGCCACCCGGATCGCCGTGACGGCCGCGTTCGGCGCGGGCGCCTTCGGCCTGCTGTCGGCCGTGGTGTGGCCGCTGCTCGTGCGGCTCTTCCTGCTCGTGCCCACCCTCGTCCTCGGGCTGCTGGTCTTCGTGCTCAACGGCTCCCTGCTGCTGCTCGCCCTGCGGATCAACCCGTCCGGGCGGGGCGAGGTGGCCCCGGAGACGGCCGTGGTGGTGGCCGCCGTGATGTCGGCCGTGGCCTCCGCGACCGGCGGCGCGCTCGCGGTACGCGACGACGACGCCTACCGGCGCCGGCTCTACCGGCTCGCCGACCGCCGCCGAAGAAGCCACCCGCCCGGCACCGCCACCCCCGGCACCCTCTTCCTCCAGCTCGACGGCGTCGGGCACGACGTCCTGCTCGCCGCCGTCGGCAAGGGCCTGATGCCCACCGTCGCCCGCTGGCTGGAGCGCCCCACCCACCGGCTCACCTCCTGGCGCACCGACTGGTCCAGCCAGACCGGCGCCAGCCAGCTCGGCATCCTGCACGGCAGCAACCACGACGTCCCCGCCTTCCGCTGGTACGAGAAGGACCGCGGCGAGGTGATGGTCTGCAACCGGCCCACCAGCGCCGTCGAGCTCCAGCGCCGGGCCGTGGAGCGGGCCGGACACGGCGGACTGCTCGCCGTGGACGGCGCCAGCCGCGGCAACCTCTTCTCGGGCGGTGCCGAGGAGCAGGCCCTCGTCCTGTCCATCGCCACCCGCCGCCGCAGCCGTGAGACCCGCTCCCGGGCGGGCTACTTCGCCTACTTCTCCGACCCCGCCAACGCGGTCCGCACGGCTCTGTCCTTCTTCGCCGAGGTCGGCCGCGAGATCGGCCAGTCCGTCCTCGCCCGCGCCCGCAAGGAGCGCCCGCGCGTGAGCCGCGGAGGCCTGTACCCGCTCGTGCGGGCCTTCGCGACCGTCGTGGAACGGGACGTCGTGGTCGCCGCCGTCATGGGCGACATGCTCGCCGGGCACACCGCGATCTACGCCGACCTCGTGGCCTACGACGAGGTCGCCCACCACTCCGGACCCATGAGCCGGGACGCCGGCAAGGTCCTCCAGCGTCTCGACCGCTCGCTCGCCCTGATCGAGAACGCCGCCGAGCACGCCCCGCGCCGCTACCGCATCGTGCTCCTCTCCGACCACGGCCAGAGCCCGGGCGAGACCTTCCGCACCCGCTACGGCCTGACCCTCGCCGACCTGGTCCGGGCCGGCTGCGGACTGCCCGTGCCGCGCAAGGCCGAGCGCACCCACAGCGGGGCCGAGGCCCGCGCCGCCGTCCGGGCCGCGCTCCGCAGGCCGGGCAAGGAGAGCCGCGAGCAGTACCGGCCCGCGCGGGACTCCGAGCCGGTCGTCCTGGCCTCGGGCAACCTCGGACTGGTGTCCTTCCCCGAGGTGCCCCACCGGATGACCAAGGAGGAGATCGACGCACGGCACCCGGCCCTGCTGACCACACTCGCCAACCACCCCGGCATCGGGTTCCTCCTGGTGCGCAGCGAGGAGCACGGCGGGGTGGTCCTCGGACCCTTCGGCACCGAGATACCGCTGGACCGACTCGACGAGAACCCGGGGCCGTTGGCCGACTTCGGGCCCGGCGCGGTCGAGGCGGTGCGCCGTACGCACTCCTTCCCGCACACCGCCGACATCATGGTCAACTCCTGGTACGACCCCGCCGAGGGCGAGGTGCTGGCCTTCGAGGAGCAGATCGGGTCCCACGGGGGGCTGGGGGGCGCGCAGGCCAAGCCGTTCCTGTTGTCGCCGCTCGCCTTGTCGGCGCCGCCGGAGGGACTCGCCGGGGCGGAGCAGGTCCACCGGGTGCTGCGTGGCTGGCTCGATGAAGCGGGGGGTCCTCAAGTGCCGGTGACTGCGCCAGAGGAGAAGGCCGCGTAGTCGTTCGGCTGCGGGCCGGTGGGGGCTGGTCGCGCCCACGCGGCGGAGCCGCACATCGATACAGCCCCGCGCCCCTGGGTGGGTGCAGGCACCCCTGGAAAATCAGCTGCGCGTGTTTTGCCTGAGGCAGACACTGTTCGAGTTGCCCCTTTCTCGAACACTCCCTGGAGCCACCGCTTTGCAGGCTGCCGTCACCGTCACGCCCTCCCGTATCCCCGAACTCCTTCTCGGCCTCGCCACCGTGCGGCCCGTCTTCGTCTGGGGCGCCCCCGGCATCGGGAAGTCCTCCCTCGTCCGGGAGTTCGCCGCCTCGCTGGGGCTGGAGTGCGTGAGCCTCATCGGTACGCAGCTCGCTCCCGAGGACCTGATCGGGGTGCCGCAGATCCGGGACGGCCGCTCGGTGTTCTGCCCGCCGGAGTCCATCGCGCGCGACGAGCCGTACTGCCTGTTCCTGGACGAGCTGAACGCGGCCACCCCGGATGTGCAGAAGGCGTTCTACTCGCTGATCCTGGACCGCCGGATCGGGGACTACGAACTCCCCGAGGGCTCCATCGTCATCGGCGCCGGCAACCGGGCCACGGACAACGCGCTGGCCCGCCCCATCGCCTCCGCCCTCGTCAACCGCCTCACCCATGTCCACCTGGAGGCCTCCGCGAAGGACTGGCTGGTGTGGGCAGGCGAGCACGGCATCCACCCCTGGATCCTCGACCACCTCACCGACCGGCCCGACCACCTGTGGTCCAAGCCGCCCAAGACCGAGGAGCCCTTCTCCACGCCCCGCTCCTGGCACATGCTCTCCGACGCGCTGCACTCCTTCGGCCGGGACCTCGACGAGGAGACCCTCAAGGTCCTCGCCCACGGCACGCTCACGCCCCGGCACGCCACCGCGTTCTGCGGCTACGTCAAGATCGTGCGCAGCCGGTTCGGCATCGAGGCCGTCATCAAGGGAGAGGCCCGCTGGCCGAACCGCCTGGAGGACCGGGACCTGCTCTACTACCTCGCCGAGTCCTTCCGCGGCCGTCTCATCAAGGAACTCCCGGCCGGAAAGGAGCACATGTCGGCCGCCGGCCGGCAGACCGCCTACCGCGCCAAGTCGCTGCTCGTCCAACTCGCCGAGATCTCCGTCGAGGTGGCCCAGACCGTCATCGCCTCCGACGAGGACGGAAATCCCGTACTGCCCTCCTGGTTCCTCGTCGAGGCCGCCCGGGACATGCCCCGGCTGGTGGAGGCGCGGCGGTGAAGCAGCAGCCCGCCAAGAAGAAGCGGGACCTCGCAGCCGAGGCCTTCGCCGAGGGGATGCGGCTGCTGAAGGCCAACCCGGCGCTCGCGGCCGTCGACATCGACATCTGCCGAGACGAGAAGTGCGAGTACGCGCCCCGGGACGGGCTCGTGGCCGTCGACTCGCACGGTGAACTGCACGTCAACCCGCACCGGCTGGCCGAGCCGGTCGCCTGGGCCTGGGCCCTCGCCCACGCCGTCCTCCACCTCGGCTTCGGGCACGTCCCAGCTGCGAAGGGCCCACGCGTCCAGCCGGACCGGTTCGAACTCGCCGCCCGCTGTGTCGTCGTCAACCGCTTCCTGCTCGGCTTCCCCGTGGGCGAGACCCCCGAGGACCTTCCCGCCTCCTACCCCGACGGCGACGAGGAGCGGCTCGCCGCGCGCTGGCGGCGCGACGGACTGCCCGCCGTGTACGAGCGCTGCGGCACCGCCCACGACCGCCCCGACCAGGTGCTCATGCCGTGGTACGGCTACTCCGTCCCGCCCCCCGACCACCAGCTGGCCTTCGCCACCGCGCTCACCCGGACCGTCTCGGCGGCCATGGACATGGCCGGCGGCCGCCGGGACTCCCTGACCGGCGAACGCCCGCCCCGTCGCCCCTGGGAGCGGGCCCTGAGCTGGTTCATCACCTCATACCCGCTGCTCGGCGGCATCGCGGCCGGCATCGAACTGGTCGCGGACGCCGAACTCGCCCGCGCCCACGGCATCGCGATCGCCGCCGTCAACACCGAGGCCGCCGAGATCTACGTCAACCCGCTGCGCCGCTTCGACGACGAGGAATGGCGGTTCATCCTCGCCCACGAGATGCTGCACGCCGCCCTGCGCCACGGCGACCGCTGCGGCACCCGCGACCCCTACCTCTTCAACATCGCCTGCGACTACGTCATCAACGGCTGGCTGAACGAGATGCGGATCGGCACCATGCCCGAGGGCCTGCTCCACGACCCGCAGCTGGCCGGACTGTCCTCCGAAGAGGTCTACGACCGCATCGCCGGCGACCTGCGCCGCATGCGCCGGCTGGCCACCCTGCGCGGCAAGGGCGTCGGCGACATCCTGGGCGGCCCCCTCGGCTCGCCCCGCGACTACGTCGACCTCGACGAGTTCTACCGCCGCGGCCTCGCTCGCGGCCTGGACCTGCACCAGCAGCAGGAGCGCGGCTTCCTGCCCGGCGGACTCGTCGAGGAGATCCGCGCGCTCAGCCACCCACCGCTGCCCTGGGACGCGCAACTCGCCCGCTGGTTCGACGAGTTCGTGCCGAGCCCACAGCCCCAGCGGTCCTACGCCCGTCCCTCGCGCCGCCAGTCCGCCACCCCCGGCATCCCGCGCGCCGGACGGTACTTCCCGCCCGAGGAGATCGCCCGCTGCACCTTCGGCGTCGTCCTGGACACCTCCGGCTCGATGAGCCGCACCCTGCTCGGCAAGGCGCTCGGCGCGATCGCCTCCTACGCCGGGGCCCGGGACGTACCGGCCGCGCGGGTCGTGTTCTGCGACGCGGCCCCGCACGACGCCGGCTATCTGCCCGTGACCGAGATCGCCCAGCGGGTCCGGGTGCACGGCCGCGGCGGCACCGTCCTCCAGCCCGGCATCGACCTGCTGCACCGCGCCGACGACTTCCCCGCGGGCGCGCCCGTGCTGGTGATCACCGACGGCTGGTGCGACGTCCTGCGGGTCCGGCGCGAGCACGCCTACCTGATCCCGCAGGGCGCCCGGCTGCCGTTCACCGCACGTGGGCCGGTCTTCCGGGTGAGCTGAGCCGTAGTGTGATCGGATGGGTCCCGCACCCCCGTCAGCGGGACCACAGGAAAGGACTGATCGTGGCTACCACGCGCTCCGCACACACCGTCTGGGAAGGCAACCTCCTCGAGGGGAGCGGTGTCGTCGACTTCGACTCCTCCGGTGCCATCGCGGCACAGCCGGTCACGTGGGCCTCGCGCTCCCAGGACGCCAACGGCAAGACCAGCCCCGAGGAGCTGATCGCCGCCGCGCACTCCAGCTGCTTCTCGATGGCGCTGTCGCACGCCCTGAGCGGCGCGGGCACCCCGCCCACCAAGCTCGTCACCTCGGCCGACGTCAGCTTCCAGCCGGGCGAGGGCATCACCGGCATCCACCTCACCGTCGAGGGCACCGTGCCGGGCCTCGACGAGGAGGGCTTCGCCGCCGCCGCGGCCGACGCCAAGGCCAACTGCCCGGTCAGCCAGGCCCTGAAGGCCGTACCGATCACCCTGGATGCGAAGCTGGCCTGAACCCTTTCGCGCAGGCCGCTCGTCCGGGGCGGTCTGCGCGAAGTCCGGTCCGGGACCGGACCGGTGGTGTGAAAGGAAGCGCGATGATTCCGGGAACGGCCGGCGGTACGGCGGCACTCGACTCCGGCACCCGTGAACTGACCCGTGTCGTGGCGCTGTTCAGCCTGACCGGACGGCTGGAGCCCCGACACCTCTCACCGGGCAGCCTCGTCGACACCTTCGACTTCGGCCGCTTCGCGCTGCACCTGACGTCCAGCGAGGCCGTGCTGCCCGTGCCGGTGCTCGTCGAGGACGTGCCGCCCGCGGAACTCGGGCTGCCGCACGGCGACCGCGGCCTCGACCTCGCCTCCCTCCAGATCGCCGTCGTCGCCACCCCGCGTGGGGACGTCACCCTGGCCCTGGACTGCGGATTCGCCGGGCAGACACCGCCCGAGGCCCTCGCGGCCTGGCTCGCCGACACCTGTTTCCACCGGGACCGGATCACCCTCGGCGCCGACAGCCTCCTCGACTCGCTCAACGGACGGCTCACCCCCGGCGAACCGCTCGCCTTCGGCCAGAACGTCCACCAACTGGTCTTTCCCGGCGGCGAGTTGAAACGCGACCTGCTGGACCCCGACGAGATCCGGCTGACCGGCCTGCTCCACGAGATCGTGTACCGCGGCCGGCCCTCCACGTCCGGGCCGCCCCACCTCAGGCGGAACGGCCGCACCCTGTCCGCGCACGGCCGCGGGGTCTCCGTGCACGCCGGCTGGGCCGAGCACGTGGAGAACGGGCTGACCCTGGTCGCCGTCGGCATGGTCTCCGCACTCGCCGTCCTCCAGCGCACCCGGCTGGCCGCCTTCGAGACCATGCGCGCCAACGAACGGGCCGCGGCCGAGTCGCCGTACGAGATCCGCAGGCTGATCTCCCGGCTCTCCGACGGGGTCAACGAACTCCAGCTGGACCTCGCCTTCGGGGTCGAGGCGTACGTCGACGGACTGCTGATCCCGGAGATGGTCATGCAGGCCTTCCAGTCCTCGCTGCGGGACGCCCTAGGCATCCCCGCCGGCCTTGACAACTCGGCCCGTATGGTCGAGCGCCTGACCTCGGTGATCAGCGCCCGTTCCGCGGCCCTGGACGCCCAGCTCGCGGAGCGCGACGACCGCAGGGACCGTACGGTCTCGGCGCTCGCCGCGGTGGCCACGGGTATCGCGCTGCCGCCGACGCTGCTGCTCGGGTTCTTCGGGGCCAACGCCTCCACCGTGGACAACCGGCGCTCCATCTTCGACGCCCACTACCTCCCGGCCTATCTGCTGGCCTGGCTGCCCTTCATCGCCCTCGCCGTGATCGGGTACGTGCTGCTCAGGCGGGTCAGCCGACGCTCCGGCTCCTTCCTGGCCGCCCCGCAGGTGAACGGGTCCGCGCCGGTGCCGGCTCCCCGGTCGCGGGGTACTCGTTCCCCTGAGCGGGGACCTGCGCGCCATTGACAAGTACGCGCTCAAGTTTTGTGCTGGAGTGCGGGAAGGCTCCCTGACGGGACTCCTGGCGCAAGCGGAACTCCTGGCGAAGCGGAACTCCTGGGCGGAACTCCTGGCGGAAGGGGACGGCGATGGGACGGGCGGTCGGGATCGATCTGGGGACCACGAACTCGGTGGTGGCCGTGCTGGAGGGCGGCGAGTCCACGGTCGTCGCCAACGCGGAGGGGGCCAGGACCACACCGTCGGTCGTGGCCTTCGCCAAGAACGGCGAGGTACTGGTGGGCGAGGTCGCCAAACGGCAGGCCGTCACCAACGTCGAGCGCACCGCGCGCTCCGTGAAACGGCACATGGGCGACGGGAACTGGCGCTTCCCCGACCAGGGCTCGATCGACGGCACCCGGTACCGGGCCCAGGAACTGTCCGCGCGGGTCCTCCAGAAGCTGAAGCGGGACGCCGAGTCCTATCTCGGCGAGGACGTCACCGACGCGGTGATCACCGTCCCCGCCTACTTCGACGACACCCAGCGCCAGGCCACCAAGGAGGCCGGCGAGATCGCGGGCCTGAAGGTCCTCAGGATCATCAACGAGCCCACGGCGGCTGCGCTGGCCTACGGCCTGGACCGGGGCGAGGAACAGACGGTCCTGGTCTTCGACCTCGGCGGCGGCACCTTCGACGTGTCCCTCCTGGAGATCGGCGACGGCGTCATCGAGGTCAAGGCGACCAACGGCGACACCCGCCTCGGCGGCGACGACTGGGACCACCGGATCGTGGAGCACCTGGTCAAGCGCTTCAAGGGGCAGTACGGCGTCGACCTCGGCAACGACAAGATGGCACTGCAACGACTCCGCGAAGGCGCCGAGAAGGCGAAGATCGAACTGTCGTCGTCCTCCGAGACCACGATCAACCTGCCCTACATCACCGCCTCCGCCGAGGGCCCCCTGCACCTCGACGAGAAGCTGACCCGCGCCCAGTTCCAGGAGCTCACCGCCGACCTGCTCGACCGCTGCAAGACGCCCTTCCACCAGGCGGTCAAGGACGCCGGCATCAAGGTGGGCGCGATTGACCACGTGATCCTCGTCGGCGGCTCGACCCGGATGCCCGCGGTGACCGACCTGGTCAAGGAACTCACCGGCAAGGAGCCGCACAAGGGCGTCAACCCGGACGAGGTCGTGGCGGTCGGCGCGGCCCTCCAGGCGGGCGTCATCCGCGGCGACGTGAAGGACGTGCTGCTGCTCGACGTCACCCCGCTGTCCCTGGGGATCGAGACCAAGGGCGGCATCATGACGAAGCTCATCGAGCGCAACACCACGATCCCCACCCGGCGTTCGGAGATCTTCACCACCGCGACCGACAACCAGCCCTCGGTGGGGATCCAGGTCTACCAGGGGGAGCGGGAGATCGCCGCGTACAACAAGAAGCTCGGCGTCTTCGACCTCACCGGTCTGCCGCCCGCGCCCCGGGGCGTTCCGCAGATCGAGGTCGCCTTCGACATCGACGCGAACGGGATCATGCACGTCTCGGCGAAGGACCTGGCCACCGGGCGCGAGCAGAAGATGACGGTGACGGGCGGATCGGCGCTCCCCAAGGACGACATCGACCGCATGATGCGCGAGGCCGAGCAGTACGCCGAGGAGGACCACCGCCGCCGCGAGGCCGCCGAGACCCGCAACCAGGCCGAGCAACTCGTCTACCAGACCGAGAAGTTCGTCCGGGAGAACGACGACAAGGTGCCCGCCGACACGAAGGGGGAGGTCGAGTCGGCGGTGGCGGACCTCAAACGCCTCCTGGAGGAGAACGCCGACACCGCCCCCCTCCGCGACGGCGTGGAGAAACTCGCCTCCGTCAGCCAGAAGATGGGCCAGGCCATGTACGCCCAGGCCCAGGCCACCCCGCAACAGCCGCCCCAGGACGAGCCGTCGTCACCGCCCCAGGACGAGGAGGGCGTCGTCGACGCGGAGATCGTGGACGACGACAGGAGCGAGGGAGACGCCAACGACCGCAGGGGCGGGGCCGCCTGAGGACCCGGGGACCTAGCGCACCCTCGTCGGGAGTGCGGCGCACACGGCGTCCAGGACCGACGCGTACGGGGTGCCGACGGTGGTGAGCCTGGAGCGCAGTCGCTCCAGGCCCTCCCGGTGTCCGGTGAGAAGGCCCGTGTCCCCGGTCCGGGCCGTGAACTCCAGCACCGCGGGCAGGAAGTCCGGCACCTGCTCACCGGTCAACTCCAGCCCGGCCGCCCGGAACACCTCCTGGAACCGCTTCCGGCTGCCCCCGCCCTGCCACCGGCTCAGATACAGGCTGTGCCGGTTCCCGGAGCCGAAGACCTGGCCGTAGTGCGCCGCCAGTTCCTGCGCGGACGTCACGGCCGCGTGGTCGACGAACTCCCGCAGCTGCGGGGCCGCTTCCCGCAACAGCGGCAGCCGGGCGCGGAAGTCGTCGTCGGGATACGTCAGGCAGAGCGCCGCCGCCTGGTACAACACCGCATCCGAGGGCATCGGGGCCGCCTCCTGGGCGTGGTCGGTGGTCCGCCGTGGGCGCGGCGCGTGGAGACCCTCCACCGACACGGACGGCAGCTGTCTGCACCTCGGGCCTTCCGAGCCGGTCGGGGCCCGTCCGCGCGGTCGAGGCATCTCCCCGCGCAGCTCGGCAGGGACGTGCCGCGTCCGCGGTGGTATCCAGGTGTCCGTCACGCGCGATCCCTCCTCGCCGGCCCACGGGTCCTTCGAACCTAGGGCGGGGTGCGGGAGCGCACCCGGTATCCGCACCCGTACGGGTCAGGCCTTCTGCGCGACCCCCGCGTACACCGGCACGATGCCCTCCGCCTGGGCCGCCACGTCCTCCGGACCCGGCCGCCAGCCCGACACCGGGATGACACCGGGCCCGAGCAGCTCCAGGCCGTCGAAGAAACGGGAGAACTCGGCCAGCGAGCGAGGGAAGAACGGCGTGCCGCTGCGACGGAACTGCTCGGCGGCCTTCTCGATGGCCTGGGGGCTGAGATCGGGCGTGACCTGCGAGAGGATCAGGAAACTGCCCGGGGCGAGCGCGTCGACGTACCGCGCGAGGAGGCCGTACGCCTCGTCACCCAGATAGTGGGTCAGCGCGACCAGGGACAGGGCGATCGGCTGCGAGAAGTCCAGGGTCTCGGCCGCCGGCCGCAGGATGGTGTCCGGATCGCGGACATCCGCGTGGACGTAGTTCGTGGACCCCTCGGGGGTGCTGTGCAGGAGCGCCTGCGCGTGCCGCAGGACGATGGGGTCGTTGTCCGCGTACACGACCCTCGACGACGGCGCGACCTCCTGGGCCACCTGATGCAGGTTGGGCTCGGTGGGGATACCCGTCCCGATGTCCAGGAACTGGCGGATCCCGGCCTCGGCGACCGTCCGCACCGCCCGCTGCATGAACCGGCGGTTGGCCCGCGCCCCACGCACCACCGTGCCGTCCACGGCGAGGATCCGGCGGGCCAGTTCCTCGTCCACCGGGTAGTTGTCCTTGCCGCCCAGCCACCAGTCGTACACCCGGGCCGGGTGCGGGCGGCTGGTGTCGATCCTGGGCGCGTCGGATCCGGTCATTCGGTGTCTTCTCCCCTTCGTCGGGTTCGTCAGCATGCCTGTGCTCAGAAGTCCGCGCGGCGCTCCCGCAGCAGCTTCTTCGTCCGCTCGGCCGACGCGGCCCGCGCCGACATGTGGTCGAGGACCTCCAGGTGCGTGGCGACCTCCTGGCGGGAGTCGAGGTACAGCGCGCCGGTCAGATACTCCGTGAAGACCATGTCGGGCAGCTCCGGTTCGGAGAAACGGAACAGCGAGAAGGGCGCGTACGTCCCCGGGTGCGGGCCCTCCTCGAACTCGCACACCTGGAGCGTGACCCGGTCGCGCTCGGCGAACTCCAGCAGTCTGTCCAGCTGTTCGCGCATCACCTCGGAGCGGATGCTCACCGGGCGGCGCAGCACCGTCTCGTCCATGATCGCCCACAGGTGGGGCGGGTTCGGGCGGTCGAGGAGCCGCTGGCGGGCCATCCGCAGCGACACGTGCCGCTCGATCGCCTCCGTCCCGGACTGCCCGATCGTCCCGGCCTCCATGACGGCCCGCGCGTAGTCCTCGGTCTGGAGCAGACCCGGCACGAAGTGCGGTTCGTAGGAGCGGATGATCGCGGCCGCGCCCTCCAGGCTCACGTAGAGGCTGAACCACTCGGGCAGCACGTCGTGGAAGCGCTGCCACCAGCCGGGCTTGTTGGCCTCCTCGGCCAGCCGGACGAAGTCCTCGACCTGTCCCGCGGGAACCCCGTAGGTCTCCAGGAGCACCTGGACGTACGGGATCTTCAGGGCGACCTCGGCCATTTCCATCCGCCGCACGGTCGCGGGGGCCACCCGCAGGACCTGGGCCGCCTCCTCGCGCTTGAGGCAGGCCGCCTCCCGCAGTTCCTGCAACCGCCTGCCGAGCACCACCTGGCCCACGGTCGGCGCAGGTCGCCGCTCACTCACGCCACGCCTCCCCTACGCGTCGAAGCTCGCGTGCAGTGTGTCATGTCCCGGTGTCCCCCTCACCGGTCACGCTCGCTTTGCTCCTCACCTCCTCCCTCCCGCGCACTCCGGCCCGGGACCCGTTCAGGGCCGCAGCGCGTGCAGGTACTTGACCGTCGCCGGGTCGGCCGGGAGGAACGTCTCGATGGCCAGCTCGGCGACGGTCACGTCCATGGGGGTGTTGAAGGTGGCCGTGGAGGAGATGAACGACAGCGTCCTGCCCTCGTGCTCGATCCGCATCGGCAGCGCGAAGTAGGGGACGGTCTCGTCCTGTTCGGCGCCGGTGTCCTCCTGCGGGTCCGGCACCGGATAGGCCGCCACTTCCTCGTACAGCTCACGCAGGTGCTCCGAGCGGCGCAGAGCGATCTGGCGCCGCATCTGTTCCAGCAGATGCCCGCGCCACTGCCGCAGATTGAGGATGCGCGGGGCGAGACCCTCTGGGTGCAGGGTGAGCCGCATGGTGTTGAGCGGTGGCCGCAGCAGCGACTCGGGGACGCCGTCGAGGAGCATCATGATCCCGCGGTTCGCGGCCACGACGTGGTACGAGGCGTCGAACACCAGGGCAGGGTAGGGCTCGTAGCCCTGGATCAGCCGCTCGATCCCCTCGCGCACGGCGTCCAGGGCCGGGTCGTCCAGCGGGGTCTCGGGGAAGCGCGGGGCGTAACCGGCGGCCAGCAGCAGCGCGTTGCGTTCCCGCACCGGCACCTCCAGATGCTCGGCGAGGCGCAGCACCATCGCCTCGCTCGGCCGGGCGCGGCCCGTCTCGACGAAGCTGATGTGCCGAGCGCTGGAGTCCGCCCGCAGCGCCAACTCCAGCTGGCTGACGCGCCGTTGCTCCCGCCAGGCACGCAGCAGCGGGCCGACTCCCTGGTCGGAGGGGGTGGTCGTGGTGGAGGGGGCAGTGGTCATGGGTACGACCGTAGTCGAGGGGGTCAGCAGGTGACCGGGCCCTGGCCCCCGGTCCCTCTCCGCGGGACCAGCCGTGATCGCCGCGGCGGCCGACGACCACGCCGGGACGGCATGGGTGTCCGCCTGTCACCCGGGGGAACCCTCCGACCAGGACCGCGGCACCCGTCCTGTGGCAGCCTGGACAGAAAGCCGACCCGAGGAAGGAGCGAGGCCATGCCCGTCGAACCCCTGTCGCAGAAGGAGATCGAGGACCGGCTCGCGGAACTGCCGGGCTGGTCCGTCGACGACGGCCGCCTCACCCGCTCGTACCGGCTCGGCGACCACTTCGCCGCGACCGCGATGGTCGTGCACATCGCCCAGGTCCAGGAGGAGCTCGACCACCACTCCGACCTCACGCTCGGCTACAACACGGTCGCGCTCGCCGTGCACACGCACAGTGCGGGCGGTGCCCTCACCGAGAAGGACTTCCAGCTCGCGCAACGGGTGGACGCCCTCGCCGCCGGTCACGGAGCCCAGTGAGCCCGTGCTCGACTACGACAAGGAGGCCCACGCCTACGACGACACCCGCGGCGGTGAGCCCAGGGCCGCCGCGGCCGCCGACGCGGTGCTCGGTCTGGTCCCGTCCGGCACCCGGCGCCTCCTCGACGTGGGCTGCGGCACCGGGATCGTCACCCGCAGGCTCGCCGCCGCCCGGCCCGCGACCCGGGTCACCGGCGCCGACCTGACCTGCGGCATGGCCCGCATGGCCGCCGTACGGCTGCCCGGCGCGGTCGTGCTCGCCGACAGCCGCACGCTGCCGTTCGCCGACGGGGTGTTCGACGCGGTGACCAGTGTGTGGCTGCTGCACCTCCTCGACCGGCCCGAGGACGTCCGGGCCGCGGTCGCCGAGTGCGCCCGGGTGCTCAGACCCGGCGGGGTGTACGTCACCACCGTCGACAAGGCCGCCGCCCACGACGTCGGCAGCGACGTCGACGCCGTCCTCGCCCCGCGCCCGCGCCGCCCGGCCCCGGACGCGGCACCGCTCGTGGAGTCGTACGCAGCCGCCCACCTGATGCACCCGGCGGGGCAGGCCCGTTTCCCGGGCCGGGGGCAGGGCCGCAGCCCCCGGCGCACCGCCGCGGACCTGCGACGCGGCTGGTTCACCCAGCTGCCGCCCGGCGACCCGCTCACCGAACGGTTCGCCGAGCGGCTGGAGGCCCTGCCCGACCAGGAACTCCCGCGCGCGGACCCGGTGTTCAGCGTCCGGGCGTTCCGAAAGGCCGGCTGACGTCCCTATAACATCCGCCGCCTCAGGACACCGTGCAGCTCCGGTCGCCCACCCGGAACGCCGTCGGTTTCCCGTTCGTCCCCGACCAGTTTCCCGTGAAGCCGAAGCCCACGGACGACCCCGCCGCCACGTTGGCGTTCCAGCCGACGTTCCTCGCCGTGACCGTCGAGGCGGACTGGGTGGTCTCGGCGTTCCAGGTCTGGCCGACCGTCTGGCCGTTGGGGAAGGTCCAGGCAAGTGTCCAGCCGGACCAGGCACTCGACCCCGTGTTGGTGAGCTGGACGTCGGCCTGGAAGCCGCCCGACCACTGGTTGGTGATCTTGTACGTCACCGCGCAGGCGCCCGTCGGGGGCGGGTCGGTCGGATCCGTGGGGCCGCCCCCGCCGGTGTCGGAGGTGTCGCCGTAGATCACACCCCGGCCGTTCGTCGACACGTACACGCGGCCGTACACCCGGGGGTCGCCCGTGATGGCCGCGCCGGTCCAACCCCACTGGTGGGCGTCGTCGTTGATGCGGGTCCAGCTCGCGCCCTTGTCCGTGGAGCGGAAGACGCCCCGGACCCCGCCGATCTTCGCGCTGGTGTAGAGCGTCTGGTACGACGCCCCCGGCGCCGCCTTCCCGAAGCCGACGGTGTCGGCCTGGTCGACGTTGGAGAGCCTGGTCCAGGTCGCGCCGGAGTCGGTCGAGTGCCACAGGCCGTACGCCCCGTCGGCGGCCCCGCCCGCCAGCCACACATCGCCCTTCACCCCGGGCAGCGCCTTGAAGCGCACGCTGTCACCGCTCGGCAGGCCGGTCGCCGCCGAGGCCGTGAAGGTCGCGCCGCCGTCCGTACTCACGTAGAACGTGCCGGACTTGAAGCCGTAGAAGGTCCTCGTGTCCACCCGGTCCGACTCCACGATCGCCCCGGCGGGGATCCCGCTCGACGCCGACCATGACGTACCGAAGCCCGTCGTGTACCGCACTCCCGTGCCGTCCGGGCTCCACACGAACCGGCTGCCGTCGGAGGAGGCGGCCACCGTGCCGCCCCCGCTCACCCCCGAAGGGTCGGTCCCCGCGAACCAGTTGGCCCCGTTGTCGGTCGAGAACCCGATGTGCGGACCGGAGTCGAGGTTCCCCACCCGCACCACCGTGTTCGGGTCGGTCTCGGCGAAGTCCAGGCTCGTGGTCGTGGTGAAGTTCGGCTGGGTGAACATCATCGGCGGGACCTTGGTGAGATCCGTGTGCCGGAAACCGCCGAGGTCACCGAGGGCGCTCAGCAGCGGGGCGCCGGCCGGCGGCGACGCCAGGTCGTTGACGGCCGTCTCCTCCAGGCCCTGGACCATCGGCCTGATGGTGAACTTGCCGCCGGAGTCCCAGTTCGTGAGGTTCTCCGTGCCGTAGAGGGTCGCTCCCGTGCCGTACATCATGCGGTTGGAGTTGAACGGGTCGATCTCCAACGACTCGGTCATCCAGCCGAGTTTGGGCGACTGCTCGGGCGGCGAGGGGTTCGCGCCCCAGGTCAGCCACGGGGAGGAGGAGACGTCCATCGTGAAGCGGTTCGCCCGGTCGGGGTACGACGTGTAGTCCCACGCCCTCGTCCAGGTCGCCCCGCTGTCCGTCGAGCGGAAGATCTGGGTGTCCGGCCACCAGGCGCTGTAGGCGGTCGCCATGACGGTCCTGGGTTTCTGCCGGTCCACCGTCAGACCGCTGAAGCCGTAGGAGGTGTCCGCCTCCGCGACCGGGCTGATGTTCGTCCAGGTGCCGGTCGCGGTCGCGTACCGCCACACCTGGCCCTTCCCGCCGTCGTAGGGCCCGCCCTTGTCGCTGTACGTGAGGTACAGATAGCCGTTCACCGCGTCCAGGACGCCCTTGTGCGCCAGGTACCCCGTCGGCTGCCCGGCGAGCCTGCTCCAGCTCGCACCGCCGTCCGTCGACCGGTACACCGAGTTCTGGAGGTCGGCGACCCCGACGTAGATCGACCGGGTGGCCGTCCCGGCCGTCCCCGTCGACTCGTCGAAGGTGACCCACACGACGCCCTGGTTGTCGCTGGCGTAGCCACTGGTGTCGCTCGGATCCTGCTGGTACGTGCCGGGGTTGGGGAAGGCGGTCACCTGGGACCAGCTGACGCCCGAGTCGGTCGAACGCCACAGCCCCTTGCCGCTGGGCGCGCCCAGGTACAGCACGCTGTTCCTGTTCGGGTCGACGGCGAGCCGCTCGCCCATGCCCCGCCCCGGCATGTTGCCGCCGAGCTTGAAGGGCAGCACGGTCTTCTGCCAGCTCGCACCCCGGTCGGACGACCGCATGACGGCGCCGTTCTTCGGGTCCCAGCTGTTGGTGTACGTCCCGACGGCCGCGTACACCCTGTCCGGGTCCACCGGGTCTGAGGCCAGGCCGACCACCCCGGTGTGCCCCCAGTCGTCCCAGCCGACCGAGTCCAGCAGCGGTGTCCAGGTCTTCGAGGACTCCTGCCAGCGGTAGGCGCCGCCGATGTCCGTGCGGGCGTAGGCGAGGTTCTTCTCCTTGCGGTTGAAGACGATGCCCGGCACGAATCCGCCGCCGTCGATTCGGGCGTTCTTCCAGGTGTACGTGTCGGCGGCGAGCGGAGCCTCGGAGGTGTTGCCGGCGGCCACCACGGGCGGGGTGCCCGCGAGCAGCCCGGCCGCGAGCGCGAGCACCGCCGTGAGGATGCGGGTTCTTCGCACGGGGGAGTCCTTTCCGCATGGAGTGGGGGGAGCGCTTTCCGTTGACAGCGAGAAGCGCCGGGCGACCCCCAGTGCGGGAGGGGGCCGCCCGGCCGGTCGGCCCCGCCGTCAGGTGGCGGGGCCTATACGCGGAGCCTTCGAGCGGCTCCGGGGGAGAAACGGTGCCTGTAGCGCTTTTAGGGGCGCGGGGCTGCATCCATGTGCGGCTCCGCCGCGTGTGCGCGACCAGCCACAACGGACCGCAGTCGACAACGGTCTCCCCACGGAGTGCTCGGCGGGGGCTATTCGAGAAGCTCCGCGTACGAACCCATGGCCAGGGCGATGTCCGCCTGGGCCCAGAACCGGTGGTAGGTGAACGACGGCACCGCGCCGCCCGCGAGATACGCCTGGATCTTCGACCAGGCCGGGTCGTTCTTGTAGAAGGACCGGATGGACTCGAACGTGGACGAGGAGTTGATCGCGTCCCCGTTCGGCATGGTCCCGGTCCACCCGCTCGGCACGTACACCGAGTCGTCGAACCGGTTGTAGTCCGCGCGGTTCTCCGGGACGGCGACGCCGAGGCTGTCCTGGTAGTTGTTCCACATGCCGTCCAGGAGTGCCTTGGCGGTGGTCTTCGCGGCGGTGTCGCCGGACTTGGCGGCGTAGTAGCTGAGCGTCTTGGCGTAGGCGGCGGCCACGCCGACGTC